>JBFLWA010000010.1:0-51474 GCA_040758135.1 Bacillota bacterium | reverse complement strand
GATCGCCCGGGGAAAGTACTTCACTCCCTCACGAATCCAACCAGCCCGGTCACCGTTAATCACTGCCCAGGTCTTCTCATCGATGCCGTAGATGCTGTAGAGCTTCCTGCTCGCCTCTTCCCAGAAGGCGACCAGGCATCTGCTTCTACGAACAACACCGGCACCTGGCGTTTCCCGTCTGGCTCATCACGGGCAGCCTCGTCATCCCTCTCACCCGCTCCCCAAGCCTTAGAAATGGTACCTGGACCCCCAGCGACGAGAGCACCGACCTCCTTTGTGACGGTCTCAGCAACCATTCACTTCGGGAGAAGGTGGTTCTCGTCCTTGTTTTTGTCCTCAATTACCCAACTATACTTTACTCATACTACAGAGGGAGGCTGTAGAGGAGGACCGTGAAGAGCACCATCCCCAGGAGGGCCGACGGGTAGGTGGCACCGTACCCGGCGGCCGGGCCATCGCTGCCGACAGCATCGATGGCCGCTCCCAGCCCGGGGGTGCTGGTCATCCCGCCACAGAGCGCCCCGGCCAGCAAGACCCAGTTGATCCGGAACCACCAGCGCCCCACGGCGAAGCCCACCAACATGGCCAGGGTTCCGGCCACCAGGGCCACCAGTACCAGATACCCACCGCCACCCACCAGGGCATCAATGACCTTAAACCCGTAGCGCAGACCGGTGACCGCCAGGAAGAAAACCAGGGCAACATCGCGGATCGCCGCCAGGATGCGGGGCTCCATCCGGAAGTTCAGGGGGCCGATCCGTCCCAGATAGCCCAGGAAGAGGGCGGTCAAGAGGATCCCGCCGGTAGAACCTAGGCCGAACCGGCCTAGCGGGCCAAGATTAACCGTGATCGAGCCTAGCAGGTAACCAAGAATGCCGATGACGGCCAGGGCTGCAAGGTCGAAGCCCTCGCCGGTCGCGGCCACCGGCCCGGCCAAGCGGTGAAGCTGCATCTCGGCAGCGTAAGCCCGTTTCTCTGCCTCGATATCGATGCCAAAGAGGCGCGGGAGGAACTGGATCCCCAGAATGACAATGAGCACCCCAAAGGGATAGGTGATGGCGTAGCCGGCTCCCACCATGGCCTGGGCCTCTTTGCCGAAGCGGGACGTAGCCTCGATGGCCGCACCCAGTCCCGGCGAGCTAGTCAAAGCCCCAGTATAGACGCCGGCTACAGCGAAGGGATTCTGCCCGGGGAAGAGCCGCACCATGGCGTAGACGGCGGCCGCCCCGGTCAGAGTGACTACCACCCCAAGAATGACGAACTTGAGGCCGAAGCGGCGGATGACCACGCCCAGCTCCCGGGCGGCCAAAAGCCCTACACTGGCGACAAACAGGATCAGGAAGATGGTGAAGAACTCTTTCCCGACTACGCCTCCCCTAAGGATCTGCAGCGCCGCCGGGGGTATATCGGGGTCGGCCGGGTTGGCGGCGTAAAGAGAAGCAAATGGGGCAGCGTACCGGTGGTAGATCCACCAGCCTATACCCAGCCCGGTGAACATAGTCCCCGACAGGCCGAAGATGAACTGGCCAATGCGCAGCCGGCCGAGAACCAGACCAGTGAAAACAGCAGCAAACATCAGGACATATGGTTCTGCCATTAGTGCTTTCAGGTCTATCTGCATGGAGCTGTCTCCCCTCTCTAGTGGCCCGCTCTTAGCATTTCCGCCAGCGCCGGGGCCCGGTACCGCTTCTCACCTTTTCGACTCTATGGGCCGGCCTCCTGTTAGCGGGTCAATTGATATCTCGTGAAACTACCGTTAGTCCCCGATTTGGTCCTTGCCATCGATTCCGCTATTGGTTATAATTCATCTAGATGTATTACACATATAGGTGAGAGGAGATGGGCACGTGTGTTCCGATGACGGCTGCCGCGAACAGCACTGCAGCTGCCCCGAGACCCGCATGCGGCATTTCATCCAGCCGTGCCTCCTGCTCCTGCTACGGGAGAAACCGTCCCACGGCTATGAACTCATGGCCAACCTCCCGACGGTGGGATTCCGGGAAACCATTGATCCCGGCGCGGTTTACCGGGCACTGCGTCGCCTGGAGACCGAAGGGTTCGTCACCTCCGACTGGGAGACCGGGACCTCTGGTCCGGCCCGGCGCCTTTACACCACCACCGACGAGGGCATTGCTTACCTCGATACCTGGGCTGACCATCTGAAGACTGTCCAGGAGCGCCTGGACCTCTTCTTCAGCCACTACCACTCGTCAGGAGGAGACCGCCAGTGACTACCGCTCTCCTCTACATCGCCGCCTTGCTCGGGTTGGCGATCTCGTGGCAGCAGGACCGGGATAAGACCCGTGCCGCCCTGCAACGCGCTGCCAAATCGTTCGGTGGAATCCTGCCGGCCCTCGCCATAGTGGTCCTCCTGGTCGGGCTGGTGCTGGCTCTCCTGTCGCCGGAGTTCATCGCCCGTCTGATGGGAGCTGGATCGGGCTGGGTCGGGATGGTTCTCACCTCACTGATCGGTGCAGTGACCCTCATCCCCGGCTTCGTGGCCTTTCCGTTGGCGGCTAGCCTGCTGCAGCGGGGAGCCGGGGTAGCTCAGATCGCGGTCTTCCTCTCCACACTGATGATGGTCGGCGTAGTCACTGCCCCCATGGAGATGAAGTATTTCGGGCGCCGGGCAACTCTGTTGCGCAACGGACTGGCCTATCTGTACTCTTTCGGGGCCGCCGCAGTGGTCGCGGCAGTGGTCGGGGCGGTGATCAGATGAAGCTGCGCCGCTTCCTGCCGGTCGCACTCCTCGTCGCCATAGACCTGGTCATCCTGGCCATGGCTCCAGATACTGGCCGGACTGTCTTTCGTTTGACCGGCTCCAGCCTGCTGGAGATGGCCTCCATCCTACCACCGGTCTTCCTCCTCCTCGGCCTGCTCGATGTATGGGTACCGCGGGAGACCGTTATCCGCCTACTCGGCACTGCCTCGACCTGGCGGGGCACTCTCCTAAGCCTGCTTCTGGGTGCAGCGGCCGCCGGACCCCTCTACGCCGCCTTCCCCATTGCTGCCGTGATGAGCAGGAAAGGGGCCAGTTACCGGAATATCCTGGTCTTTATCGGCGCCTGGTCCACCCTGAAGCTGCCACTGGTCCTCTTTGAGCTAGCCAACCTCGGGTCGGCCTTCGCTTTGACCCGTATGGCTATTAATGTGCCGGCCATCGTTTTGATGGCCACTCTCATCGACCGATTGGTTACCCCGGCTGAACGGGAGCTGCCATCCCTGGAAGCCAACGATTAGCAGAAGGGAGGGTAAACGCTAATGTGCAAAGAGAAAGCCGACTGCCGCCAGCCCGAGCATGCTAAGGACTGCTGCGGCAAGGAGCACGACACTCAGCACTGTGTCGAGAAACACGGGGAGAAGAAGGACCACAAGAAGGGCAAGTGCTGCTGCGAAGAGAGCAAGTAAGGCCTCAATGAGGGAGGGCGAGCCGGATGCTCGCCCTCCCTCATTGTTTTATTCTCTTAGTCTATTGGTCTCTCGGTTCAGTAGGCCGGCGCTCGCGACCAATGCGGCCGCCCCGCCGGTCCATCTCCCGTTCGGCGAAGTTGACCATCTTCTTGACCATATTACCGCCGATCTTGCCCACCTCACGAGTGGTCATGTTCCCCCAGCCCCGTTCCTCGATATCGTCATCGAGATGAAGCTCTTCGGCGACCTCGTACTTGAGGTCATCAAGCTCATCATCGGCCTGGGGTACTTCCGGGCGGCGTCGACGCGGAGCCATTTTCTCACCCCTTCGTCTAGTCTTGCCGAAGGGGTGTTGTCTTAGTGCTCAACCTTCTGTCCACTTCCTGCCGATATAGCCAAGAAGAACCCGGATGATGGCTGCCACCGGAACCGCTACTACCATTCCCCAGAAGCCGAAAAGGAAGGCTCCCGATAGCAGTGCAAAAATGACGACCAGGGGATGCAGCCCTACTGTATCACCAACGATCTTCGGACCAATTACATTGGACTCCAGCTGCTGGATGACAAAGAAGCCCAGTACAACCTTCCAGGTGAGGCAGGGTGCAGTAATCAGTGCGAAAACGGTGGGCGGAAGTGCCCCGATGATGGGCCCGAAGTAGGGGATGATGTTGGTTACCCCGGCGATGATGCCAAAGATGGTGGCAAAGCGAAGCCCGAGAATCGCCACCCAGAGGCCGGAGAGGACACCGACAATACTGGCCACCACTAGCTGGCTGCGCAGGTAAGCGCCGATCACCTCATCCATCTCGGCGAGGATCCCCCGCCCCTCGCTCCTGGAGGTACTGGGCAGAACCCGGACCATCCCCCGCTTCATCTTTTCCCAGTCACGCAGGAAGTAGAAGGCCAGAATAGGCGCGATGATGGCACTCACCATCCCCGAGACCAGATTCAGAAGCCCGGTTACCGTAGTCTCAATCAGTCTTAGGAGGCCGGTCTGGATATTGGCCACCGTGCGGTCAATAACCTCACGAATGCTCTGAGGGAGTACTGTCTCCGAGTAGTTGGCCTGGAGCTGTGCCAGGATCTGCTGCACCTGTCGGGTGTAGGCCGGCAGGTTCTCGGCCAGCTTATTCAGTTCGGTAATGACAGCCGGTACGAGATAGAGCAGACCCACTACGATGAGGCCGATCAGCACCGAGTAGACCATGAGGATCGCCAGAAGCCGGGGGACCTTATGACCCTCCAGAAACTCCACCAGAGGAGCCAGCAGATAGGCCAGGGCAAAGGCGAAGACAAACGGCGGAAGAACCTGCCGCACAGTCCACAGGAAATAGACAACTACCGCGCCAAAGGCTAGCAGCATTGCACTGCGGATGGTCCGCCGGCTCAGATGCAGTCCTCCCAAAGGGCCGTGCCTCCCCTCATTTGCATTGTATCGACACAGATCGCCGTTCTTTCCTATGGTAACACGCGCCAGGTAAAAATGAAAGCGGCGAACGCCTGGGCGCTCGCCGGACCTCCTATAGCTTGTCTACTGCCTCAGCTACCTCCCGGGCGCCCCGTTTCATCGCCCGGCCTGCCTCCACCTTCCACCGCTTGCTCGTCTGGAACAGCCGGTCTCTTGTCTCGGTCGCCAGATGGGGGACTACCAACATGCCTAGAGCCGTCCCGATCAGGCTTCCGGCAATCACACCTCTCCAGAAGCCATTCCTCATCCCCTCACCTCCTCGCCCGCTAGTTCCACCACGCTGCCGTCTTCCTCGATCCGGAACATCCTTTGCCCGGCCCGGTCTTCCACGAACTCAATACAGCAGTCCCAACAGTAGTATTGGGCGGTGCCCACCCGACCAATGGTGCGGCTCCCGCAGTTAGGACACCTGGCGATCATTGGTTCTATCCTCCCGGTTCTAGCTTATTGGTCAGTGATGACCACCGCATCCTTACCGATGACCACTGGTACCGCGGCCAGCACTGTCTTGCCATCCAGCAAGTCGGCCAAAAGCCCACCCGATATCTCATAGGCAGTGACCTTGAGCTCGTGGTCATCCAGGAATACATCGGCGATGGTCCCCAGGTCCTCACCGTGGGGCGACAGTACCCGCTTCCCTACCAACTGCTTTTCATAGGTAAAGGGGGTACGGGCTACCCGGCTGAAGGGGACCAAGACTTCCCGATCCTCAATGGTCGCCGCGTCAGGCCCTACCGCCACCACATCGTCTGCCTTCAGGAGATAACGTCGAACCAGCCACCTGCCCTGAGTCACCAGGAACCCGACAACGGCTTGGCTCTGCAAGTCAATGTACAGCTCTTCCAAATCTCCGACACGCCGACCGTTGGCCAAGTCAATGACGGGCAAACCGAGGACCTCGCGGCGCCTGCGCATAGTAACACCTCTATACTGTACTAGCATGCTCACGCCGGGCGCGAAAAATGCACCCCGCCGGTCTCAGGCGGAGTGCGTGTGATTGCGGAACATTTAATGAAGAGCCCGTTCGATGGTCCCTCCAGCCAGAACCAGGTCACCCTGGTAGAACACTACGGCCTGGCCCGGGGTCACCGCCCGCTGCGGCTCGCCGAACTCGACCCGGGCACCCTCGCCGATGGGCTGCAGGAGGCAGTCAACGGGCGGAGCACCGTAGCGGATCTTGGCCTGGCACTGGGTAGGCGCCCACGGCCGCGGCACCGAGACATAATTGACCTCGCCCACTTCCAGGCCAGCCGCCAGGGTCTCGTCAGCCGTCCCCACCACGACGGCGTTGCGCTCCGGGATGATGTCAATAACATAGAGGGGCTCGGGATGAGCCAGACCCAAACCGCGGCGCTGGCCGATGGTGTAGAACTCGATCCCCCGGTGTGTCCCCAGCCGTCGGCCCCGGCGGTCTTCGATAGGGCCCGGCCGGTCGGGCAGACCGGCCTCTTGCCGCAGGTACCGGCGATAGTCGTTATCATGGATGAAACAGATTTCCTGGCTCTCGGGCTTGCCAGCGGTGGCCAGTCCCAGACGGGCGGCCAGTTTGCGTATCTCGCTCTTGCGGTAGTCTCCCAGGGGAAACCGGATCCGGGCCAGCTGTTCCTGGGTGAGCGGGTAAAGGGCGTAGCTCTGGTCTTTGCTCTCATCCACCGCCCGCAACAGTTGGTACCGGCCAGACTCATCCCGGCGGATCCGGGCATAGTGTCCGGTGGCCACTGCCTCTGCCTCCAGGGCCAGAGCCTTGCGGATCAGTAAATCGAACTTAAGATAACGGTTACAGGCAATACAGGGGTTAGGGGTGCGTCCCCGCCGGTATTCATCTACGAAGTACCTAATAACCGAGTGCTCGAAGGCTTCCTGCATGTTCAGGACATAATAGGCGATGTCCAGCTGGTCGGCGACGCGACGGGCATCGCTTACTGCCGCCAGCGAGCAGCAGCCTCCTTCGTGACTGGCAGGAGCGTTATTCGGCCAGATCTGCATAGTGATACCGATGACCTCGTACCCAGCCTCTTTCAGCAAGTAGGCAGCGAGAGAGCTATCGACCCCACCACTCATGGCCACCACTATCCGCTCTGCCGGCACCGGCTTCCACCTCCGCTACTGGTTGTCCTCCCCGTTCGCCCCGTGATGGTCATGGTGGGGACTGACCCGGCTCGGCGCGTCAGGGGCCATCCGGCCCTGCTTCTTGAGGTAGTCCTCGATGGCGGCGTGCAGGGCATCAGCCGCCAGGTTGGAGCAGTGCATCTTGGCCGGGGGCAGACCGCCCAGTTCCTCAGCTACCCGGTTGTTGGTGATCTCGAAAGCCTCATCAATGGTCTTGCCCTTGACTAGTTCGGTCACCATCGAGCTGGTGGCGATGGCCGCACCGCAGCCGAAGGTCTTAAACTTCACATCCTCGATCCGGTCGTCGACGATGCGCAGAGTAATGCGCATGATATCGCCGCAGGTAGGATTACCGACCTGGCCGACACCATCCGGGTTCTCCAGTTCGCCCACATTGCGGGGGTTAAAGAAATGCTCCATCACCTTCTCGTTATACATCAAGCTTCTCCTCCCTCGCCCTGGCCAGAGGTGACATGGAGCGCAGTCGCTCCACGATCTCCGGCAGGACCTCAATCACATAGTCTATGTCTTCCTCCGTGTTGATCCTTCCGAGGGTCAGGCGCAGGGAACCATGGGCCACCTCGTGCGACAGCCCCATGGCCAGTAGGACATGGGAGGGCTGCAGCGACCCTGCGGTACAGGCTGAGCCGGAAGAGGCAGCGACCCCCTTCATATCCAGGTTGAGCAGCATGGCCTCGCCCTCAATATACCGGAAGCTGAAATTGGCATTATGCGGCAGCCTTCGTGTGGGATGGCCGTTGAGGGTCACCTGGTCGATCCGGCTCATAATCCCCTGGATCAGTCGGTCACGCAGCCCGGTGAGGCGGGCCATCTCCTGGGGGAGATCCTCCCTGACCAAGGCAGCGGCTGCTCCAAACCCGACGATCCCCGAGACATTCTCAGTGCCAGCCCGCATCCCCCGTTCGTGACCTCCACCCTTCATCTCCGAGTTGATCTTGGTTCCCCGGCGGATGTAAAGGGCTCCCACTCCCTTTGGTCCGTACAGCTTGTGGCTGGACATGGTCAGCAGGTCGACCCCTAGTTGGTTCACATCCACCGGGATCTTCCCGGCACTCTGCACGGCGTCAGTATGGAGGTAAACCCCACGCTCGCGACAGGCCGCTGCTATCTCGCCGATGGGCTGGATGGTGCCAACCTCGTTGTTGGCATGCATGACCGTAACCAGGATGGTATCACCGGAGATGGCCTCCCGCACCTGCTCCGGGTGGACCAGGCCATGCCTATCAACGGGCAGGTAGGTCACCCGGAAACCGTGCTTCTCCAGATCCTCGCAGGTGTGCAGAATGGCGTGATGCTCCACCGCCGAGGTGATGATATGTCTCCCCTTGACCTTCAGGGCATCGGCCACGCCCTTGAGGGCCAGGTTGTCGGCCTCAGTCCCACCACTGGTGAAGAAGACCTCACGCGGGCTGGCGCCGATTAGCGCCGCTACCTGTTCACGCGCCTCCTCCATGGCCTTCTTGGCCTCCCGTCCGAAACTATGGACACTGGAGGCATTGCCGAAGGAATCACTGAAGAACTTAACCATCTTCTCCAGCACCCGAGGGTCCACCGGGGTAGTAGCCGAATGGTCGAGGTAGACTCTTCTCACCGTTCGTTCTCTCCTTTGCCGCTACCGGCTAACCGGCAGCAAGTGGGGTTATCGGCCTCCTCGCAGAGGTCAGCCAAGGTCATGGAGTCTAGTACGCGGTCGATGCTATCCCGTAGGGCCGACCAGATGCGCCGGGTGATACAGTTATCGGCATTGGCGCAATGCTCGCCCTGTTCCTCGCCCTCTTCTATCAGACACTCCACCGGCAGCGTCGGCCCCTCGAGGACGCGCAGGATGTCGCCGACACTAATATCCTCTGGCGGGTGTCCCAGAGTATACCCACCCTGGGCGCCGCGCACGCTGTTGACCAGTCCGGCCTTGCGAAGTGGGGCTATCAGCTGCTCGAGGTAGTTGTCGGAAATCCCCTGTCGCTCGGCAATGGTTTTCAGGGCAATGGGCTCGCCCTGGCCGAAATAAGCCAAGTCGAACATGGCGCGCACCCCATAACGGGCCCGAGTTGAAAGACGCATCTGATCCCCCCTAAGTCCGACCAAAAAGGTTGGTTTTCACAATTCCTAGTGTATCACACGGAATTGCGCTTGGTCAACGGCGCAGCAATCGTTTCCGCGAAAAGGGCGGGCCCTCGGCCCGCCTTCGTTTATCCATCAACCTGAGGTCATCACGAACCCGCTGCCCGTGCCTGCTGCTTAACACTGTCGGGCACACTGACCTCGGCCTGGCCGAAGTTCTCCAGCCGGAACTTGAGGATCAGGCCAAGGCTGCCCACGGTCGCCTCGCCGGACTTCACCTCGGCCATCAAGTGGAAGGCCAGGGTGCTCACGCGCAAAGTGCGCCGGTCCACCACCGCCTGGAACTGGATCTTTCCGCCCTGCTGCCCGAGACCGGGGACAAAGGCACCCAGTGCCCCAATCTTGGTGCTGTCAATCTTCCCGACGATGACGGCGATCTCCCGGTACGGAGACTCAATGTACTCGGCCTCGCTCACTTCAGTCAGGCTCTTGATGGCCTGGGCCGGTGAGGGAATCCCGAGAGCGGTCACGCCCTGCTGGTTATCATAGCGGGTCCACGTCCGTTGGGCATCGTCATAGACATATAGTGTATTGCTGACCAGGTAGACCCGGATCTCCTTGGCCTTGTTATTGCCAATGCTGTAACCGCTGACCGCGATTTCTTCCGAGTCAAAGAGCTGGCTCCCCGACAGGCTCAGAATGGTGGTAGGGGCATCCTGGTTCACCGAGTGCTGGATCGTAGTGACATACTCATAACTGCCCGTTTCCCTGAGGGCATTAACGACTCCGTTCAGTGTTTCCAGCGCTGTCTTCCCGCGAGTTAGGTCGCTGCTGCAGGCTGATAGGGCCAGAGCCGTTCCGATCAATAGCAGGAAGAATGGTAGTCTGTAGCGTCGCATCACCGATTTCCCTCCTCGGATTGTCCCTTCTCATATTCAGCCCATCAGCCGCGACTCCTGCTAGTATCGACAAACAAACCTTTCCGGCGGTTACCGTCCGGAAAGGCCCAGCTCTGTATTGACCGCCTCCCAGAAGGTTCGATCCTCGAGACCCAGCCGCCAGAGAGCTACACCGCCCAGGCCGTAGAGGCGGGCCAGGCGCAGCTTCAGACGGGCCGACTCACCGTCCTCGTAGTGCACCTCATGGCGGCGGCCGTCTTTCTCGAACCAGTAGCGGGGCGTGGGCGAGTGAGGTGGCCGCACCACTTCCAGCCCATTGTCCCGGGCGTAGCTGATGGCTTTCACGGCACTCCAGCCGAAGCCCCGCTGGCCCTCGGGCCAGACATAGGCGTAGCCGGCGATCCCCAGATAGATGCGCTCCCGCGGAACCAGGCGGGTGGCGTAGTTCAGCACCTTGACCACCCATTCGTTGCTGGCGATGGGACCTGGTCCGCCATCAATCCAGTGTTCGTCATAAGTCATTAGTTGCATAATATCCACGTAGCGTCCCAGAGCCTGGTAGTCGAAGGCACCGCTCCACTTGCTTTCCCGGTTGTCGCGGGTCTTGGCCGGGACGGCCATGGCCAGGAGCTTGCCGTTGGGAGCAAGAGTCTCCCTGAGGGCGGCAATGAAGGCAGTCAGGTTCTCCCGCTGGTCGGGGGGGACCGCCTCCAGGTCAATGATGACCCCGGCGTAGTCCAGACGCTCAACCAACCGGCCAATGGCGGCAATGGCCCGCTCCCGGTTGGCCGCGTCGGAGAGCAGCTCGCGCGCCGACTCGGCGTCAAACCCGCCGCGGGAGAAGTTATGAATCAGGGCCAGAGTGGGAATCCCGGCCTGGCGACGGTAGAGGTCAAAGGCCAGTAAGTTCTGGCCATCCAGCTGACCCTGGCCGTTGATGTGGTACTGGAAAGTCCCGATATAGTCGAGGTGGGAACGGTTGCCGATGACCGAAGCCAGGGCGCGATAATCGCCCGGGTAATCCTCGGCATAGTAACCCAGGACTCTCGGGCGCTCCAAGTTAATCCCCGGCCGTCCCAGTTCCACCAGGCGCTGAAAGGAGCGTGCCCCAGGCTGCAGCGGCGGAACGATGGTCGCCGCCAGTTCCAGAGGTGCTAGCCAGTTCTGGGAGAAATCGACCGGTCCCGGCGGCGGGAGCACAAGGGAGAGCAGGACCACGGCCACCACCCAAGAGATGGACGGTATCGGCATCGGCTGTCACCTCCTAGCCTGCGTGTGCTCTTGTTATTATGTTAACATGCCTGCTACAGCGGGTCTAGGTTTGGTGTCCAGCCGGCACGAGGCAAAAAAAGAGAATAGATCTCGTCGAACGTTCAGAACGACCACGTCATCTGAACGGACATAGGGGACCTATTGGATGCAAGTCAAACTACCGATGGATGTTATGCCACTTTCATCTGCTCTTTGAACCTCAGCCCCAGGCGCCTTTTGGCCACGGCCATAAGCTTGTCCAACTCTTCCACCCCGAGGAGCGATATGACTGCCAGGTAAACAACCAGCCCCAGCGCCACCGCTCCACCCAACGCGACAATCTGCCCAAACCTGCTCAGCACCGGGTGAGCGAAATAGACCGCCAGGCCCATCACACCCGAGGCTGCGAGGATCTTGCCCAGTGCCCCGGCGCAGCCCAAACTATGGCTTGTCTTCTGCCTGAGCAGCCAGATCAGCAGACACATGCTGCCCAGTTGCGCCAAGGAGTTGGCCAGGGCCAACCCGCCGTGCCCCAAAGGCTTGACCAGTAGCACATCTAGCAGGATATTACATAACGCTGTTGCGATACCCACCTTTACCGGAGTCACCGAATCCTGCAGCGAGTAAAACGCCCGGGCTAACACCGGCAGGTTCGATACCCCCAGCAACCCGATGGCGTAATAAGCCAAGGCGGTGGCCGTCTGCAACGTAGCCTGCCCATCGAAGCTGCCCCGCTCAAAGGCCAGGCGGACAATGGGCACCCGGAGCACAATCAGGCCAACGGCCGCTGGCACCATCACCAGCGACAGCAGCCTCACCCCTGAGCCTACGGCCTTGGCCACACCAGCCCGGTCATTCTGGCCGGCGTACTCCGCCAGGGTTGGGTAGATGGCGGTAGCCAGAGCCATTACAAAGATACCCACGGGCAACTGGGTCAGTTTAAGGGCATAGTTGAGGGCCGCGATACTGCCTGCTTCCAACCCCGAGGCAACTCCCTTATCCACAAATAAATATAGCTGGCCAAAAAGTGCTCCCACCACCATGGGCCCGGCCAAAAACAGAACCTGCCGCAGCCCAGGATGGCCACGCCTAGCCTTTATACTAAAGGAGACCCGTCGGCGCTTGACTTGCCATCCGAGGAACACAAACTGCAGGGCAGAACCCCCCAGTGTGGCCCACGCTAACCCGACGACGCCCCAGCGGTCTGCCAATGTTATGGCTAACCCGATAATGCCGACGTTCATCACCAATGGGCCCAGGGCCGGCCCGGCGAACTGCTTGAAAGAGTTGAGCATTGAAACGAGTAAAGAGGAAAGGCCCATAAAGGCCACGCCGGGCAACATGATCCTCAGCATCTGTACTGTCAGGGCCTTCTGCTCGGCACCAAAGTTCGGCACCAACAGCGAGACAACCGGCGGTGCCGCCACAAAGGCAAGCAAGCTGACAGCAACCAGCAGAACAAGGGTCAACCGAAAGGTGACAGTCAATAGCCCCCAGCCCTCACGCCTATCCTCACCCGCCATCAGGCTCATGAATGCCGGCAAGAACGCTGTGCCAATGGTTCCTCCGATCAGGCCGCTCAGCATCTGCGGCACTGTATATGCCGCCACGTAGGCGTCAGTAAGCCCAGTGGCCCCGAACTGGCTGGCTATGACTTGCTCCCTGAAAAAGCCGATGAGCTTCCCCAGCACCGAAATGATCATTATTACTGTTGCAGCCTTGGCCACCTGGCGGCGAGTGTTCCCCATGGTCGCTCCTCCTCAAGCACGCTTGTCGCGCAATCGCTGCAGTCTCCTGGCTATCGCCGCCTCTTCCCCCTGCTCGGTGGGCTCATAATAACGGCTGCCCTCCAGATTCTCGGGCAAGTACTGCTGGTCGACATAGTGCCCGGGGTAATCGTGGGCGTACCGGTAACCGACCCCGTGGCCGAGCTTAGCCGCCCCCCGGTAGCTGGCATCGCGCAGGTGAATGGGGACACCGCCCACCTTCTTGGCCTCCACATCGGCCAGGGCCCGCTCAATGGCCAGGCAAGCCGAGTTGCTCTTGGGCGCGGTGGCCACATAGACCACCGCCTCGGCCAGCGGAATCCGCCCCTCCGGCAGGCCGATGGCGTGGACTGCCTGTAGGGCGGCGTTGGCCACCACCAGCGCCTGGGGGTCGGCCATCCCCACATCCTCGGCGGCACAGATCACGACGCGCCTGGCAATGAAGAGCGGATCCTCGCCAGCGTAGATCATCCGGGCCAACCAGTAGATGGCGGCGTCCGGGTCGGAGCCGCGCATGCTCTTGATGAAGGCCGAGGTCACATCGTAATGCTGGTCGCCATTTTTATCGTACTGCAGCGCCTTGCGCTGGATTGCCTCAGCGGCCACACCGAGGTCGATGAGGCGCCGTCCGTCGCTCACCGGGGTGGTCAACACGGCTAGCTCCAAAGCGTTCAGCAAGACCCGCGCATCGCCGTTGGCCATTTGGACCAGGTGCTGTCTGGCCTCAGCCGTCAGCCCCACCTTATACTGGCCGAGGCCGCGCTCACGATCGGCCAGGGCCCGGTCAATTAATATGCCCAGTTCCCTGTCGCCCAGGGGCTTCAGGTTAAACAGATGGGAGCGCGAAACCAACGCACTATTGACTTCGAAGTACGGGTTCTCAGTGGTCGCCCCGATCAAGATAATCGTTCCATCCTCGACTGCCGGCAGCAGGGCATCCTGCTGGGCCTTGTTAAAGCGGTGGATCTCGTCAATGAAAACGATGGTTCGCTGTAAGTGCATGCCCAGGCGGTCGTTGGCCTCGGCCAGCACCCGGCGAATATCGGCCACCCCTGAGGTAACCGCGTTAAGCTGTTCAAAGTGGGCCTGGGTCCGCTCAGCAATCACTCTGGCCAGGGTGGTCTTGCCGCTGCCGGTGGGACCCCAAAGGATGGCCGACGAGAGCCGGTCGGCTTCAATGGCGCGGCGCAGGAGCCGCCCCGGGCCGACGATCTCTTCCTGACCCAGGAAGTCGTCCAGGGTTCGGGGGCGCATCCGCGTGGCCAGCGGCGCCTCCCGCTCCATCAGGTCCCGCCTTGCGCTCTCAAACAGATCCATGCTTTAGCGCTTCACCAGCCGTTTGATAATCTCAACTGCCTCGCTGATCTCGTCGCGGCCCACATCTTTATGGGTGACCAGCCTAATCCGGGACGGCCCGGTGGCATTGGCCTTGACGCCATTGTCCATCATCCGGGCTACCAGATCCGGCGCGCTCGCCACCTTCGGGTCAATATCGACCATGACAATGTTGGTCTGGACCCACTGCCGGTCGCAGCTAAGCCCCGGCACCTGGTTGATCAGCTCGGCCAGGAGACGGGCGTTGGCATGGTCTTCGGCCAGCCGGTCGACCATTTCCAGGGCCACGAGGCCGGCGGCAGCCAAAACCCCAACCTGGCGCATCCCACCGCCCAGCACCTTCCGGCTGCGGCGCGCTTCCTTGATGAACTGGCGGGTGCCGGCGATAATGGAACCGACTGGAGCAGCCAAACCCTTGGAGAGGCAGAACATCACCGAATCGGCGGCAGCCACCAGCTCCCGGACATCGATGCCGAGCGCGATGGCCGCGTTGAAAACCCGGGCACCGTCGAGATGCACCGGGATGCAGTACCTCTTGGCCACCTCAGCCAAAGCGTTCATTGTCTCCAGCGGAGTTACCGTGCCGCCGCCGCGGTTGTGGGTGTTCTCCAGACAGAGCAAGCCAGTTCTGGGAAAGTGGATATTGGCCGGCCGGATGGCCCGCTCCACGGCCTCGGCGTCGAGAATCCCGCGATGGCCGGCCACGGTCCGGGCCTGGACGCCGGAGAGCAGGGCAATCCCACCGACCTCATAGAAGAAGATGTGGGATTCAGCCTCCAGGATAATCTCATCACCCCGCCGGGTATGGGTCATCACCGCGATCTGGTTCCCCATGGTGCCAGTGGGCACGAAAAGAGCGGCCTCCTTGCCCAGCCGTTGGGCGGCCAGAGTCTCCAACCGCTGGACGGTAGGGTCTTCACCGTAAACATCATCGCCCACCGCGGCCTCGGCCATGGCCCGGCGCATGGCGAGAGTGGGGAGCGTTACCGTATCACTTCGAAGGTCAATGGTCCGCTGTGGCATATGCAGTCCCCCTAAAATGCTTCGTCTGCCACGGGACTTCGACGACCATCTCAGCTCTCCCTGCATATTAACAGGGAAGGGATGCCTTATTTGGCACCCCCTGTAGTCGTAAAAAACGACCAAAAATCCCCACCATGCCGTGGCCACCGCTTGTTTTGAACCTGCTATCAGCAGGTGGGTGTCTTCCCACCGGTCTTGCACGTCCCCTCGGAGGGGGCATGTGCGCCACAGGCGGAGTCCAGACTCCCTATGTCGTGGTGTTGGCTCAAAACATCACGAGGCAGCCACGCACACGGCAGGGCGTTTGCCGTATTATACAAGCTAAATACTGCTTTAGTGTCTTAATGATAGCACAGCGCCATTGAGCGTGCAAGTGTATCACTTGTCGGCTTCTTGCCATTTGATGCCTAATGCCGCGACCTGTCCCGGATCCACCCGGGCTGGTGCGCCGGTCATCAGACAGCCGGCACTAGTGGTCTTGGGGAAGGCAATGACCTCTCGGATAGTTTCGGCCCCCACCATCAGCATCAACAGGCGGTCGAGGCCCAGCGCAATCCCAGCGTGAGGCGGTGCGCCATATTCGAAAGCATCCATCAGGAAACCGAAACGGTCCCGGGCGAGCTCGGGTGCGACCCCCATCACCGCGAAGACCTGTTCCTGCATATCCCGCTGGTACATGCGGACACTGCCACTGCCCAGCTCATAGCCGTCCATCACCAGGTCATAGGCGCGGGCCCGGGCGGCCAGCGGATCGGTCTGCATCAGCTCCAGGTGGCCCGGGAGCGGCATGGTAAAGGGATGGTGCGCCGGGACCGGTTCGCCCGATTCCTCATCCCGCTCGAACCAGGGGAACTCAGTCACCCATACCAGTTGGTGCCGGCTGTCGTCGACGAGCCCCAGGTCACGGGCGAGTCGGACCCGGAGATGGCCGAGACTGGCGGAAACCACATCATTCTGGTCAGCGACGAAGAAGAGCATGTCACCGGGCTTACCGCCCAGCCGGCCGATCAGCCCGGCCAGTTCGGCCTCGCTGAAGAACTTGGCGATGGGCGACCGCACCGAGCCATCGGCCTCCGGGGCCATCCAGGCCAAGCCTTTTGCCCCATGGTTTTTCACTGTCTCGGCATACTCCTCAATCTGCTTGCGGCTGAGCCGTGCCCCGCCCGGCAGGCAAATCCCCTTCACCCGACCGCCGCTCTCTACGGTTGCGGCGAAGACCTTGAACCCGGAGCCAGCCACCAGATCGCTCACATCCACCAGTTCGAGGCCGAACCGCAGGTCTGGTTTGTCACTGCCGTAGCGCTCCATGGCCTCGTCCCAGGTCAGGCGGGGAAACGGGAGTTCTAGCTCCTGCCCGAGAACCACCCGGAAGAGGTGCTGCATCATCCCTTCCATCAAGCGGTAGATATCCTCCTGGTCAACGAAGGATTGCTCCACATCGATCTGGGTGAATTCAGGCTGCCGGTCGGCCCGCAGGTCTTCGTCGCGGAAGCAGCGGGCTATCTGGAAGTACTTGTCGAAACCGGCCACCATTAGGAGCTGCTTGAAGAGCTGGGGCGACTGGGGCAATGCGTACATGCGCCCTTTCTGGACCCGGCTGGGCACCAGATAGTCGCGGGCCCCCTCGGGAGTGCTGCGGGTCATCACCGGGGTCTCGACCTCAATGAAATCATGATCGGAGAAGTAGTCGCGCACCGCCTTAACTGCCCTGTGGCGGAAGATCAGGTTGCTCTGCAGGTCGGGGCGCCGCAGGTCCAGGTAACGATAGGTTAACCTCAGCGTTTCATCGGCCTCGCTCTCCGCCTGGATGTAGAAGGGCGGTGTCTTAGCGGGGCTGAAGACCACTGCCTGGCCCACATGCACCTCGATCTCCCCAGTAGGCAGATCCGGGTTGGCCAGACCCTCCGGGCGCGCCGCCACTGTTCCCCGTACTGCAACCACATACTCACTGCGCAGCCGCTGGCCGACGGCAAAGGCATCGCCGGCCGTCTCCGGGTCAAACACCACCTGAACCAGCCCGGTTCGGTCTCGCAGGTCCACGAAAATGAGCCCCCCGAGGTCGCGGCGCCGGGCCACCCAGCCGCACAGAGTCACCATCTGGCCGACATCGGCCGCCGTCAACTCCCCACAGTATCTGGTTCTCCTAAGCAGTTGGTCGGTCATCTTCTCTCCGCCTTTCGCTCCGGGTCGGCCAGGAATTCCACCAGCTCATCCAGGCTGACTTCCAGCTGCGCGCCGCGGGTCAGGTCTTTTAGCGCCGCCACGCCGCGCTCCAGCTCATCATCGCCCAAGACCACTGCCCAGCGGGCCGGTAGTTTGGCCGCGTACTTCATCTGGGCCTTGAGGCTTCGGCCCAGGTAATCTAGGTCTGAACTTACGCCCGCTTTGCGCAGCCGGTATAGAAGCTCCAGTCCGGCACGGCGGGCCCGGTCGCCCAGGGTCACCAGGAAGGCATCGACCCCCGGCGGGTCCGGCAGGTAGCAGCCGCGATCCTCCAATACCAGCAGAAGCCGCTCCAGGCCCAGGCCGAACCCGACCCCTGGGGTGGGTGTTCCGCCTATAGTCTCCACCAGCCCATCATACCGCCCTCCGCCGTTTAGGGCATTCTGGGCACCGATGCCCGAGGCATAGACCTCGAAAACTGTCTTTGTGTAATAGTCCAGGCCCCGGACAATACCGGCATCCACCTGGTAGTTAACACCCAGTGCGGTAAGCAGGTTCTTGACCGCGGTGAAGTGCCCAGTACACTCCGGGCAGAGGTGTTCCAGGGACCGGGGGGCGACAGCCGCCAGCCGCCGGCAGCCCTCCCGCCTGCAGTCCAGCACCCGCAGGGGGTTCCGCTCCAGACGCCGGAGACAGTCGCCGCACAGCTCCTCCATGGAAGCCCGGTAGTGAGCGATAAGCCGCTCGCGGTAGGCCGGGCGGCAGACCGGGCAGCCAATGGAGTTCAGGCTAACACTGATGTCGCGCAGCCCCAGCCGCTGGTAGAGATCGATGCACATGCAGATGACCTCGGCGTCCACTGCCGGGTCGCTGGCCCCGAAGACCTCTACTCCGAACTGGGTGTGCTGACGGTAGCGGCCGGCCTGTGGCCGTTCATAGCGGAAGATAGGGCCCATGTAATAGAGCTTGGTCGGCTGGGCCGCGTGACCCAGACCGTGCTCTAGATAGGCCCGGACCGTTGGCGCCGTCCCCTCCGGGCGCAGGGTGAGGGAGCGCCCTCCCCGGTCGTCGAAGGTATACATCTCCTTTTCCACGATATCCGTAGTGTCACCCACTCCCCGCACGAAGAGCTCGGTATGCTCGAACACGGGAGTCCGTATCTCCTGGTAGCCGTACTCGCGGCAGAGCCGATGGATCTGATCCTCCAGGTAACGCCATTTCACTGCCTCGGACGGCAGCACATCCCTGGTACCTCGGGCCGCCTTGATCTCCAAGCGGCTCCCCCCTTTCGCTGCTTTCCTCTAAGTGTATCCAACCAACCCGATGGGTGTCAATTAAGCCGTTTAGTTGGAAGGAGAATGCCTACTAAGAGTGAATTATGTTCAGTGGTCATAAACCCCTAAAGGAGCTTACCAATGCAGGCAGAACATTCTGTAAACCCCGCAGCTTTTATTGCTAAGTTAGTTGCCATCGCGCTCATCCTCGGCTTTCTGGGCCTCGCCCTGTTCTTCTATAGCCCCCGCAGTATCGGGTTGGTACAAACCGAGTACCTGGCTAACGAGGCCTACGCTTTCCAATCTTTTGAGTTCAGGACTGCTTACCTCGGACTAACCTTTGAGCTTGGCCAATTGGTGCCGGTATTGCGCAATGGGGAGGTCTCGGGAGCCGTTATTCTGGGGCCCGGACGCTTTGTCTTGGAGTATCCGGCCTCACTGCAGGGTCAGATCAGCAGTGCTTACCTGCCCCTGACCTACGGAACGCTCCAGCAGTTCAAAGACCAGTTCTCGCTCCAGGATGTTGACATTGCAGCCCCGCTGGAGATGGCTCAGGCTACCCTCGATCTCAGAGATGACTTCGGCACCACTATTAAGCTCTTCGGGGTCGCCCGGCAACTGGAGAGCAATAATCTCACCCAGTCGGTCTTCGTCTTCGGCCCTAACGGTTTTCGCCTTCGTTACGCCGAGGGTGAACAAGTAGTGGCCCAGGTCGCCGTGGACGGGCAGGAGCGCACCTTCGCTGCCGCCAATACCGGCGACCAGGTATCCCCTTTCCTGCTGGCCCTGGCCACCAGTACCGTAACACCACTGGCCATGGCTATCTTCGTGGCCATCTCGCTCCTGATCGGAGCGCTGATCATTATCGCCACTATCGACCTGCCTCCCCACTACCCGCTGCCCGCCTCCCAGCTGGGACTGAGGTGGAGCCTTGGGCTGATCCTGGTGACCGCGGGTATCAGCTACCTCACGGGATACCTGCACCTGCCCTCAGTGTTCCAGACACTGCTAACCCTAATAATGGGCGGTGGAACCCTGGTCCTGCAGCGTCGCTACCGTGAGGAACTGCGCTGGAGTTGGACCGGCTGGACCCTGAAACGCTCCCTGGTGCTGGCAGTAGTAGTCGGGACCCTGATGGTCATTACCGGAGCACTCAGCTTCCCCAGCGCCCTTCGTAGCTCGTCGGCCGCCCAGTTCATCACCTTGCTCCTTCACTCGCTCCTCATCTACGGGTTGGCCCGGGAGGTGTTCTGGCGGGGCCTGGTTCAGAACATCCTTATGAGGTCACTGGGGGTCTGGCCCGGTCTTCTCCTGGCCTCGTGGCTACAGGGAATCATCACTTCCGTGCCCCGGCTGGCCACCGATACCTACAGCTGGGGGACACTGCTCTGGGAGGGGCTGGTGACCATCCCGGTAACCGCCTTGATTCTAGGGATTCTCTACAACCGCACTCGCAGCCTGGCTGGAAATGCTGTGGCCTCCGGCTGGGCATACTTCCTCTCTCGTATTCTGCGCTTCTGATCCAGCCCCCACGGTGATCGCTCAAAGCCAAATTGAGCCGTCGGCACTGCCGGCGGCTCGTTCTCTTGCCAATGGCCACTGGGCAGTTGGCCGGTTACCGCACCTTGATCAGGAACGGGTTATGCTTCTTCTCCGCGGCAATGCTCGAGACCGGGCCATGCCCGGGGTAGATGGTAATATGGTCAGAAAGGGGCAGAAAACCCCGCCGCAGGGTCCGGAGGAGGAGATCGGTATCGCCTCCCGGCAGGTCGGTGCGCCCCACCGATCCGGCGAAAAGGGTATCGCCGGTGAAAAGATCGAAGCCGGAGAGCAGGCAGATGCTGCCCGGCGTATGTCCCGGGGTGTGAATCACCTTCCAGACCCTCCCGCCCACTTCCAGCTGGTCACCATCGCTCAGCAGCTGGTCGGCCGGGGGACTGGTCACCGGATGCGGGAACAGGCTGGACAGATTGACCTCGGGCGAGCCCAGGGCCCGGGCGTCGGCCGCGTGGATCAACAGGGCGGCACCGGTCGCCTCCTTCAGCTCCCGGTTGCCGGCGATATGGTCGAGGTGGCCGTGGGTGTTGATGATATACTTGGCCTTCCTGCCCAGGGCCAAAAGCTCAGCGACAATGGTCTCCGGGTCGCCGCCCGGGTCGATCACCATTGCCTCCTCGTTCTCCTCATCATAGACGATATAGCAGTTGGTCTGGTTGTGCCTCACTCCGACTGTTCTGATTGTCATCTCTCCACCCGCCTAGAACGTTTTCTCGCTATCCAACAGCAGTGTCACTGGTCCGTCATTCAGGAACTCCACATCCATCATAGCCCCGAACTCCCCGGTGGCGGTAGGAACCCCCGCCTCCCTGAGGAGCTGAACATAGCGGTCAAACCACCTCTTCCCGCTCTCGGGAGGAGCCGCCGCCGAAAAGCTGGGCCGTCGCCCCTTGCGGCAGTCACCGTACAGGGTGAACTGCGAGACCGCCAGAACCTCACCACCTACCTCCCGGACTGAACGGTTCATCTTTCCCTCCGTATCTTCGAAAACCCGAAGATTGACTGTCTTGTCGGCCAGATACTGGGCGTCGCTCTCCCCGTCTCCCTGGCCCACACCGATCAGAACCAACAGACCATGGCCGATCTCGCCTACCCGCTGTCCGGCTACCGTCACCCGGCCGTACCGCACCCGCTGGATCACGGCTCGCATCAGTCCACCTCCTGTGATCCGCGGGAGACCGAAAAGACATCCCGCACTTTTATGATCCGGTTGGTGATGTACTGCAGGTGGTCCAGGTGATGAATCTCCAGGGTCAGCTGAACAGTGGCCATGCCGCTGCGGTCCGACTGCGCCCGCACCGCCCCCAGGTTGGTTCGGGTATCGGCAATGGCGTTCAGGATATCGGAAAGCAAGTTGGGGCGGTCCAACCCAGTGACCACGAGTTCAATAGGGTAGGTATCAATATAGGCCAGATCCCAGTGGACATCAATGAGGCGGGCCCGGTCGGCCTGGGCCACGTGGACCACATTGGGGCAGTCACGCCGATGGATGGAGACCCCGCGACCGCGGGTGATATAGCCGACAATGGGATCACCCGGGATCGGTTTGCAGCAGCGCCCGAACCGGATCAGAGCATTATCGATCCCCTCCACCCTCACACCAAGGGTGCTGGTGGCCTGGCGCGGCTTACCCTTGATCTCCGCCTCGACTACTACCTCTTTGCGTTCCTTGCGGATCTCCTCTTTGATCCGGTTAACCACCTGCATTGCGGTAAGGCCGCCGTAGCCAATAGCCGCATGCAGGTCGCCCACCTCATGACAGCTGAAGCGCTTGCCCACCTCCAGCAGCCGCTCCTCGGTGAGATCCTGCGCGGGGTTAAGCCCCTGGCGGCGGGCCTCCTTGAGCAGTAGTTCCTCGCCCCGGGACTCGTTCTCCTCCCGGCGCTCTTTCTTGAACCATTGACGGATTTTGCTCTTGGCATTGGATGTCTTGACAATATCCAGCCAGTCCCGGCTCGGTCCGGCGCTCCCCCGGTTGACCATGATCTCCACGATATCGCCGGTCTTCAGGACATAGGTGAAGGGCACCATGCGCCCGTTGACCTTGGCACCCACCGCATGGTGGCCAACATCGGTGTGGATGCGGTAGGCGAAATCCAGTGGGCCGGCACCGGCCGGCAGTTCTACTACATCGCCCTTGGGGGTGAAGACGAATACCTCGTCAGCAAAGAGGTCGACCTTCAGGGCCTGCATAAACTCGCGCGCGTCTCGGGAATCGCGCTCCCACTCCAGAAACTCCCGCAACCGGGCCAGTTTAGCCTCGAAGTCCCGGTCATCGATGTCGCCCTCCTTGTACTTCCAGTGGGCGGCCACGCCGAACTCGGCCCTCTGGTGCATCTCTTCGGTACGGATCTGGATCTCGAACGGCTCTCCCTGAGGCCCCACCACCGTAGTGTGAAGCGATTGGTACATGTTGGACTTGGGCATGGCAATATAATCCTTGAACCGGAAGGGAATGGGCCGCCACAGGGTATGGACAATCCCCAGCGCGGCGTAGCAGTCACGCACCGACTGGACGATGATCCTCACCGCCACCATATCGTAGATGTCGTTGAAGTCCCGACCCTGAATGTACATCTTCCGGTAGATACTGTAGAAATGCTTGGCCCGCCCCTGGATATCAGACTTGATCCCCGCCTCCTGGAGCTTCTCCCGGAGAGCGCCGATGACGATATTGGTATAGGCCTGCCGCTCACTGCGCTTTTTAGCCACCTTCTCGGCCAGAGTCCGGTAGATCTCGGGCTCTTTGTAGCGGAGGGCCAGATCCTCCAGTTCCCACTGAATGGTGGAGATTCCCAGCCGGTGGGCCAGGGGTGCGAATATGTCCAGTGTCTCGTTGGCGGTCTCAATCTGCTTCTCCCGGGGGCGGTACTTGAGAGTGCGCATATTGTGCAGCCGGTCAGCCAGCTTGATGAGGATGACCCGCAAGTCATTGGACATAGCCAGAAACATCTTGCGCCAGTTCTCGACCTGTTCCTCCACCCGGCTCCGGTTCTCCAACCTGCCCAGTTTGGTGACTCCGTCCACCAGGAAGGCTACCTCCGGCCCGAATTCCTCCTCAATGTCGGGCAGTGAGATCCCGGTATCCTCCACCACATCGTGCAGAAGGCCGGCGGCGATAGAAGCAGCATCGAGATGCAGTCCGGCCAGGATCCGGGCCACCTCCAGAGGATGCTGGATGAATTGGTCGCCGGAGCTCCGCGTTTGACCGGCGTGGGCGCGGCTGCTGAACTCGTAGGCTTTAGCGATGAGCGCCCAGGCTTCGGGCGAATAGTTAGTTTCGCGCTGCAGATCTTCAATGGTCACACCGGTCACTTCCTCCCCATTGGGAAAAGAGCCCCGGGCAGGGCTCTCCCTCTCTTTATGTTCGTTCCGCTCAGTACTGGATCAGCGAGTGGACCTCAGTGGGGGCCAAGGCCTGACGGCCGCCCAGGAAGGTGAGCTCCACCAGGAAGGCCGCGCCCATCACCTCGCCACCCAGCTGACGCACAAGGTCCATGGCTGCCTTGACCGTGCCTCCGGTGGCCAGCAGATCGTCCACCACCAGCACCCGCTGGCCCGGCTTCACGGCATCCAGATGGATCTCGATGGTGTCCTGGCCGTACTCCAGCTGATAGGTGCTCTGCCGGGTCTTCCACGGGAGCTTGCCCTGTTTCCGCACCGGAGCAAAGCCGACCCCCAGTTCGTAGGCGAGCGCCGCCCCCACCAGAAAGCCCCGGGCCTCGGGGCCGACGATTACCTCGACTCCGGCATCCCGGTAGATTTCGGCCAGCTGGCTGATACAGTAGCGCCAGGCCTCGCCATCACCCAACAGGGTGGTGATATCGATGAAGTTGATTCCCGGCTTGGGAAAGTCGGGAATGGTCCGGATCCTAGCTTTGAGATCCACGCGCCTCTTCCTCCTCCTCATGGTGGTAACTCGCCGGATAGATGGGCCGGTTGATGGCGGCCAACAGAACCTCGGAAGCTGCCGACAGCACATAGGCCTGGAACTCCTCGAAGGCCGCCTTTTCTTCCTGACCCTCCCGGTAGCGGGCACTCATCTCCAGATCCAGTTTGGTCCGGGGGGCCGGGAGTACATGGATGTGACGAACCCCCTCTTCTACCTCCCGCTCGATCAGGCCGAGATCCTGGAGAATCCCCAGACCTGCCGAGACCGTCTCCTCGCCCAGACGGGAGTGGCCCGCCTCTTCGAGAGAGTTCAGCAGTTCGCGATTCTCCACTACCACCGGGTTTCCCTTCCGGCTCAGGGCATTCAGCGCCCGGTACAGGTCGCCCAGGACCTCCCGGCCGGGACAAGTCCGGTCCAATAGCAGTCGGTTAAGGCGGGCATCACGCTCACCGAAGAGGAGGTAAATCCAGGCCTCGTTCCCGTCGCGTCCAGCCCGCCCGCTCTGCTGGTTGAACTCGGTGGCGTTAAAGGTCATGTGGTAGTGAACTACGTGGCGGATATCCTCTATGTCAATCCCTTCACCGAAAGCACTGGTGGAGACGACCACTCTCAGTGTTCCCTCGGCGAACAGCTTTTCTACGATCTTCCTCTGCCGGTCGGTCATCCCAGCGTGATAGAACAGGATTTCGTCCTTAACCTCGGGAATCCTCTTGCGCATCTCCGAGGCCAGGCGTACCGTCTGCCAGCGGCTGTTGACATAGACCAGTGTCTTGCCGCCACGGCGAATGATCTCCTCAACCACTGCCTCCCGGTCGGTGCTCGACCGGTAGTCGACAATCTGCAGGTTGCTGCGAATATGTGGATCGATAATCAATCGCTCGAGCGCCAGCTGCCTCTGGATCTCATCAACCACCTCATCCCCGGCGGTGGCGGTCACCGCCAGGGTCAGGGGACGTCCCAGGCGCTGCCAGCTCTGGCCGATGCGACGATAGGCGGGCCGATGGGAGGCCGACGCTAGAGCGATATGGTGGCTCTCATCCACCACGAAAAAGCGTAGCCGGTCTCTCAGCCCCTCGAAGAGCTCGCGGTTGCACTCAATGAACTCGGGGGTGGTCAGGAGAATGTCGGCCCGCCCTTCGAAGAGCGCGCGGTTGAGCTCTTCGCGCTCGCTGGCCGACAGTGAGCCATTGGCCTTAAGGACATTGAGGCCTAACGGACTCAGCCTGGCCACCATCTTGTCGAACTGGTCATTGACCAGAGCCCGCAGAGGGTAGACGATGGCGGTCATGGCCTCGTGGCGCAGGGCCAGCCAAGCAGCAACCGTCTGGAACACCACCGACTTGCCCCGGCCGGTCCCCATGATTAGCAGGGTGCTCTCCCCGGCCAGCAGAGCCTCGATGGACTCCTGCTGACGCGGCCGGTAGGGTCTGTCTCCCAGCAAGCCCTGGCGGATCCGCTCCAGGAGTCGGGCATCATCGAGGGCCGCCAGCTCCAACCGGACGCGGCTCCGGAGTCTGGTCAGCTCCTCCTCGCCCAGGCTGCGGGGGCGCTCAAGGTAAATATTGAGCCCCCAGTTCTTCTCGCCCCCGCCGGTAACTTGGGAGACCGAGGCCAGGTAGGTTTCGCCCCCATCCAGTAATGGAGCCAGGTTCTTGGCCAATCGGGCATTGAGGAATCCCAGCTGCTGGCCCTGGCGGTTGAGGATCGCCACCGCGTTCGGGTCGTGCGGGTTCTCTGGTTGCCTCACCAGTCGCAGAGATTCACCGACCCGGCACTGGGAGACCATCGCCTGCCGATTCTCGAACGTGACCCCGGCCACCTTGGTGTAGAACGCCTCGCGGCTCACCAGGTCGCGGTAGATATCACTCTGGAGAAGCTCCCGGGCTTGGGCGTATAGCTCCTCAACGAAGCTGGCCGCCGAGGCCTGGGGCAGCTCAATCTCAGGGATTTCGGGGACCGCCGGCAGACTACCAGCCGGCTTAAGATCCACCAGGTTCATCTGGAAGCTCTCACGGCCGTTCCAGATATTGCGCTCCGGGCTGAAGACCAGATCTACCCGGTCGCCAATCTTCAGTTCACTGGCTCGATGCCCCATGGAGAAACCGACCGCATCAAAGAGCCGGGCACCATCAGCCCGTACCTTGAGCTTCAGGTGGGTTCCGTTCAGCCCCACCGTCCGGACCTCTACCACCGTCAGGTTGGCGGTTCCCAGGACCGGCACGGGATTACCCTCGCCAAAAGGTGCCAGCTGGTTCAGCTCGTCTATGAGGGGAAGCGACAGCTCGCCGGTCTCGGCCATTGCCTCGACCTCTACCTCTTCTGCCAGCAGCTCGTCGGGGAGATCGGCTGCCAGTTTCTCCAGGCGCTCCCGGAGAGCTTCTACCTGCTCGGCCCGGCAGGCCAGGCCGGCCGCCATCGCGTGGCCACCATATCGCAGAAGCAGGTCCTGACAGGCGGTAAGCGAGTCAAATAGGTGGAATCCGGCGATGCTCCGGGCACTGCCCCGGGCCTCGCCCTCCTCCAGGCAGAGCAGGACAGTCGGCCGGTAGAAGCGCTCACTCAGCTTGGAGGCGACAATGCCAATGACTCCGTGGTGCCACCCCTCGCCGGCCAGGACGATTACCCGGCCCCGGGCCAAATCGGGTTCGGCTTCCAGACGGACCAGAGCCTCACTGAAAATCCTCTGCTCGATTCCTTGCCTCTCCCGGTTACAGCGCTCCAGCGCGGCCGCGAGTTGAGCTGCTTCGGTCGCGTCCCGGGTGGTCAGAAGCCGCACGGCCAGCTCAGCATCGCCAATCCGGCCGGCGGCATTGAGCCGCGGCGCCAGGGCGTAGGCCACCCGGTCGGCAGTGATCTCGTCTTTGACCATCGCCACCTGGGCCAGGGCGGTGAGGCCGGGCCGGCTGCCGGCGTTGATGGCTCTGAGGCCGGCCTTGACCAGCCAGCGGTTCTCGCCCAGCAGAGGTACGATATCGGCGATGGTGCCAACAGCCACCAAATCGGCCAAGTTGTCGGCCTCCGAGCCCAACAACGCCCGGGCCAGCTGAAAGGCGACACCGACTCCCGACAGGTGGCTCAGGGGAGAAGGGTGCTCCTCCAGTTTGGGGTTAACCAGAGCCAGAGCCTCCGGCAGGGTCTCGGGCGGCTCGTGGTGATCGGTGACGATGACCTCCAAACCCAGTTCCCGGGCGATGGCAACCTCCCGAGAAGCCGAGATACCGCAGTCAACGGTGACCATCAGACCAATCCCCCGGGCAGCAATCTCCCTGACCGCTGCCTCATTGAGGCCATAGCCCTCTTCCAGACGGTTGGGTATGTAGTACTCGGCGGCGACTCCGGCCCGGGCCAACGCCTCCAGCAAGACAACGGTTGCCGTCACCCCGTCGGCATCATAGTCGCCGTATACCAGGACGCGCTCGCCTCGCCGGGCGGCCGCCCGAAGCCGCCCGGCAGCGGTCTCGATGCCGGTCAGGCGCCGCGGGTCGCCCAAGATCGCCTCCGGCCGCAAGAACTCCAATGCCTCCTCGGCGTTACTGATGCCGCGATTGGCCAGTAACCTGGCCAGTAGCGGCGAGACCCCCAGCTCGTCCTGGAGTCCTCGGCAGACCAGGTAGTCGGGGGATTTCACTTTCCACATCTTATCGGGCATCTTCCTCATTACCCCTTTGCAAAAGCAAGCAACAAAGCGCCGCGCGGGCAGCGCTTTGTTGTAAACATCCTCTAGTAACCGGCGGCTAAGACTGGGGCTGCTGTGTTTGGGCGGGCATGGCCGGTGCCTGCTTCTCCAGGTCGGCCGCCTTCTCGAGGTAGACCTCCAGCTCTTTAACCCTGGCCTCCAGCTTCTCCCTTTTCTCCTGCTCGCCTCTGAGATCCGCCTCGAGCTTCTTATTCCGGGCTTTGAGGTCCCAGGTCTTCAGGCCGCTTTTCAGCTGCTTAAAGGCACTGATCAATCCGACTATAAAGGCACCCAGCACCACCGAACCCAAGATTACCAGCACCAGTGAGATCTCAGCTTGCCAGGAGAAGAAACGGACCGCCACCGCCAGCGAATTCTGGACAGCGAAAACCGCCACCAGCAAGATGAAAACTAAGGCCAGAATGAGCAACATCGCTTTCCCCTCCCGTCTGTGAGGTCTGCATCATGATGGCCCGACGCGGTCGGCGGGCTTTGCCGTATTGTCCTCTTAGTGGCAGAAAGGCCGCGGCCTCTGCCCCGCCCTTGACTGCCGCGAGCCCGGCCAGGCCTATTGTACTAGCTTCTTTCAACAGGACTGGCCATTATCCTTCACTTTTCAGCACCTTTTCCCGGGTGGCGGAGAACCGGTCCGCTCCTGGTGGGCAATGTCCACCATGGCCCAGTGCTCTAGTTCGGAGACCACATATAAGCTGCCTCCGGCCAGTTCCACGAACTCACTGAGGAAGTGCCGGTTTGGCTCTAAGCCGATGCAGGCCAGACGTACCTGGCGCTGAGCAATCTCGCGGGCGGCGCGCAGCGCGTCATCCAGTGGATTGAGGGTCCACTGGGGGACGGTAGGGATCCCGTCGGTCACCACCAGCAGCAGAGGGTTGCGGGCCCGGGCGCTCTTCAGGTATTCGAGGGCGGTCATGACCCCCTGGGCCAGCGGAGTCAGCCCCTGTGGCTTGATCTGGCCCAGTCCCTCCTCAGCTCGGGCGAAGCTCCGGGTGAAGGGGACACGCACCTCCACTGACCGGTCCTGGAAGATAATGACCGCTACCCGGTCACGGGTGGTGAGCAGCAGGTGTTCGGCCAGGTAGCGGGCGGCCTTGATCCGCTTACCGGCCATGCTGGCACTGGCATCCACCAGCAGGCAGGTATCCTGGGGGATATCGCGCCAGCGCCGGGCCTGCCGCAGGTCCTCCGGCCTAAAGGAAATCCGCTCTCCTTGACCGAGACTACGCAGCGCTGCGGCCTGCGCTGTTTCTGCCACCGCCAGGTCGGATACCCAGACCCCCCGGTCAGGAGTGGCCACCGCCCGGACTGGCCCAGACCCGAACACCCGGGTGCGTCCACCGTGGGCCAGCCCGTGCCTGGCCGGCAGGTTCAGCCGGGAGGTATTGCGCAACAGGCGCCTGAACTCCAATTCAACCTCATGCCCATACGACTCGAGAGCCCTGAGGAGCTGCCGACCCCGTTCGGTCAGCGCCGAATCTGACTGGTTGAAATCAATGATCCCTTTTTCCTGCAAACGGTTCATGCTCTGCAGCTTCTCCCAGTCCCGAAGGCAACCCGTCCGGTAATCGCGGGTGGCCGGATAGCGCGAGAAGGTATCCAGCAGGCTTCTCACCTCGGCGACACCCCCCAGCTCCTCAGCGAGAGCGGCCAGCTCGCCGATGGCCCCGCGGCCCTCAGCCGACGCCAGACGTCCAGCCTGCCCCCCTCCCTCCTGGCGGAGGTAGGAATCGGTAGCCGCCCCATAGGCCGACAGGTCCAGTGGTGCCGAACCACCGGGGACCAGCTTGATCCGCTCAATGCGCCGCAGCTGCAGCCCTTGGCGGCATAGCTCTTCCTCCACCGCGGCCACCAGGTAGAAGACCACTGGCAGCAGCTGGTCAGGGATGGCTGCCGCCAGGTGAACGTGGTTGCGGTGGCTGAGGCGCAGCTGTCGGGTGCCCCCATTTATGAGGGAACCAGAGAGTCGGCCTCCCCCACGCCCGGTTTGCAGGTCGATATAATCCACCAGTCGGCGCGCTTCGGGGTTCCCGGCCGCCGCGAACTCGAGGATCGCCGCCCGGATAGCCTGGGCCAGGCCGTGTTGGTCCGCTTCGCCCAGGTCGTGGAAGATATCCAGGTGGAGAACCTCACCGGGATGGCGCCGGTGATAGAAGGCACGCCCGGCATCGGCGCCCCGCAGAACGGCCACTGTGCCCGCCTCCTGGGCCTCCTGGGTGTGCACCGATCGGCTGAGAACAGTGGTCTCACCGATCCGCACCGCCCCGTGGGACAGTAAAGCCGGCGCCACGCGACCGCCGGCTTCCAAGCACTTAACGTAATCCAGCAAACTGGTCATGGCCAGTTCCGGTCACCTCCCACCCACTCATCGGTATTCAGGGTGGCCAGGCGCCGCGCCAGATGGGGCGGTGGCAGGCAGAGATCGCCGGTGACCCCCCCGCCCAGACCACCGGTAACCGGGCCCTGTCCCGGCAGGTACTGCCCGTGGAGGGCCGGATTATCACCACCCTTGGAAAAGGGACTCAGGCCGAACAGACTCTCCGGCCCGCCCAGGCCGATGCCGGCCGGCGCCTCATTCCTCTCCTCGCGCCGTCCGCGCAGCTTCTCCCGCAACCGGGCGAACAGGTTGTGCCAGGCTGTCCCCGGGGTATCGAAAGTGGCTACCCCGGCAGTGCCGGCTGCTCCACCCGCCGCTGATCGCTGTCCCGGCCGCTCTTCGCCGCGGTCGCTGTGCAGGCGGGCCGGAGATGGGCCAGTGTCGTCATCGGGGGCATCAGACAGGAGCTTGGCCACCTTTTGCAGGGTCAGGGCGTCCACCCGGTGCTGTAGCGCCAGAGGTGCCACCAGTGTCAGATCCTCCAGAGCCACCTGCCGGCGACCAGACCAGGCGGCCGCTGCCCGCGCTGCGAGCTGGACGGCCTCCACTGCCCGCAGGCTCTCCAGGTTAAGACCGAGGTAGAGCGCGGCCAAACGGCGGTGTATTCCCGCATCGGTCAGTACCTCGCCCATGAGCCGTCCTCCTTCGCTCAGTCCCTCGATGAGCCGCCGGTGGGCGCTGGCCGGATGATCTCCCCGCCCAGCATCAGCCAGGATATCACAGATAACCGAGGCCTCCGTAGGGCGAGCCATGGCAATAGTCAGATCAAAACGATCAGACAGCTGTCGCCGGATATCGGCCAGGGGACCCGGATCCTCATCGGGGTTAGAGGCCGCCCAGACGGTGACCTCAACGGGGAGTTCCACCGTTTCCAGCCCGGTCTCCTCGATCTGGATCCGGCCCGGCCTGGTACCCATGATGTCCAACAGAACATCGGCCAGCTCGGGTGAGGTGTCGGCCAGCCGGTTTACCTCATCAATAAACACAATGCCGCGGTGGGCCCTGGGCAGCGAACCGGGGAGCAGAGCAGCTTCGGGTCGTTCTCCATCCATCAGCCGCCCTAAATCGATACTGCCGACAACGGTGCCGATCTTCGCCGAGTGGGAGATCTCAAGAAACGGCATAGGGATCCATTCCCGCTCTATCTGGTCACTGCCCAGCGACCGGTGCTGCGGGCAGTGCGGGCGGTCGGGGTGGCAGTTGTAGGGGCAGCCCTTAATTCGCTCAATGCGCGGCATGATCTGACGGGCCGCCCGGAGAATGGTCGTCTTGCCGGTACCCCGGAGTCCTTCGACGTGCAGATGCAACGGGTAGCCAGCTACGGCCGAGATGATTGACATTTCTACCGCGGTGAATAGCTGGGAATTGCCCGAGTGGCGGATCAGGCTGGCATAATGCTTCAAGCGGATTCCTCCCATAGGCTTATGCCGTTAGTTTGCCCAGGAGGGCGCGGAAAATGACCGGAAGCGGCAATCTGGCTAATCTCCGCCATACCTCGCCGCCTTACCGCATAGCTATGGAGCGATAACCAATGTGAAGGAGGATATGTCTATGCCGGTCTCCGAATCCGTCACCTATCGTAAGTTACAGGCCGTCCAGGATCCGGCAGCCCTCTTCGACCAGCTCAAGTCCAAAGAGAGCTGGTCCAACGCTGAGCTACTCTGGGCGGTCCAACGGTTCCAGCAGCTCTATGTCGTCAAGGACCGCTTCATCAAGCAGAGTTCCACGGTGGGCCAACTGATGGAACGGATGGAGCTGGTTTGCCGGGCCTTTGCTACCCTGGTCAACAACGCCGATCCCACTCTGGCCGACAACTGGCGGAAGTTCGTCAAGGATAAGCTGGTCAAGGCCGCCTACGGGCTGGGCGGCGAAGACCGTCGCTAGAAGAGCAGCCAAGGCTTGCCCTCCCTCAGCCCTAGCCCCGGAGGCAATGGATGCAGTAGAAATGCTGACAAACCGCAGCAAGGGAGTAGATGCCATGGCTCACTCCGTCTGTCGCGGCCAAAACCGGGCCTCCCAGTTTTTCGCCTGGGCAGAACACTGTGCAGAGCGCTTTCGACCTTGAGCGCTACCAGGCCGACCGGGCCAGGGGATTCCCCAATTACTGCCCCTGGAACCAGGCAGTGCTGCGAGCTCTCGCCCCTATCATCGACAGTGCCCACCCCTGAAACGGAAAGGAACCCCGCAGGCCCTACCGGCCTCCGGGGTACCTTGCCCTATGGCGACAGGTGTGATGTTCAGCGGCCCTTTCGGACTCCCTTGCCGGCCGGAGCCTCGACCGGACGGCCTTCCTCAAGTTGGCGCCAGAGGATCCACAGGGGGCTGGCCACCAAAACCGATGAGTAGGTACCGGACACGATGCCCACCCCCAGCGCGGCTACGAAGTTACGGATGGTGGTGCCACCGAAAACCAGGATGGCCACCACCACCAGCAAAGTGGTGATGCTGGTGAACAGGGACCGCCGCAGGGTCTGGGCGATGGAGCAGTTGACCACCTGGTCCAGGGTCTCCTTTCTCCGCTCCTTAAGCCGCTCCCTGATGCGGTCATAGACCACGATGGTATCATTGATGGAATAGCCGACAATGGTCAGGATAGCCGCCACAAAGGCCGTGTCAACCTCGATCTGAAACAGGGAGAAGAAGCCGAGAGTGATCAGGGCATCGTGGAGCAGGGCAATGATACCGGTCACTGCGAATTTCAGCTCAAACCGCAAGGTGATGTAGATTAGCATGCCGACAGAAGCAATAGCCAGAGCCAGGAAGGCCTGCCACGAAAGCTCCCGGCCGATGGTGGGGCTGACAATCTCTGAACAGATCTCTTCGAAGGTCCCCAACCGGTCTCTCAGGGCTGCGAAGAGCCCCTGCCTCTGCTCAGAGGAGAGAGGTATGGTGCGGATCAGAATATCGCGGCCACCCTCGCCGGCCAGCTGTACCCGGCTGTTGCCCAGTCCTAGCCCGTTCAAGACCTCCCGGATCTGACCTGTGGTGACTGCCTCGGCAAAGCGTAGCTCGAACAGGTTTCCACCGGTGAAGTCAATGCCCAGGTTGAGCCCGCGAATCACCAGAGAACTGACACTTATCAGCAGCAGGATGGCTGAGATGGTCAGCCAGAGTTTTTTGCGGCCCATGAAGTCGATCAATTCTACTACCCCCTAAGCCCCGAAGAGCACTTTCGTATTTCGGATAAGGTTGGTACGGACCGTGAGCCGCATCAGGATCCGCGAGATGACCACGGCCGTGAACATGCTGGTCAGAATGCCGATGCTTAGCGTGACAGCGAAACCCCGGATCGGCCCGGTGCCGTAGTAGAACAGGACCCCGGCGCCAATGAGAGTGGTCACATTGGCATCCAGAATAGTGCGGAAGGCCTGACCATAACCAGATTCAATGGCTGCCCGCAGTGTCTTGCCGCTCCTCAGCTCCTCGCGAATACGCTCGTAGGTAATGACATTAGCATCTACCGCCATGCCGATGGAGAGGATGAACCCGGCAATCCCCGGCAGGGTGAGAGTGGCATCAATAGCTACAAAAACCGCCAGGACAATGAAACCATAGATAACCAGGGCAATATTGGCCATCAGCCCGGAGACGCCATACAGGATTACCATGAAAAGAGCCACCGCCGCCACCCCGATAACTCCCGCCACCAGGCTGCGATGGAGCGAGTCCTGCCCGAGAGTGGCGCTGACCGAGCGGGTCTCAGCCACCTCCAGCTTCACCGGGAGCGCGCCCGAGTTGAGGACCACTGCCAGGCGCTGGGCCTCTTCCACCGTATGGTAGCCGGTGATAATCGGCTCCTCAATGGCCTTCTCAGTGACCACCGGGGCCGAGATAACCTCTTTATCCAGGAGGATGAAGATGCGCTTCCCGAAGTTGGCCGTGGTGGCGGCCGCAAACTTCTGCCGGCCCTCGGGCGTCAGGAAAAGCTTTACATGCGGGCGGTTATCCTGCCCATAGCCGATATCGGCCGCCGGGTTCCGGGCCAGATCGCGCCCGGTCAGCAGCAGGTTCCCCTCTTCATCCACAAACTCGAGGATAGCTGTACGTCCGATGGCCTCCAGGGCCTCCTCGGTACTCTTGATCCCCGGTAGTTCGATAATCACCCGGCGCGCCCCCTGGCGCTGGATCACCGGCTCGGTCACGCCCAGACCATTGGCCCGGCGTTCGAGGATGCGAACCACATTATTCATGGTTTCGTCGGTAACCGGCGCGTCCTGGGTTTCCACCGCCTCCAGTACCACATGCATGCCACCGGCCAGATCCAGGCCCTGGTTGACCTGCTGGTGCAGGGGCCTGACCGCGGTCAGATAGTAGGCGCCCCCGACCACTACCGCCAGGACCAAAAAAAGAATGACAGTATAGCGTGGGTTCATTGGGTTCTCCCTCCTGTTAGACCTATAGAAGCCTCACATTATTGATGGATAACTCAAAATTACAGCCCAGAAACGAGGCGGCCCTCCGACACATAATCATCCGTGTCAAGAAGATCTCGAAGTAGTCCATGACCGGCGAAATCTCGGTGTTAATGGTCAATTCGAGGGTTATGGTCCGTTTTTCCTTCTCTACCCGGAGAAAGGAGTGCTCGGAGGCGTAGTTGACCCGGTCGTGAATGTCAAAGGTTGCAAAGTCCAAGTTGCGCACCCGACTGCGGTGGACATCGGTCTTATCGGCCAGGATCAACGCCGCGCTGATGCTTGAGACCACTTCGCCCGAGTCCTCCTCGTGATTACCGATGGCCCCGATGATTGGCGCCACCTCCAGCGGATCCATCCCCATCGACCGCAGGATCCGCTCGGCCAGAAGCGCCCCGGTCTGGGGATGGCTGTAGCGGCCGGTGACATTGCCGATATCGTGCAGGTAGCCAGCGATAGCCGCCACCTCCTGGTCGCGCTCGGGGAATCCCAGCCGCTGCATGATGTTTTGGGCGATCTTGCTGACCAGCGAAACGTGGCGGAAGCTGTGTTCGGTATAGCCGATGGCCGCCAACAGCTCATCGCCCTTCTTGATGTAAGCCTCTACCTCAGGGTTATGCCTGACCTCGTTCAGGGTGACCCTCATAATCCACCTCCTGTTCCCGGAAACGGTGGAAAGCCTCACCTACCGCTTCCCTTACCTCGTCTATGCTCAAACCATCAGTGGGCAGATAAAGGTGACAATGGGACCGGGCGCTGGCTAATCGCTGACGCTGCTCGGCCAAACGCTCCTCTCCCCAGGCTACCGGTCGCCTCGCCCTGATAGTGGGCAGAGTGGCATCCAACATGACCAGGAATTCGGGCTGATAGCGCCGCCACAGGCCGGGAACCACCGAATGCTCCTGCGGGATATTGCGGGCCTGATAGCCCAGGGCCTTCAGGCCGTTGACCAGTGTGGTCTTGCCCGAAGCACACACCCCTACAACACCGATGAGACCTGGCCTCACTTGATCCATAGTCTCACCCCACCGGCACCGATACTGTCATCCGCCGGATCCCATTCTCGCCGCTGGGAACCACCGCCACCACCAACACCGACATATCGTCCCGCGGCCGCATAGAGTCGGCCTCCATAGCCAGTTTCAGGATGGCGTCAGCCAAGGCCTGTAGCTCATAGCCGGGTCCGGCCAGAAAGGTCTGCCCCAGCTCTTCCACCCGCTCCAGGCGGAAGGCGTCAGCGGTTCCCCTGCCGGCCCGCAGCACCCCGTCGGTGAAAGCCGCCACCAGCAGAGGAGGGGTCAGGGCATGCTCGTAGACCGAGGGCTTCATCATCTGGTGCACACCGATGGGGGGCACTTCGTCTTCCAGACGGACGGTCCGGTCAGGCAGAAAGACTAGCACCGGCACGGCTGTGTTGCGGCTGATCACCAGCGACTGGGTGTGCAGATCCACACTGACCAGAACGAGTTCGCAGGAGACCTTGCCGTCACGCACCGCGTACAGGTAGTCATGGACTGCCCGGGCCGTGGCCCCGTCGCGAGCGCCATCGCCAATCAGGGCCAGCGCCCGGTTGATCACCAGCTGGCTGGTGCGCTTAGCCGCCCGACCGTGTCCCTGGCCGTCAGCCAGCGCCACCGTGAGCCCCCCGCGCGGGCGCTCGGCAATGTCAGTGGTGTCGCCGCTCTCGCCATAGCCAAATTTGGCTACCTTGGCTACCGCCGCTCTGATCTCCAACTGCTTACCTCCTGACCAGCACCCGTTGGTCGCCGACCCGACGGGTCAGCCCCTGGGCGTCAAAATACTCGAGAAGCGCCAGGGCGTGCTTGCGGCTCGTCCCCACCAGATCCCGGAACCCGGCCACCGTCACTCCCCCGCTGGCCGCGGCCAGGGCCCGCAACTGCTCCTCCGCCTCGGCGACCACCTCCCGGTGGAAGTATCTCCCCTGGCCCAGGCTGGCCAATCGTCCGGACTCGGTTAAATAGGCCCAGAGCTCCTCGGCCTGGCTCCCACCGCAGCAGGTAACAACCTCGGCCGCCTCGGGGGGGCTATATCCGCCCTCCCTGATGGCCCGCTCATAGCAGTCGGCCTGCCGCTCAAGGGCCGGGGAGAGTACCACCTGGTGCCCGGGGAGCGAGACCCGATCGCCGACCACGGCGATGGCCCCAATCCCGGTCAGGTGGTTGATGAATCCAGTGTAGACCCGCGGCTCCAGACCTTTCAGGACGCCGGTGCGCAACTCCTCCTTGGACGGCCCCTGGCGCAGCGGGTAGCGCTGGTGGTAGGTGCTGAGATAGGCCCTCAGCTCCTCCGCGGCCGACTGGACCAGTCGGCTCGCTACCAACTGCCCCGGGGCCAGCCGCAGTGCCCGCCCGGAAGTCTCCAACTTAGTCGCGGCCTGGCGCAGCTCGGTCTCGCCCACCCCAACCACCGCCGCCAGCTGCGGCCCGAGGCTGGCGCCGGCCAGCCCTGCCGCCTCCAGCTGCTGCAGCAGCAGGTCGCCGGGGTCACCGCTCTCCCGGCGCGCCAGGGCCGCGGCCAGCTCCTGGCGCCGCCGGCCCTGGAACGGCACATGCGAATCAATAATGATCCCTCCACCAATGGTGGCCACCGGCGAGTAGGAACGGATTATGTAGCGGTCTCCTCTGGCTATGACCAGCGGCTCCTCGGCCTTCAGCCTGACCAGGGCCGAGTCGCCTGGGGCCAGTTCGCGCCGGTCCAGCAGGTAGACGCGGGCCAGCACCTCAGCTGCCCCACTGTGCAGGTGGACGCGGGCGCCATTGGCCAGCGGCCGCTGGGCCGAAGGGAGAAGTTGCAGACGCCCCCCCAGCGAGACTGAGGGCTCGGTTAGACCCGGCGGCATCAGTACCATCCCCCGCTCAACCTGGTCCACATCGATTCCGGCCAGGTTTAGCGCCACCCGCTGACCGGCTACCGCCTCATCCCGCCGCGCGCCGTGGACCTGGATCCCGCGCACCCGGGCCACCCGGCCGGGGGGTAGGAGCTCGAGGCGGTCCTCCAGGCTAATGCGCCCGCTGATCAGCGTGCCGGTGACCACCGTGCCGAACCCGGCCACGGTGAAGACCCGGTCCACCGGAAGCCGGGCCGGGCTGGCCAGTTGCTTGCTGCGGGCAGCCAGCGACAGTTGAGCCAGCTGGCTCCGGAGCTCCTCCAGACCGGCGCCGGTTACTGCCGAAGTGGGGATGATCGGTGCCCCCTCGAGGAATGTCCCCCTCGTCCAATCTCTTATGTCCTCAACCACCAGTTCCAGCCATTCCTCGTCCACCAGGTCGGCCTTGGTGACTACCACCAGGCCCCGATCCACGCCCAGCAGGCGGACGATCTCAAAATGCTCGCGCGTTTGGGGCATGATCCCCTCGTCGGCAGCGATAACCAGCATGACTACATCGATGCCGGAGGCGCCGGCCAGCATGTTACGGACGAACCGCTCGTGGCCGGGGACATCGATGAGCGCGGCCGGGCGGCCGCCCGGCAGGTCCAGCCGCGCGAACCCGATGTCAATGGAGATCCCCCGTTCCTGTTCCTCGGGGAAGCGGTCGGTGTCAGTGCCGGTCAGGCTCTTGACCAGAGCCGTCTTGCCGTGGTCCACATGGCCGGCAGTGCCGATAATCAGTGGCTGCAGCCTAGTCCACCTCCATTATCCCAGTACCCTAATTGTAGTGAGTTCCAGCCGCCGAAGCAAGGAATGGAAAAGACAGGGCTCGGCGCCCTGCCCGGTAGTGCTTGGCGGGAGTATGTGGGAATCGAACCCACCGCGGACCCCCGGCCCGCCTCTGGATTTGAAGTCCAGGAGACCCACCAGGACCTAGCTACTCCCAAGTTAAAACCGCTGGTATTGCACGCAGTTAGCATTACGATGTTACCATATCTAACAGGCCTTCGCAAGCCAGAGTCAGCCGCTGGTTAAACTGCCCCCCAGGTGTAGCCGGGTGCTATTAGATGACTCCCTCCAGCTGCTTCTTCATCTGGTCCTTGGGCATATAGCCGACCATAGCCTTGGCCACCTGGCCACCCTTGAAGACGATCAGAGTCGGGATACTCATGATTCCGAGCTGACCGGCGATATTCGGGTTGTGGTCCACATCGACCTTGGCCACCTTGAGCCTACCGTTATACTCATTAGCGATGGATTCCACTACCGGGGCCACCATCCGGCAAGGCCCGCACCAGGCCGCCCAGAAATCCACCAGGACCGGCAGTTCGCTCTCCAGCACCTCCTGCTTGAAGGTGGCATCTGTTACATTGACAATGCTGTTAGCCATTAGAGTCTCCTCCTTTGGATAAACTCAGCCCGCTATATGGGCCAGATACTTCTCAGCCATGACTGCAGCCACCGCGCCATCAGCCACCGCCGTAACGACCTGCCTCAGAACCTTCTCCCGCACATCGCCAGCGGCGAAGACACCGGGCACCGGTGTCTCAGTGGTCTCATCGGCCACCAAGTAGCCTCGCTGGTTCACTGGAAGCTGCCCCCGCAGAAAATGGGTGTAAGGCGTTTGTCCGACATAGATAAAGATACCATCCACCGGCAACTCACTGGTCCGGCCATCAGTATCCTGTAGGCGCAACCTCTCTACCTTCGTCTCGCCGATGATCTCGGTCACCACCGAGTTCCAGTGAAACTTGATCTTCGGGTTGCTGAAAGCCCGATCTTGCAGGATCTTGGCGGCCCGCAGGGAAGCACGGCGGTGAATCAAATGAACCTCTTCGGCGAAGCGGGTCAAGAACAGCGCCTCTTCCACCGCTGAATCCCCGCCGCCTACCACCGCCACCTTCTTGCCCCGGTAGAAGGCGCCATCACAGGTGGCGCAGTACGATACGCCGGCTCCAATCAAGCGGTCTTCACCATCAACTCCCAGCTTACGGGCGCCTGCTCCACTAGCTACGATGATGGTGTGACCCCTAATCTCCCCCTCGCTGGTGGTAATGACCTTCGGATCACCTTTCAGTTCTACTTCCAGCACCTCGGCCAGCAGGGTCTCGGCGCCGAACTCCCTCGCCTGCTCCTCCAAACGCTGGGAGATCTCGGGCCCACTCAGGCCTCCGGGAAAACCCGGGTAGTTCTCGACATGAGCGGTGTTAAATATCTGGCCTCCGAAGAGTCCTCGCTCAACGATGAGGGTTGAGAGCCCGCCCCGCGCCGAGTAGACCGCGGCAGCCAGGCCGGCCGGCCCCCCACCGATGATCACCACATCCCAGACCTTTGCTGTCACACTGATCCCCCCTACGCTAGCCTGACGAACATGTCAATCGCCTTCTCCAGCTTCTCCTGGTATTCTTCGGGATCTTCGCTCTGTTGGAGGCAACCAGCCAGGTGTTGGCCGATAATCCGCATCCCCACCGTGTTGACAGCTGACTTCATCGCCGCCAACTGAATGACAATCTCGTCGCACGACCGACCCTCTTCGAGCATGCGCTGCAGCCCTCGGGCCTGGCCTTCGATTCTCTTCAGCCGGGCGAGAATTTCGGCCATACTATCCTCGGGGATCAGGTTTTCACTCACCACGAATCACCTCGGTCTTAGCCTGCCTATACCCCCTGGGGTATCCAAGAAGAATGGTAGCATACCTTTTCTAGTGTCGTCAAGACCGTATCGAAAAATCTCTTTCGCAGGATTCCACGAAAAACAAAAGCCCGAGTCGCTTGGACCCGGGTATGTGTCGTAGTTCGGGAAAGCCCCGGCCGGCTGTTATCTATCATTGGCTGCCGGCCCGGCGTAGTGCGGCCCGGTGGGCGCTCTCTTCCAGCTCATCATCGAGGGCAGCCAACTCCACCTCGCCATACTTGCGCTGCAATGCCTGCGTCAGTAGCCAGTCAGCCAGCCACGGGTTCTTGGGGAGCAATGAACCATGCAGATAAGTGCCGACGGTGTTGCGGTAGACAGCCCCTTCGGTTCTGTCCTGGCCGTTATTACCGTTTCCCGAGATCACCCGGCCCAACGGGCGCACCCCGGACCCCAGAAAAGTCTGGCCCGAATGGTTCTCGAAACCGACCAGGGTCTGGTCACTACCGTCCAGGTCGCTCTGGATCACCACATTGCCGATGAGCCGCCGGGTGCCGCCCCTGGTCCAGACATCGATTACGCCCAGCCCCGGCATCTCCTCCCCGGTATGGGTAAGGTACTTCTGGCCCAGCAGCTGGTAGCCGCCACAGATGGCCAGAACCGCCGCGTCGGCCTCAATGGCTTCAGCCAGGGAAGACCCTTTGACCATCCGGAAGTCGTGGCAGATCAGGCTCTGTTCCTTGTCCTGCCCTCCCCCGACGAAAATGATGTCGCACTCGGCCAGGTCGGTCCGGTCACCCAGGCTCACATTGATGATCTCGACCCCGATCCCCCGCCACAGGGCGCGCTGGCGCAGAACCATAACATTGCCGCGGTCACCGTAGAGGTTCATCAGATCGGGGTAAAGGTGGCAGATTCTCAAGCTATATCCCACGACTCACACCTCCCAGTAGCGCCGGGCGTATCCACGCTGGGCGACCAGTTCCCGCAGTTCAAGCATGCAGGTATATGTCGGTAAGACCACCAGCGTCTCGCCGGGCGAGACCTGGGCCAGTCCGGCATCGAGAGCCCTGGCCAGTTCGTTCTCGACGGCGATGCGCTCCACCGGAACCCCGGCGTACTTGAGCCTGACCGCCATATCCTCAGCCCGGATCCCGGAGACGATGATCCGCTCCGGGCCTGCTCCGGCCAGGCACTCGAAATCTACATCCCAGAGCCATGAAACATCCTCGCCATCGGCGAAGCGGTCATTGATGGCGATTACCCAAGTACGGCCGGTCTCCTGGGCCAGCAGGGTGCGGAGCACTTCGTTGGCACCGGTCGGGTTCTTGATGAGGACCATAAACAGGTTGCGGTCGCCCACCGGAATCTCCTCGGTGCGGCCGAACACCGACCCGGCTACCCCCAGCGCCCGCACGATGGCGCTGGCCGCGACCCCCAGCCGCCAGGCCAGGGCCGCTGCGGCCAGCGCGTTATAGGCATTGTATAGGCCAGGCAGGGTCAGTATTGCCTCAAAGCTGCCATTGGGGGTCTTGATGGCCAGGTGTGACAGGCGGAAAGTCTCCTGGGCCAATCCGCTCAAGGCTACTGTCGGTTCCGGCCGCCGGTAGTGGCAGGCTGGACAGATATAGTCGCCTAGATGAGCATAGTAGATAGAGCTATATTCAAACTCATTGCCGCAGTTGGCGCAGCGTCGGGCGTCGGCGGCCGCCGTCAGCTCGGCCTGAGCCACGGCGCGGCAGTCGATTCCGAAGTAGACTCGGTCAAGGTCGCTGCGGGATGATCCAATGGCCGCCACGCGGGGATCGTCGGCATTGAGGGCCAGCACCGCGCCGGGACCCAGCTCTCTGACGCCCCGGTCAATGTACGCAACGGTAGTGTCCAATTCGCCATAGCGGTCCAGCTGGTCGCGGAAGACATTGGTAACCAGAACCGCCGTCACCGGCATCTCCCGGACTGCCTGCGGCATGGTAGCCTCATCCACCTCGATCAGGCCGTAATCGCAGTCCAGTCGTCCATTCCAGCGGGCCCGGGCGATGAAAGCGGTAGTTATCCCAAAGATCAGATTGGCCCCGGAACGATTGTGCAAAACAGTGAATCCGGCCTGTCCCAACATGCTGGCGAGCAGCGACGAGGTGGTGGTTTTGCCGTTGGTCCCGGTTACGCAAATGACTCCGTGCCGGCACTGACGGCTTAGTTCGCGTAAAATGGTCGGCGACAGCCGCCGCGCCCATTTTCCGGACAGACTGGTGCCACCGTGGCCGGTCCACCGGGCGAGCTTAATCAGCATTTTACCGGCCCAAAACGCGAAGAGAGATTCCAATGATAGCTGGAACACCGGCGGGTCACCTCCCCTTGGCCGTTTATTATGTCAACTGTTTTCATTATACGAAACTTGTCCAAATACAGCAACCGGAACAGCAATGAAGATACCACCAGATAAGTTCGCAGCCCGGGGCGCAAATCCTACTGCGGCCGCCTAATCGCCCAGGGCAGCAAAACTATAACCCAAATCACGGAAGAATTGGATCACGGAAGGTAATGCCCTGACCGTACTGTCGTGGTCACCACCGCCATCGTGCAGCAGTACCACCAGGCGCGCTGGCGGGTTCTTGAACCGCTGGTAGGCTAGGACAATATTGGACAGGATTCCGTCGGTCGAAGGCCGCGGCCAGGCTGAATCACCGACGCTGATATCCCAATCGACATTGATGTACCCGGCCGCCTTGAGCGCGGCCCAGTAGGCAGCGCTGAAGCGCCCGTAGCTGCCACCCGGCGCCCTGGTCAGCCGGGGAGTGAAACCCACTATCTGGCGCAAGAGTTGTCCGGCACGCTCTAGTTCGGCCAGGTAAGCCTCGGGTGATGCGTAGATGCGCTTGTAGTCGTGGCTGTAGCTGTGGTTACCCAGAGCATGGCCCTCACCGACGACGCGCCTGACCAGCTCGGGCTGGCTGGCTGCAGCGCGCCCGATAACGAAGAAGGTAGCGGTGACTCCCTCGCTGGCCAGAAGGTCGAGGATAGCCGCGGTGGTCTTGCCGGCGGGTCCATCATCGAAAGTCAGGTAGACGCATCCACCGGGCGGGGCCGGACGCAGCCCCGCCGTCAGCTGCTGGACTCGCTCCTGCGGCGGAGCCTGGTGACGGTAGACCTCGACCCGGTTGTGCGTGGCGTTCCAGACCACCTGGCAATCGAGGGTTTCACTTATAAAGCGAACCGGCACAAAGGTGCGCTGGTGGTAGGTGGTGGGCGCCACATCCAGCATGAGCAGTCGGCCATCCACCTCAGCTGTATACGACCCCAGCCAAAGACGGATGGTCCGGGCGCCGGCAATAGTCACCCCGCTATCCTCGGGGTGCCAGGTAACGGCGAAGTCCAGGGCCTCGCCAATGACCCGCAGTGGGACCAGGACCCGGTTATTGGCCACCCGGGGCGGTTGGTCAAGGCGCAACAGCTGGCCATCCAGCCAGAGGGATATTCCGGGTCCATCGGGCTCTGGGTCAAGATGGTCAGCCAAACCGTCTCCGTCACAATCACCCCCCAGGCGCCAGGCCAGATCGGCCCCGACCAGCTGGGGAGGAAGAGCGCTCAGGCTTTCGAACAGAGGATAGCCAAAAACCGCCCGGAGCGCGGTCTCTGCCGCAGCACCCATTTCCCGGGCGCTCTCCAGAAGCCCTTCGGGACCGAGGGGACGATTAGCCTGAATGAGGTGCCGCAGCAACGGTACCAGTCCGCGACCGTACGGCGGCAGCCCGCCTGTGATAGGGTCCCAGCCAATGGCTGAGAGGTGGCGGTCAATGAGGAAAGCGGCCAGCAAGGGGGTCTCGGCCACCGAAAGCGGATGACAGGCGAACTGTCTGGCCAATTCGCGCTCTACCTCTGACCAGTCGGCTAGTCCCGCCTCGGTCAGGGCGGCCATGGTCAGCAGCCGGTTCACCCCGGCGGCCAGGGCCGGTGGTTCGTCGGCCACCAGCCAATGACGCCAGAGCGCTCCAGCCAGGGCATCACGGCCCTGACCGGCCCAGGTCACCATCCGGCCGGGACGCGGCGTTCCCAGCCAGCCCAGCCAGGCGGTACTGAGGGCAGCCGGTAGCGGGCCACAGTCGCCCAGCGACAGGATAACCAAGGGGCCCACACTTCGACTGACCGCCCGGGCTGGATCGAAAACCACCCAGGCCTCGGCCTCACGGCTGCACTCCCAGCCTGGAGGGGGTACCACCTTGATCTCGCTCTGCAGCCCCACTGAACCGGGGAGCCAGAGTAGGTCGCTGTCGCGAAACACCACGAATCTCTGCTCCAGGCTGGCAGACAGGCAGTAGGTAATGCTCAACTGCTCCCCTCCTGCACCAGGCGGGATTACGACCTGCCAGCCCTCGTCCCCCGAAGCCCGCAGTGGTTGCAGTGCTGTCCCATTCAGGCTGGCCGATAGTGTCATCGGGGTACCGGTCCCGCCGGGTGCCACCGCATCGGCCAGGTCAAACTGCCAGGCAGAACCCGATGGGAGCAGGTCGAAGCTCTCGGTGACCTTCACCCACCCATCGGGATGTACTTCGGCCTGTACGCGAAGAGACGCAACCGGCAGCATCGGTTCTGCCCCGGCCCCCGGCGAAAGGGGCAGCCCGGCCAGGAGAAGCAGCATCACCAGACAGGCGCTGAGCATCTTCCTCAAGGGCTCTCACCTCCCCAACCCGTTCAGCAATGGGTATGTGGGGGAGCTGCCCGGTATGTATGGCCCCTCCCGCTACCTCATAAAGGTTTATGGAGATGGGAGGTGCTGTGTGATGACGGAAAATGGCGGGAGCGGCCGGTGCGGTTTTGACTGCCGCTTCTCCTGAAGAGTTTGGTTCTTCTGGTGCTGATCCTGCTGACAGTGACAGCTGTCAGCTACTCCGTTGTAGTCTGGGCCATGGGTCAGGAAGTGGTGGGGCTGCGGGCTCGGTGGGAGGAATTCCAGTCTACACTCCAGGCTGACCTGGACTCAGTTCGCCAGCAGGTGGCCGATGTGGAGAGATTGGTCCGGACGCTGGAAACGGCGGTGGCCGATGGGACGGCCGTTCCATTTGGATCGAAACGGCCAACCATCTCCCAGCTGCAGTTGCTACTGCTGAAGGCCCAGGCCGAGGTGCTGAAGATCAAGGTAGACCTGGTGGAGGAGAACCGGGGTCGGGCCCGGGCGGAGGCAGAGCAACTGGCCCGGACTCTGGAGCGCGCCCAGGGCCCGGCCGGCGAAGAGCTGGCCCCTATCCTGACCCGGCTCCTGGACGACCTGGCTGTGGCCCGGATGGACCTGAACAACGGACGACCCGGCGTTGTCGAGAGGCTGGAGCTTCTCTGGCGCCAGCTGGGCCAGATACTGCCCGGCGATTAGACGGGCCGGGCGTAGCAATAGAGACAGCCGTGGCGGCAGACCTGCCGGTAAGAGCCAATATCGATGCTTTTGGTACAGCAGCAGTCGGCACGCTGCCCCCGGTCGCGGGCCTGGGAGACACCGGGACCAAACAGTTGCTCCAACCGGTATCCGTCGATGCATCGTCCCGCCGGAAGGCCGTTCCCGGCCAGTAGTGCTGTGGCACAGCTCTGCAGAGACAAACCGTATTCGGCCGCGGTCTGCTTGAGCCCGCGGATCAGCTGCTCCAGCTCGCTCCCATCCGGGGCGGCCAGGCGCCACCCAGCGGCCGCCACCCGCTGCTGAGCCTTACGGTATGGCTGGTAGAGGGAGACCGTGCAGCGACGGATGCCAGGAGCAGCCAGGGCTGAAGCCAGTTGCCGGAACCCGGCCAGCCGCTCTCCCACAGTTATCGTCTGGCCATCGGGTCCCTCGCCCACCAGCAAGGGATCAAAGCGCCAGAGCACAACTTCACCACCATAGCGCTGAGCCAGAGTAGCCGCCTGCCCGACGGCGACTTCGGGCTCCGGCGTCCCGGGCTCCAGAGCCCGGGGAAGCCCGGTAATAGTCAGACCGAAGTAGAGATGATAGTGGCGCAGCTCGCCGGGGTCGTCCAGGAGACGCCGATAGTCCCGGCTCCAGAGACATATCGAGTGGACCGCCTCGGGCCGCAGGTCCACCAGGCGCTTTGCTCCATTCCAGGGGTTGGCCACCACCACCTCCCCCCGGCTCAGTCCCTCCTGAAGCCAGTCGTAGTAAAAGGCCGGTATATCGGTGCGCCGCGAACAGCTGATGACCTCCTTCATCCGAACCCCTCCAATGAGAAAGCGGGTGTCCGGCACCCGCTGGTTTATTGGTTCTCCTTTCTCTCCCGTCGGCAATCGGCACAGTAGCCGTAAAAGCGCAGGGCATGGTCGATGACCTGAAACCCGTGCTCCCGCTCAATCAGCTCCTCCAGATCCTCCAGGAGGTCGCCGGCGAACTCCTCGATCTTCCCACACCCCCGGCAGATCAGGTGATGGTGGTAATGCTCCTGCTGCCCGGCGTTGTACTCGTACCGGCTGCGGCCGTCGCCGAAGTCCAGCCGATAGAGGATGCCCAGTCCGGCCAGAAGCTCGATCGTCCGGTAGACGGTAGCCAACCCGATCTCGGGGTGCTCGGCCTGGAGCAACTGGTAGACTTCCTCGGCGGTAAGATGCTGGAACTGGTTCTCCACGAATACCTCCAGGATTGCGGCCCTTTGGGGAGTCATCCGGCAGTCCCGTTCATTGAGCTGTCGCCTGAGATCATCCAGCAGTTTCTTCATAGTTGCCCCTCCCCTGGAGATGTTTCTGGCTAATCATTCTTCCCCAGGCAGGAAACTCCTACCGCATGAAAAAAGCGCCGAAGCCGAGAGCCCCTACCACTACCAGCGCCGGGTGAACATTGAGATACTTCATGAGGACGAACGCAGCCACCCCAACCCCAATGCTCAGAGGGCCAGTTACAGATTTAGGCCAGAGGTCCAGAATAAGCATGGCCAGAAGTACGATGACCACCGGACGGATGGCGTTGACCATCCCACTGACCGCCGGGACCTCCCTGAACTCGTGCATCAGGCGGAACAGGAGCAGCATTCCCAGGAGTGACGGTAGAACCATCCCCAGGACACCGGCGGTCGCGCCCAGAATGCCGGCGACCTTGTATCCTACATAGCCTGCCATCTTGGTGGCGATGGGGCCTGGCAGAGCGTTTCCCATGGCCAGCACATTTGCGAACTCCTCGGCGGTCATCCAGCGGAAGTTGTCAACTACCTCAATCTTCACCAGCGGGATCGATGATGGTCCACCGCCATACCCGAGGATGCCCACCCGGGCCATAGCCAAGAAAAGATACCAGATGTTAAGTAACATACCTCTTCCCCCCAATGATCAATCTACGCCCCACAGTTGCCTTCCGATGATCGTCGGCCGCTCTCGGGCACGAGCCAGATTGCGCCCAGCGCCACTATGTTCAAGGCGGCGGCCAGGTAAAATGCCACATTGAAGCTCTTCAGGAGTTCCGACAGATAGCCGGTAATTGCCGGCGCTAAAACCATGGAGATAGTTCCCGCTACATTCAGTACCGCGAAGCTGGTAGCATACTTTCGCCGGGGAGTCGCCTCAGCCACCAGTGAGACCATGAGCGGGTCGGTGGTGAGTTTGCCCCCTAATCCGTAGAGGGCCATGGCCAGAACGATACCGATCCGGCTCCTGGCGGTCACCAACAGGATGAGGGAGAGAGCGGCCAGCGGCAGGGCTAGCATCATCACTGCCCGCCGTCGCCCCAGCCGGTCAGAGAGGCCACCGGCCAGCAGCGCGGCACCTATGGCCACCAGGGGCATGATGGTGGAGACCAGCCCGGCCAGCCCCCCCGTGAATCCCCGAACCTCCTTAAGGTAATAGGGGAGCCAGGTGAGGATGACGTAGAACCCATACATGGTGGTCAGGTTGAAGATGGCCACAAAGGCCAGTGTCCGCGCGGTGGTTCCGGCCGGAGGCACATCCGTACCTGTTTCCTCGCCCTGGCCGGCCACGGCGGAGCGGCGTGGTTCAGGGATGAGCCAGCCGATGGCCGTGGCCAGTACCAGGCTGGCTGTACCGAGGACTACAAAGGGCAGGCGCCACCCCAGACCCATGGTGAACACCAGGAAGCTGGCCAGAGCCATTCCGAAAGCGATCCCCACCGACATTCCGCTGTTGATGATGGCACTGCCCAGGGCCCGCCGCTCCGGCGGTAGGCTGGCCAAAGAGAGTGCATACTGGGTGGAATAGTAAGTTCCCTGGCCGGCGCCAGCCACTGCCCGGCTGAAGAGGAAGAAGCCAGGCGGCGCAGCCAGGCCGCTGGCTATCTGGGCCAGGCCCTGCAGGAGGAAGCCGGGCACCAGCACCGCCTTGCGGCCGATGCGGTCGGCCAGCATCCCGGAGGGAACTTGAAAGATGGCGTAGAGCAGAAAAAAGGCGGAGGACATGATTCCCAGCCCAGTGCGGTCCAGGTTCCATTCCTGCTCCAGCACGCTCAGAACCGGGGAAAGAATAGTCCGGTTAGCGTAGAGTAGAATCCAACCCAAAGAGAAAAGGGCCACCGTTAGAACCCAGCTAATGTGCCTATGCTTCACCGATTCACACTCCTTCACCGCCGCTAGCCGACCCGCCTGCCGCCATGACCATGGGCAGAGGGGCTGATGCCACAGCGGCCAGCATCAGGAGGACCAGTACCGAGTTCAGCCCGGCCAACATGCCCAGTTGGTCGCCGATGTACCCGGTGAGGGTCAGGCCGAAAGCCCCCAGTCCCCAGGCCAGCCCCATGGTGAGCCCGGAGGCAAACCCGGCGCTGTTGGGGATTAGTTCCTGGGCGAAGACAATGGTCGCCGGGAAGGCGGCCTGCAGGAAGAAGCCACCCACGAACATCATACCCCAAAGCCACCAGCCGGTGCCGATAAAGGCCACAAACAGGAAAGGCATCGCCAGCAGGGTAGTACCGATGAGCACTCGCTTACGCCCCAGACGGTCGGAGAGGAAGCCACCGATGAGCCCGCCCAACGTCCCGGCCATCAGGAAAGTAGTCAGCAGATAGCTGGCCCCGGTCTCGTTCAGGCGCTGGCTGTAATAGAAGGGGATCAGGTAGATGACGGCCATCTGCGCCCAGGCCCGCAACCCGACAACGACGTTCAGCAGGATCAGGGTCCTAAGGCGCGGGGCGATCTCGCCCCAGAAGGAGGCCACCCCGGGCTGGTGAGCCCCTCCATCTCCGGCCCGAAGTTTTACTCTCCCCACGCCGAAGGCCTGCAGCAGAACAGCACAGAGGAAACCGATGAGGGCCAGCCAAGTCATGCCAACTAATCCGGCCCCGGCCACCAGAGGGACTACCAGTATCGGAGCCAGCGAGTAGCCCAGACTCCCCCCGGTACTGTAAATGGACATGGCCAGACCCCGGTTGCCGGCACCGGCCAATGCCGAAGCAGTGACTGATCCTAGCGGGTGGTAGAGGGCACTTCCCAGGCCACCGGCCAGGGCTAGAAAGACGAGAGCCCAGTAGCTGGGAGCCACTCCGATGAGGGAGATGAACAGGCCGGTCCAGGCCGCGGATAGAACCAGCCAGCGGCTGGTGGCCCAGCGGTCGATGAAGTAACCGAAGACAGGCTGGCTGAAAGAGGAGAAGACCGACCCCACGGTGAGTACGGATGCCGCCAAAGTCAATGACAGGCCGAGTCGGGCCGCCAGGGTCGGCATGATAGCCGGGGCAACTGCCATGTAGAAGTCAACCACAAAGTGACCCAAGGTAACCAGGGTCAAAGGCCACCAAAGAGTACCAGGCTGCCGTCGGCCCATACCGCTCCCCCCCAACCCCCATTCTCGTGAGAAATTGTACCATTCCCGAAACGAAAGGGTCAAATGGAAGATGGCGGTACGCTACGGGAGCAGCAGAAAACCCCGGCCGGGGTTCTCCGGGCTATTCAGGTTTGCGCAGGATGTAAACTTTGACCGCCTGAACCCCGAAAGCCAGAACCTCGGGGCGGGGAGCATCGATGAAAATGTCAATGCGGTTACCCTTGATGGCACTGCCCGTATCTCTGGCCACCCCCAGCATCCCGCCGGGAGGCAGGTGAGGCGACCGGTACCCGGTAATGCAGAGCAGTGAATTCAGAGGGATCACCCGTGGGTCCACCGCAATAGTCCCCTCCCGCAGGGGAGCTCCGAAACAGTCAATGGGTCCCCAGATCCCATTACTGTAGACCGTATCATCATAGGCCGTGGCAATCACGTTGATCTCTCGCTCCACCGGAAGAGCGATACCGTTAACCATCAGCGTCATCTGGCCACCGTGGGTCACGATTACCATCTCGGGGGCGGAACCCGCGGCTATACGAGCGACTACTGCCTCTACCTCATCCACGGTGGCGGTGTCGCGGGGTCTGAGAGTCCAGTCGGAAGAGACGGTCAGAATACCATCCAGGATAGCCTGGGCCGTGTAAGGCCGGGCCCAGGTATCCACCTGGGTTCCATCGTTGAACGGATGCAGTAGGCTGGCTACAATTACTTCATGCTGCTTGACGTTCTTGCCGTTTTTTGACGCCGCTACAGCCATTTTGACCATCTCCTGCCTGGTCAGCGGGTCATCGGGCGCGAACCGCCCCCCACCCCTGCCGTTGACCACATTAAGCCCGGCAGCCGTCTCAATGTAGGCGGCATTGGGTGACCCGGCCGGCACATCCACAAATAGGCCCCTCGCCTCGTCGGGAACGATTCCCCGGGCGCTCAGCAGCCGGACTACGAACTCACCGCGGGTAATGGGTCGGGCACCGGCTGGTAAGATCATTCCAGCCAGGGCCGGTTTGAGCACAGTATGAAAGTGGGTAAAGGTTAAAATCGCCAAAAGGGAAACCATGATGCCAATGAACACGATTTTTCGCAATATGCATCCCCTCATATTCTTATATTGCCATTCGCGACCATTGGCTAAACCACACGGGGAGGATTGTACCGAGCCCGCGGATAGGCTGTCAAGCCATTTTTCGCCACTTCACTGCACTCAAAAACACGAAAAGGGACCGTACCTGTGCAGTACGATCCCTTTTCACCAGTCGGGACGACTGGATTTGAACCAGCGACCTCTGCGTCCCGAACGCAGCGCTCTACCAAGCTGAGCCACGTCCCGATGATGCACTAGTTATTTTACCATTGACAATTAACCAAGTCAATGCAGAAACCCCGGCGTGTTGTCGGCCTGTGATATTGTCACCCTGTAAACGGACTGAGAAAATGTCCTCATGAAAGGAGACATTTTCTTGAGTTCTAGAGAGTCAAAAAGAGTCTTTGTCATGGAACGTGTCCTTGGCGCT
>JBFLWA010000009.1:0-83634 GCA_040758135.1 Bacillota bacterium | reverse complement strand
CTGGGTCTTCGTGCCGCAGACAGGACACTCTCCCACACTTGAGCGCCCCTCAACCCAAACCATGAGGGTTCCGTCGGTGGCGATGGCCAGGTAGCTGACAAGTAGGTCTGGCAAACCCAGGGCGAAACTGGTATGCTGGATATGCATCCTATAGGTCCCTCCCGGTGTTCAGATGGTGTGATGATCATTCTGAACTTTCGACGGGTCCTACTGGATGCCTTTTCACACCCACCCTAACGCTCTGGGTGGTTCACAACATTCAGTGTAGCTTCTAGTATTAAGGGTAGCTTTTTCAAAGCGATCGCAGGTGTAGTGCCACGGTTTCCAGAATGGAGTACGGTATGTAGTCTGCCTGAATCCCGAGGAAGTAGAGCGGGATGCCAAGGTCCGCGAAGCGATGGTCGAAAAGCTCTTAAGAAGCTTCAGGAAGACGGACTAAAGAGCCTGGTTTCTAACCGGGGGTACAGGCAGTACCTGAAGATCGACGGGGCCAAGGCTTCCATTGACTACGCATCGGTAATCCGCGACCTATCCAGGGTCAAAGCCGTGCGGCTGACATTGGAAGGGGCCAACTACATCATTCGTACCGAGCTGACCGGCAACGCATACGAAGCCTTCCGCGTGGTCGGGCTCCGGCCACCAGCTCAAGTCCAGCCCGTTGCCTGAAACCGCGTACCACAACGAGAGGTGTAGTGGCACGCTATCCCCTTATCCGTTGAAGGCCCTGATTCTAGGGCATTTCCGCGACTCGAGGTGTCAAAGTCGAGTTTGAAGGAAATGGAGGTCTGCTAGCGAACTTCAGTAATAGGTAATAGGTCATAAAAGGGAGCCAATGTTATGGGCGAGGCCAGAGGCTTCCAATCTCAGAGAGAGCTACTGGAGGCTTGGCACCGTTTTGCTGACAACCGGCTGGAGTCAGCTTCGAGCCTGGAGGTCCTGCAGGCCTGGCGACGCTGCCGCAGTCTGGCAGTAGACCCCTGCCGGTTGAGTTTAGCGTGTCTCTCTTCTGATGACCTGCAGGAGAGGCTCAGGCGTCACCAGGGGCTCATTAGCCACGCGGCCCCATTCCTTGACCACCTCACCTCCGTCCTGGCCGACTGCCCTCATTATGTCGCATTCTCTGATGGGCAGGGATGGATTCTGGATCTGCGGCGGACGGCAGACTCACTGGCGGGGTGCGACGACCTGCTGGCAGTGGGCACCAACTGGTCGGAACAGTATCTGGGGAACAATGGGGTTGGGACGGTGCTGGTCACCGGGAAGCCGGCAGTGGTGCGCGGCGGCCAGCACTACCATCGGATCCTGCACGGTTGGATGGAGCTTGGAGTGCCGGTGAACGGTTCAGCTGGTCTGGTCGGTGTATTAGCGGCAGGTGTGGCTGCCCCAGGAGAGACACCTGGGCTTCTGGGTTTGATGCAGGCTTGTGTAAAAGTGATTGAGGTACCGCTATGGTTCGATGGTAGCCTGGCCCAAGGCTTGTCTGCGGATGATCTAATCGCCACCGCCATTCACGATCTCAGGAACCCGCTGACAGCGCTGCGGGCCATAGCCCAGTTGGGGACCAAGACCGCTGCCGACGAGGGCGTGGTCAGGCTCTTTAACCGCATAATTGATCAGGTGGACCGCCTCACTGACCTGCTTTCCCAGGGGCTGGCCCCGCTCAAACCTGAGGCACTGGTGAAGGCCAACCCGGCTGCCATCATCGAGGAGCTATTGGCCGAGAACCACGAGTTGTTTGAGCAACGAGGCATCGCTGCCAGCTTCGACCGGCAACGCTCCGCCGAGATCCCACTGCAACCCCTGCTCTTCAAACGGGCCATTGGGAACCTGGTCACCAATGCCATTCAGGCTATGCCCGGCGGTGGTCGGCTCACCATCAAACTGGCCCAGGCGGGGCGTAGCCACCTGCTGCTTTCAGTGGCTGACACCGGTTGCGGGATTCCCGAGCACCTTAGGGGGCATGTCTTCGAAAGGTTCTTCACCAGTCGGTCGGATGGTACCGGCTTGGGGCTCTACATGGTGCAACAGATCATTACCAAGGGTCACCACGGACAGATCTGGTTCGAGACCAGCCCATCAGGTACTACCTTCTACATTAAGTTACCCCGGAGCCCCGATCGAGCCGCGGACGGATGCTGGCAGGAACATGAGCCCTGCACCACCACCCTTACAGCCATTAAACCAGAGACCGGGATCGCTCCCGGTCTCTTTTCTGCTAGTTATACCGCTTGACCAAAAAACCGGTCATCATCCGGGTATCGGAATTCATGAACTCATAGGCGGTACGCAGCTCGGCATCAGTCATCCCCACCAGCAACTTGACCTCTTGGTCACCCTTGATGAAGTTCACGGTCATCATGGCCCCCACCAGCTCCCGGCCGGTGCTCCCCACAAAGAGATCCTGCTCGGCGCCATCGCCGCCCATCACTCCCGGGATGTACCCATAGTCCAGGGGATAGATGAGTTCGGGCCAGCGAGGATGTGGCTGCCCCTTGGGGCGGTCGATGACCCAGCCCCGCGCGGCCAGGACCCGGTCCCAGTATTCCCAGGGGAAGATGGTGTGGTGGCACGGAATGTCGAGCCCATACATCTCCTGGAGAAGCAGTTCCATGCTGGCCGTGAAGCGTCTGGCCCGTTGGGCGTAGATCCGCCGGGAGCTCTCCAGGTGCAGTATCTGAGGGGCCCGGTGCAGGTAGGCCCGGAACTCGCCGTGGTAGAAGTCGAGGTTGCCGAAGATGCTCTGGTCGTGGTGGCCGCCAAACTGGCCCTGGCGCCAAAGCACAATCTGCCCTATCTCATCCAGGGTGTCTGCGTCCTGCAGCGCCCGGGCAGCCAGGTCGGACTGCTGGTGATCAGTATGGACCTCGGCCAGCCAGCCCAGGTACCCAACCTCCTCCAGGCTGAGCAGGTCGCCCAGGAGCCCGGGCATCATCTCTCGGCCGTAGGGGCCGTGCTTACGCTTGTACAGGTCGAAAGAAGCCGCGTTAAAGGGGCTCAGGAACCCGGCTTCCCGGAAGACCCGTACCGACCCGGCATCGTGGAACAACCCGGCCAAACGCAGCAGGGGCCAGGGGAGGTCGGCTTCCCGCAACTCGGGGAAGGAGCGCATCTGCCCCAGCAGGTTGAAAACCCGGAAGCAGTGGCCAAAGCGGTAGCCTAGCCCGGCCGATTCCCGGACATCGGCGTAGAGCTGCCGGGCCCGTTCAATAAAGGGTCGGTAATCCCAGGTCCGCCCCTGGAACTCCTCGGTAGTCCCTATCCAGTAAGAATGCTTCACTCGCAGACTGTCTCCTTTTCTGCCGACGGGGCACATCCATTCTATACCCGAAGAACGCCCGCTACAAGGGGCGACCAGCTTTGACATGGTTTTCCCCGAGCGGTATAATTAGTGTTAACTTGGGGACAGGCAGGAGGTACGGACAAAGTGGAAGAACGCTATAACCATCAAACAATCGAGAGCAAATGGCAGGCGGAGTGGGCTAAGGAAGGGCTGTGCCGAACTCCAGCTGATCAGGATAGGCCCAAGTACTACTGTCTGGAGATGTTCCCCTACCCCTCGGGGAAATTGCACATGGGCCATGTGCGCAATTATTCCATCGGCGATGTGGTCGCCCGCTTCAAGCGGATGACCGGCCACAATGTGCTGCACCCCATGGGTTATGATGCCTTTGGCCTCCCGGCCGAGAACGCGGCTATCTCTCACCGCGTCCATCCCGGTGAATGGACCGAGAGCAACATGGCCTATATGAAGCAGCAACTCATTGAACTCGGCACTAGCTACGACTGGGAGCGGGAGGTCGCTACCTGCCGCCCGGACTACTATAGATGGACCCAGTGGCTCTTCCTGGTTCTCTACCGGCAGGGCCTGGCCTACAAGAAGAAGGCCGCCGTCAATTGGTGCGTTGGTTGCAACACTGTACTCGCCAACGAACAGGTGGAGGATGGCCTCTGCTGGCGTTGCGGCACCCAGGTAACCAAGAAAGAGCTTGAGCAGTGGTTCTTCAGGATCACGGCCTACGCTGACCGTTTGCTCGAGGATCTCTCGCTCCTTCAGGGTTGGCCCGAGCGGGTCCGTACCATGCAGGCCAACTGGATCGGGCGCAGTGAGGGTCTTGAGCTAACCTTCCGGACCGAGGACGGTGACCCGATCCCTGTTTTCACTACCCGCCAGGACACTATCTTCGGGGTATCGTATATCGTCCTGGCCCCCGAGCACCCACTGGTGGCCAAGTTGACCGCGGAAACCGAATATGAGGATGAGGCTGACCGCTTCGTGGCTAAGATCCGCTCCATGAGCGATATTGACCGCACCTCCACTGAGACCGAAAAAGAGGGTATCTTCATTGGTGCGTACGCCACTAACCCCATCAGTGGCGAGTCGGTTCCCATCTGGATCGCCAACTATGTCCTCCTTGACTACGGCACCGGTGCTGTTATGGGCGTCCCCGCCCATGACCAGCGTGACTTCGAGTTCGCCCGCAAGTATGGGCTGCCGCTGAAGGTAGTCATCCAGCCAGAAGGGGTTGAGCTGGACCCTGAGACTATGACTGCCGCTCATACTGAGGGCGGGCTGATGGTTAACTCCGGCCCCTTCAGCGGGCTCTCCAATGAGCAGGGGCTGGAGCGGGTAGCCGACTTCGCCGAGAAAGAGGGGGTCGGGCGGCGGACCATCAACTACCGGCTGCGCGACTGGCTAGTCTCCCGCCAGCGTTACTGGGGCGCGCCCATCCCCATCGTCTACTGCGAAAAGTGTGGCACCGTCCCGGTACCCGAGTCGGAGCTGCCGGTCCTGCTCCCGCCCGATGTCGAATTCCGGCCAGGCGGTGAATCACCACTGGCCCGGCACGAGGGCTTTGTTAAAGCTACCTGCCCCACCTGTGGCGGGCCGGCCCGGCGTGAGACCGACACCATGGATACCTTCATCTGCTCCTCCTGGTACTTCCTGCGCTATACCACGGCCGGAGCTGACCGGGAACGGGCGGCCTTTACCCGGCCGGCCACTGACTACTGGATGCCAGTGGACCAGTATATTGGCGGAATTGAACACGCGGTACTGCACCTGCTCTACTCCAGGTTCATCACCAAGGCCCTCTATGACAACGGTCTAATCGGGGTTAGGGAGCCCTTCACCAATCTGCTGACCCAGGGGATGGTCATCAAGGACGGCGCCAAGATGTCCAAGTCCAAGGGGAACGTGGTTAGCCCCGAGGAGATCGTCGGCCGCTATGGAGCGGATACAGCCAGGCTATTCATCCTCTTCGCTGCTCCTCCCGAAAAGGATCTGGACTGGAGCGACCAGGGGGTGGAGGGTGCCTACCGCTTCCTCAACCGTCTCTGGCGCCTGGTGACCGGGCTCCGGGAGACGGTGCGCGGCGCCGGCCGGCCGGATCCCTCTGCTCTGACGGGGCGCGAGAAGGAGCTGCGCCGCATCGTCCACCGTACCATCCGGAAGGTGGGCGAGGACATCGGTGAGCGTTTCGCCTTCAACACGGCGATCAGTGCCACCATGGAGTTGGTCAATGCAGTTTACGGTTACCTGGACCAGGTACCGGGGGAGCAGCGGAATCTGGAACTCCTGGGCGAGGCTATGGAGAAGCTTTTGCTGGTACTGGCACCCTTCGCACCCCATATCACCGAAGAGCTCTGGCACCAGTTGGGACGCGCCGATAGCATCCACCTTCAGCTCTGGCCGGACTACGACCCCGAGGTGGTCAAAGCCGAAGAGGTGGAGATAGTCATCCAAATCAATGGTAAGATCAAACGCCGGCAGTTGGTGCCCGCCGACCTCTCTGCCGACCAGCTACAGGAGACGGTTCTGGGCGACCCGGACCTGGCAGAGGAGCTGCTCGGCGGGAAGCAGCTGGTCAAGGTGATTGCTGTCCCCAATAAGCTAGTGAATGTCGTCGTCCGCTGAACCTCCATCGGGTGGAGAAGCCGTGAGGGATGCCTCGGTTGGCGCCGAAGGCATCCCTCACTTTGCTCGTCTTGATCTCGGCCTGGGCTCAGCAGCCTGCAGGGCCAGCAGGGTGATGACTAAACCGAGAAAGGTCAGCATCGCTAACACCACTCCTTTCCACCTCACATCATGTCAGACGGTCAGTGGCTCACCGAAGTTGCACATTCCCCGGGGATTTCCACTGTGCCCAACAGGATACTTGGCTAAGCACCTCATGGAAGGATATGGCACGAGAAGGCGAGAACTCCTCTTTGGAGGTGATGGCTGTGTTGGGGAAGACCGAACGATTGGTCATTCTCATCATAGCGCTGGGGGTGTTCATCGCCGTCGGGCTGGCACTGCGCCTGCCGGCTTTGCCGGCCAATCCCTGGGAAGAGAGCCCGGACGAGGCGCCTGGAGCTGGCGAAAGCGTGGCAGCCCAGCCCGAGCCAGTGGTTATCTGGGTCCATGTGGTAGGTGAGGTCAGGAATCCCGGAGTCTACAGCTTGCCCGAAGGGGCACGGGCTATGAGGGCTGTGGAGGCGGCCGGAGGGCTGACCGCGGTGGCCGACTCGGCCGGGGTCAACCTGGCGCGGGTGCTGAACGATGGCGAACAATTATACATCCCCAAACGGGGGGAGGAAACTGGGGTTGCCGGGTCGGGAGGAAGCGCCGCAGCTCCGGGGAAGGTGGATGTCAACCGGGCCGATGCCGTTGCACTTCAGTCAATACCCGGGATCGGGCCGACCCTGGCCTCGCGGATTATTGCGTACCGCACCGTTAACGGCCCCTTCCGCACAGCCCAAGATCTGCTGCAGGTAAGCGGGATCGGCCAGAAGACGCTGGAACAGATCAAACCTTACATCATCATCCGCTGAACCAATGATGAAAAGAAGGGGGCGGGTCAACCGCCCCCGACCGGGCTCATGATTTCCACTTGGTCACCAGGTGCTAGCCGATAGCCGGCATCCACCCGTTGCCCGTTGACTACCAGCAGCCAGATGGCATCGGCCGGTACCTCGAGGCGCTGCAGGAGCTGGCTCAGGGTCTCACCTGGCCGCCAGTCTACTGTGACACGATCTCCGCCTGCCAGCACCCGCCGGTGGCTTCCCTGTACCCGTACAGTGATCATGGTTTCATCCATCGCTCCACCTCCTGTAATAACGGTCTGCCCACTCCTTCGCTGGTGAATGTCGAATCCCTGTAAGGAGTGGAGGAAACGGCCTGGGACAAGTCGAATCGTGAAGATACTTGTCAGTTCCGGAAGGAGGCGCACCTTTGCTTGCCCTGCTGAATGCAACAATCTGGCCGGCTGCCGGGCCCAAGCTGGAGCGCGGAACAGTTATCATCGATGGCCGGCAGATTGTCGCGGTTGGTCACGACCCAGAGATCCCAGCCAACGCTCTCCGCCTGGACTGCCGCGGCCGGCACATCATCCCTGGTCTCATTGATGGCGGCAGCCGCCTGGGAATCCATGAAGATGGCAACGGTCCCATTGGCCACGATGAGGACGAGATCGGATCCAATGAAGCGCCCTACCTGCGCGCCGCTGATGCCTTCTGGCCCGAGGATCTGGCGGTGACCGATGCTTACCGGGCCGGGGTCACTACCGTCCTGGTCGAGCCGGGCAACCAGAATACCATTGGCGGCTTGGCGGCCATGGTCAAAACTTACGGATCCCACGTAGATGACCTGGTAATCTCCCATGAGGCTGCCCTCAAGGTCTCTCTTACTGGTCAGATTGGCCGTTCGTACAGTGATTTCCGTGAGCGTCCGGAGGATATAGCCCGATTGCGGGCCCGGCTAGAGCAGTTCAGCCGCTCCCCGAAGGAGGAGGCGGCAGACACCAGGGATCTGGGCCGCGAAGTCTGGAGCCGGGTTCTGCGGCGCGAATTACCCCTGCTGGTCCATGTCTACCGGGAGTTCGATATCGCTAACGCCCTGCAATTGGCGGCCGAATGGGGTCTTCGCCTCATTCTCGAGGATGCCCCCGAAGCCCATCTGGCCGCGGATATCTTGGCCGAGGCTGGCGTACCGGTGGTAGTGGGGCCGCTGATGGTCCCTCGCTTCGGTGAGCGCAAATGGCTCTCATTGCGAACCCCCGCGGTACTGGCCCAAAAGGGCGTAGAGTTCGCCATTACCACCGGGCACCCGACGATACCCATCCGGTACCTGTTGACCCAGCCCGCCACTGCGGTAGGCGAGGGGTTGGATGAGGAAGTGGCCCTACGCAGTGTCACTCTAGCGCCGGCCCGCATTTTCGGAGTGTCTGACCGCATTGGCAGTCTGGAGCCAGGTAAAGATGCTGACCTGGTTGTGCTGTCCGGGCCGCCCTTTGCTGCCACCAGCTATGTTACAGCGGTCTATATAAACGGTGCTTGTATCTACGAGCAGAAGCAGTCGCCTATTGGCGAACGCAGTTGGGGGGGCGCCTGATGCAAGCCTTTATCAATGCCCGGCTGTTCACTGTTTCCGGGCCGGTCATCGACCAGGGTACCCTCCTGGAGAAAGATGGCCGCATTATCGCCGTAGGACGGAATCTGCCGGTGCCGGAGACGGCCAGTACCGTTGACCTGGCCGGGAAAACCCTCATGCCCGGCCTGGTGGAGGCCCATTGTCACCTCGGCATTTTCGATTTCTGGCAGGCCGAAGCCGGTGCCAAGACCGGCAGCAGCTCACTGGGTGAAGCGGTAACCCCGGCCCTCGACTACTACTATGCCCTGAATCCACATAGCCCGGGACTGAAGCGGGCGCGACAGACCGGGGTGACGACTCTCCTTACCGGCCCTGGCAGCGGCAAGGTGGTGGGCGGCCTCAGTGTGGTCACCAGGACCTATGGTACCGACCGGGAGCAGATAGTGCTCCGCCGTCCGGCCGGAGTCAAAATGGCCTTTGGCGAGAACCCCAAGCACTTCGGGAAGCAGGGCCAGATGCCGGCTACCCGCATGGGCGTAGCTGCTCTACTGAGATCAGCGCTGGTCGCGGCCCGCAACTACCTGGCCAAGCAGGTCAGTGACGATCCTGGCAAACGACCTCCCCACGATGCCGAGCTGGAGATCATGGCCCGGGTTCTCAAGCGTGAATTGCGGGCCCGCATCCATGCGCACCGGGCCGATGACATCATGTCTATCCTGCGGATTGTTGATGAGTTCAATATCGATATTACCCTGGAACACGCTACCGAGGCCTACAAGGTGGCTGGCGAGATAGCCAGGCGCCGGATCCCCTGTGTCACCGGGCCTTCCTACGGTTCCCGGGACAAGGTAGAGTTAAGGGACGAGACCTTCGCCAATCCCGGCATCCTGGAGCGGGCCGGGATCCAGGTGGCTATCACTACCGACGCGTCGATTGTAGCCATTGACTACTTGCGGCACGAGGCCATTCTGGCCCACCGTGAAGGCATGTCGGCTGCCGGCGCCCTCGGCGCCATCACCCTTACCGCCGCCGAGATCATCGGGGTGGCCGACCGGGTGGGCAGTCTGGATGTGGGCAAGGACGCCGACCTCCTGGTGCTGAATGGCGATCCCCTGGAGTTCACTTCCCGGGTGGAGCGAGTATACGGAGCCGGCCGACTGATCTACCATCGCGAAACTCACCGGGAGGAATGGGACCAGTGAAGATTGCTTACATCAACCCTTTTGTGGCAGCGGCCACTAATGTTCTGAAGAAGGAGACCAAGGGCGAGGTTAAGCGCGGTCCCCTATCAGTGTCATCGGAGTCAGTGACCTGTGATGAGATTACCGCCCTGGTCAGCGTGGCCGGCGACATCTACGGTATGGTCATGTACAGCATGTCCGAGCGAACCGCTAAGGGAATCGTCTCTCGGATGACCGGCGAGCCGGTTCCCGTCTTTGACCAGTTGGCCCAGAGTGCTATCGGGGAGATGGGGAATGTTATCACCGGAATTGCCAGCTCTTCGTTGGAGGAAGCGGGGTATGTCTGCCGGATAGCGCCTCCGACTCTCATCATGGGCCGGGGGGTCTACATCTCCACCGTCCAACTCCAACGGCTGGTGATTCCCATCGAAACAGAGGTCGGCGACTTAACCATCAGCGTGGCCCTTAACGAAGGCTAAAGACGGGATCACACCAAAGGCACCCCAGCCGGATTACCGGAGGGGTGCCGGTCTGTTTTGTCGGATCATTGGGGAATTTCCCGGGAAATGGCACGAAGCGTCAGAGGTAGAGGCAATAGAGACCCAAGGCACTGGCCAGGATGACCAGAACCACCGGAAGGTAGTCCCGGCAGACCGGGGCTAATGCTACCCCGAAATAATCGTTGGTCAGGGCCTGGCAGAGATGGAGGGGAGACATCAGGTAGGCCAGGAAGCTACTGACATAGACGATAGTAACCCCGGCCATCAACTGGCCCGGTTCCAACATAGGCAGGAGGAGCGGCAGGGTAATTCCCACCGAGGTCGACTGGGAGGCTGAGGAGAACCCGATGAGCAGCGGTAGCAGGAAAAGCAGGGCCAGACTGGGGATTCCCCAGTTAACGAGCGAGGCTACTACCGTAGGAATCACCGAAACCGATGATATGATTCCCTTGAAGAACACGATTCCGACCATAGCCGCCATCATCGGCCAGTCCAGTCCCTGGTAGAGTAGGGCCCAGTTCACCGGGCGCTCGCGACTGCCGATGAGCATGGCCACACCCACTCCCACCAGCAGGGCCAGCGGTAGCAGCACGCCGACTACCAGATACAGCAGAAGGCTCACTACAATCGGGCTCGAGTAGAGCAGGAAGACACCGAGATTGTGCCGATAGGCCGATGGTTCCATCGGGGGCAGCTGCTCCCGGGGAGCGCCGCGGAAGAAAAGGAGATAGCCGGTGCCCAAGGCGATGGCCGTCAGAGGGGCGGTGTGCTTGATCAGGTCGGTCACCGCCACCCCGGCCAGGTTGGCTGTAAGGACCAACGACGGGATGAACGGAAACATAAAGAACCAGGCATGTCGAAAGATGAGATTAGCCGCGGCCTTACGGGTGGGCGGTAGATCGAGTTTGCTGCCAAGTGCGTCCACCATGGGCGCCGATAGGACCGCTCCGCCAAGTACCGGCAGGCAACCGATGAGCCCCGGGATGGCCAGCAGGGCCACCCGGGTGCTGCGCACTGCGGCGGTGAGGGCTGAGGTCATCCGCTCCAGCAGGTTATACTCTCGCATCGACCGGGCCAGAAGGCTAATGGCGGCCACCGTGACCACCAGTTCCAGCGAACTACGGCCGAAGAAGGCGGTCTTGGCCACCGGTATAATGCTGCTCAGTGGTAGGCGGCTGAAGCCGATGATCACCACTGAGCCCAGCAGCATGGCCAGAGCCAGTGGTTTCCGGCGGTTGACCACAGTGAACATCAGGCCAAAGGCAATGACAACTCCGATCAGTTCCACCAATGGTTCTCCATCCCTTCTCCCAAGAAAGTTCGGTTTTAGAAACATTAATATCTATCCTATCATATTTCCGCTGTCGATACGAGAGATGGCCCTCATTATGTTACCATTGGGGTAGGGCAGGAAAATTGAGGTGCAGGGAGAACAAGAACAGTGTAGTAACCGATGGTGGGTGATGCGCTTGGCTCCCCTGCAGCTCCACGAGTATACCGGTGCCATTCATGTGCATACCGTCTATTCGGACGGCTCCGGGACCTATGGCGATGTGGTGGCTGCCGCCAGGGCCGCCGGGCTTCACTATATCGTGGTGACCGATCATGACAATCTGGAGGCACTAGAGGGCGGTGAGGCTCGCTACAACCAGGGTCTCCTGGTGGTAGTGGGCAATGAGGTCAGTCCACCGCAAAACCATTACCTGGCTCTGGGCGTGACCCGAACCTCTGGCTGCCGCCTGCCCCCACAAGCTTACATCGCTGATGTCTCAGCCCAGGGCGGGTTCGGTTTCCTGGCTCACCCCTTCGATAGGGGAAACCGGGTTCTGCGCATCCCACCTTACCCATGGATCCAACCCTGGCCGACCGGCTATTGTGGCTACGAGGTGTGGAACCTTCTCTCCCAATGGTCGGGCAATGCCCAGCCCTTGGTCAACCTCATCGACGCCCTGCGGAACCCCCACCGCTACACTCAGGCCCCTTTTGAAGCTGACCGGCGCGCCTGGGACCAACTGGGACAGCACCGCCCCGTGGTCGGCATCGGGGGTTTGGACGCTCACGCCACTACCTTCCGCATTATTCGACGCCGTATAACGGTTCTCTCCTACGACTACTGCTTTGGCGCCATACGTACTAATGTTCTGCTTTCTTCGCCGTTCGTCGGGAAATACCGCGATGATTGTCGCCTGCTCTACGACGCCTTGCGGCATGGCAGATGCTTTATCGCCGATTACCGCCTGGGGTCGGCCACCGGGTTTCGGTTTTGGGGGGAAACACTGGACCGTTATGTCACCATGGGCGAAGAGCTGCCCGCCCAGCCAGTGACAGTCCAGATTACCCTGCCCGACCGGGGCCACATCATGCTCCTACGGAATGGGTGCCCCGTGGCCTCGGAGGAGGGAATGGGGCTGACCGCTTTCATCGAAGAGCCTGGCGTATACCGGGTTGAGGTCTACCGCCGCTATGGCCGCCTCCGGGGGAGCTGGATCCTCTCCAATCCCATTTATCTCCGTCACCGACGGGAGGGATTAGTCTGAAGCTCCTGATCGTCAATGCTGATGATTTCGGTATTAGCCCCGGGGTGACCGAGGGAATCATCCGAGCTCACCGGGAGGGGATCGTCACCTCGACCACGCTCATGACCAACCGTCCCGGGGCCGGCCAGGCCGCCGCCCTGGCTCTGGAGAACCCACGCCTCGGGGTGGGGGTTCACCTGAACCTGACCGCCGGTCAGCCGGTGCTACCCCCTGAGTCCGTTCCCTCGCTGGTGGGGCGGGACGGGCGCTTCCGGAAGGACTACTGGCGGCTCCGCTTTCAGGCTGACCGGGAAGCGATCCGACGGGAATGGCGGGCTCAGATCCAGCGTTTCCTGGAGTTCGGGCTTACCCCCACTCACCTGGACAGCCACCATTATAGCCATCTGGTACCCGACCTGTTCCACATTGCCTGCCAGCTGGCGGAGGAATTCGGTATCCCAGCCATTCGCACCATCCCCGGGTCCGACTGGCCGCTGGGCGCCACCCAGATGGTGCTTAGGCCGATGGATGCCATCTACCGCCGCTATCTCCGGAAGACGCGCGATATGGTGGCCGGGAGGCCCCTTCAGACACCGGATCGGGTTATCGGCCTGCTGCCGCCGGGTCGCCAACTCACTATTGAAACCATCATCAACTGGCTGGATGGGCTGGAGTCCGGGGTAACCGAGTATATTGGACACCCCGGCTGGGTCGATGAGGAGCTGATGGAGATCACCTCCCTGCGAGAGGGCCGTGAGCACGAGCTGGCCTTGTTATGTCACCCCGTTGTTCGCGAAGCGGTGAAGAGCAACGGCATCGAGTTGATCAGTTTCGCCATATTCAGTAATAAGTAGAAGGGGAAATACAGAGAGCGGAGGGAGAATATGGGTTACCGCAATCTACTTCAGAAGGTCTCGGCTGCTTTGATGGTTCCGGTGGTCATCTTGCCCATCGCCGCCATCTACATGGCCATCGGTTCACAAGTGGGGTTACCAATGGTCGACGCCGCCGGCCGGGCGATCCTCATTTCCTACCTGCCCCTGATCTTTGCTATCGGCGTGGCCATCAGTTTCTGTCAGCATGACGGGATGGCAGCTCTGGCCGCAGCCATCGGCTGGGTGGTTATGACCCAGGTTATGGCCGCCATCGACCAGAGCATCAACATGGGGGCTTTGGGTGGCATCATCTCCGGAGCGGTTACCGCCTGGCTCTATGCCCGGTACCGAACGGTGAGATTCCCCGAGTACCTGGGGTTGTTCTCCGGCAAGCGCTTTGTCGTAGTGGCCGCCTCTTTTGCCGGGCTGGTCCTGGGGATTGCCTTTGGCTACATCTGGCCGCCGCTCCAAGAGTTCATCGCCCGGGTCGGCGACTGGATTCTTGCCGCCGGCAGTACTGGGGTTCTGGTCTACGGCATTCTCAACCGGCTCTTAATCCCCACCGGGCTGCACCATATCATCAACAACCTCATCATGTATGTGTTCGGCAGTTACACTGACCCCGTAACTGGGGCCATCGTCCAGGGTGAAGTGCCTCGTTTCTACGCCGGTGATCCCCAATCCGGTTATATCCTGGCCGGGTTCTTCATCACCATGATGTTCGCCATCCCCGCCATCACGCTGGCCATGACCCATGAGGCCAAACCGGCCAACCGGGCCAAGGTGGCCGGGATCATGGTGACGGCGGCCCTGACCTCGCTGATCACCGGCATTACCGAACCGGCTGAGTTCGCTTTTATGTTCGTAGCCCCACTGCTCTATGTCATCCACGCCTTACTTACGGGCGTGGCCCTCTGGGCTTCTTGGCTGCTGGGGATCCGTCACTATGGTTACGCCCTTCCCATGTACTTCATCAACTGGGGGCTCTCCAGCAAGGCCTGGCTAATCATCCCCATGGGTATCGTCTACTTCATTCTCTACTACTTCCTCTTCCGGTTCCTCATCCGCCGCCTCAACCTGCCTACTCTGGGTCGGGTGGGGCTGCTGGAGGCCGAGGGACAGTCCCAGGCTGAAGCGGATAGTACCCCGGCCCGGCGGACTGAAGCCTACCTGGTGGCTTTGGGCGGGGTCGGAAACATCATCGAGGTGAACGCCTGCCTCACCCGCCTGCGGGTAGCCCTGAACCGACCTGACGCCATCGACGAGGAGGCCCTGCGCAAGCTAGGGGCCACCGGTATCTCCCGCCCGGGCGGCAATAACCTGCAGGTAATCGTGGGTTACGATGCTGAGGCGATTCGCGACGAACTACGGCAACTGCTTTTCACTGAGACCAGGGAGGAGGAGTTGGAGATGACCCGAAAAACGGTCATCCTGGCCCCGCTTACCGGGCGGGTGGTTCCGCTTAGCCAGGTGCCTGATGAGGCCTTCGCCAGCGGTCTGATCGGCCAGGGGGCGGCCATTGACCCCGCCGAAGGGTGTCTGGTGGCCCCAGCCGACGGTACCGTAGCCCGGATCTTTCCCGGTGGCCACGCGGTGGCCTTTGAGACCGATGACGGTTGGGAGCTGGTTCTCCACCTGGGTATCGACACTGTCGAACTGGCGGGGAAGGGGTTCACCCCCCTGGTGTCAGATGGTGACAGGGTTCGCGCCGGGCAGAGGCTTGTCGAATTTGACCCCGGTGCCATTAGGCAGAGCGGCAAGTCCATGGTCTCACCGGTGGTTATCGCCAATACTGACCGCATCCTCGATCTGCGGATAACTGACAATGACCGGGTTGATGCCGGGCTAGACCGGCTGCTGGTGGTGTCTGCCAAGAGTAATTCTTAGCACCAGGAGACAGGTGCACTACGGGCGTGAGGAACCCCCTCACCCGGTTGACAGAACCGGGTGAGGGGGTTCCTGTTGGCAGACGAACTAGCCCGGCTTCATCTCCGGTAACCGGCAGGAAATCGTCAAGCAAGGGGGAAACTCTCCCCAGGGGGGAAACATATGTTCGACCAGCGGGCCATCTTGCATGTGGATATGGACGCTTTCTTCGCCGCGGTGGAACAGCGCGACAACCCCGCCCTCAGGGGGAAGCCGGTCATCGTCGGCGGCTCGCCGCGCAGCCGGGGCGTGGTGAGTACCTGCTCCTACGAGGCCAGACGCTACGGGGTGCGCTCTGCCATGTCCTGCAGTGAGGCCTATGCCCGCTGCCCCCAGGCGGTTTTCGTCCGTCCTGACTTCCGCCGCTACCGGGAGGCCTCACGGCTTATCTTCGCTATCTTCCGCGACCAGACCGAGATCGTCGAGGGGGTTTCCATTGATGAGGCCTACCTCGATGTCACTGGGCAAGATCCGCTGGTAGTGGCCAGGGAGATCAAGCGGCGGGTCAGGGAGGAGGTGGGACTGACCTGTTCGGTGGGCATCTCCTACAACAAGTTTCTGGCCAAGCTAGCCTCGGACATGGAGAAGCCTGATGGGCTCACCGTCATCCATCGCGAGCGGGCCGAGGCGATTTTGCCTGGCCTTTCGGTGCGCAAGATCCTGGGGGTGGGGAAGCGCTCAGAGGAGGCTCTCAACCGCATCGGCATCTTCACCATTGCCGACCTGCGGCGCACCGACCCTGAGCTTCTATCCCGGCTCTTCGGGAAGCGGGGCGAGGAACTCTATCAGCTGGCCTACGGGCGCGACGACCGGCCGGTGGGCGAGGGACATGATGCCGCCAGCAAGTCGGTGAGTGAGGAGACTACTTTTGACCGGGACACTGACGACCTCAGTGAACTGAGTGAGATGCTCCGTCAGTTCGCTGAGGAGCTTTGCGCCGGATTACAGGCCCGGGGACGGCGGGTCAAGACAATCACCGTCAAGCTTCGCTACGAAGACTTCACTAATCTGAGCCGGGGGATGACCCTGCCCGACTATGTGAATGATCCGACAGTGGTTCACGAGACCGCCGATTGCCTGTTGCGAAAGGTGCCGTTGGAGAACCACAAGGTCAGGCTCATCGGTCTCCAACTCTCCAATTTTCTGATGCCTGACGAGCCCTACCAGCTGCAGTTTGATTTCTGGCGGGAGATAAAGGTCGGACCAAAAGAGAAATAACTGGCAGGATATGGAAGTCTATCTGGCGAAGTAGTCCCGACTAGATCCCGGACAGAGGTCCGGCTGGTGGTGAAGGGATTGCTTCGCTTTCCTTTTCTCTGGCTATTGGGGGGTACGGTGGCCAGCGCCTGGCTGGGCCCCACGCGCGGTTGGTTCCTGGTCCTGGCTATCGGCGCGGGCTGGCTGGCGGGGTACGGCCGGGGCCGGGGGGTGGGTCTGATCCTGGTCGGCTTCCTGCTCACGTGGCCCGCTGCCCTCTGGAGCCAGGGCGAATGGGCGCGGGTTTCTCGCCTCTATGGGCAGCCCACATGCTTACAGGGCATTGTAGAAGAGGCCTTGCGCAGCGACCACGGGCGCTTCCGCTTAACGGTCAGGGTGCTACACGGGCCGGCTGGGGGCGGATGGCGGGTCCGCACTACGGCGCCGGTTAAGTTCACTGCCGGCGACCTGATCGAACTCTCCGGGGCTCTCGAGCCCTTTCCGGGGCCGGGAAACCCGGGCGAGTTTGATTACCCGGCCTGGGCGGCCAGCCGCCGCCTATATGGGCAGATCACTGGTAAGACAGAGTTGGTCCGCCGGGGATCGCCGCCCCTCGCGGTCCGCCTCCGTCAGTGCCTATTGGCCACCATGGAAGCCACTCTGCCCGCCGGGGGCGCCCCCTTGCTCTCCGGCCTGTTGCTGGGAGCCCGTTCCCATCTTGATGCCGGGCTCGAAGCGGAGTTTCAGCGGGCCGGGATCCTCCATCTGCTGGCAGTCTCCGGCGCCCATGTCGCTGTGGTACTGGGCTTTATCCAGCTGCTCTGGCGATACCTGGGTCTGGGCCAGCGTGCTGCCTGCCTGGCCTCGGTCGGCTGGCTTCTGGGCTATGCCTGGTTGGTGGGATGGCGGGCTTCGGTGGTCAGGGCGGTAACGGTGGCCGTTCTTGTCTTGGCGGCCTGGGCCTTGAGGCGTCACGGCAATACGGTTAACACACTGGCGGGTGCAGCCTGCCTCCTGCTGTGGGTCAGCCCCCACCAGGTCAGGGAGGCGGGATTCCAGCTCTCCTTTGCGGCCACTCTGGCCTTGCTGGTCGCCTCCCGTCTCCCCTTCGAACGGCTGCCGACCCGCTGGCGCGGGCTGGTCCGGGCGATGGGGTTGAGCCTCGGAGTGACCGCCGGAACCTTCCCCGTCCTGGCCTGGCATTTCACCGGCTTCTCCCTGGTGGCACCAGTGGTTAACCTGCTCGCCCTCCCCCTGGCTGGCCTGATCATTCCACTGGGGATTACCGGGACCTTTGTCGGCCTCGTCCTGCCCCGGATCGGCCGGATGGTAAATTGGCTCACCGGGTGGCTACTGCGGCTCTTAATGGCCCTGGCCGCCGCTGGCTCCCTACCGAGCGCTGCCTACCTGCGCTGGCCACCGCCGCCGGCCTGGGTAATTGCTGCCTACTACGGCTGTCTGGTCTGGCTGCTGGTCCGCCCGGCCCGGCGCTTCCAAGGTGCTGCCCGCCTTCTTCCCTTCATCCTGCCGCTCCTCCTAGCCGGCCTGGCCCTGATCCGCCCATCACCCCATTTCCGCCTGACCTTCATCGATGTAGGCCAGGGCGATGCTATCCTCATCGAGAGCGCCGGACGCCGCCTGCTACTGGACGGGGGAGGCGGCAGTTCCTGGCCAGACCCGACCGAGCGCACCGTTGCCGCCCTGCTCCGGTTGGGAATCAGGCACCTCGACTACCTGGTCCTCACTCATCCCCACGCCGATCACCAGGAGGGGCTCGAGGCGGTCAGTGCGCAGCTGAGTGTGGGCGGGGTGATCCTCCCGGCTGCCTTTACCGGACATCCGGAGGTGGCTCGATGGCAGACTGCCCTCTCCGCCCGGGGCGTCCCGGTTCACTGGGCTTCTGCCGGTCGGGCCCTGCGCCTGGGCCAGGCCCGGCTGGAGCTGCTCTGGCCCCCACCCGACCCGGCCACCAGCGGGATGGAAAACGAGTTTTCGCTGGTGATTCGCCTGACCTGGCGGGAGTTCAGCGCCTTGCTGGTCGGCGATCTGGAGGCCACCGGCGAAGCAGCCCTGCTGGCGTCAACTCGGTTGGGGTCGGTCGACCTGCTCAAGGTGGGCCACCACGGGGCCCGTCAGGCCACTAGCCAGGCCCTCCTTCATGGGCTACAGCCCCGCCTGGCCGTTATATCACTGGGCGCTGGTAACCGCCACGGCCACCCAGCCCCCGAAACCATACTGCGCTTGCAGCAGGCTGGTGCAGCCATTCTTCGAACCGACTGGCACGGGATGATTACCATTGAGGCCAGTCGGAGAGGTTTGGTAGTCAGGACCCACAAAAGGGCCAAAGGTTGGATACCGATCCGGCCATACTGACCAGTTGGTTCGCTCCGGAATGGGAGGAAGGATACCTGGCCTGGTGCATCGAAAGGGGAGCCCATGGAATACACCATTAGGCTGGAAGAAGTGAAAAAGGGGAAGGTAGCCCCCGCCTATCTCCTGCACGGCCCCGAGGAGTTGCTCCAGTCCGAGTTCATCGCGGCCCTGCGCGAGCAGCTCTTCCCTGACGGCGAAGGTGAGGAGTTCAATTATGCGGAGCTCTCCGACCAGGCGTCGCTCCGGGAGGCGCTCGAGCTTGTGGATACACCGACCCTCTTCGGTGGCACCCGATTGGTGGTCTTCAAGCCGGCCGCGGTGGAGGAGGAGATGGCCGAAGCGATCGGCCGTTGGTACCGGGGCGCGGCACCCGGCGCCTGTCTGGTGGTGGCGCCGGAGTCTCCCTTGGACGGGCGGAGCAAGGCTTTTAGGCAGCTGACCGGGTCAGTGGCCATAGTCGACTGCCAACAGCTGCGAGGAGATGCTTTGATCCAGTGGGTCAGGGCCCGGGCGGCCGGGCGCGGCAAGCACCTGGCCCCTCGTACCGCCTGGCTCCTGACACAGCGGGTTGGAGATGACCTACGGCGCCTGGACAGCGAGATAGATAAGCTCGCCATCTATCTGGGTCAGAGCGCCGAGATCGACGCGGCTACCGTGGAGCTTCTGGTGGCCCGGTCGGTGGAGGAGAAGACCTACCAGTTAACGGACGCCATCGGCGACGGTCACGGCGACCGGGCGCTGGCCGTTTACCGGAGCCTGTTGGTCTCCGGGCAATCGCCGTTGCAGGTCATTGCCGCCATCGCCTGGCAGCTGCGGTTACTCCTCAAGGCGCGCGTCCTTATCGAGCGCGGACTGGACACCGAGAGTGTGGTCAAGGAGCTCAAAGCCCACCCGTATGTTGCCCGGAAGGCCTGCGAGCGGGCACGGCGTCTCGAGCGGGCCGTCCTGCGAGAGGCCTTCAGCACCCTGGCTCAGGCCGAGCTATGCATCAAAAGAGGCCAGCTCCCTGAGGAGCTGGCCGTGGAGATGGCCATTCTGAAGCTGGCTGGATCATAAGCCAAGGCCTACTCGGCCTTGGCTCAAGCTTGGGCAGTCGATGAATGCAGCCAAGTCCTACTCGGCCTTGGCTTTATTCATGGCTTTCATAATCTGCGACTTCTTGCGGGCGGCGGTGTTGGGGTGCAGGGTCCCCTTGGTTACTGCCTTATCAATGGTCCGAACAGCTTGGACCATTTTTGCTTCGCTATTGTCCTCGCCATTGGCCAGGGAGGTACCGAAGTCCTTCACTGCCGTGCGCACCTTTGACTTGATAGCAGCATTGCGCTTTCTCTGTATCTCCTGGAGCTGTGCGCGCTTCTTGGCAGACTTAATACGAGCCAAATCTTTCACCCCCTCGCCGATGACAGCTGTAGATATCCTCGGCTATTTTACCATAGCCTTGGAAGCCCCGCAAGGTCGATATTTGCCCAGTTTCAGCTCGTTTCCCAGGCGTTCGCCATATCAACTGCTGCATCCCCCGCCGGTAGTTGGCCGGAAGGAATTGGCGACCGAACCCAAAACTCCTAATATCAGAAGAAAAAGCAGAGGAGAGTGATCTAATGACCACCGATCAAAGGCTCCAGGCCCTCATCGAAACCACAGTTAATTGGTACTTTGAGTCTAACCCCTTCGTCGCCACCTTCGTCGGCCGGCACGAGTTCGACAGCCAGGTCCCCGATTTAAGTCGCGAGGCCATCGAGGACCAATTGGCCAAGAGCAAGGAGTTTCTGGCCCAGTTGGAGGCGATCAACCCTGATGAACTGAGCATCGATGGCCAGATTGACCGCAAGCTCTTGGAGATCCAGCTCAAGGACGGGATTCGCCAGGTTGAGGTGCTGCGCTCCCACGAGAAGCACCCGGGCAGCGCTGCCGGTATGTTGATGAATGTCGCCTACATCATGTTGACCCGGGAGTACGCTCCGCTCCTGGTACGCGGCAAGGATCTGCTTCAACGCCTCCAGCACACCGAGCGTCTGTTAGAGCAGAGCCGTCAGCTCATCGTCAACCCACCCCGCATCTTCACCGAGATCGCTATCAAGCAGACCCAGGGCGGGATCATGTTCTTCGAGGGACTGATCCCCATGATCAAGCAGCAGGCCGGCGCCTTTGCCGGGATGATCATCGCCCCGGTCCAGAAGACCATCGAGGCCTTCCAGAAGCACCTGGCCTGGCTCAAGGAGCTGCTGCCCCAGTCTAACGGAGATTTCGCCGTCGGCGAAGTGATGTTCACCGAGATGCTGCAGGAGAACCACTTGCTGGACTACACGGCCGAGACCCTGCTGGCCAAGGGTTGGGAGATTTTCGAGTCGACCCGCCAGGAGATGGCCAATCTCAGCCGCGAGATCGACCCCAACCGAAGCTGGGAGGAGATTCTGGAGGGGCTCAAGGCCGAACACCCCACCGCCGAGGGGCTGCTCGACTACTACCGGCAGGAACTGGCCCGGGTCAAGCAGTTCGTCATTGACCAGGGCATCGTCGATATTCCCGCCAACGAGAAGCTGGTGATCGAGGCCACCCCCGCCTTCCAGCGGGCAGTAATCCCCTATGCGGCTTACATGCAGCCAGCCCCCTTCGAGAAGGACCAGACAGGCCACTTCTGGGTAACTCCGGTCGACCCCAATAGCCCTCCCGAAGAGCAGGAGCAGAAGCTGCAGGGCCATAGCTGCTATAAGATCCCGGTGACCACTCTGCACGAAGGCTACCCCGGCCACCACCTGCAGCTGGTCTGGGCCAACACGGCTGGGTCACTCATCCGCAAGCTCTCGGGCAGTACCCTCTTCGCCGAAGGCTGGGCTTTTTACTGCGAGGAGCTCATGGAGCAGCTGGGCTACATCTCGGACCCCAAAGTCAAGTTGGCCCGCCTCAATGACCAGCTCTGGCGGGCGGCCCGGATCATCATTGATGCCAGCCTGCACACTGGCCGGATGAGCTTTGGTGAGGCCGTGGACTTTCTGGTGGAAAAGGCGCATCTGGAGCCGGTCAATGCCATTGCCGAGGTCAGTCGTTACACCATGAGCCCGACTCAACCTATGAGCTACCTCATGGGCAAGCTGGAACTGCTCAAGCTGGTGAATGAGTACAGGAAGCGCAAGGAGAATCACTTTGACCTGAAGAGCTTCCACAACCAGCTCCTGTCTTACGGGACAATTCCGCCGGCTCTGGTGCGGAAGGCCCTGTTCGCCGGGGAGTAGCGACAACTCAGGTACGTAGCAGGCCCGCGGGTGACCGCGGGCCCCATTGTTGAGCGCTCCAGTCGATCAACCCGTAATCACCGCTCCTCCCCGAAGAGGTTCACCAGTCCGGCCTCCCGGGCAGCCCGGAGAGCCTCCGATATTTCCTTGGGCTGGACCCGCCGGTTGAGCGGCGGATAGGCATGGGCCTGATAGCAGGGGTAGTACTGCCCCATGATGTGGACTGGGGTCTCAGGTGACATTTCTTTGGCGATGAAGCGGCACAGTTCGGCCGTGCCGGCTAGTCCGCCCGGAAGCACTAAATGGCGGATGAGTAGGCCGCGCTGGGCAATTCCCTCCTCGTCCACCTGCAGTGGGCCGACCTGCCGATGCATCTCCCGCAGGGCGGCTTTAACCACTCGGGGGTAATCGGGTGCCCCAGAATACCTGAGGCTGGCCTCGGGGTCGGCGTATTTCACATCCGGCAGGCAGATGTCAACGATCCCGTCTAGCAGGCGTACTGCCTCCAGTTCCTCGTAGCCGCCGCAGTTGTAGACCAGGGGTAGCTCTAGCCCCTGCCGGGCTGCCATCTCCACCGCCGACAGAATCAGCGGCAGGTAGTGGGTGGGGGTGACCAAATTGATATTATGGCAGCCTCGCTTCTGCAGGCGCAGCATGATCTGGGCCAGCTCCTCCGGCTCCAGCTCGGTTCCGGGTTCTGGACCGCGGCTGATCTCCCAGTTTTGGCAGAAGACGCACCCCAGGTTGCAGCGTCCAAAGAAGATGGTGCCTGAGCCACGGTGGCCGACCAGGGGCTCTTCTTCGCCGAAGTGTGGTCCAAAACCGGAGACCGTTACCTTGTCGCCTGCCTGGCAGACACCGGTTTCGCCCTTTAGACGGCGGACCCGGCAGCGGTGGCCGCAGAGTACACACTTCTCCATCAGACTGTAGGCCAGCCCTGCGCGCTGCTTGAGCTCGCCGGTACTCAGTAACCGCTGGTAGCCAGGACTGATCATCACTATGTTACCGTTCCCCTTTTCCATAGATGTTGCTGCTAAACGAATTTAGCCCGCAGAAGTGGATTGAGATTATCATGGCTGACACAGGATGGTGTTATTATCTGCGCGGTCCGGCGGTTGACGGGCTCTCGCATTTTTCCTCCCCGTCCGCGGCAACCTATCCAGAGAATAGGATGGGGGGTGAAAACATGCTAGGGCTCATTGTCCGCTTCGTGGTTTCCGCATTGGTTCTTATGTTTGTCGATTTCATCTTGCCAGGTTTCACGGTAGCCGGCTTTGTTAACGCCTTACTAGCGGCGGTGGCCATCGCCATCATCGGCTGGCTGGTGGAAAGCCTGTTGGGCGACCGTATCTCCCCCCAGAGCCGGGGATTCGTCGGTTTCTTGACGGCAGCGGTCGTTATCTACCTGGCCCAATTTGTAGTGCCGACTATGAGTGTTACCATCGTCGGTGCCCTCCTGGCTTCGCTGGTCATCGGGATCATCGATGCAGTGGTTCCTACCCAGCTCCGCTAAATTAGCAGGCATGCGAGAATCCCGTCCGGGCTATCTAGCCGGGCGGGATTCTTTTTCACTCCCGGCCGGGCATATCCATAAGCTGAGGGCGAATATACTTGGCCGAATTCCCGGCTGGAGGGGGGTCGCCGTGGCCCGGCCCAATGACCAATTGAAAATCGTAGCAGCCTATCTATTGGTAGTGGTTGTCGGCCTGGCCATGGCCTTGGACCATACACCCCTGGTTGGTGCCCGGGCCATTCCGGTTTTGGCCAGGGGTTTCCGGTCTGGTGCCCGCGATTGGACGCTGGAGGCGGCCAAGAGCTTCTTGCGGGATACCATCCCGCTGATGCGCCATACCCAGGCCGGTGAAGGCGAGTTTGAGCTACTGAGTGTCCGCTCGCTCCTCGACACCGCATTCACTCTGGCCTCCGGTGGTCAGCTTAGCAACCCCCGCAGCCTGCTAGGATCGCAGATTCCCCTGCTGGCTCATGCCAACTTGCCTTCGCTACCTCTTGCCGAGCCACCTCCCAACCTCCGGCCGCTGCCCGGTGAGGGCAGCCCCGGGTTAACATCGCCTGGTACCGGACAGCCCTCGACGCCGCCGGCCACCAATCGGAGGTTCGGCCCAGAACCTTTGGTCGCCATCTACCACACCCACGCCCGGGAGTCGTTCCTTCCGACCCTGAGAACGATGGACCAGAAGGTGGTGGAGGCCTTCACCTTTAATACTGCCGTCTCGGTGGTAGCAGTTGGCGAGGAACTGGCGAAAGCCCTAACTAACCGCCACGGCATCCCTTGTATACATAACACGACAATCCATGATGCCGATGGACGCCTAGGGGCCTATGTGGAATCGCTCAAAACCGCCGAGGCCCTGGTATCGCAGTACCCGGGTCTGAAAATGCTCATCGACATCCACCGCGACGCCGGGGTCCGCAACCTGACTACTACCACCATTGGCGGCCTGGATGTGGCCAAGATCCTGATTGTCATCGGGACCGACCGTTCGCTGCCCCACCCTAAATGGCAGGAGAACTATACTTTCGCCAGAAGGATCGTCGCCCGGATGGAGGAGAAGTACCCGGGGCTATCATCCGGCATCCGGGTAAAGGATGGGCGCTACAACCAACATCTGCTCGCCGGAGCCCTCCTCTTCGAGATGGGGGGACACGAGAACTCCCTGGAGGAGGCCAAGCGGGCCGCCCGTCTGTTAGCAGATGTACTCTCAGAGGTAATTCGCGAGGACACCCTAGCTAATCCAGGCTAAACATAAATCTCCCCCGGTCAGGGCATCATGGCAAACGAGGTGATGCCCGTGTTGCCGCGTCAGCCCAGCCCCAGAGCCTACATCGCGATGGTCATCTGCCTGCTCCTGCTCCTCTATATCGGTCTCAATGGTGCCGAGGCAGGTCTCAATGGGTTGCTGCAGCGCAACTACACACCATCAGTAATCCGCCTGGCCATGCCAGCCCCGGGCGACTACCGGCTGACCCTGCTCGGTCGCACCTGGGGCTGGCACTGGGTAGTTCCGGTGGGTAAGATCGACCTGGCCCCGCAGCAGATTTCCGTAGAACTGGGCGCCTGGCGCTGGCGGGGAGGCTCTCGTTACCGGGTGCCGGGAGTGACTACTAATGATCTGTGTGAACTGGCCAGCCGGGTCCAAGCCGGGGCAGCTGCCGGCTGGCAGCGCTTCTGGACCTCGTTGACTGATTTTCTGCGTGAGCTGGGACATCGCTTTAGCGGCAGCTAAGATTTGGTATTAACATCTTCCGGCAGGTAACTTATCCTACCAATTAAAAGGCAAACATTCCAGCACAGACAACACAGACCAGCACAGCACCCAATAAAGGCAAACCCGGCGAAAGCTGGGGGCGCAAAGCCATGGGTCTAAAGCCTTAGGGCCAGGACTGCCAGGCGCTGCTGGGGTGTTGGTGTGCCTCTTTGGGGATTCCTCCTTGACACTCACCCAGCTAACACAACAGAAGATGATTAAGTGCGGTAATTCATAATAATAAGGGCCAGCTGGTCGATATTTACGTTTACCGTCAGGTAGGTGATCGCGAGGTTAACATCACTAGTTACATTAGCGGTGCAGAAAGGACGATATCACTTAAGGGTGACAGTGATGTAACACTAATGTGTCCCTTGGTCTGGATACTAATAGGACAGGCGATATGGGCAACTATTGGGGTTGGTCTAACTTGGGTTCTTGTTGATCAGCTTACTGTGTCGCGGCCGATGATAAACTGATCCAGTAGAGCCGAAATGAAATTGATCCACCTTCAGCGAATTCATACTCCGGATGTTAATCATTCCGGAGGTGGCTAAGTTTAACGGCACACCTCAGTTACAGAGATCTCTCAAAGCATTGGAGGACAATCAGCCGGAAGAGCTACTGGCAGCCCTGGCAGTGGCCGAGAAGGAATGCTCGGACGGGAAGCGGCAGGCAGCGATCAGGGCTCTGAAGGAAGACCTGCTAACGATGGCTAAAGCCTGTCGTGACTATCGGGTGAGACTCAGAGAGATGGGAGTCCCGACAGACGGGATGAGAGAGTTGGGCGCCGCTGAATCGAATATGGACCGGTTTGCCAACCGGGTGAAGAAGCGTAGACAGAGCTGGGGCAGACGAGGACTGCAGGCAATGACGCAGAGCCTGGCCAGGCAGTTTGAGGGGCGGCTGGAACGGTCGGCCAGAGGGCTCACCGAGACGACGCTGGACAGGGTGGGAAAGAGACTGAGGGCCGGAGCCGGGCAGATCGCCCGGGAAGTAGCGACCGCCTTTCAGTTCAAACAAGCGCACCCACCGATCCGGTCGGCCGGCACCGTGGCCTCTGGTGGCCTGTCCCGGTTCTTCAGGAAGCTCGTTTGCCGGCTTAAAACGGCAACATCAAAAATCAGAACTTCGGGAAACCGATTTATTACCTAAGTCTGCTTGACAGACACCGAGCTAACTCCCTGCCTTGCCCGGTTCTGGGGGGAGTGTTATAATTGTAGCGGCGTCGGTTCCGGCGCCGCTTGTTTAATGTCCCTTTAGCCTGATGACATCATTGAGAGGGGAGGTAGCCGGGTGAAGAACATCCGCAACTTCTGCATTATCGCCCATATTGACCATGGCAAGTCAACCCTGGCCGACCGCCTCCTCGAGTTCACCAAGACGCTGGATCCGCGCCAGATGGAGGAACGGTTCCTCGATCAGATGGAGCTGGAGAAGGAGCGCGGGATCACCATCAAGGCCAAGGCGGTACGCCTGCACTACCAGGCCCGGGACGGCCAGGAGTATATTCTCAACCTGATCGACACTCCCGGCCACGTCGATTTCACCTACGAGGTCTCCCGCAGCCTGGCTGCCTGTGAGGGCGCCCTGTTGGTGGTGGATGCCGCCCAGGGGATCGAGGCCCAGACCTTGGCCAATGTCTACCTGGCCCTCGAGCACAATCTGGAGATTATCCCGGTAATCAACAAGATCGACCTGCCAGCGGCCAATCCCAATGCAGTCAGACAGGAGTTGGCCGAAGTGATCGGCCTGGATCCGGGAGAAGCCATCGAAGTTTCGGCCAAGTTGGGCACCGGCATCGAGGAGGTGCTGGAGGCCATTGTCCAGCGGATACCGGCTCCCCGCGGCGACCGGGAGGCGCCCCTGCAGGCCCTGATTTTTGACTCGCACTTTGACTCCTACAAGGGCGTCATCGCCTATGTCCGGGTTGTAGAAGGAGCGCTCCGCCGGGGGCAGGCGATCCGCATGATGGCCACCGGCCGCAGTGCCGAAGTGGCCGAGTTGGGCATCTTCGTCCCTTCACCCCTGACCTCCGACAGCCTGGAGGCCGGGGAGGTCGGCTATGTTGCGGCCGGGATCAAAACAGTCAAAGATTGCCGGGTGGGCGATACCATCACCGATAGCCTGCGACCGGCCGACAAACCGCTCCCCGGCTACCGGGCGGTCAAACCCATGGTGTTCTGCGGCCTCTATCCTGTGGAGTCGTCCGAGTACGACCTGTTGCGGGATGCCCTTGATAAGCTGAAGCTTAACGATGCCTCCCTGCACTACGAGCCCGAGTCCTCGGCCGCCTTGGGTTTCGGTTACCGCTGCGGCTTCCTGGGGCTCCTCCATATGGATATCGTCCGGGAGCGCCTGGAGCGGGAGTACAAGACTGATCTGATCACCACCGCCCCCAATGTGGTCTACCGGGTGACTACCACCGATGGCCAGGTCACCGAGGTGGAGAACCCGGCCAAGCTGCCCGGTCCCGACCGGGTACAGCTCCTGGAGGAGCCCTATGTGAAAGCCCAGATCTTCTTACCCGCCGATTTCATCGGCCCCGTCATGGAACTGGCCAAGGACCGGCGGGGGATCTTCAGCAACATGGAGTACCTCAATCAGACCAGGGTTGCCCTGACCTACGAATTCCCCCTGGCCGAGATTATGTACGATTTCTTCGATAACCTGAAGTCCCGGACTAAGGGCTATGCCTCGCTGGACTACGAGTTCATTGGTTACCGCGAGGGCGATATGGTTAAGGTCGACATCTTGGTCAACGGAGAGCCGGTGGACGCCCTATCCTTCGTCACCCACCGCAGCCAGGCTCAGTACCGGGGCAGGCAGATGGTAGAGCGACTGCGCAGCCTCATCCCGCGCCAGATGTTCGAGGTGCCGGTCCAGGCGGCGGTCGGCTCCAAGATCGTGGCCCGGGAGTCGGTGCGAGCCTACCGCAAAGATGTCCTGGCCAAGTGCTACGGCGGGGATGTCACCCGCAAGCGCAAGCTCTTGGAGAAGCAGAAAGAGGGAAAGAAGCGCATGAAGCAGGTGGGAAGCGTGGAGATCCCGCAGGAGGCCTTCATGGCTATCCTGAAGATCGAATGAGCCAGACTGCCAGCCCGACGGCCGGGGGATCTCCTCTGGCTGTCTATGTTCATATCCCCTTCTGCCTCCGCAAGTGCCACTATTGCGATTTCTTCTCGGTCCTATACGCGCCGGCCGTGGCCGACCACTACCTGGCGGCGCTCCACCGCGAGCTGGAGCTGGCTGCCGCCGATCCCCGGTTCGCCGGGCATCCGGTGAGCAGCGTCTTCGTGGGTGGGGGTACCCCCAGCGTGCTTCCCCCGGCCGCTCTGGCCCGCCTGCTGGAGCGGCTGGCCCGAAGTTTTTCCCTGATGAGCAGCGTCGAGATTACTCTGGAGGCCAACCCGGGTACCGTTGACGGGCCCGCCTTGGCTGACCTGCGGGCCGCCGGCTACAACCGGCTCAGTCTGGGGATCCAGTCGTTTCACGATGAGTTCCTGCGCGTGCTCGGGCGGATCCACGACCGCCGCACTGCGCTGGCCTCGGTGGAGGCAGCCCGGAGGGCCGGCTTTGCCAACTTGAACCTCGACCTCATGCACGGGCTCCCCGGCCAGACCCCGGACCAGTGGGCTGCTGACTTGGACCAAGCCATTGCACTGGCGCCCGACCACGTCTCTGCCTACGGACTGGCGGTGGAGGAGGCGACCCCCTTCGCTCGCTGGGCTGAAGAGGGCAGCCTGCCTCTTCCCGACGAGGAAACGGCCCGAACCATGCTGCTTATGGCCATGGATCGGCTACCACAGGCTGGCTACCAGCACTATGAGACCTCCAACTACGCCCGCCCCGGCTATCGCTGTCAGCATAATCTGGCCTACTGGGAGAACCGGGACTACCTGGGGCTGGGCGCCGGTGCCTGGTCGCACGTGGCCGGCCAGCGCTGGGGTAATCTTCGGGATCTGGAGGAGTATGCCAGGCGGGTGGCCGCCGATCAGCTGCCCCAGGGCGAGATCCATCACCTCGATGCCCGCACTGAGCTGGTGGAGACGGTCCTGATGGGGCTGCGACTGCTGGACGGCGTCGACCAAGAAGCCTTTGCCGTCCGTTTTGGCCGGACGATGAACGACTGTTTCCCGGGCAAGCTGGAGGCTTTGTCCCGACAAGGGCTCCTGGAGAGTGACGGCCGGCGCTGGCGGCTGACCAGGACGGCCTGGCCAGTGGCCAACCAGGTCTGGGCGGCCTTTGTCTACCCTTGACAAACCCGTTACCCGGTGGTATTTTTTAGATAGCCGTTAGCACTCTCTCCTCATGAGTGCTAACATACGGGAGGTGGCGGACGCATGCAGCTCGATGAGCGCAAGCGCCTGGTGCTCCGGGCGATCATCGAGGACTACATTGACAGCGCCGAACCGGTAGGGTCCCGCACCATTGCCCGCAAGTACCAGCTGGGCGTCAGCCCGGCAACAATCCGCAACGAGATGGCCGACCTGGAGGAAATGGGCTTCATCGAACAGCCGCATACCTCGGCCGGCCGGGTTCCATCAGACCGGGGCTACCGGTTTTACGTCGATAGCCTGATGGAGCCAAAGCGACTGGCACCTCGGGACACCGAGGTGATTTGTCGCGCCTACCAAGCCGAAGCCCGTGAGGTACAGGCGGTCATTGAGCGCACTGCCCAGCTGCTCTCCCGGGTCACCGACTATGTGGCCCTGGTCGTTGGGCCACGCCTCGATACCGCAGTATTTCGCCGCATCGAGGTGGTACCGGTCAAAGAATCCACCGCACTGATCACCCTGATCACTGGCAACGGGCTGATTCAGAACAAACTAGTAGAGGTGCCGGAGGGGCTAACCACTGCCGATCTCCGGGCGATCTCTGATGCCCTCAACCACCACATGGTCGGCGTCCCCCTTAATAAGATGAGCCGGACGCTGATCCGGGCCATGAGCCACGAGATCGTCCGTCACCAGCTAGCGCTGGATCGCATTCTCGAGGTTCTGGAACACCTGGGGCGCCCCGATGATGGGGAACGGGTCTTCCTGGGTGGGACTACCAACATCCTGGCCCAGCCTGAGTTCAGGGATGTCGAGAAGGTGCGTGGCCTCTTTTCGATGCTAGAGCGCCTGGAGCTGGTCAGGGAGCTCATGGCCGACTCCGGCCAGGGGATGCTAAGCGTCAGTATCGGGGAGGAGAACAAGCTCCCCGAAGTGGCTGACTGCAGTCTCATCAAGGCTACTTATTCCATCAATGGCCAGGTCGTGGGGACATTGGGGGTCATCGGGCCCCGCCGCATGCACTACGACCGGGTTCTCTCTGTGGTCGACCTGGTCGTCCGGCATCTGAATGATCAGTTGAGCCAGATTATCGGAGATTCCTAGAATGATGAACTGGAGGCGATAGGCCGGTGTCCAATGTCAAACAAGTTACCCAGGGGGCCGAGGTCGATGAGCGCCTGGCGGCGCTCATTACCAATGTCAACGCTGTGCGGGCCATTGCCAGCGCGGTAGAGGGGACCATCGGGTCCAAGGGGCTCGATACCATGCTGGTGGACCGTTTCGGCGATGTGGTGATCACCAATGACGGGATTACCATCCTGACCAAGATGGATGTTAACCACCCGGCGGCCAAGATGGTGATCAATACGGCCAAGGCCCAGGAAGAAGAGGTGGGCGATGGGACCACCACCGCCACCATCATGGCCGGTGCTCTGCTGGCCGAAGGGCTGAACCAGGTCATCAAGGGGGTCCCGGTGATCCGGGTCATCGAGGGCGTGCGCTTCGGTGTCCGGACCGCGGTGGCCGCAGTCAGGGAAAAGGCCCGCCAGGTGGCGGGGGTCGACGATCCGCTTCTGCGCCGGGTAGCTTTGGTCGCCGGTCGGGAGCACGAAGATATTGCCGACCTGGTGGTGGAGGCGGCCCGGCTCATTGGCCGGGAGAAGTTGGGCGATCCTGGTTTCAAGCTGCTTGATACGGTGCTGGCCGAGCAGGGGGCCGATAACGAGGTCTTCCTCGGGGTCATCGTCGACAAGGAGCGCCTGAACAAGCAGATGCCCCGGGAGGTTGCCGACGCCAAGATCCTCATTGTCGACGATGCCCTCGAACCCGAAGAGGTAGAAGACGAGGCTCTGGCGACCGAGACCGGCTTCACCAAACTCATGGAGTACCGGGAAGAGTTCAGCCGCAACCTGCACAAGTTGGTTGCCATGGGGGTTAATGTGATCATGGTCGACCGGGGGGTCGAGGATATTGCCGAAGAGATCCTCACCGATGCCGGGGTCATGGTCCTCAGCCGGGTTTCCTCTCGGGAGCTGCGCAAAGCAGCGGAACATACCGGGGCCAAGCTGGTTAAGCGCACCGCCCTGCGCAAGGAGGCGGCAGAGCTAGTCAAGTACCTGGGCAGCGCCGATAAGGTCTACGAGGACGAGAAACTCGAGCATGTCCGGGTCATCGGTGGACAGGGCAAGCCCATGGCTACCATTCTGGTGGGGGCGGCTACCCGCGAGGTGGTCGGCGAGCGGGAGCGCATTGCCAAGGATGCGGCTGCCGCGGTCCAGGCGGCGGTCAAGGCCGGCATAGTCCCGGGCGGGGGCTCTATCGAGCTGGCGGTCATGCGCGAGGTGGAACGGGCCAAGTCCCGACTCAAGGGGATGAGCGCCTACGGCGTGGACTGTGTTATTGAGGCCCTGCGCAAGCCGTTCTCCCAGATCGTGGCCAACGCCGGGTTCAACCCACTGGAGAAGATCGGCGATGTCTTGGCGGCCCAGATCGCCCAGGGCAGCGACTCAGTCTCCGTCGATTGCGACACCGGCGAACTGGCCGATATGTGGGAGATGGGGGTCGTCGACCCGGCGCTGGTCAAGACCCACGCCCTGTGGGCGGCCGGCGAGATTGGCGAGGCGATCCTGCGCATTGATACCATCATCAAGATGAAGGACCAGAGCGGGGAGAAGGGGGCTGACCCCAAGATCTCCGAGCAGTTCGATAAGATGGATTTTTAGGGGAGTGGGACGAGCTTCATGTGGGACGAGAAGAAACCAGAAGATGAAATTGAGCACGAGGCAGCCAGCCCCAAGGCGACCCCGGCCGAACCCGCTGGCGAGGTCGCAGAGTCAGCTACTGAAGACATTGATTGGCAGACCAGGTGCCAGAAGGCTGAGGAGCGTGCTGAGCAGAACCTCAACGGCTGGCGCCGGGCCCAAGCCGATTTCGAGAACTACCGCCGCCGGGCCGAGGCCGAGCGCCGGAGCTTCTTGGCTTATGCCAACCAAGAGCTGGTCTTAAAGCTCCTACCGGTCCTGGACAATCTGGAGCGGGCCCTCGCGACCGACCGCGGTTCTAGCGGTGATGGGCTCCGGCAGGGGGTTGAGCTCATTGCCCGCCAGTTCCGGGAGGTTCTGGCCGGCGCCGGAGTGGTGCCTATCGAGGCTATGGGTAAGCCCTTTGACCCGCTCTACCACGAGGCCTTGATGCAGGCCGAAGATGCCGAGGCGGAGGATGATACCGTGCTCCAGGAATTCGAGAGGGGATACATGATGGGCGACCGGGTGATCAGACCGAGCAAGGTGAAGGTCTCCCGCCGCCCGGAATAGGTATAGAGAGTCACTGAACACCTTGAAGACGAGGAGGTAATACCGAACATGGGCAAAGTGATCGGCATTGATCTAGGCACCACCAACTCGGTGGTGGCTGTCATGGAGAGCGGCCAGCCAACGGTTATCACTAACGCTGAGGGGAGCCGGTTGACGCCATCGGTCGTCGGTTTCACCAAGACCGGTGAACGTGTCGTCGGCCAGGTGGCCAAGCGCCAGGCGGTCAGCAACCCCGACAAGACCGTGGTCTCCATCAAGCGCCACATGGGCACCGACCACAAGGTGTCCATTGATGGCAAGAACTACACGCCACAGGAGATCTCGGCGATGATCCTGCAGAAGCTGAAGGCCGATGCCGAGGCTTACCTCGGTGAGAAGGTGACCCAGGCGGTGATCACTGTCCCGGCCTACTTCAGTGACAGCCAGCGCCAGGCGACCAAGGATGCCGGCACCATCGCTGGCCTCGAGGTGCTGCGCATCATCAATGAACCGACCGCGGCCGCCCTGGCTTACGGGTTGGACAAGGCGAAGGAGAACCAGACGATCCTCGTGTTTGACCTGGGCGGCGGCACCTTCGATGTCTCCATTCTTGAGCTAGGCGAAGATGTGGTTGAGGTCAAGGCTACCAGCGGCAACACCCGCCTCGGCGGTGACGACTTCGACCAGCGGATCGTGGACTATGTGGCCGGGCAGTTCCAGAAGGAGCACGGCATAGACCTGCGGAAAGACCGCATGGCCCTGCAGCGGCTGCGGGAGGCGGCGGAGAAGGCCAAGATCGAGCTCTCTACTGTCACCAACGCCAACATCAACCTGCCGTTCATCACCGCTGATGCCGATGGCCCCAAGCACCTCGACCTCAACCTGACCCGGGCCAAGTTTGACGAACTCACCGCAGACCTGGTCGAGGCCTGCGCAGGTCCCACCCGGCAAGCTCTCGAGGATGCCGGCCTCAAGCCGGCCCAGGTCGACAAGGTCCTGCTGGTGGGCGGCTCCACCCGCATCCCGGCGGTACAGGAGATGGTCAAGAAGCTCATGGGCAAGGAGCCCTTCAAAGGGATCAACCCCGATGAAGTAGTCGCCCTGGGTGCCGCCATCCAGGCCGGCGTTTTGGCGGGCGAGGTCAAGGATGTACTGCTTCTCGATGTTACCCCGCTCTCACTGGGCATCGAGACCCTGGGCGGTGTCTTCACCAAACTCATCGAGCGGAACACCACCATTCCCACGGCCAAGAGCCAGGTCTTCTCCACCGCAGCCGATAACCAGACCTCGGTGGAGATTCATGTGCTGCAGGGCGAGCGGGAGATGGCGGCCTACAATAAGACCCTGGGCCGCTTCCACTTGGATGGTATTCCGCCGGCGCCGCGGGGTGTGCCTCGCATTGAGGTCACTTTTGATATTGATGCCAACGGTATCGTCAATGTCTCCGCCAAAGACTTAGGCACCGGCAAGGAGCAGAAGGTCACCATTACCTCCTCCAGCGGCCTGAGCAAGGACGAGATCGAGAAGATGGTCCGGGAGGCCGAGAAGAACGCGGCCGAGGATAAGCGCCGGCGGGAAGAGGTCGAAACCCGTAACCAGGCCGACTCGCTGGTCTACAACGCCGAAAAAACCATCAAAGAGCTAGGCGACAAGGCTGATCAAGCCTTGGTGGACAAGGTCAGGGCTGAAATCGCGAAGACTCGCCAGGCCCTGGCCGGGCAGGATACCGAGGCCATCAAGCAGGCCAGTGAAGAGCTGACCAAGGTCCTCTACGAGCTCTCTCCCAGGTCTACCAGGCCCAGGCCCAGCAGGCCGGGGCCGGGCCGGGCGCCGCCGGGACAGCCAGTGACGATAGTAAGACAGTAGATGCCGAGTACGAAGTCAAGGATGACAATAAGAAGGATTAAGCTGACTCGCGGGAAGGTTGTGACCACCGTTGAGCAAGCGCGACTACTATGAGGTCCTCGGGGTGGGGCGCGATGCCTCCCCCGAGGAGATCAAAAAAGCATACCGGCGCCTGGCCCGCCAGTACCATCCCGATGTCAACCGTGAAGACCCTAACGCAGCCGAGAAGTTCAAGGAGGTCAACGAGGCCTACGAGGTTCTCAGCGATGCCGATAAGCGCGCCCGCTATGACCAGTTTGGGCACGCCGCGGCCGGGGCCGGAGCGGGGGGCTTCGGAGGTTTCGAGGACTTCGGCGGCTTCGGCAACTTTGGCGGGGTCGAGGATATCTTCGAGATGTTCTTCGGCGGCGGTGGGCGGCGCTCGCGCTCCCGCACCGGCCCGGAAGCCGGGGCCGATCTTAGCTACGACCTGGAGATTAGCTTTGAAGAGGCCGCCTTTGGCACGGAGAAGGACATTGAATTCTCCCGTTATGCCAATTGCAGCAGCTGCAAAGGGACTGGGGCCAAGCCCGGCACGCGCCCGGTGACCTGTCCTGTCTGCCACGGGGTCGGCCAGGTGCAGCACGTCCAGAACACTGCCTTCGGGCGCTTCGTTCGGACTGCACCTTGCGACCGCTGCCACGGACGGGGTCAGATCATTGAGGAGCCCTGCCCCAAATGCGGTGGATCCGGCCGGACCCGCAGCACGGCCAAGGTCAAAGTTAAGGTTCCGGCCGGGGTGGAGGACGGGTCACGGTTACGCATTTCAGGACAGGGGGAAGGGGGCCAGCGAGGCGGTCTCCCCGGTGATCTCTTTGTCGTCCTGCGGGTAAAACCGCATGAGCTATTCCGGCGCGAGGGTGATACCGTCTTCAGTGAGGCCCCCATCAGCTTTGTCCAGGCTGCCCTGGGGGCGGAGATCGAGATCCCCACCCTGGACGGGCCGGTCAACCTCAAGATTCCCGAGGGAACCCAGAGCGGAACCCGGTTCCGCCTCCGGGGGCGTGGTATCCCGCACCTGCGGGGCGGCGGGCGCGGCGATCATATCATCCAGGTGGAAGTGGTGGTCCCCAAGAAGCTCGGCGAGGAGCAGCGGGAGGCGTTGCGGCGCTTCGCTGAGCTCACCGGTGAGACTGTTAGCGAGGAGGACCGGGGCTTCTGGCGGCGCATGCGCGACGCCCTGGGCATGTAGAAGGGCGAGGGAGGTGTTCCAACCATGGACTGGGTTGAAATTACGGTCACCTGCCGGCCAGAGGCCACTGAGGCCGTGGCCGGCATCCTATCCGAACTGGGCTCACGCGGGGTCGTTATCCACGACCCCACTTCTGTGCCCTCCCATGAGGGTTGGGACTACTACGATCCGCCGGGCGGTGACCCCACGGTCACTGGGTCGGTGGCGCTGGAGGAAGGGGTGCAAGCTGAGACTCTTCTAGCCGAGCTGACCGACCGTCTGGCCTTTCTGGCCGAGGCGGTGCCCGAGTGGGGTCAGCCCATCTTCAGCAGTCGGGTGGTCCAAGATCGAGACTGGGCAAGCTACTACCGCCAGTTCTATGAGCTCCTGCGCATTGGGCGACGGGTAGTAGTGATCCCGGCCTGGGAGGAGTACCAGCCGACCCCGGACGAGGTGCCGGTGCGGTTGGATATTGGAATGGCCTTTGGCACCGGTACCCACGCCACCACCGCCATGTGCCTGGAGCTGCTCCAGGAGACAGTGCAGCCAGGCGACCGGGTAATCGACTGGGGCTGTGGATCCGGCATCCTGGCCATCGCCGCTGCCGGCCTGGGCGCCGCTCGGGTCGAGGCTGTGGATATTGATGGGGTCGCCGTGGAGGCGGCCCAGCACAACCTGGCACTGAACCCGGAGGCAGCCGGCCGGGTTAATATCGCTCGGGGCAGCATCGAGGAGCTGGCCGGTCTGGTGGAGGGGGTCTCGGCCAACATTGTGGCCGATGTAGTCATCCCGCGCCTGGGTCAGGTAGCCCGGGTGCTGGTTCCCAATGGCTGGTTGGTCGTCTCCGGGATCGTCGCCGACCGCCGGGAAGAGCTGGAGGCGGGGCTAGCCCAGGCAGGGTTCCAACTCGCCCGGCTCAAGCAAGCAGGTGAATGGATCGCGGCCCTGTGTCGCCGGGCAGGTGGCTGAGGATGCACCGCTTCTATGTCCCTCCCGAGCGCCTGGGTGACAGCATCTGGCTGGAGCCTGAGGATGGCCACCACGCTGCCCGGGTGCTGCGCCTGCGTCGCGGTGACCGTATTGCCGTTTTCAGTGGCGATGGGAAGGAACGGATAGTGGAACTGACTGAGGTAGGCACATGCACCACCGGCGGCCGGGTAGTCGGGGAGTGGGAGCCCGGCTCCGAGCCCCGCTCCCGGGTCACGCTGGCGCAGGCGATTGGTAAGGGCGACAAGCTCGAGTGGGTGATTCAGAAAGGGACCGAGTTGGGGGTCAGCGCCTTCATTCCTCTGGTCACTGTCCGGGTGGTGGTGGAGCTCCGCGAGGAAAAGGCCAGGCGCAAGCACGAGCGCTGGCAGCGTATCGCCCGGGAGGCGGCGGCCCAGTCGGGTCGCACTTCGGTGCCAGCGGTGGGGGAAGCGATGAGGCTCGCCGACTACCTGCGGAGCCTGCCCACCGACGCCCTGGCCCTCTTGGCTTACGAAGGCGAGAGCGCTCTCTCACTGCGGGAGGCCCTGGTCGACCTCGGTGACCAGCCGGTTCACCTGATCATCGGTCCGGAGGGGGGCTTTGCGCCCGAGGAGGTCAGCCAGGCCGCGGCGGCCGGCGTCAGGATAGTTACCCTGGGCCGGCGGATCCTGCGCACCGAGACAGCGGGTCTGGCCGCCGCGGCACTGGTCTTCCACGCCGCCGGCGACCTGGGCTGAGACAACTAACAGGAGATGCTCTACGGATGCGACGGGTTGCCTTCCATACCCTGGGCTGTAAGACCAACCAGTATGACACCGAGGCTATGGCCGAGGAGTTTCGCCGCGCCGGTTACCGGGTGGTGTCTTTCTCGGAGCGGGCCGAGGTTTATGTCATCAATACCTGCACCGTTACGGGGCGGGGGGCCGGCAAATCGCGGCAGCTGGCCCGGCAGGTTCGCCGCCAGCGGCCCGGCGCGCTGCTGGCTCTGACCGGCTGCTATCCTCAGGTGGCGCCAGAGGAGGTGGCGGCGCTGGAGGAGGTCGATGTTATCGCTGGCACCGGCCAGCGCGGCCAGATCGTTACCCTGGTGGAGGAGGCTCTGGCCACCGGCCAGCGGGTCTGCGCGGTGGGAGATATCATGGCTCAGCGCGACTTCGAGGAGCTGCCTATCGAGGCCTTCACTGAGCGCACCCGGGCTACCATCAAGGTGCAGGAGGGGTGTAACCAGTTCTGCTCCTACTGCATCATCCCCTACGCCCGCGGCCCGGCCCGCAGCCGCCATCCCCAGGAGGTACTGGCCGAGGTCGGACGCCTGGCCGGCGCTGGCTTCAAGGAGTTTGTCCTCACCGGGATCCATTTGGGCGTCTACGGTCTCGGGCTGCCCGGTGGCCGTCCCCATTTGGCTGAACTCCTGCTAGAGCTGGCCGCCACCTACCCAAAGGTCCGCTTCCGGTTGAGCTCTCTGGAACCCATGGAGGTCACCGACCAGTTATTGCAGGTCATGGCTGACCACACCAATATATGCCACCATCTACATATCCCCCTGCAGAGCGGGGATGACCAGATTCTGCGGGCCATGAACCGGGACTACACCACCGATGATTACGCCCGGCGGGTGGCGCAGGCCCGGTGGTTCCTGCCGGACCTGGCCCTGACTACCGATGTGATGGTCGGGTTCCCCGGCGAGACCGATCAAGAGTTCGCCCGGACTCAGCGCTTCGTCGAGGAGATGGCCTTCAGCCAGATGCATATTTTCCCCTACTCGCGCCGTCCCGGCACCCCGGCTGCCGACTTCCCCAATCAGGTTCCTACCAGGGTCAAGGGAGAGCGGGCCGCTGCCCTGGCCGAGCAGGCCAGCCGGCTTAGCGCCCGCTACCGACGGTCTTTTCTCGGTCGTGTCCTGGAGGTGCTGGTGGAGGAGGAAGCTGGTCCGGCCCATCTGGGGGGCGACGGCGTCAGCCTGCAGGGACTCACCGGCAACTACCTGCGGGTTGCCTTCACCGGCCCAGCGGAGCTGGTCAACCAGCTGGTTCCGGTGCGCCTGGTGGTCGAGGCCGGCGACTACCTCTGGGGAGAGCTGGCCAACAAGGATTGAGCGCCACTGGCGCGGAAGTATCGTCTAACCAAGAGACCCTTGGGGTCCAAGGAGGTGACCCGGTGCGCCGCTTTGCCCTGCCCCTGAAGATTCTCTCTATCTACCTGGCCGTAAACCTGCTGGTTCTGGCACCCGTCGGCCGCTACCTGCTGGCGCACATCAATGATTTCCCCACCTCCTACGCACACCAGCAGCGTCTTTTCTTCTATAACGACACCCCGGCGCTGAGCCTGGCCGCCCACTGGATCAATGACTACCCGGAGGTCGAGCCCAAGGTTATCATTATCGGTGACTCCAAGACCGAGGATTTCTACGTCCGCTACGAGGACTCTATCGTCGGGCGCCTGGATGCCTTAGTCTTCAGCGGCGACCGGCCTCATGTCTTTAACTTCGGGGTTAGTGGAACCAAGGCCAGTTACGCTTGGGAGCGGGTGGTTAAGGCGGCTGGCTACCGGCCATCGCTCATCATCTGGCAGCTGGGGGAGGGGAGCTTCTCGCCGCCCCCGCGGTGGGTGACCGGTCGGGCTCCCGACCGCTATCTGATCAGCCTCGGCGGCGACCTGATCTCAGCCTACGCCAACCTGAGCCGCCTCAGTGACGAGAACGCTCCCCTGGTTGCCCAGGAGCTGCGCTCCCAGCTGGTACCCCTGTACGGGCTGCTCACCTTCTGGAGCGAGTGGCGCCGGGCCCGCCAGGCGGCGGCTCAGGGGATTCCCCTACCTCCGCCCAATGCCTACCACCTGACGGTGCCGGCTGGCCAGTACGACCCGACCCAGTTTACCGGGGGGCGATTGGAGCCGTTCAGTACCGCCGACCGCCCCTTCGACGCGGTGGGCGCGATTGCCCGCTACCTGGACCAGCGGGGGATTCCCCTGCTGATTCTGGTGGCGCCCATTAACCCTCTGGCCTATGCGGCTATCTACGAGCCCGACTTCCATCAACGCATGGTGGACGAGCTGCGCCGCCAGACGGCCGGGCTCAATGTCCGGCTGCTCGACCTCGGGCTGGCTATACCGCCGGAGTACTTCGTCGACGGCGGGCACTTGAAGGAGGCCGGCAATGAACTGGTCGCCCGGGCCCTCGCCGATTATCTGGCCGAGCACTACCCTTGGGGAGGTGGCCGCTAGTGCTGGACCGGCTGCAGCTGGTGGTGAAGTACTTCCCGGTCCACAGCGCCTTCATCGGCGGGGGACTAGCCTTGGCCATCTACTGGCGACTGCGGGGACAGGCCCGCGCCTGGTTTCTGGCTTTGGCCGGCTGGCTATTTGCTGCCGTGCTGGCCGGCCCGGCCTTCGCCATCCAGACCCTGGCCCTGACCCTGATCACTACTGCCATCGCCCGCTACCTGCAGCGGGCGCCGAAGGCGCGCTGGACAGCCGCCCTCTACTGGCTGGGGCTGGCCCTGCCCCTGCTCAACCTGGCCCTCTTCAAATACGGGCTGGCGCCCGGCCTCCGGGCCAGCCTAGGGTTGGTGCGGGCGCTCGGGGTCTCATACTACACCTTCAAACTTCTGCACCTGGTAATCGATTCACGGCGGGGGCGGCTGCGGGAGATCGATGCCCGGCTGGCCCTGGCCTTTGTTTTCTTCGTCCCGACCTTCCCGGCTGGGCCCATCTACCGCTACCGCCAGTTCGTCGCCGACCTGGACGGCGTCGGGCCGCTGGACTCCGGGGCGGTGCGGACCGGCACCCGCCGCCTCATCTATGGCCTGTTTTTCAAGTTCATCCTGGCCGACCGGCTGGGGTTTTGGGCGGCCGCCCAGGGTGCCCCGGGCCAGCTGGGCCGCGGGGCATTAGCTCTGGTTCTCCTGGCCTGGGCCCTCCAGATCTTCCTGGACTTCAAGGGCTACTCGGACATAGCCATCGGTCTGGCCCGCTTCTTCGGGTTCCAGGCGCCGGAGAACTTCCGGACGCCCTACCTCAAACCCAACCTGGTCCTGTTCTGGCAGAACTGGCATATTACCCTCACCAGCTGGCTGCGGGAATATGTCTACCTGCCCCTGGGCAAGTGGCTGTTGCCCCGGATTGGCCGCGAGCATCCCTGGCTCATTAACGCCCTGGCCCAGCTGGTCACCATGGGGCTGGTCGGCCTCTGGCACGGCTCCACTCTGAATTTCCTGGTCTGGGGGCTTTACCACGGTGTCGGCCTCTCCCTCTACCGGATCTACAGCGACCTGAGCCAGCGCTACCTGCCCGAGGCGGCCAGGAGTGCCCTGGGCGGTCCCGCCGGCCGACTGGCGGGAACCCTGGCTACCTTCGGCTTCGTCGCCCTCGGCTGGGTCTTTTTCGTCAACGACTTGCCTGCCGCGGTCTCCATAATCTCCCGTCTCCTCGGGATTGGAAGGTGATGACCATGACTGCAACACAGCAGATCCTCGAGTTCATCAACGAGAACCTGGCCCCCCGGGGCGGGCCGGTGGGCGACGACGATTCGCTCTTCAGTGCCGGGCGCCTCGACTCATTCGGCCTGCTGGAGCTGGTTAACTTTGTCCAGAAGTCGCTGGGCTGGGCTCTGGAGGATTTTGAGATCATTGATAACAACCTCGACAGCGTGGCGGCCATCGTCGCCTACGCGGAGGAGCGAGAGCGGTCATGAGAGCCCTTTGGGAGCGTCTCGACCCCAACCTGCAAGAGTGGCTGGAGGCCTTCTGGCTTTTCCTCTTGCTCTATGCCGTATTGACCTGGGCCGATTTCGGCTCTGGCTTCCAGTATGTCGGATTCTGAGGGAGGGGGGAGAGGCATGACTGATGGCTCCGCTCTGGCCTGGGCCGAGACCGCTCGAGAGCTGGGCCTGGATGCGCCTGGGGTCAACCTGGCCGCTGCCGTCATCGACCGCCATCCAGATCCCGCTCGGCTCGCTTTGATCAGCCTGGACCGATCCGGCGGGGCCACCACCCACACCGTTGGCTGGCTACGAGAGGAGTCCAACCGCCTGGCCGGGTTGCTGGTGCGTGCCGGGATCCAGCCGGGCGACCGGGTCTTCACCTTCCTCGAGCGCTCGCCCCTGCAGTATGCGGCTGCCCTAGCCATTATCAAGGCTGGCGCCGTTTATGGCCCCCTCTTCGCCTCCTTCGGCACTGAGGCCCTGCGGGACCGGCTGGGCGATGCCGGGGCCCGGGCCATCCTGACCACGGCCCGGTTACTGCCGACGGTGACCGCTGTCCGCCAGCACCTGCCCGGGCTGGAGACGGTGATTCTGCTGGAGGGGAACGGGAGCAGCCAGCCCGGCGCTGACGCCCTGAGCTACCCCGAGCTGCGGGCCGGGCTCGCGCCCGAGTTTGCCCCGGTACTGCAGGAACCCGACGCCCCGGCCATTATCCACTATACCTCCGGGACTACCGGCCGGCCGAAAGGGGCTCTCCACGGCCACCGTGCCCTCATCGGCCATGTGGCCTCAGCCCGGGTGGCCCTGGACCTGCGTCCCGACGACCTTTTCTGGTGCACCGCTGACCCGGCCTGGGTGACCGGCTCTTCCTACGGAATCTTTGCCCCGCTGGCGGTGGGGGCCACCCAGCTGCTGGCCGAGGCGCCGCTTAATGCCACTGCTTTCTTCGGTCTCATCGCCGCTCAGCGGGTGAGTGTACTCTACACTGCACCTACCCTGCTCCGCCTGCTGATGCGGGGAAGGCCGGCTGACCTGGACCGGCTGGATATAAGCTCTCTGCGGCATACCGCCAGTGTGGGTGAACCTCTCAACCCCGAGGTGATCCGCTGGTGGCAGCAGCAGACCGGCCAGCCGGTCCATGATACCTGGTTCCAGACCGAGACCGGGAGCATCATGATTGCCCAGCGCCCTGGAATTCCCCTGCAGATCGGGGCCATGGGCTGTCCCCTGCCCGGGGTCGAGGCCGCCATTCTGGACGACGGAGGAGAGCCCCTACCTCCGGGCGAGCCCGGCCGCCTGGCTCTGCGGGCTGGTTGGCCCTCGTGTTTTCTGGGCTACTGGCGCCAGCCCGAGCTAACTGCCAGCCGCTGGCTGAATGGCTGGTACCTCGCGGGCGACCTGGCCCGCTGTGATCAGCAGGGCTATTTCTGGTTTATCGGCCGGGCCGATGAGGTGATCAACACGGCCGGCCACTTGGTCAGTCCCTTCGAGGTGGAAAGCGCCCTTCTCACCCACGGAGCTGTGGCCGAGGCGGCCGCCGTAGGCACCCCCGACCCGCTGCTGGGTGAGAAGATTGTGGCCTTCGTCTCCCTGCGCGAGGGCCAGGCGCTCGACGTGGCGCTGGAGATGGCGCTAAAGCGCACCGTGCGCCAGCTGGTCTCGCCCTTCGCCGTCCCGCAGGAACTGGTTCCCATGGCCGAGCTGCCCAAGACCCAGAGCGGCAAGATTCTCCGCCGCCTACTGCGCAGCAGATTAACCCATAAAAATACTTCCGGCCACGCAAACTAGGGGCAAATAGGCCAAGGAGGTATACCCCATGCAGCGCATCAAGTGTTCGGTCACATCCTGCTACCACAACCAGCACGGAATCTGCGAGGCGGAAGCCATCGAAGTCAATTACAATGGCACCGGGCCGGCCGGTGGAACCGGCACCCAGATGTCGGTGGCTACCAGCCGAGACACTCTTTGCGAGACCTACCGTCCCAAGGACACGGAATTTCAGGGCTAACCGGGGGGCGGGCTGCCGTTGGTAGCCCGCCTTTCTGCTCACCGGGAGGATACCCTCGGCCGGCAGTTGAATAGTCTAGAGTAAAAGGGGAGGGAGCAGCTTGAAGCAGAAAACCCGCGTCGGCATCATCTTTGGCGGCCGTTCGGCTGAGCACGAAGTCTCTCTGATGTCAGCCCGCTCGGTGGCCAGAGCCATTGACCGAGAGCGATATGAAGTAGTCCCCATCGGGATCACTGCTGACGGGCGCTGGGTAGCGGTGAGCGACCTGGAGGCGGCTCTGACCGTCGGGATCGATAATACCGGCGGTGAGAGCGTAAGCTTCCTTAGCGAGCCCTCCCTGCGTGCCCTGGCCCGGGTCTACCACCGGCAGCCTCCAGCCGCTGTGGTCGGTGAGGGACTGGGCATCATCGATGTAGTTTTTCCAGTGCTCCATGGCACTTACGGCGAAGACGGCACTATCCAGGGGCTGCTGGAGATGGCCAACATCCCCTATGTGGGGGCCGGCGTCCTTGGGTCGGCCTTGGGCATGGATAAGGTGGTCCAGAAGAAGCTGCTGCGTTACCATGGGCTGCCCACGGTGGATTTCGTCGAGGTGCGGCGCCACCGCTGGGAGCGGGAGAAGGAACAGGTCATTGGCGAGCTAGAGGCGGCTCTCGCCTACCCGGTCTTCGTCAAGCCAGCCAACCTCGGCTCCAGTGTCGGCATCAGCAAGGTCAGACGCCGTGAGGAGTTAGGGCCCGCCCTCGACCTGGCCGCCCGTTATGATGTGAAGCTCATCGTCGAGGCCGGTGTCGAGGCCCGGGAGATCGAATGCAGCGTCCTGGGGAACGAGGAACCTATCGCCTCACTCCCCGGTGAGATCATCCCCTCGCATGAGTTCTACGACTATGAGGCCAAGTACATTGACAACCAGTCGCAGCTTCTGGTACCGGCTCCCCTGGAGCCGGAGCAGACCGAGACTGTCCGTCGTCTGGCCCTCCAGGCCTTCCGGGCCCTGGAGGGGGAGGGGATGGCTCGCGTTGACTTCTTCCTGGAGAAGAAAACCGGGAAGGTGCTAATCAACGAGGTCAACACCATACCTGGCTTCACGCCTATCAGCATGTACCCAAAACTCTGGGAAGCTACGGGGATCAGCTATCCCCAGCTCATCGACCGGCTGCTGCAACTGGCCGTTGAGCGCCACCGCGCTCGGCAGAACGAGGTTCGTCCCTAGCTTTCGGACCTGTAACCCAAGTAGGCCAGGATCTCCAGGAAATGTTCGGCCTCGCGGAAGACGTGGTCCAGCAGGAGAGGCTGAGCGACCGCCAGTGCCTGGCATTTTTCCAGGAGGTCATGGGCCTGCCGCTTGAAGTCGGCCAGGTCCCTTGTTTTCTGCACCACCTGCCCGGTAAAGCGGCTAACGGTGGAAAAGCACTCCGGGCGGGCCTGGAGCATTGACTGCAGATCCTCAGCCTGGCGGTAGAGGTCATCGAAAATCAGGGCGAAGCTCTCGGCTGCCTCAATCAGCTGCCGCTCTGACGGGTCGAGCAGGTGGTTAATGAAGCGGGCATGGTCATCCATGATCCGGAGCCAGAAAACTTCTTCTCGCAGGAGCGCTTCCAGGCTCTTGCCCTCAGCTTCGCCGCTGGCGATGCGCAGGAACTCCAGGGCTTCCCGGGCAATGTGGTCGATGAGCAACGCATAGGCGGCTGACACCCGGCACTGGATGACCAAAGCCAGTAGCCGCTGTTTATAGGCCAGGAATTCCCGAGTGGTGGATATCGCTTGGCCAGCCACTTCGGCCGGGACGCGGCTGGCCCCCACCAGCAGCCGCTCGTACCGCTCCCGGAAGGCGATGGCCTCGCGCCGCAGTTCTTCCTGGTCGCAGGGGAGCGCGGCCAGGAGGAAGATGGCGTGTTCCATGAAGATTTGCATCCAGTAGGGGAGTTCGCGCCACAGGCGTTCCTGGGGCCGGTGCCGTTCCTCCCGGGTCTCCTTCTCCACCGGGTCAGCCTTGGGTCTGGGCCTGACCTTGGGGATACAGATCTGCTGTCCGGCGTAGATGGAGTAGGGGGTCCGGACCTGCGGGTTGGCCTCCAGCAGATCATTGACACTGAGACTGAATTTCAGGGCCAAATTGTACATGGTGTCGCCCTTCTCCACCGTATAGAGCTGGCCCTGGCAAGGGGGAGCCTCCGAACGGGTGCTGCTCCCCCAGAGTCTGCGGGTCACTGCTATCACTCCCTTCGTACTCTCACCCCATCCTATGAGAGGCTAGTCTCCCGAATACCCAGCTGGAGGAGATAACATGAGACTCACTGCCACCGTCCCCGCTACCTTCATCCGCCGTCTCTCTCGCTTCTCATGCCTGGTCGAGATAGCCCAGGGTCAGGTACAGGCGCACCTGGCTAACTCGGGGCGCCTGAGCGAACTGCTCACTCCCGGCCGGGAGCTGCGACTTACTCCGGCGGCCGGCGCGGGTCGCCTTACTGCCTACGATCTGACCCTCGCCAGGCACCAGGGCTTCTGGGTGGCGGTGGATGCGCGCCTACCCAACCGGATTGCCGCTGAGGCACTGCTGGAGGGCACCGTGGAGGGGGTTGGCCCAGTACATAGCCTGGTCCCCGAACACCGCTATGGCCAGAGCCGCCTGGACCTCTGCCTGACCCTGGATGAGGATGGCCGTTGCATCATGTTAGTCGAGACCAAGTCGGTCACTATGGTGGTGGATGGTGAGGCTCGCTTTCCCGATGCGCCCACCGCCCGGGGCGCCCGCCACCTGCAGGAGTTGATACACGCGGTAGAGGAAGGCTACCGGGCGGCCGTCCTTTTTGTGGTGCAGCGGCCCGATGCCCATCGCCTGGCGCCCAACTGGGCGACCGACGAGGCCTTCGCCGCCGGCCTCGGCCAGGCGGCCCAGTGTGGAGTCGAATTGCACGCCTTGGTCTGCCGGGTCGAGCCGACCAGCATCGAAATAGCCGGAACAATTCCGATATCGACAGAAAGAACCCCTGCCTGACCGTTTGTCCTTGTGATGTCAGCCATTGTCGCAGACCGTCGAGCGATTGCCGAAGGGTAACGGCAGGGACAGCCGTATTCAGCCAGAAATGAGGGGGGAATGGCGCAGAATTAGTCGTACCCGAGGTGGCACGGCATGTCGAACCCCTATCCAAGGCGGTCGCTCAAACGGGAACTGGCCATATCCCTAACGGTGGGCACAGTCGGTGTGGCTCTTCTCGTCGTGCTGATATGTACCTGGCTGTCCTTCAGCGCCCTTATCTCCCAGAAGGAGGAGTTGCTGCTGGCGGTGGCCTCCGAAGCAGCCCGCCTGATGGTCACCCACCACGGTGAAGCACTGACTCAGGCCGGGGTGGGGCCGGCGGACCGGGAAACGGCCCTGTTGCAGCTGCACGACATCCTGCTCCCCCTGTCCCGGGCTGTGGTGGGCGACCACCCTCAGGTAGTAGTCGGGTTCTACAGCCGGGACCTGGATGGGGTGGTCTGTGCCTATAGCAGTGACGAAGGTGACCTGAGCCACATGGTCGGTGCGTCACTCAAGCCCGATGATGGCGGGCGTCTGACCTGGACCACCGGCGAGTCCAGCATCGGGAAGGGTAGCTTCCGGAGCATATGGGACAACTATGTCCTGACATGCGACTACCCGGTGGCCATCGACGACCGGGTCATTGGCCACGCTTTCGCCAATGTCACTCTGGGGCAAGTATGGATGATCTACCTCCACCTGATCGGCCCTTTCATACCGGTCATTGCTGCAGCAGTGGCCACAGCCGCCTGGTTGCTGGGGAGGTACTTTCGGCGCCTCACCTCCGACTTGGATGGTCTGCTCATCTCCGTGGAAGACAAAAGGGGCGGCCCCGGGCGGCTCCATTACCGCGAGTTCGACCGGATAGCCTGTACCAACCAGCTGCGGGTCAGAGACCTCAAGCACTCAAAGGAGCTCTTCCGGGCCATGCTCCGCAGCGTTCCCGTGGCGCTAATCGTGGTGGATTCTGCTGGATGCATTATTGAGCTCGGCGAACGCGCCGAGACCCTCTACCGCCTGGATCGAACCAGCTGGTTAGGCCGTCCGCTGGCTGACCTTTTCCCCGGGGACACCGAGTTTGAGCGGATCACCTGGTCGCTCGCCCACGGCGAGGCGGTCTCCGGCGAGTGCCTCAGCCACGCCGCAACCCTGCGAGGAAACAACCGAATCGTACGCTACCAGGCCTTTCCCATGCAACTGCCCAATGGCGAGCTAGGAGCAGCTTTTATCATTCACGATGTCACGAGAGAGAAGGAGTTGGAACGGCAGCTCCGTTGGGCAGACCGGCTGCGCACTGTCGGCGAGATGGCGGCCATGGCCGCGCACGAGATCCGCAATCCCCTCACCGCGGTACGGGGCACCGCCCAGTTGGGCGGACGGATCACCAGGGAGCCCAGGACCCGGGAGCTTTTTGGGCGCATCGTGGAGCAAGTGGACTACCTGAAGGAGTTCACCGGGCTTCTTCTCGACTTGACCAAACCCATCGAAGGCACGCCGGCGCGGGGGCGCATCTGCCGGTTGCTCCATGAGTGCCTGGAGCTTGTAGCGCTCGAGGCTGACCAGGCCGGAGTCATGGTTAAGGAGAGCTACCGGTCGGATCCCCTGGTTATGGTGGACGAGCGTTTGATGCGCCAGGCCTTTCTCAATGTCATCAGGAATGGTATCCAGGCGATGCCCAGGGGTGGGACTCTGGGGATCACTACCGAGTCCGAAGAGGGGGAATTGCGGATCCACATTACTGACAATGGAACGGGCATGAGCCAGGAGACCCAGAATTGCATCTTCTCCTCCTTCTATACTACCAAGGGCCGGCAGGGCACCGGCCTTGGCCTCCCAGCCACCTATCAGATTGTCACCAGCGTCCACCACGGGCGTATCTGGTTCACCAGCCAGGAAGGGGTTGGGACCACTTTCTCCATCGCTCTGCCCCTGGTGCGCCGGGTGACTCGTCCGTCCCGCCGACCAATTGCCCGGGAGATGGCAGCCGGGCAGGAGTAGTTGGTGCTTTGACGAGACTAACCCCAGAAGCGCGATGAGTATGAGTAAAGTATTCTTGGGTAGTTAACGGAAAAACAAAGGACGAGAAGCCGTTGCTCCAGAAGTGTTATCTTTCTACTGGATATGACCCTAGAGCTGGAGAGTCATACCAGAGTGGGCCCGGGACTGAGCGCTCTGGTAGCGATGTTGGGGGTGCTGGGCCCATCATACCGGGCCGCTTGTTGGATGCTGGAGACGATGCTGGGCTTCCGGCCGGTGAGTCATGAGACCACAAGACAACAGGTCATCAGTGTGGGTCAGCGGGTAGAACAGGAGGATGGATCCGGAAAGGTGTTACATACTTCCCTAACGCCATATTGTCGGGACTATAAGCAGCGTAAGGAGATCAGGGCGCTGAAAAAAGACCTGCTCACAATGCCTCATTGACTACCGGACCAGGCTTACGGAATAAGGGATCAACACCGAAGGGATGCGCAGTTTAGGTGCCGCCGAATCTACAATGAGGAGGTTCTCAGACCGGAGCGAAAGACGGGGCCAGAGCTGGCGGAAGAAGGGTCTCCTGGCGATTACCTGGGCCCTGGCGGCAAGCTTTGAGGGAACTCTCAGCAGGTATGCCAGCGCGGTACGCCAGTTAGAAATGCCGGAAGTAGAGAAACGGATACGGTCTGGGGTAGGGTACATCACTCAAGCCATCACCCGTGGTTTCACCTTCAAGCAAGCGCATCCCCCGATGAGGGATGTGGGGAAAAGTTCTTGACAGACACGCCTTCATCCATGTCTCGGCCGGGGTGCCGGGCGGGCAGCCTCCCACTGCCGGAGGGGAACTCAGCCCCACCGTGCTGCTGGCTGAGGGGATTCGCCAGCGCCTCCAGGGACTGGCCCCGGTGATTGGCGTCGGCAAGATAAGAACCCCCACCACCGCCCGGAAGATCCTCGCTGAGGGCATGGCCGGTCTGGTGGCGGTGGGTCGGGGGCTGTTGACCGACCCCGAATGGCTGGAGAAGGCCAGAACTGGCCGCGAGGACGAGATCCACCAGTGCCACGGCTTTCGCGGGTGCCAGCACCACGCCGGCGGCTGTCCAGCGTGGAGGTGAGAGGAATGACGAGAGAGGAACCGGGGCTGATCATCCACGGGGCGAGGGTCTACACCAATGACCCGGGCCAGCCATGGGCCGACGCGGTAGCGGTGCAGGGGGACCGCATCTTCGCGGTGGGCCGCGATAGCGACCTACTGAACCTCCCGGGTCGATGGCAGCGAAGGGACGGGTCCGGACTGCTGGTTCTGCCGGGACTGACTGATTCCCACACCCACTGGACCTGGTACGCCCTGAGCCTGATCCAGGTCAACCTGGAGGGGATCGCCAGCTTAGAGGAGGCCCTGGCCGAGGTCGCGAAAGCGGCCGCCGTCAAGCAGCCTGGTGAGGTCATTTACGGAAGCGGCTGGAACAAGAACCTCTGGAGCGGCTTCCCCACCCGCCACGACCTGGATCGGGTAGCACCAGACAATCCGGTGGTGCTGGGCAGCAAGGACGGCCACGCCACCTGGGTCAATACGCGGGCCATCGAACGGTGTGAACTGGATGCCCAGACCACCGACCCCGACGGCGGACAGCTACTGCGGGAGGCTGACGGGTACCCGTCTGGCATCTTCCTCGAGCGGGCCGCTGTCTATCTGGAACCCCTCTACGAGAGCGTCATGCCGGCCGACCCGCGCCCTATGTACCGGCGCTCCTTCGAAGAGGCCTGGCGGATGGGGCTGACCGGGATCCATTCCTGCGAAGGGAGAGATACACTCCCCATCCTACAGCAGCTGGAGGCCGACGGCCAGCTGGGACTGCGCACGTATATACTCTTCCCCCAGCATGACCTGGAGGCAGCCATCGGCTTCGGGTTGCGCCAGGGCTTCGGGCCGGAGCTGCTGAAGATCGGTTCGGTCAAGGCCTTTGCCGATGGGGCGTTAGGCCCCCAGACCGCTTATATGCTTGATGATTATGAAGGGCGCCCCGACTACCGGGGGATTGCCACCCAGAGTAAGGAACAGCTGTTGGAGCTGGCCCGGAAGGCCACGGACCACAGTTTTAGCCTGGCCATCCACGCCATCGGCGACCGGGCCAACCGGGAGGTGCTGGATGTCTACGAGACGGTGCTGGATCGGAGCCGGGAGCGCGGACTCAGGCACCGCATCGAGCACGCCCAGCTCCTTCAGGCTCAGGATATTCCCCGCTTCGCCCAACTGGGGGTAATCGCCTCAGTGCAGCCGCTGCACGCGACCTCGGACCGCTATATCGCCGACCGCTACTGGGGCGCCAGAGCCCGCTACGCCTACGCCTTCGGCAGCCTCCTGCGCTCCGGCGCCCGGCTCACTCTCGGCTCGGATGTGACGGTGGAGAGCTGCGACCCGCGACTGGGCATCTACGCGGCGGTCACCAGGAAGCGAGCCGAGGAGCCGGAGGTGCCGGCCTGGTATCCCGAGGAGCGCCTCCCCATCGAAGAAGTTATCCGCGGTTACACCGAGGGCCCGGCCTATGCCAGCTTCCGCGAGAATCGGCTGGGCAGAGTGGCCGCCGGGTATTTGGCCGATCTGACCATTCTGGACACTGACATCCTGGCTGACCCGGAAAGCGTACTGCGAGCCCGGGTCGCCGGGACGATGGTGGGCGGGCGGCTAGTCTACGCCGAAGAGGGGTGTTGGCTCAAATAGCAGGGCGAGCTGAAATCAGCGGAGGAGAGCTAGCCCTGCGCTGGCGCGACCACCAACTATCGCTATTGCTCCCGCTCGTAGCGGTAGGGCACTGGTACATACTGAACCGAAGGCCGGCGCTGCGCGGGTTGCGGGTAGAGATCCATCAACCGGTAGACCTCTCGGGGCATCTGGGTGCTGATCGGTAGCCCCCAGCCGGCCAGCTGTCTCGGATCGATGGGGTAGTCGTGGGTCCATCGTCCTTCAGTCAAAGCCTGAGCCAGTATTTCGGCGTGCTCTCGGTCCATCTTCTTTTCAAGTAACAGATCCAACACAGATTCCCGCACCTGGGACATGGCCTTGCGGGAGATGTCGGCCAGGACCAGCGTTTCGTCATCGACCTCATCCCGACTCTTCTCGGAAACCGCCTTGAGAATTGAGGCCGCGGGGTATTTGCCGATCTGGGGATCGACCGGGCCGAGAACCGCGTTCTCGTCCATGACGATCTCATCTGCGGCCAGAGCCAGCAGGGTACCACCGGACATGGCGTAGTGGGGGACAAAGACAGTGACCTTGCCGCGGTGGCGGCAGAGGGCCCGGGCAATCTGCTCAGCGGCCAGGACCAGCCCGCCCGGGGTGTGCAGCACCAGGTCGATGGGCATTTCGTCAGGGGTGAAGCGAATGGCTCTGAGGACCAGTTCAGAGTCCTCGATGTTGATGAAGCGGGCCAGAGGGATGCCGAGCAGGTTGATGGCCTCCTGCCGGTGGATCATGGTGATGACGCGGCTCCCTCGTCGCTGCTCCAGCCGGCTGAGGGCGCGCAGCCGCTGGCTCTCCAGGGCGCGCTGCCGGTAGAGGGGTCCCAGGAAGGACCAGAGGATCAGAAAAAGCCAGAAGATACTGGTCAGGCCGGTCATAGAGTCACCTCAGAGGAACAGTCTCTCCCTAGTCTGCCCTCTGGCCAGACAAAAAGACGCCCGGTCCCACAGGACCGGAGGTCTCTTAGAGGTCAGTCAGTGCCCGGCGGACCGGAGTCGTTCCACATGCCGGTCGATGGCGGTTCCGTGAAACTGCTTTAGCCTGGAGCATGGTAACTCCTCACACTGCCCGCAGTGCTGGTAGTTTCGGCTCATAGCGCAGTCGCGTATCCCGCATTCCTGACAGTAAGAGCACTTCCGCCCAGCGGCCAGACAGCCATCGCACCAGATCTCGTCCGCCGAGATGGGCAATCCAATCTCTTCCGCCCACTTGGCCGCCGTTTCCTTTAGTCCCGCCTCATCACCGGCCTGGGTGTGAAGATAGGCCGGGCACTCGCCGCAATGTAGGCCACAGGGGGCCAGCAGCTTCGTGTTCACTATTCATCCCTCCTGGCGCTGAGTATTCCAGCCGGGGAGCAATTTCTCCTCCGTCCATTTCCGTCTCATCTAACCGTTGACCCGCTCTGGCAGCGCGTGGTAGAATGTAGCCGCACGATTTAGATGAAAGGAGGTGGCAAGTGTTATGGTCCGGGTACTTCGTCTCTTCCGGAACCGGTATTTCGTCGCGCGCGCTTGCCATGACTCCTGGTGGGAGGGCCTTTGCTCTTAGCGGCCCACACCAACTGCAATGCTTCCAGGGGTCACAGGCAGAAACGGCCTGTGACCTTCTTATTTCTCACCTAACCCGAGGTGCTGACCATGAATACAGCAACAGAGCCCAATAAGAAGCCCATAGCCAAGACCGGCCTGAGGATTATCGGCCTGCTGACCCCCTATTGGGGTCGCTATGTGGCGGTTCTCTGCCTGATGCTGGTTGCGGTAGTAGGCGAGATGATCCCACCCTACCTGACCAAGCTGATTATTGACCGGGGAATCATCGCCGGCAACCTGCAAGTGGTCCTGGGTCTGGCCCTGGCCATCATCGGGGTGGCCGTGGCCCGCGCCGTGATGGACTATGTCAAGTGGGTGACCAGCGAGGAGACCGGCCAGCGGATCATTATGGAGCTGCGCCTCAGACTACACGACCACCTGACCCGTCTGTCGCACCAGTTCTTCGCCAAGATGCAGACCGGCCAGCTCATGAGCCGGCTCACCGGTGACCTGGAAGCCCTCCATGAGCTGGTCGGGTTCGGTGCCCTGCTCATCGGGCAGAATGTGCTGTTTTTCGTCTCGGTAGTCATCATCCTACTCAGCCTCAACTGGCGGTTGACCCTGGTCACCCTGACCATCTCTCCTCTCCTGGCGATGGTCGGCTTTAGCTTCAACCGCCGCATCCGCCCGGCCTGGGAGAAGGTGCGCGAGGAGATGGCCAAACTCACCACGGTGCTGCAGGAGAACATCGCCGGGGTGCGGGTGGTTAAGGCCTTTGCCCGGGAAGGGCACGAGGCTGGACGGTTCTCCGGTCGCAATACCATCCAGAAGCAGGTCAGCCTGGCCCGGGCCAAAGTCGAATCCGATGCCCAGCCGCTGTTGGAGATGTTCTCCGGCCTGGCTGTAGTCATCCTCATCTGGTACGGTGGCCGGGAAGTAGCGCTGGGTCGGATGACGCTGGGCAGCCTCATCGCCTTCCATTCCTACCTGTGGGCCATCATCTGGCCGATGCGCATGATGGGCTGGCTGGTCAATGTGGTGAGTCGGGCGCTGGCCGCCGCCCCGCGGCTCTTCGAGATCCTCGATACGCCGCCCGAGGTGGCCGACGTCCCCGGCGCCATTGATCTGCCCAAGGTGGCGGGACACGTGGTCTTCGAGAACGTGACCTTTGCCTTCAAGGACGATAACCAGGTGGTGCTCAGTGATATCAACCTGGAGATCAAACCCGGGGAGACGGTGGCCATCGTCGGTGGCACCGGTTCGGGGAAGAGTACCCTCATCAACCTGCTGCCCCGCTTCTTCGACCCGGATCAAGGGCGAGTCCTCATCGATGGCTATGATATCAGGAAAGTGACCTTGGCTTCACTGCGTCGGCAGATCGGCCTGGTGCTGCAGGAGACCTTCCTCTTCTCGGCCAGGATCAAGGATAACATTGCCTTCGGCCGACCCGATGCTACCATGACGGAGATCGCCGCTGCCGCCCGGGTCGCCCAGGCCGAGCGCTTCATCGAGAGCTTTCCCAAGAAGTACGACACTATGGTCGGCGAGCGGGGGATCGGGCTCTCCGGCGGGCAGAAGCAGCGAGTGGCTCTGGCCCGGGCGGTGCTGATGGACCCGAGCATCCTGATCCTCGATGAGGCCACAGCTAGCGTCGACGCGGAAACCGAGGGCCTAATTCAGGATGCCCTGCAGTCGGTGCTCGCCGGGCGGACCACCATCATCATCGCTAAGCGCTTTTCCACCGTCAAACTGGCCGATAAGATACTGGTCCTCGACGGCGGAAAGATCGCCGGCTATGGGACCCACGAGGAGCTGATGGAGACCAGCCAGCTCTACCGGCGCCTGCTGGAAGGCGCGGCCATGACTGACCAGACTCAGGCTGCCCCGGCTACGGCCGGGAATGCAGCCACTGCCGGAGGTGAGTAAGATGACGGACGAACTCGATATTGAGGAAGAAGAGGAAGAAGACGAGCAAAGACCGTTCAATAGCCTTTACTTCCGGAGGATGATGCGCTACCTGAAGCCTTACCGCCGTCAGGTGCTGTTGGGCGCGACAATGATGCTGACCGTAATGGCCGCCGGCCTGATGGAACCTTTGATTATTAAAACGGCCATCGATGATGCCATCGCGCCGGGCGAACTGAACTACCTGGACCGGCTGGTCCTGGCCCTGGTCGGCCTGCGCATCGTCGCCTGGTTGGCCCAGCGGGCCCAGATCCGGATCATGAACCATACCGGCCAGTCCATTCTCTACGATCTGCGCCAGCAGCTGTTCGAGCATGTGCAGAAGCTGTCGCTCTCATTCTACGACGGGCGCCCGGTGGGCAAGATCATGTCCCGGATCACCAACGATGTCAACGCCATCGCTGAACTGGTCAACAGCGGCGTCATTAACCTGATCAGCCAGGGGGTCAGCCTGGTGGCCATCACCGCCATCCTGCTGATCATGAACCCGCGGCTGGCCCTGACCGCCTTCACCGTCCTGCCCGCCATCGGCTACCTGGCCCTGCGGGTCCGGACCCGGATGAGCAACGCCTGGATGAACACGCGCAAGGCGTATTCCAGCATCAACGCTCACCTCAACGAGACGGTCACCGGGATCCAGGAGATCCAGGTCTTCAACCGCCAGGGAAGGCAGTCGGAGCGCTTCCGCCGCATTAACCAGCGGCTGAAGAAGGCCTTCATGACGGCCATCCACTACGAGATGGTGCTCTGGCCCGGAGTCGACCTGGTCGGCGTCATCGGTATGTGCCTGGTTATCTGGGTCGGTGCCCGTCAGGTGATACAGGGCGCGCTGACCATCGGCGTGCTACTGGCCTTCGTCCAGTACATCAATCGGTTCTTTGCCCCCCTGAGCACCATGAGCCGGGTCTACAGCCAGGTACTTTCGGCTATGGCTTCGGCGGAAAGGGTCTTCGAGATTCTCGATACCGAGCCCCTGGTCTATGATCGCGAGGGTGCTGTAGATTTGCCGAAGATTAAGGGTGAGATCGTCTTCGAGAATGTTTCCTTCGCCTATAAGGAGGGCGAGCCGGTCTTGCGCGATATGAACCTCCGCATCGAGCCGGGCCAGATGGTAGCCCTGGTCGGCCCCACCGGGGCCGGCAAGAGCACCATCGCCAATCTGGTCTGCCGCTTCTATGACCCGACTGAGGGCCGGGTTCTGGTGGACGGGTACGACCTGACTAAGGTCACCCTCAGCTCGGTCCGCAGCCAGCTGGGTCTAGTCCTACAGGACACTTTCATTTTCTCCGGAAAGATCCGCGATAACATCGCTTACGGGCGTCTGGATGCGCCGCTGGAGGACATTATGGAGGCGGCCAGGGCGGTCAAGGCCGACGATTTCATCCAGAAGCTCAGCGATGACTATGACCATGAGATCACTGAGCGGGGAGCCTCGCTTTCCACCGGCCAGCGCCAGCTCCTGGCCTTCGCCCGGGCGCTGTTGGCCAATCCCCGGATTCTCATCTTGGATGAAGCCACCGCCCACATTGATATCGCTACCGAGCGGGCGATCCAGGAGGCACTGGAACGGCTGCTGGTGGACCGGACTTCCATCGTCATCGCTCATCGGCTCTCCACTATCGAGAAGGCGGATCTGATCCTCTTCATTGATGGAGGCCGCATCGTTGAGCAGGGGAACCACCGGGAACTCCTGGCCCGAAAGGGCCGGTACTGGCAGCTCTACACCACCCAGTACCGCCTGGAGCGGGACATGGCCCTGGAGTCGAGCCTAGCTGCAGGTCAGGTCGGGTAATCTGCGCAGCTATTGTACGGAAGCCTGCCTCTCCCAAGGGGACAGGCCTCTTCGCGCAAGAGGAAATGCATCATCGGTGCAGAAGGTTTGGAATATGTTCAGCAGGTGAAGCATAAAATCAGATTTTGGGCAACGGAGGGATCTATTACATGGCCGAATGCCTTTTTTGCCGGATTATCCGGCGCGAGCTACCGGCGGAGATCGTCTACGAGGATGACCATTGCCTGGCTTTTCGCGACATTAACCCCCAGGCTCCGGTACACATCCTGGTAGTGCCTAAGCTGCACTTGGAGTCTATGCTCGATCTGGAGCACCACCCTGAGCTGGCTGGCTTCTTAGGGGTCAGCCTGGTCAATGTCGCTCGCGAACAAGGTCTGGTGACCAATGGATTCCGGGTGATCACTAATATTGGCGATTGGGGTGGCCAGGTCATCAAGCACCTGCATTTTCACGTTTTGGGCGGACGACAGCTAGGCAATACGCTGGGATGAAAACGTTGACATAATCTAGCAGGTTCTCTATAATACGATATGGAACTCTGTGCAGAGTTCCTCCTATTGTGCTCTCATGGTCCCCTGACGGAGGGAGGGATATCGGTGGCAGAGATTAAAGTCGGCAAGAACGAAACCCTCGAAAGTGCCCTGCGGCGCTTTAAGCGCGAATGCTCTCGGGCTGGGGTCTTGGCTGAGGCCAGACGGCGTGAACACTACGAGAAGCCCAGCGTCAAGAAGAAGAAGAAGTCCGAGGCCGCTCGGAGGAGGAAGTTCCGGTAAAGGCCCTATCCATCGACTATTGGGGTTGCCCGTCGGGAGGTTCGATGTTCGATGTCCCTCAAAGAGCGACTTTTGGAAGATATGAAAGAGGCCATGAAAGCACGGGAAGCTGGGAAGCAGCGGGTATCGGTCATCAGACTTGCCCGGGCTGCCATCCAGAACGCGGAGATCGCTAAGGGCGGGCCACTCTCCGACGACGATGTCGCGGCGGTGCTGGCCAGAGAGATCAAAGAGCGCCGGGAGGCGATCATCGAGTTTGAGAAATTGGACCGTTCCGACCAGATCGAACGGCTCAATGAGGAGATTGCTATCCTCGCCGAATACCTGCCCAAGCAGCTGACCGAAGAGGAGATCCGCCAGCTGGTCCAGGAGACCATCCAGCAGGTGGGGGCTGCCGGTGCAGCCGATATGGGCAAGGTAATGGGTCCCTTGATGGGCAAAGTCCGGGGGAGGGCCGACGGGCGGCTGGTCAACCAGATCGTTCGGGAGATGCTGCAGTAAAGCTGTACAAGCACCAGGCAATGGAGGGGCCTGTCGCGCTGGCAGGTCCCTTTGCGCGTCTTGGAGGAAGTACCGCTGGTGAGAGTGGTCACCGGCTCTTCCTCATGTGGGCAAGAGAACGGGTAATAAGCTCCAACAGCCACTCTCGCTCGCCGGGTACCTTGTCTACCAGACGAGCGGCAGCCACCGGTATCTTCCATAAGAGCATTTCCTGCTCATCGGCCTCAGTTAGCCTCAGATAGAGCCTGAGGTAAGTGTGGCGTATAGTCCTCCGGAGAAGTGATACTGCTACCCTGAGCAACGGGCCGGGAGGGGTGTAGGGGCTTTTAAGCATAAGACAGCTCCTGGCGACATCGGCTAGCGGGTTCCCTCTGGTTGCATTGGTCCAGCCGATGACCACCGCCCGACCTCCTGCTACCAGGATATTCTCCGGGTGGAGATCGCCGTGGCAGACGGTGGAGCCGTCCGGCAGGCTTTCCAGGAGCTGAAGAACCCAGTCCCGATGGTCCTCGGGCAGACCCTCAGCGCGGCAGATCTGCCGCACCAGCCTCTCGCGTTGGGAGGGGAGCGCCCGGTCGGTGGTTCCTAACCATTGCGCATTCGACGCCCAGTTCATACAGCCTTCCTTTCTACATACATTTTAGGGTGAGGAAGGGGGCTGTTTTGTGCGCGTGTCACCAGCGAAAAAGATACGTACCCGCCTGGCCGACACCTTTGAACTGCCCAAAGATGTCCTGCTCGATCTGCCCCGCCTGACCATCATCGGTACCCTGCAGCTGGTAGTGGAGAACCACCGTGGGCTGATTGAGTATACCCCTGCTCGGGTCAGGATCTCCCTGGGCGCTGCTGAACTGGTGGTAACCGGCACTGACCTGGTTATTTCCTCGGCGTACGAAGAGGAGATCATGATCCTCGGGCACCTGGGGAGCGTAGAGTTCACCAGGGAGCTGACTGGGGGCGAGTAGATGTTCATCCGCAGGTTCTGGAGCTACCTTGTGGGCTACCTGGTGGTCAGCGTGGCCGGCCGCCAGCTGGAACGCTTTGTCAACCTCATGGCCGCCAGTGGGATTATCATGTGGGACATCAAGCGGCAGGGGACTGTGCTCACCGGCAAGCTGAGCATCGGTGACTTCCTGCGCCTGCGCCCCATCGCCCGCAAGACCCACTCGCGCGTCCGCATCTGCCGCAAGGCCGGCTTTCCTTTCCTCTGGGCCAGAGCCCGGCGTCGGACGGTGCTGGTCCTTGGGGCCATCATCTTCGTCTCTGGTGTATGGTTTCTCTCCCAGTTCGTTTGGTTTGTCGAGATAAACGGCTGTGAAACGCTGGATCCGAACGTCATCCGACAGGTGGCGGAAGAGCTGGGGTTAAAACGCGGTGTCTTTAAGCATTCTCTAGATCTTGACCGCATCGGTGATGGCCTGGCTCTTCGCATCGAAAGGGTCGCCTGGGCCGGTATCGATTATGCCGGTACCCTGGCCATTGTTGATATTATCGAAAAGGAACTGGCTCCCTCGCCAGAGCCGGTCGGAGTCCGTATCGATTTAGTCGCGTCAAAGGAGGGTATGGTTGAGGAAGTAGTAGTCCTCCGGGGGACCGCTACTGTGCGTCGCGGTCAGACGGTCAGGGCCGGTGACTTGCTGATCCGGGGAATTGCCGGAGAGCAGCTACCCGGTGAGGGATATCCTCATGTACAGCCGATCCCGGTCAAGGCCAGGGGAATTGTCAAAGCCCGCATCTGGTATACAGGTCGGGCTAGGGTTCCGTTGGAACTGGTGAGAGAGTGTCGCACCGGCCGCCATTACCAGCGCTTAGTGATGAAGGCCGGCAGGCAGGAGATAATACTGTGGGGCTGGCGGCTGCCTTTCGAGGCCTACGATGCTGTGGCTACCAGCAGCGATTTGGGCACGGGCAGGATTTTCGGGTTCCCCATAGAAATCACTAAGATAGATTTCTACGAATTAGAGAGAGCTGTCTACCACTTTTCCTCCGAGGAGGCCCGACAGGAGGCGATTCGCATCGCCTCCAACATTGCCTTGAGCCGGGTACCGCAGGAGGCAGAGATCATCCTCCGCTCCGTGCAGGCGGTAACCCAGGACGAGATGGGGGTTGAAGTGGAGGTCATGGTTGAAACTCTGGAGAATATTGCCACATACCCGCCGTAGATCAAGGAGGTCGGTGCGCAGTTGGACGCTCATAACCTCTCGGAAGTACGCATCAACCTGGGCAGCAACGAAGATGCCCTGGTTTTACTGGGGCAGCATGACCAAAACCTGAAACTAATTGAGGCCAGTTTTGATGTTCGGATTATCTCGAGAGGGAACGAGCTGGCCATTCAGGGTGCGGCCGACGAAGTGGAACAGGCCGAACTGGTACTCCAGAAGCTCCTTGAACTGCTGGAACGGGGCCATCCAGTTTCTCCCCACGAGATCAAGTACGCCATTCGCCTGATTGGCGAAGGTCGGCGGGATGAGCTGACCGCGATCTTCTCTGAAGTGGTGGTGGTGACGGCCCGGGGCAAACCGGTACGGCCGAAGACCTTGGGGCAGAAGGAATATGTCAGCGCCATCCGCGATAACGGGATTACCTTTGGTATAGGCCCGGCCGGAACCGGCAAGACCTACCTGGCCATGGCCAAGGCTATCGCCGCCTTCAAGAACCGGGAGGTCAACCGGATCATCCTGACCCGGCCGGCAGTGGAAGCCGGCGAGAAACTGGGCTTCCTCCCAGGGGACCTGCAAGACAAGGTTGACCCATATCTCCGCCCACTCTACGATGCCCTCTTTGATATTCTGGGGGTGGAGACATTCCAGAAGTATATGGAGCGCGGGCTGATCGAGGTGGCGCCCCTGGCTTATATGCGCGGGCGCACTCTCGACGACTCCTTTGTCATCCTGGACGAAGCCCAGAACACTACTCCCGAGCAGATGAAGATGTTCCTCACTCGCCTCGGGTTCGGCAGCAAGGCGGTTATTACCGGAGACATCACCCAGATCGACCTGCCCAAAGGGAAATGGTCGGGGCTGGAAGAGGTTCGCCGTGTCCTGGCGAATGTCCCCGGTATCGCTTTTGTACACCTTTCCGAGCGTGATGTGGTCCGTCATGAACTGGTACAGAGAGTAATCAAGGCATACGAAGAGTACGAGAAAGAGCGAGCCGCTACCGACAACCCCGGAGAGCGGAGATGAAGGCATGATGTGGGAGAAAGTGGATGAATGGCTGAGGCGGTCCCGGGAGCAAGCCTGGTACCCCCGGGGTATATGGCGCCGATTGGGGCTGGCCTTCGCCATGTACCTGGTTTTCTTCATCATTCTGGCGACCAGTATAATTCCGCATCGGCTAAACCTCCAGGCGGGCCTGGTGGCTCCCCTAGATGTGGTCGCGCCCCGCACCACCATTGACCGGCTGGAGACCGAACGCCGCAAGCAGGAGGCCGCCGCGGCCGTAGCTGAGGTTTACCAGCTGGATACACGAATTCTGGCCACTGCCCAGCACGAGATCAGGGATCTCTTTGCAGCCATTGGCGAAGTGGTGGCCAACCCCCAGCAATCGGTGACCGAAAAAACTGACCAGGTACAGAGCCTTTCCGGTCTGAACCTATCCACGGCTGTCTTTCGGTCGGTGGCCACCTCGTCTGTTGCTGATCTGGAGGAGATGGCCGAGGCGGCGGTCGGTATTCTGGGTACAGTGATGGAGGGTGGTATCAAAGCCGAGGGGCTAGAGAATGCCCGCACCCAGCTGGCCCGACTGGCTAGCGGGCTCAACCTCTCCGCTTTTCACCAGGAGTTTGTCCGGGCCGTTACCCAAGGACGCCTGCAGCGGAATCTGATCTTCGATGCCGAGGAGACTGCCCGGCGCCGGCAGGCAGCCATGGACGCAGTTGAGCCGGCTATGATCCCCAAGGGCATGATCGTCCTGCGCAAGGGGGATGTGGTGACCGACTGGCATATCGTCGTTCTACAAGACCTGGGGTTGCAGCGAACCTCTACCGACCTTCTGCCCGTCACCGGTCTGGCCCTGATGGTCACCGGGCTTCTGGGGCTTCTGGCCTTCTACCTGATCCGCTTTCATCCCCAGCTAGTGACGCACGAGTCGCGCATTGCCATGCTGGGCCTGATCATCACGATGACTCTGCTGATGACCAAGGCGCTGGGCTTTATCTCGGGCTTTTTCGCGCCGGTCGCTGCCGCCAGTATGCTTATCAGCCACCTGCTGGACCCTCAGGTGGCTATCGTGGTCACGGTGATCCTCTCGGCCTCGGTGGGTTTCATGTTCGACTCGCAGCTGGGAGTGGCTGCCGTCGCCCTGCTGGGTGGGCTCACTGCGGTGCTGGCCTCACACCGAACCACCCAGCGCACCGACCTGATGCGCAACGGGTTTATCATTGGCCTGGTTAACCTGATGGCCATCATCGCTTTGCGCATGCTGGAACGCTCCTCTCCGGTGGAACTGGCCACCGTGCGTGAGGCCATCTGGGGTTTGCTCAACGGGTTGCTTTCGGCGGTATTGACCATTGGCACATTGCCTTTCTTCGAGAGCTTCTTTGGAATTGTCACCCCGGTCAAGCTGCTGGAGCTCTCCAATCCCAACCAGCCGCTATTGCGGCGCCTGCTCACCGAAGCCCCGGGCACTTATTACCATAGCCTGGTTGTGGGTAACCTGGCCGAGGCGGCTACCGAGGTCGTCGGCGGGCATTCGCTTCTGGCCCGAGTGGGGGCATACTATCACGATGTCGGGAAGCTGAGACGGCCACCGTTCTTCATCGATAACCAGACGGGGGTGGAGAACCCTCATGACAAGATCACGCCGAGCCTGAGTGCCATCATTATCACCTCCCATGTCCGGGACGGGGTGGACATGGCCGAGCAGGCAAGGCTACCCCAGCAGGTAGTGGATATCATCCGGCAGCACCACGGAACCACCCTGGTCTCCTATTTCTATTCCCGGGCTACCGAGGATAGCAATGGCCAAGAGGTAGTGGAAGACGAGTTCCGGTACGATGGGCCCAAGCCTCAGACCAAGGAGGCAGCCATCGTCATGCTGGCCGACGGGGTGGAGGCAGCGGTTCGCTCCCTGGTCAACCCGACCCGGGAGAAGATCGAGGAGACGGTGAAAAAGATCATCCGGGCCCGGCTCAACGATGGCCAATTGGACAACTGCGCTCTCACCCTGAAGGACCTTGACCTCATTGGTGACGAGTTTCTGCGGGTACTCGGCGGCATCTTCCATCCTCGTATCGAGTATCCGGACCAGGTAGTAGAAGAGATGAAAGGGAAAGGAAACAGTCGATGGCGGTAATTATCAGCAATCAACAGGAGAAAGTGCCGGTGAGCGAGGAGACGACGCAACTGGTGGAGCGGTTGGTGGCTGAGGCGCTGGCTGCCGAGGAAGCCCCCGCGGAGGCCGAGGTCAGCCTAACTCTGGTGGATGATGAGGCGATCCGGGGGCTCAACCGGGAGTGGCGTGCTCTGGACGAACCCACTGATGTTCTTTCGTTCTCCCTCCTGGAAGGGGGCGACGGGGAGCCAGAGGTCGTCGGCGGCCCTGACGAGATCTGGTTGGGCGATATCGTTATCTCCTTGGAGCGGGCGCTGGCTCAGGCCGCTGAGTATGGCCACAGCTGGCAGCGAGAGCTAGGCTTTCTGGTGGTTCACGGGATCATGCACCTCCTGGGTTATGACCATCTGACCCCTGCCGATGCTGAGGTTATGCGGCAGAAGGAGGAGGCCATTCTGGGCGCCCTGGGTCTAACCCGCTGACGGGAGGGATAGTCTTGTGGGTCAAGCTCGGAAGTAGTTTTGCTTCGGCCTTTTTCGGCCTGGCTTACGCTTTTCTCACCCAGCGGAACATGCGCATCCACCTGCTGGCGACGGTACTGGTCGGCCTGGTTGGCTGGCTGGCCGTGCTTCCGGCTGGCCACTGGGCAGCGCTGGTTCTCGCCATAGGCTTCGTCTGGGCGGCCGAGCTGTTCAACACGGCTCTGGAGAGCCTGGTCGATCTCATCGAACCGGGCTACCATCGCCTGGCCAAGGTAGCCAAAAATGTGGCGGCAGGCGCTGTCCTAAGTTCGGCCCTCACGGCCATCACCGTCGGCCTGGCCATACTGGGACCCCGACTGGGTCTGGCCTGGCAGCGTCTGGGGCAGATGGCGCTGGAGCGTCGGCCGGCTTTTTTCGCTCTTATCTTAGTGGCAGGAATTCTGGTCTGGCTGGTCCTGCGGGACCCGGCCCACCGGCCCAATGGGGGTTGAAAACTGATGCTCAGACGTTTCCGCAATTGGTTTATCGCCGGCGTAGCCGTTCTGGCACCGATCGGTATTACCTTCTCCATCCTCCGGTTTCTCTTCCGCTTTCTCGACGGTATCCTTGGGCCTTACATCTCTGGTTACCTCCCCTACAACATCCCCGGGCTAGGGGCACTGATCAGCGTTCTCTTGGTGGTCGTGGCCGGTGCCCTGGCCTCTAACTTCCTGGGCCGTCAGGTCATTCGCTGGACCGACCTGCTGCTCTCCCGGACCCCGGTGGTTAAGGGGATCTACCAGACTATGCGCCAGATCGTTGATGCCATTTTTGCCTCCAACCAGACTGCCTTCAAGCAGGTAGTCATGATCGAATACCCCCGCCGCGGCATGTGGTCACTGGCCTTTGTCACCGGGCGGGCTGGCGGCGAAGTACAGGAGAAGACTGAGCAAGAAGTGTACAATGTCTTCCTCCCTACCACGCCCAACCCCACTTCCGGGTATCTTCTGCTGCTCCCCAAAGATGACATCATCTTTCTCGATATGTCGGTGGAGGATGGCCTCAAGATGGTGATCTCCGGGGGCGTCCTGACGCCACCATCTCGGATGGAGGGAGCGGCCCCATGAGAGCGGTTCTCACCCGCTGGCCGGCGGCGCTACTTGTAGCGGCGCTGCTCGTGACCAGCCTGAGGCATTTTGGCAGGAGCCTAACCGGGCGCGCCCTCACGCTACCTACACCAGCACTGCCCGGCTGCGGACCGTTGCCGAGAACCTAGGCTACAGCTATGATGCCAGCCAGCAGTCGCTGGCCTTCACCTTCGCGGACAGCCCGGTGGGGACCGGGAGCGGACTTTCCCTGACCGTTCCCTGGGCCGTCGGTTATGAGGTAATATACAGGTATGAACCAGATTCCAAGACGTATATCAGGTATCAACGGAGGGGCGGTCCGGGAGGCATCGGGCGATCTCCTGCGGGCCACCAATGTCATTATCCAGAAGGTATCGGCCAAGTCCATCGCCGGTGACTCTCAGGGCTGGCTCAGCCTCCAGCTGACCGGGAGCGGGGAAGCGTGGATCCTCAGCGGCGGAAAGACTGCGGCTGCCCGCTGGCATAAGGAGCAGCGGGGCGATCGCACGATCTACCTGGACGAAGAGGGAAACCCCGTCCCGGTGCTGCCCGGGGTCACCTGGGTTCTGCTGGTGCCCGAGAGAACCAGGGTAACCATTAAGTGAGGTGAGAGCATGGAAGACCGCGAGGTGGCTGAACTGATCGAAGCAGCTAGGGCCGCCCGGGGAAAGGCGTATGTACCCTACTCCAACTTCGCTGTAGGGGCGGCGGTCCGAACCGTCACCGGTGAGGTCTATACCGGCTGCAATATCGAGAATGGATCCTACGGCCTGACCAACTGCGCCGAACGCACCGCCATATTCAAGGCGGTCTCCGAGGGACACCGGCGCTTCACCCACCTGGCCGTCATCTGCGATACCAGGGATGTCTGTACTCCCTGCGGTGCCTGTCGTCAGGTGATCAGCGAGTTCGGCGAGGGGATGACCATCTACCTCACCAATCTTCAGGGCAAACTGCGGGTGGTCCGCGTCGACGACCTCCTGCCGGGCGCCTTCAACCTTACTGAGAATAGGAGGTAGGGGATCGGGTGGAGGAATTCCGTTCCGGGTTTGTCGCCCTGGTCGGCCGGCCCAATGTGGGGAAATCAACCCTCATGAATCGGCTGGTCGGGGAGAAGGTCGCCATTATGTCTGATAAGCCCCAGACCACCCGCAACCGCATTGCCGGGGTGCTGACCGCGCCCCCGGTGCAGGTGATTTTCCTGGATACGCCGGGGCTCCACAAACCTAAGCACCGCCTGGGCCAGGTGATGGTGGAGATAGCCGAAGCCACCCTGGGCGAGGTCGACCTGATCTTGCACGTAGTGGATGCCGCCGTCCCGCCCGGCAGCGGCGAGGAGTATGTTATGGGCCGACTGGCGGCGGTGAATACCCCGGCCTGGCTGGTGATGAATAAGATTGACGCCACCAATGAGGCTACGGTCACTGGGAGCATTGGTTTCTTCCAGGCCCGCCATAACTACCAGGCAGTCTTTCGCATCTCGGCCCTGACCGGGCACGGCTGCGGCGAGCTGCGGCAGGCGCTGGTGGAGCAGATGCCGCCCGGTCCCCAGTACTACCCGGACGGGATGATCACCGATCAGCCGGAGCGGATGGTCATGGCCGAGCTGATTCGGGAGAAGGTCCTCCAACTGACCAGGGAAGAAGTGCCGCACTCGGTGGCCATTCAAGTGGATGAGGTGGTGCCGCGCCCGAACGACCTGGTCTATGTCCGGGCCGTCATCTATGTGGAGCGTGACTCTCAGAAGAAGATAATCATTGGGCGCGACGCCAGAGTGATCAAGGAGATTGGCCAGCTGGCCCGCCAGGATATTCAGACTCTCCTGGGGAGCCAGATTTACCTGGATCTCTGGGTCAAAGTCAGGCGGGACTGGCGCAATGATCCGGAGAGCCTGCGTACCCTGGGTTACCGGCAGGACTGAAAAAACTAGCAGATAGGACAGGAGGAGACCAGTATGGATAGGAAAGAACTGGCCAAGTACATTGACCATACGGCCCTCAAGGCTACCACCACTCTCGCTGAGATCGACCGCCTCTGCCAGGAGGCGGCCGGACACAGCTTCGCGGCGGTCTGCGTTAACCCCTGCTATGTAGAGTTATGCGCCCGCCAGTTGGCTGGGTCTGGGGTGGAGGTAGCTACCGTCGTCGGCTTCCCCCTGGGGGCCACTACCTGGCGCGATAAGGCGCAGGAGACGCGGCAGGCGGTTATGAACGGCGCTACCGAGATCGACATGGTCATCAACCTCGGGCTAATGAAGAGTGGAGCCTATGACCTAGTCCGCGATGACATCCGGGCGGTGGTAGAGGCCGCGGCCGGACAGGCCAAAGAGGCCCTGGTCAAGGTAATCATTGAATGCGCCTACCTCACTGAGGAGGAGAAGGTCAAGGCCTGCCAGCTCTCGGTGGAGGCCGGTGCCCACTATGTGAAGACCTCCACTGGTTTCGCGCCCACTGGCGCCACCCTCGAGGATGTGGCTCTGATGCGTCGCACCGTCGGTCTACGGATCGGAGTCAAGGCCGCCGGCGGCATCCGCACTACCGAGCAGGCTCTGGCTATGATCGAGGCTGGCGCCTCGCGGCTGGGGGCCAGCGCAGGCATTGCCATCATCGATGGCCTGAAATAAGTCATGGCTCTCTACACCACCGAAGCCATTGTCCTGCGGGAACGGGACCTGGGGGAGGCCGACCGCATCCTCACCCTGTTTACCCGCGACAAGGGCAAGGTGGAGGCGGTGGCCAAAGGGGCCCGACGGCCCCGCAGCCGCCTGGCTGGGTTCAGCCAGCCCTTTTCCTACGGGCTGGTCTCCCTCTTCTCCGGGCGTAACCTGGAGACGGTGAGCCAGGCCGAACTGAGAGAATCCTTCGGCGCCCTGCGGGCTGATCTCGACCGGATGGCCTACGCCGCCTACGCGGTGGACCTGGTGGACGAGGTCACCCGGGAGCGGGACCGTCACGAAGAGCTCTTCTACGTGCTTCTCTCGATGCTGCACCTCCTAACCGGCGAGGTCGACCGAGAGCTCCTCATCCGGGCCCTGGAGATCAAGGTGCTGGCCGCCGCGGGCTTCAGGCCGCGGCTAGAGGACTGCGCCGCCTGCGGCGGGACGGTCGGCGATGCGGTACGCTTCAGCCCCGAAGCTGGCGGGCTGGTCTGCGGCAACTGCCCGGCCCCGGGGGCTATCCGTCTCAGCCGGGGAGCCCTGGAAACTATGCGACGGCTGTTGGGCACCGATTTCCGGCGCCTGACCGGGCTCCGCTGGAGCCAGGCCATCCGCGCCGAGATCGGGGCGGTCTTGGATAGCTACGTGGTGCACTGCCTGGAGCGGCGCCCCCGCTCTTGGGCTTTTCTCAGCACTGTGCGGGCCCTCGGTTGACAACCGCCCGGGCTAGTGCTAGATTAGAACCAAACTGAAGAGTGCCGATGAAGAGCAGGAGTAACCGGGCGCACGCCCTCAGCGAGCCGGCGGTGGTGGAAGGCCGGCGGCGGGATCCGGCGAAAGGCAGCTCCGAGGCTAGACAATGAAGCGGGTCCCGGTCAGCCCGGGGCCAAGCAGGGTGGAACCGCGGGTAGTTGGCCCGTCCCTGGTAGTAGAGCATACTACAGGGGCGGGCCTTCAGTTTTCTGGCCTGAGGGCCGGAGAGGAGGAGATTATGGAGTTCCAGGAACTGCTTATGCGACTGCAGAGCTACTGGCATAGCCAGGGCTGTCTCATCGCCCAGCCCTACGATGTGGAGAAAGGAGCGGGCACCATGAACCCGGCCAGCTACTTCCGGGCCCTGGGCCCGGAGCCATGGCGGGTGGCCTATGTGGAGCCATCGCGCCGGCCGGCCGATGCCCGGTACGGCGAGAACCCCAACCGTGTCTACCAGCACCACCAGTTCCAGGTGATCATCAAGCCCTCGCCCGATGATATCATCGATGTCTACCTGGCCAGCCTGGCCGAGCTGGGGATCAAGGCCGAGGAGCACGATATCCGCTTTGTCGAGGACAACTGGGAAGCCCCCACTCTCGGCGCCTGGGGGATGGGCTGGGAGGTCTGGCTGGACGGGATGGAGATTACCCAGTTCACCTACTTCCAGCAGGTGGGCGGCTTTGAGTGCAGTCCGGTGTCGGTGGAGATTACCTATGGGACCGAGCGAATCGCTATGGCTCTCCAGGGCGTAGATAGCGTCTACGACCTGCGCTTCGGCGGGGGGGTGACCTACGGCCATGTCTTCCACCGGGCTGAGGTGGAGCACTCCATCTACAGCTTCGAAGAGGCCGATGTGGATATGCTTCTCAACCTCTTCTCTATCTACGAGCGGGAAGCCACCCGCGCCCTCGACCGGGGACTGGTTCTGCCAGCTTACGACTGGGTCCTTAAGTGCAGCCACATGTTCAATATCCTGGAGGCGCGCGGCGCGATCTCCGTCACCGAGCGCACCGGCTTCATCACCCGGGTACGCACCTTGGCCCGCAAGTGCGCCAAGGCCTATATCGACCAGCGGGAAGAGGCGGGCCATCCGCTTCTGGCCGTTAACTGGAGAGGGGGCACAGACCGATGACCGCTGATGCCAGGCGAGACTTGCTCTTCGAGATCGGCGTGGAGGAGGTGCCCTCCCGCTTCCTGGGCGGGCTTCTGGACGACCTGGCCCGGCAGGCCGCTGTCCTGCTGGAGGAGAGCCATCTGCCCTCCGGCGAGATGGCCGTCTACGGTACTCCCCGCCGCCTAACGCTCTATGTGAAGGACCTGGCCGGCCGCCAGCCCGACCGGGTGACCAAGAGCCGCGGCCCGGCGGCTAAGATCGCCTTCAGCGCTGACGGACAGCCCACCAAGGCCGCCCAGGGCTTCGCCCGGGGCCAGGGGGTCGGTGTGGAAGAGCTACAGGTGCAGCCGGTGGATGGTGTGGATTATGTCTTCGCCGTAAAACAGGTGGGCGGGCGTCCTGCGTCCGAGCTCCTGCCCGAGCTGCTGCCCCGGCTGGTCCAGTCGCTCAACCTGCCCAAGGCGATGCGCTGGGGCAGCCTGAGCCTCAAGTTCATCCGACCCATTCGCTGGCTGGTGGCCCTCTACGGCGACCAGGTGGTCCCCTTCCAACTGGAAGGGATCGTTTCCGGCCGAACCAGTCTGGGCCACCGCACTCTGCACCCGGGTGAGGTGACCATCGCTACTGCAGGTGACTATTTCGAAACCATGCGCCGGGCCAGTGTCATCGTAGACCAGGCTGAGCGCCGCCAACTTATTGCCGCCGGGGCGGAACAATTGGCCGGCGGAGTGGGCGGGGGAGCCAGGGTCAAGCTGGATGATGAGCTGCTGGATGAGGTCAACAACATGGTGGAGTGGCCCACCCCCTTCCTCGGGCACTTCGCCGAGGAGTATCTTGCGGTCCCCGGCGAAGTGCTGGAGACCACCATGAAGGTTCACCAGCGCTACTTTCCGGTGGTCGCCGCCGATGGCCGTCTGTTGCCCTACTTCATCGGGGTGAGAAACGGCTCCACCCAGCACCTGGCGACGGTGGTCGCCGGCAACGAGAAGGTGCTCCGGGCCCGGCTGGCCGATGCCCGCTTCTTCTGGGACGAGGACCGTAAGACAGCCCTGGCTGATAAGGTGGAGGCCCTCTCCTACATTGTCTTCCACGAGAAGCTTGGCACTTTGCTGGATAAGGCGGAGCGCCTGGAGAAACTGGTGGGCGAGATCAGCGCCCGGACCCCGGGCGAGGGTGGCCAGGCCGGACTGGCCATTCGCGCCGCCCATCTGGCCAAGGCCGACCAGACCACCCACATGGTCTATGAGTTCCCGGAGCTGCAGGGGGTGATGGGCCGCGAGTATGCTCTGGTTGCCGGCGAAGCACCGGAGACGGCCACCGCCCTCTACGAGCAGTACCTGCCCCGCTACTATGGGGACGCTCTCCCCGAGAGCTTCGCTGGGACCGTTCTCTCGCTGGCCGATCGCCTGGACAGCTTGGTCGGCTTCTTCGGCATCGGTATCCAGCCTACCGGCTCGGCCGACCCCTACGGCCAGCGCCGGCAGGCGCTGGGGATCATCGCTATCCTTGCCCAGGCCAGGGTGCGCATCCCCCTGGGGCTGCGGGAGCTGCTCTCCCTGGCCTACCGCGGCTACGGCGGTCGCCTGGAGCGGGGCGAGGAGGAGACCATTGGCGCCATCCTGGAGTTTATCCGGGGTCGCCTGGAGAACACCCTCCGCGAGGCAGGGTTCACCTATGACACCGTCCAGGCAGTGCTGGCTGCCGGGTACAACCGACCAGCCGATGTCTTCGAGCGATGCCGCCAGCTGACCGCTTTTCGCGGTACACCGGAGTTCGCTGAGGTCTACGCGGCCTACGGCCGGGTGGCCAATATCGCCCAGAAGGCGGCCAGCCACCGGTATAACCCCGCTCTCTTCGTCCATGAGGCCGAAGGGGAGCTGCATACGGCCCTAGAGCGAGTGGCCGCGGCCGCCCATCGCCTGCGGGCGCACGGCGACTACCAGGCCGCCTGGCGGGAGCTAGCCACCCTGCGGGCCCCCATCGACCGCCTCTTTGAGTCGGTGATGATTATGGAGAAGGAAGAATCTGTGAAGGAGAACCGCCTGGCTCTGACTAAATACTTGACCAACCTCTTCACCGCCGAAGCCGACTGGGGAATGCTCACGGTTGCCGGCGAATAGCCTGGGAGGGATGAGCCTGGACAAACGTACAGCCATTTTCGTGGTCTCTGACTCCATCGGCGAAACCGCCGAGCTGGTCACCCGTGCCGCTGCCAGTCAGTTTGACTCGGGCCAGATGCTGATCCAACGCTTTCCCCACATTGATAAAGAGGAGGCCGTGCGGGAAGTGGTGCGGTCTGCAGCTGCCCAGACTCCGAGCATGATCGTCTTTACCTTGGTTTACCCGGACTTGCGCGAGCTGCTCTGCCGCGAGGCGGCGGCGGTGGGCGTCCCCGCCATTGACCTGCTGGGGCCGCTGATGAACCACCTGAGCCAGCTCACCGGGCGATCTCCCCGGCTGCAGCCGGGACTCGTCCACCAGTTGGACGAGGAGTACTACCGCCGTATCGAGGCAGTAGAGTTCGCGGTCAAGTACGATGATGGCAAAGATGCCCGCGGCCTGGTCAAGGCCGATGTGGTGGTCATCGGTGTCTCCCGCACTTCCAAGACCCCGGTCTGCATGTACCTGGCCCACAAGCGGGTCAAGGCGGCGAATGTGCCCTTGATCCCCGAGATCCCTCCGCCCCGGGAGCTCTTCCAACTCCCGCCGGAACGGGTGGTGGGTCTGACCATTGACACATATATGCTCAACCAGATCCGACGCGAGCGGCTAAAGGTTCTGGGGCTAGGCGACGAGGCTGATTACGCCAACACTCAGCGGATTGAGGCGGAACTACGCTATGCCCGGGAGGTCATGAACCGCATCGGCTGTAAGGTGATAGATGTCAGTAATAAGGCCATTGAGGAGACAGCCAATCAGGTGCTGGAGATCATCAGGAGGAGGGACCTTGGTGGAGACTAAGAGGTATGTCTTCATGTTCGAGGAAGGTAGCGCCAAACAAAAAGAAATGCTGGGCGGCAAGGGGGCCAACCTGGCCGAGATGACCCGCATCGGGCTGCCGGTGCCCCACGGTTTCACCATTTCCACCGAAGCCTGCCGCCGTTATATCGAGAGCGGCAACCAGCTGTTCCCGGGCCTGATGGAGCAGGTCTGGGAGGCCCTGACCCGCCTGGAGGAAAAGGCGGGGAAGCGCTTGGGCCTGCGGGAACAGCCGCTCTTGGTCTCAGTGCGCTCCGGCGCCGTCTTCTCCATGCCCGGCATGATGGATACCATCCTCAACCTGGGCTTAAACGATGAGACTGTTGAAGGGCTGGCTGCTGCTACCGGCGACCGCCGCTTTGCTTACGACTGCTACCGCCGGTTCATTCAGATGTTCGGCAATGTGGTCATGAAAATGCAGCACGGGGCCTTCGAGCGCATCCTCGAGCGCCATAAAGACGCGGCCGGGGTCGAGTTTGACCACCTGCTGGATGCCGACCAGCTAGTGGCAATTATCGCCAACTACAAGGAACATATCCGGCGGGCCACCGGCCAGCCCTTCCCGCTGGACCCGCGGCAGCAGCTGACCATGGCCATCGAGGCGGTCTTCTCCTCGTGGAATAACCCTCGGGCCAAGGTCTACCGCCAGACCAACGGCATCCCCGAGCATCTGGGGACCGCGGTTAATGTTCAGATGATGATCTTCGGCAACATGGGCGAGACCTCCGGTACCGGCGTGGTCTTCACCCGGGACCCGTCCACCGGCCACCCCGGGCTATACGGCGAGTTTCTCACCAACGCCCAGGGCGAGGATGTGGTGGCCGGAATCCGGACACCCAAACCCATCGCTGAGATGAGTCGTGACCTGCCCGAGGCCTATCGGCAGCTGGTAGACACCTGCCAGCTGCTGGAGAAGCATTACGGTGATATGCAGGATATCGAGTTCACCGTAGAAAAGGGTATCCTCTTCCTGCTGCAGACCCGCACCGGCAAGCGCACCGCCGCGGCGGCGGTGCGGATCGCCCATGACCTGGTCGAGGAGGGGAAGATCGACCGGGCTGAGGCGGTGCGTCGCATCGAGCCGACCCAGATGACCAAGATCCTGCACCGGGGGATCGATCCCGACGCTAAGCTTGAGGCGGTGGCCCGGGGACTGCCGGCCTCGCCCGGCGCCGCCACTGGCCAAGTGGTCTTCGATCCCGACCTCGCCGAGAAGCTCGGCAAAGAGGGGCAGAAGGTGATCCTGGTCCGCCCGGAGACCACCCCCGACGATATCCACGGTATTATCCCCGCCCAGGGGATCCTGACCAGCCGCGGCGGGATGACTTGCCACGCGGCGATTGTCGCCCGGGGCATGGGTAAGCCCTGCGTTTGCGGGTGCGAGGCCCTGCGTATCGATATGGATAACGAGACTGTAGCGGTAGCCGGCCGGACCATTAAGGCCGGGGATGTGGTTTCCATCGACGGGGCCACCGGCGCTGTCTATATCGGCGAGGTGCCGATGGTTGACCCCACCCTGGGCGAGGAGTTCGGCGCTATCCTGCGCTGGGCCGACGACCTCCGCCACCTCGGGGTGAGGGCCAATGCCGATACCCCCGAAGATGCCCGCAAGGCGCGGGAGTTCGGCGCCGAGGGGATCGGTCTCTGCCGCACCGAGCATATGTTCATGGCCCAGGACCGCTTGCCCATCGTCCAGGAGATGATCCTCGCCGAGACGCTGGACGAGCGGCAGGCCGCCCTGGATAAGCTTCTCCCCATCCAGCAGGGCGATTTCGAGGAGATCCTGGAGGCGATGGAGGGTCTGCCGACCACCATTCGGCTGCTCGACCCGCCGCTCCACGAGTTCCTCCCCAAGGTGGATGAGCTGCTGGCCGAGATCGCGCTCTTGCGGGGCCAGGGGGACTACCATGCAGCCGCCCAGCGTGAGCAGGTGCTGCGCCGGGCGCGCGCCCTGGAGGAGGCCAACCCGATGCTCGGCTTCCGCGGCTGCCGCCTGGGGATCGTCTACCCCGAGATCTACGCCATGCAGGCCCGCGCCATTTTCCAGGCCACCGTCAACCTACTGCGGCGGGGGTTCCGGCCCCAGCCCGAGGTGATGATCCCGCTGGTCGGCCACCCCAACGAGCTGCTCGCCCTGCGCCAGCTGGTGGAGGAGGTCAAGGCCGAGGTCGTGCGGGCCAGCGGCATCGAGTTTAACTGCCCTATCGGCACCATGATCGAGGTACCCCGGGCCGCCCTGGTAGCTGACCAGATCGCCGGAACCGCCGAGTTCTTCTCCTTCGGCACCAACGACCTGACCCAGACCACCTTTGGTTTCTCCCGCGACGATGCCGAGGGCAAGTTCCTCCACCAATACCTACACCGGAAGGTCCTGGAGCATAACCCCTTCGAGGTGCTAGACGAGGAGGGGGTAGGGCAGCTGATCCGCCTAGCCGTGGACGGCGGCCGCCGGACCGTGCCCGGGCTGAAGGTGGGGATCTGCGGCGAGCACGGTGGTGAGCCACGCTCCATCGACTTCTGCCACCGGGCCGGGCTGAATTATGTTAGCTGTTCGCCCTACCGGGTACCCGTGGCCAGACTGGCGGCGGCCCAGGCGGCACTGAGGAATAGCTGACAGCTTACAGCTTACTCGGGGCTCTCACCTCTGGTGAGGGCCCTGCTTGTTATGTAGGCATAATGCGCTTATCTCCTCAAATCCGTGGGTCGCCTGCTACTCCACTACCACCGCCGTCCCGTAGGCCAGGATCTCAGCAGCTGCCTGCATCACCTGGGCGGTGGAGAAGCGGACATTGACCACCGCGTTGGCCCCCATCCACTTAGCCTCAGCCACCATCCGGTCCAGGGCGACCTGTCTGGCATCAGTCAGCATCTCGGTGTACTCGGAGGTCTCACCACCGATGAGGTTTCTAAGCCAGACCAGGATATCCTGGCCTAGGTGTTTGGCCTGTATTGTGTTACCTTGCACCAGACCGTTGACAAAAACGACTTGTTTAGCAGGGTAACGGCCTCATTGGCGTCTGGCAGTTCGGTCGCCCACTCACTTTCCGCCCCTAAATAGCGGACCAAATGGTCGACGGCCAGGTCATACCGCCCAAGCTGGCCCTGCCCCGGAGGTAAAACCCTGGCCAGAGCGCCGCCCAGCATATCCGTGGTCAGCCCCGCCAGGTGCAGGAGGACAATGGTCACCAGCGGGAGTGCCGCCCGGGTAATCCCGATGACGGGCAGAGAGGCCCCCAGGAGGAACCGGAGCGCGGTCAGAGTGTCAGCCAGGGGGGAGTAGTACCGGGACACAGCAGTTCACCTCCCCACTGAGCCGCTACTACAGCCTATGAACGGGGAAGCGAAAATGAGAAGCCGGGGCAGCATCTCAGATGCTGCCCCGGTTTTAGTGGAGGTTGTGCCTCGGTTAGATGCCGAGCGCCTGGCGCTTGGCGAGAAGGTGGGCCTCGATGGCCTCGGCCGCCTTCACCGGGTCGAGTTCCACGAGCACCCTGCCCCCGGTGAGCCCCTCGACTTGGTTGGTGAGGACGTCGAGCACCAGCGGTCCGCCGGTGACCGGCGGAGCCGGGGCCAGGTGGGTCAGGAGACCGAAGGCCACAGCGAACAGCCCGTCAGCCACCGCCTTCTGCTCCATATACTCGGGAGCCGAAGCTGCTACCGGCAGTTGGCTCGGATCGACGCCCAGGGCGTTGGCGATCAGGGTGACCACCACCCCGATGCGCCCGATATCCACACAAGAACCGAAGTTCAGGGTGGGCGGGATGCCCAGCGAATCGCAGACGGCCCGCAATCCGGGTCCGGCCAGTTGGGCCGCGGCCGGATCCGTCAGCCCCGCCGCTTGCACGCCGCTACTGACACAGCCCGAGTTAACCACCAGAATGTCCCGGGTGATCAATTCTTTAGTCAGGGCTACCGACATCTTGTCATGCCCGTTCTCGTTATTGGTGCAGCCGACCACTGCCGCAATTCCCTTGATGGCGCCGTCCTTAACCGCTTGCAGCAGCGGGTCGAGAGTGCCGCCCAAGGCGCCGGCGATAGACTCGGCCGAGAACCCGGCCATTACCTCCTGGGTTTTCTCGGGGATGAACAGGTCGTTGCCCCGGCGCTGATAGGTCTCGATGGCCCGCTTGACCAGTTCCTTGGCCTGCTCGGCCACGCTCTCCGGGCTGTAGTCGTAGTTCTCGGTTACCCCGTCCATGCGCAGGATGTGGTCAACCGAGACCAGCCTGGTGTGGAAATGGTCGGCCATGGCCTTCAGCCCCGGGATAGAACAGTTCATGTCCATCATCACCAGGTCGACGGCGCCGGTGGCCACCATGAACTCCTGGGTGATCCAGTTGCCCAGCTGCCCCCGGTAAATGGGCGCTCCGCTATGGGCATTGCGCTGCATTAGCTCCTGGCCGGTGCACATGGAGCCGTAGACGCTGATCCCCTTGGCGCCGGCCGCCCGGGCCAGGGCCTGCATCTCCTCAGAGGCGGCTGCCTGGATGACAGCGGTACCCACCAGCGGGACATGGCCGTGGGCGACAATGTTGACGGTGTCGGGATCCAGGATCCCCAGGTCGACCCGGGTACTGGTCAGGGCCGGGGTGCCCAGCAGGATATCCTGCAGGGTAATGGTGCCGACCAGCCCCATATAGCCGGTGGCGATCCCCAGCCGGAGGGCGGTCAGAAGCAGGTCAACCGGGTCAGTGGTGATATTGGACATTGATTTGGTCAGCGCGTCGCGGATTTCCGACAAGACGCCACCGGGGATGATCCCCAGCTTGCGCCAGGTCTCCAGCCGGGTGGCCGGGGCGAAAAGCTCAACCAGGGCTAGCGGCTCATCGGTCCCCTTGCGCAGTTCGGCCAGGATCAGGTCGGCCAGGGCAATGGCCAGGTCGTTGGCGTCGGCCTCGGGGTTGAGCCCGACGGTGCGGGCGACCTCGCGCAGTTTGGCCTCATCGCCGATGCCGTACGGGGTCTTCCCCTGGGCGGTCGCCTTCAGGGTGCGGGCGATCTCCTCCAGGTGGTGGGCGTAGGCGGCCACCCCGTGGACCGTCAGGCGCAGAAAGTTGCGGGCGACGATGGTGTCGGCGGTAGCTCCGCAAATCCCCCGGGGGGCCCGGGGGGTGATCCGGCAGGGACCGTGGCTGCACAGCTGGCAGCAGATTCCCTGTTTGCCGAAGGAGCACTGAGGCTGCTGGGCCTGGTAGCGCTCGAAGACAGTGTTGATCCTCATCTCCTGGGTGCGGGCGTGCATCTGGCTCACCGACGGATGGAGCGAACAGCCGGTGCAGCTGCCGCACGGGTTCTTGGACATGAGTATACCTCCTCAATGATTCAACTCTCATGGCCATTGTAGCTTCCATGTGGCAATTGAATCTGTGAGGTCAGAGCGCCTCGCATGTGAGAAATATCACAAAAAGGCCAGACCTGCCATGGGCGCAGGCCTGGCTTATTCTCGATGGTCTCCGTCGCTCAGGTGAGGCTGGTCAGACGCTTAGGGTCCAGGATAACGAAGCCATTGGGTGTCAGGTCGATAACCTTCATCCGCTTTAACTCGGAGAGAGCCCGGGTCACTGTCTCGCGGGAGGTGCCGATCATCGCCCCAAGGTCCTGGCGGCTCAGGTCCACCTCCACCTCGACTCCAGCCTCGGGCACCAGCCCGTTGGCTTCGGCCAGCTGGGTCAGGAGGCTAGCGGTGCGGGTGAAGGTGTCCTTAAGGGCCAGGTCCCTGATGCGGTTCTGGGCCGTCTTCAGCCTGCGGTTGAGCAGGCGGATGAGCCTGATGGCCAGTTCCGGGTTGGCCCTGACCGCGTCCTCCAGGTCGCTATTGCGCAGGAAAGCAATCTCGCCGCACTGAATCACTTCGGCGGTAGCCGGGTAGGGGCCGCCGTCGAATAGAACTGCTTCGCCGAAGACATCGCCAGGACCCATTACGTGGAGGATCTGTTCCCGCCCGTCGGTGCTGGTCTTGGTGATCTTGACCCGCCCCGAGCGGACCAAGAAGACCGCTTCACCCGGCTCGCCCTCAGTAAAGACGAACATATTACGCCGGTAGCGCCTGGTGTAGATCAGGCCGGCGAGAATGATCAGTGCATTATCGTCGAGCTCCAAAAACAAGGGAATGCGACGCAAGAACTCCAGGTCGTGACGGTTCACCGATGTCACCTCTACACATCAACATAACATATAAACCAGCGGTTTGAAATAAGCGAGACGGTTTTGGGTGTCTGTCAAGCAGAGTTGAGTAATCTATCGGATTCCCGAAGTGAGCGTTCTTGAAAAACTGTTTCTCAGGCTGGCAACTTGAGCTTTATGATTAGCCGCGACAGACCGCCCGAGGCCGTGGTGCCGGCCGAGCGAATCAGTAGATGTGGGCTTGACCCGCTTTCGTGGACAACACTACACTCGGGGTGTAAAGTCCAGAAAGGGTGGGGCCAATGCCGGATAGTCATCCTCCGTATCCCGCTGAGTTCCGAGCCCGAGCCGTTGAGCTGGTACGAACGAGTGACAAGCCGATTCCCGAGATCGCGAGGGAACAGGGGATCTCGGGCGAGGAGCTGCGTGGTTGGGTGCGCCAGGCGGAAGCCGACGCAGGTCGTGGTCGGCCCGGCGTCGGGAGAAGGTGGTTCTCGTCCTTGTTTTTGTCCTCAATTACCCAACTGTACTTTACTCATACACGGTTTTGTCAGCTCTAGTGCCTGGTACCGGCCAGTGTCTGGGTGCGGCTGACTGTGGCTAAGCTAAGGCAGGGATCACTGGCCTAGCAGGTACCCCGGCTTTCTGAGCGTATATTATACAGAAAGCTAAACTAAGTCTACCTGAGATGTCATTGAGTGGAGTGGTTTTCTATGCAGACTGTACGAGAGAGATTGGAGGCGCAGGAGCGGGATTTCCTGGCGCCCCACGCCACCCTAAGCAGTGCCTCGCGCGGCCGGAAGGAGCCAGTCGAACCATGTCCCCTGCGCACCGAGTTCCAGCGCGATCGGGACCGCATTATCCATTCCAAGGCCTTCCGGCGCCTCAAGCACAAGACCCAGGTCTTCATCGCTCCCGAGGGGGACCATTATCGGACCCGCCTCACCCATACTCTCGAGGTGGCCCAGATCGCCCGGACTATCGCCAAGGGGCTGAGGCTGAATGAAGACCTGACTGAGGCCATCGCCCTTGGTCACGATCTGGGGCACACCCCCTTCGGCCACTGTGGCGAGCACACCCTCAGCCGCCTGCTGAAAGAGACCCCACTGGGCGGTTTCATCCACGGCCACCAGAGCTTACGCGTGGTTGAACACCTGGAAGGCGGCAAGGGACTCAACCTCACTTGGGAGGTACGAGACGGGATCCGCAACCATTCCCACGATAGCCAGATTCCGCCATCCACATTGGAGGGGCGGGTCGTCAGCTTCGCCGACAAGATCGCCTACATCAACCACGACGTCGACGACGCCCTGCGGGCCGGAATCCTCCGCCAGGAGGACCTGCCCCAGGACTGCCTCGAGGTGCTGGGCTACGGCCATTCCCAGCGCATCGGCACCATGGTCGGGGACATCATCAGGAACTCATATGACAAACCCATAGTGGCGATGAGTCCTCCCATTAAGGAAGCCACCGAGAAACTGTACCGCTTTCTCCTCGACCGGGTCTATGTGGGCTCCCGGGCCAAGGTGGAAGAAGCCAAGGCCGAGCGGCTGGTGCGTATCCTCTTTGAGTACTTCACGGAGCATCCTGACCTGGCGCCGGTGGTCCACCCGGACGACTCCGAACTGTGGCGGGTGGTGGACTACATCGCCGGGATGACTGACCGCTATGCTATCGCTGTCTTCCAGCGGCTCTTCGTCCCTGAGCCCTGGAACCTCAACGAAGAGGGCTTTTAGGGCGAATGCTTGTTCGGGGCAGGAACTCCGGGCATCGCTGGCGAATACTTTACTCACGATGCAGCTTTGGTGGTGGAGACGGTGCCCCGATTGGCTGACGAATTCATTGAAGAGGTACGTAGCAGGAACGACATCGTCGATGTCGTTTCCGACTATCTACCCCTGAAGAAGGCGGGCCGCAACTACCTCGGGCTCTGCCCGTTCCACCACGAGAAGACTCCGTCCTTCACGGTGGCCCCGGAAAAGCAGATCTTCCACTGCTTCGGCTGCCAGACCGGCGGGAATGTCTTCAAGTTCATCATGCTCAAAGAGGGCGTGACCTTCGTCGAGGCCGTCCGACTGCTGGCCGACCGGGTGGGGCTCCCCTTCCAGGAAGAGCTCTCTCCGGAGGATGCCCGGCGGCAGAAGGCCAGGGATCGCCTGTTCGCCATCAACGCGGCCGCCGCCCAGTATTACCAGAGGCTGCTGGCCGATTCGAGCACGGCCGCTGCTGCTCGGGCCTACCTGGAGCAGCGCGGCTTGAGCCAGGAGACGGTCGCCCGATTCGCCCTGGGCTATGCCCCCGACTCCTGGGAGGCCCTGACCGGCCACCTGATCCGCCAGGGCTACTGCCCCGAGGAGCTGGTCAAGCTCGGCCTGACCCGCCGTGGTCCCAAGGGGTTCTACGACTACTTCCGGCACCGGATCATCTTCCCCATCCGGGACGGCCGGGGTCGGGTGATCGGCTTCGGTGGACGGGTGCTGGACGATTCGTCCCCCAAGTACCTGAACAGCCAGGAGACGCCGCTCTTCGCCAAGGGGAAGAACCTGTACGCCCTGGACCTGGCCAAGGATGAAATCCGCAACCAAGGCCAGGCCATCATCGTTGAAGGGTACATGGACGCCATCTCCCTGCACCAGCACGGGATCATCAATGTGGTGGCCTCGCTGGGCACCGCCCTCACTCACGACCAGGCCGGGCTGCTCCTGCGTTTTGCCCCTGAAGTGATCATGGCCTACGACTCCGATGCCGCCGGCACCAAGGCCACCGTGCGGGGCCTGGAGGTGGTCAAAGAGGCCGGGCTCGGGGTCAGGGTGGTCAATGTCCCCGACGGAAAGGATCCCGACGACTTCGTTAGGAAACAAGGGCCCGAGGCCTTTCGCAGATTGGTGGAGGGCGCGGTGGATCTCCCCGAGTACCGCTTCCGCCTGGCCTGCCGGGGGAGCGACCTCCGTCAGGTAAAGAACAAGGTGAAGGTGGTCCAGGAGATGGTGCCTATCCTGGCGACGATGACCAATGCCGTCGAGCGTGATAGCTACCTCGGCCGCTTTGCCCGGGAACTGGGGGTAAGTGAGGACGCTTTCCGGGCTGAACTGCGCAAATACGTCCGGGCCAACTCGGCCAAGGCCTCAGGGCATAGAAAGCTGGAAACAAGGAATAATATTGGGGCACAGCCTCTGGCAACATATGACACTAGTGCCATCCCCCGAGCCAGGCTGGTGGCTGAGGAAGAGCTGATCCGATTGGCCTCTGCCCAGCTCGAGGTGTTGGAGGAGGTGAGCGTCCGGCTAGGCAAGACTCCTTTCGCTCACCCGGTCCACCAGGCTATCTGGTCGAGTTTGGCTGACCTGGCCGCCGAAGGCCGCCCGGTTAGCGCCGCTAAGCTGCTGGATCGCGTCGAGGGTGAGGAGGAAATTTACCGGACGGTGACAAGGATTTTCACGAGGGAGGTAGAATACTCCCTAAGCAATCCGGTCGACACTCTTTTGGAGACTATCCGCCGCTATCAGGCCGAAGAACGTATGCAGGAGCTAACCCGGCTAATCGGCGAGCGGCAGCAGCAGGGCCTAGATTGCTCTGAGCTTCTCAGAGAGTTAATGGAGTGCAGAAAACAGGTTTCTGACCACAAGGCCGCCCGTTAGCGAGGTCGGCTTTGGCTTGTCAAGAGGGGAAAGGGGACAAAGGAATGAGCAGAAAGGAGATTCAAGTCGAAGGGGTGAAGGAGCTGCTTGAGCGCGGCCAGAAGCGCGGTCTTCTGACCTACGCTGAAGTCTCCGACGCCCTGCCACCGGACTTGACTCCCGAGCAGCTCGATGAGATATTGGAGTACCTGACCGAGCACGGGATCGAGGTGGTCGGTGAGGATGGTCACCCCGAGCCGGCGATGGTCAGCGAGGATGATGATGACGACGAGGCTGATGAGGCTCTCATCCCCGAGGGGATTGCCCTCGATGATCCGGTTCGGATGTACCTCAAGGAGATTGGTCGGGTCCCGCTTCTCAACGCCGAACAGGAAGTCGAGCTAGCCAAGAGGATTGAGGCCGGTAGCGAGGAAGCCAAGCGCCAGCTGGCCGAAGCCAACCTGCGCCTGGTGGTCAGCATCGCCAAGCGCTATGTTGGTCGTGGCATGCTCTTTCTCGACCTGATCCAGGAGGGAAACCTGGGTCTGATCAAGGCAGTCGAGAAGTTCGACTACCGCAAGGGATATAAGTTCAGCACCTACGCCACCTGGTGGATCAGGCAGGCTATCACCCGGGCCATCGCCGACCAGGCGCGGACCATTCGAATCCCGGTCCACATGGTGGAGACCATCAATAAGCTGATTCGCGTCTCCCGTCAGCTCCTGCAGGAGCTGGGACGGGAGCCGACTCCGGAAGAGATCGCCGAGGCCATGGAGGTCACCGAGGAGCGGGTGCGGGAGATCATGAAGATCGCCCAGGAGCCGGTTTCGCTGGAGACGCCTATCGGCGAGGAAGAGGACAGCCATCTCGGCGACTTCATCCCGGACGATGACGCGCCGGCCCCGTCGGAGGCCGCATCTTTCACCATGCTCAAGGAGCAGCTGGAAGAGGTGCTGGATACCCTGACCGACCGGGAGGAGAAGGTGCTCCGGCTGCGGTTCGGGCTGGATGACGGCCGGGCACGGACCCTGGAGGAAGTAGGCCAGGTGTTCGGGGTCACCCGGGAGCGGATCCGGCAGATTGAAGCCAAGGCGCTCCGCAAGTTGAGGCATCCGAGCAGGAGCAAGTGGCTGAAGGATTTTCTGGAGTAGGGTTGTAAAGGGACATTGAACTTGCGACTGGTAGACATTCTGGGTGCTACCAACAGCAATCTGGAATACCTGGAAGAGTATGAGAGGAGGGCCTCGGCTGAGGCGCCTCCTCTTCTCTTTTCATCTCTTCACTCCCCAGCTCTTCAAGCTGGGGAAGCGTAACACATTCTCCGCCAACGAAATACCCCTTTCTGCGTGGTCGTGTTTGTTCCTACGCCGTTACCCTTTTTGTTCTTTGTTGTTAGGGCTAACCTAAAACGACCGAAAGCTGACGGGGTTGCCTGACCGGGGGCTGCTGGATATAATGGCCATATCATTGAGAAAGGAAAGACGCCTCTGTTTGTTGTCCTACCGTGGTCAGCGGC
>JBFLWA010000008.1:0-99103 GCA_040758135.1 Bacillota bacterium | reverse complement strand
TCAGCGCCAAGGACACGTTCCATGACAAAGACTCTTTTTGACTCTCTAGAACTCAAGAAAATGTCTCCTTTCATGAGGACATTTTCTCAGTCCGTTTACAGGGTGACAATATCACAGGCCGACAACAAGTGTCGGGACTGAAGGTTGACATCGCCCGATGGCGCACATATAATGGGCACAACAGGAGCAGGCGAACCGCTCAGCGGTTGGGGCCGGGCATTTCGCAGCAGGTTAATACCTGTGGGACCTGATTGTGGTCCCACAGGTATTGTGTTTGTGAGGAGGAGATTGAGCTGGCCAGCGCAATTGAGAAGGAGCGGGCCATGCAGGGACAGCGGGCGTCGGTTCGGGTCCTGGCGGGCAATCTGGTCATGGCTGCCGCCAAATACCTTGCCGGGGCTTTGAGTGGCAGCGCGGCTATGATGGCCGATGCTCTGCATACGGCCTCGGATGCGGTTACTACTGTTGGCGTTATAGTCGGCCTGCAGGTGGCCAAGCGCCCGGCCGACGAGGATCACCCTTACGGGCACGGGCGTGCTGAATCGGTGGTAGCCAAACTGCTCGGCATCATCTTGATTATCGTCGCGGCCAGTGTCATGACTGGAGCCATTGGACGCATCCTGCGTCACGAGTACGAGGTACCTGGCATCCTGGCCCTATGGGCGGCAGTGGTTTCCATCCTGGTCAAAGAGGCGATGGCACGATACACTGCCTTTGTCGGGAAGACGATCAATAGCCCGGCCATGCTGGCCGATGCCTGGCACCAGCGCTCTGATGCCCTCTCGTCGGTGGCCGCGTTCATAGGTATCCTCGGCGCCCGCAACGGATTCCTGTGGATGGACCCGGCTGCTGCCGTTGTGGTTGCCATTATGATTGGCGTGGTCGGAAGCAAGATCGTTATGGCATCGGTCCACGAGATGATGGACCGTCAGTCGGACCGGGGTTTTGCTGATCGAGTCGCCGAGATCGCCCGGAGCGTCGTGGGGGTCCAGGCAGTCCACGGAGTAGCGGTGCGCTGGTACGGCGCCTACGCCCAGATAGATCTGCGGATTGGGGTCTATCCGGCGACTCCGGTGGCTGATGGTCACGAGATCGGTCGCCGGGTTCAGCAGAGGATCCGAAGCGAGATAAACCAGGTCTCCAATGTATTCATCCACCTCAACCCCGCGGAGCGGGGGGAGGGCTGAGGAAGGTGTGGCAGGGGCCTTTTAGGGTTCTTGGTCATGCTACGTATACCCACCTCCTGACGAGGAAAGCTAGGGGCAGGAGGTGATTCACGATGCGCACCCGCGTTAAGTGTGAGGTCAAGACCTGCACCCACTGGATGGCGGATGACATCTGCGGAGCGGCCAATATCGATGTCCTAAACCAGCAGGCCGGGAAGCAGGCCCGCACGCCCGATGAGACCGAGTGCAAAACTTTCTGCCAGCGACGGGGCCTGGCCAATATGCTTGGCTCCATGGACAATGTGGCCTGGGGAGGAGTGGCCAAGAACTTAGTCACCGGCGAGGGTACCAGCCCCACCGTCACCTGTACAGTCGAGTCCTGCCGGTACTGGGAGAGCGGCAATCGGTGCGTGGCCCGGGAGATCCAGGTAACCGGAGCCAATGCCGATGAATGCCAGGATACCAACTGCCAGACTTTCTCCGAGAGGGGGAGGGAGTAAGCGGTGGTAACATGCCGGTGTCGGGCCTGTCAGCCCGACCTTTACCCGGCCCGTCGCCGGGTTAGGGCGCAGACGAAGGCGCCAGCGAACGGAAGACAGACTTAGCGGCCAGCCATGGCCCGCTAAGGCCGAGCCAGGCTAATAGCTGCCGGTAGCTGTTTTCGCCCTGGAGGACACTCAGCAGGCGGGCGAAGAAGGCCGGATGGTGGAAAAGAACCCGGTGACTGAATGCGGGCATGGCGAAGAAGCTGAAGGCGATCATGAGGGCTGCCCGGAGATCCCGCACTATCTCCTGGCAGCCCTCATCGTATTCCCCGATGACCCGAGCCGCGTTACACCCACCACAGATACGCACGGCGGCTAGCGCAGCCAGGCGCCCCGAGACCAGCGCATAGCGAATTCCTTCGCCCGTGAGCGGGTCAGCTAATCCGGCTGCATCACCGGCCAGTAGGAGGCGTTGGGCGGCCAGTGGACGGCGGAAGCCACCCAGTGGAACTGGCCAGCAGTCTATTGCCAGGCGGCTCCGGTCTATTCCCCAGCGCTGACATAGCAGCTCCAGCGCCGACCGGAGCCCGTTTCCCCGGCTGTTGGGGGCCGCGACGCCAACATTCACCCGGTCACCCTTGGGGAAAAGCCAACCGTACCCTCTGGGCAGAATCCCGTAGTCGATTACGATCTCACCCCGGTGCCGGGTGGCCAGGGTTGGGGCGCTGGCTTCGGCCACCAGGCACAGGCCAGTCTCTGACCGGCGGAATCTTCTCCGCACCGCGCCGGCCAAGCGGCTGGCGATGCCGTCAGCAGCGATGACAACCTGGGCAGTGAAATCACCCAGGCTGGTGGCGACTCGCCTGGTTGACCCCTCCAGCGCGGAACTTCCCACTGTTACCCCCTGGCGAAAGCAGGTCCCAGCGGCCTGGGCCTGCTCCACCAGCCAATTGTCGAAAGCCCGACGGTCCACTGTTACCATGAAGGGCTCATCATTGGGAACTGCCCCGCCTCTAGCCAGATAATTCGCGTTGAGCTTTGTAATGGTGTCCAACACCAGGCCGTTGGCGAGCGGTATAGGCAACTGGGCTAAGGCCGCCATGGTGACTCCACCGGCACACGGCTTGGGCCGGGGGAACAGGCTCTTGTCCAGCAGCAGAACCTTCAAACCTGCTCGGGCGGCATAGATAGCTGCTGTTGCCCCGGCCGGGCCGGCGCCTGAGATGATTACATCATAGTTGTCCAAGTCGCGGGCCTCCTCGGTTGGATGGTGCTGGCATAGTATTGTCCGATTCCGCGGATAATATGGGGCAGGTTGCAATGGAGGTGTCCCGTGCGAGAGGTCCTTGGGCAGGCCTGTTCCATAGTCGGTCGTGAGATGGTCAGTGTGGAGCGAACCATTGAGGCGCTGCTGGCTCCGGCCGGACAGCAGCTGTCAGCAGCCATCGAGCAGGCGATAGGAGCAGAAGGCAAGCGACTCCGGCCGGCCCTGGTCCTTCTCTCCGGTCGTTTGTTCAGCTTCCGACGAAGCCGGTTGGTATCGATCGCCGCTGCCATGGAGCTGGTGCATATGGCTTCATTGGTCCACGACGATGTGATCGACCGGGCGGAGACCAGGCGTGGGCGTGCCTCAGTCCAGCAGCGCTTCGGTAACCAGGTGGCCGTGCTGCTGGGCGACTACTTTCTGGCCAAGGCGCTAGAGTTAGTGGCTCCAATGGGGCCCAATGTGGTCGGGGCCATCGCCGGGGTGGTCAATGACCTGGTGGAAGGGGAGTTCGCTCAGAGGCGAATGAATGGAAGCCGGGTGAGCGAAGAGGCATACCTGGCTTCCATTGAGTACAAGACGGCTCGTTTCCTCGCCACCTGTTGCCGGTTGGGAGCCCGGGTAGGTGGGGCAGCCCAGGAACTCTGCGCTCTGCTGGGTGAATACGGCCGTCACCTTGGGCTGGCTTTCCAGATCAGGGACGATGTGCTCGACCTGGTGGGCAGCGAGGCCCACCAGGGCAAACCGGTCGGCTCTGATCTTCGTCAGGGTATCATCACCCTGCCCGTAATCCACGGCATGCGCCAGGAGCGGGTGGCCGAGCATCTGAGGGAGCTGCTGGCCGCTGAAAAACTGGATATAGAGGGGGTCAGGCATCTCCTGGTGGGTGCCGGATCCATCGACTACGCGCTGAAACTCGCCGAGGACCATATCCGGCAGGCCAAAGAGCTACTTACGGGAATCCCGGCCAGTGTGCCACGGGAAGCCCTTTCAGCCATCGCCGACTTCTCCATCAGGCGGGTAAGCTGAAGCTATGGGGAGCTTTTCCTGGGAAAGGGGTGAAACCGTGAAGCTGAGCATCTCTGATTTCCTGAAACGGGCCATGCTGAACGAACAGGAGTTAGTTCGCGACTATCAGGCCTATGCTGACCTGACCGACGATACCGAAGTAGCCCAAACCTTCCGGGACTACGCGGAGGAGAACGGCCGGAGAGCGGCGGAGCTCAAGAAGCTGCTGCACCGGTTCGAGCCTGATGTGCAGAGCTAAGAATCATGGAAGCAGTAGGGCCATCCCACTGGGGAAACCCCGGTAGGATGGCCTTAACGGACATCGGGGCAGTGCACCTTTGGCTGGATCGAGACTCCTGTGATTCGCCGGGCCAGGAGCTCCTGGAGTTCCTGGCAGTCGGTGACCGGGGCGAGGCATTGTCGCCCCACGCAGACATAGGCGGTGGGCTCTGGCCTGGACTGGTAGCCCCGGTCAATAATGCGCTCACGTTGCTCCCCTGCGTCCAGAAGGGTAACGGTTTTCGGCCAACGCGGTGAGGTTAGCGCGCAGCTGACCAGGTTATGGACATTAGCCGCTTCCCGAGACCCGATGATACTTACCCTAGTCCAGGCCTTGACTGCTTCATAGCTGGCCAGCGCGTAGGCTCCAGCGTGGTGGCCGTAGCTCCGGTACCGTCGGCTATGGTAGGCCAGGGCTCGCCTTCCAGCCTCCCGGTAGGCATCGTCTTCAGTCAGGCCCCATAACTCCAGCAGGAAGCGGACGGTCCGGGCATTGTGTTCCTGGTTGACCATGGGAACGGCCAGGGCACCCACTGCTTTGGGGTTAGGGATTAGGTCATAGAAGGCTCCGTGCTCACTGCCGAGCGACTGCAGGATCCAATGGGCCAGATCGCGAGCCAGGGAAAGATATTGTTCGTAGCCGGTAACCTGGAAAGCCATGGTCAACGCACGCCCGGTAGCTGCCTGGTCGGCCAGAAATCCCCAGTGGCTGGGCGAACCGTTGTTTAGCGCATGGGCCATCCCCCGGTTGGGATCGTAGGCCCGGTTCATCAGGAGTGCAAGGGTCTGGCGGCCCAGGTTGAACCAGTGCCGATCGTGCAGCACTGCCCCGGCCCGGAGGAGTGCTCTCACCATCAGCGCGTTCCATTCCACATACACCGTACGGTCCACGGAGGGTGCCTCGCGCTTCCGTCGTTCATCCGGACCCAGGGTGTAATATTCTTCATCGGCATCCTGAGTGCCGGCCCAGCCACCATTCTCGAGGAGCCAGGTGTTTTCAGCGCAACTGAGGACATCCAGGGCGACATCACTGTAGTAGGTATCCCCGGTTAGCTGCGCAGCCAGTAGGTAGATATCGATAAGGCGGGCATTATCCTCCAGCATCTTCTCGAAATGCGGGATAGTCCAGTCCCGGGTCGTAGAGTAACGGAAAAAACCGCCTTCCACCGGGTCGTACATGCCTCCCTCGGCCATGCCGCGCAGGGTCTTCTCCAGAGCCTCCAGGCTACGGTCATCCCCCCGATCCGCATAAGATACCGCCAGAAGCTCCAGGGCATCGGGGAGCGGGAACTTGGGTTCGCGTCCGAACCCGCCGTAGATAGGGTCATAAGCAGCGAGTACCGCTTCCACGGTCTCCTCAAAGACCTCCCACCGTACCTCGACTGGTCCAGCGGTATCAGGTTGATCGGAATGCAGCCACTGGCGGTATTCATCGGCTACCTCGCGAATCTGTTCCGGGTTAGTCTGCCAGAGCTCAGCCACCTTCTCCAGCCAGTGTCTCATCTCCCGGGGCGGTACATAGGTGGCACCAGTGATAAGCGCCCCCGCCGGATCCAGCACCGCGGTGGTCGGCCAACCGCCCAGGTTATAGCGTTCATTGATATCCGGGCGCTCATCGGTATCGACGCGAATGGCGATGAAATCGCGGTTAATCAGGTTAATTACTTGTGGGTCGGAATAGGTGGTTTCATCCATAACATGACACCAATGGCACCAGACACCGCTGATGTCCAGGAGGATGAGGCGATTCTCGGCTCTGGCGCGGCTGAATGTGTGGCTGGTCCAGGGCTGCCAGTTGATCTCGTGGGCCCGGTTGGGACGGGGTGAAAAACTAAAGGCTTCCGCCATAGGCACTCTCCTTCACATCGGCTTTGCCTTAGTTTGCCCTTGACCCGGCGGAAACGACACAGAAAAAGCCCCCTTCAGCGGGGGCCGATTTCGACTGGTTTAAAAGCGTAGTCTACCAGGTATTTTACTAGGTACAGGTGGTCAAACAGCAGTTCGTTGTTGTGACTCAGGCAAAACACATAGCTGCGGGTAAACTCGTGGTTCAGGCGGAACAGGCTGGCGGCCAATCTATCCTGCTCGCTCAGCTGATAGAAGACATAGGTGAGATCCCGGGGCGATCGCTTCAAGGCTAATTCCACCAGTACTCTCTCTGGATCAGTAGGATGTTCCGTGATCGTCACCTTTATCTGGGTGTCGCCCACATGGACCGGGTTAGTGGGGGACTTAATCGTCTCTTCGCCACTGTGGTAAAGGTGAAACAGCTGGGCTATGGCTGATACCGACTCTGGTGTGGGACACGCCAGATGGATGATGGGCGTGTCGAAGGCCTCTCCCGGAGCACGGAACCGGGCTACCTGTACTGAGAAGGATTTGGGCAAAAGGGACACCCCCGTAGCTGGATTACGGTTCCCATTCTATCGGTCGGGGGTAAGCTTGTCAATTTCGGCAGCTAAGGCCCAGCATGACCGCTATTGTTACCGGGTCATAGGTGGTGGCCCTTAAGGTGGCGAGCTTCAAGTACCGGCCACCCGGAACAGATCCTCCAGAACCTTGGCTACCCCGTCGTTTTCCTGACTGTCAGTCACCAGGTCGGCAACAGCTTTCACATTGGGTGGCGCATTGCCCATGGCCACCCCCAGACCCGCATACTCGATAAGCTCCAGGTCATTTAGGCCATCCCCGATGGCAATGATCTCCTGCCGCTCAATCCCCAGCGAGGCTGCCATTCGGGCCACCCCCTGCGCTTTGGAGATCCCGGAAGGATAGACCTCCAGATGCCAGTTATCGGAGCGAGTCACATAAAGCCGGGTGGCGTCGGGCAGGAGGGCAGCCTCACATAAGGTAGCTACCTCCCGAACCTCGCTTTCGGTGCCGAAGCACATGATCCGCTGTATCCCGTCACAACCCTGGGCCAGCAAATCTGAGACGCGCTCAACTCCCTCGGCTCCTTCAAAGCTGCGTACTGATTCCTCATAGTCATTGGAGATCTGGTAGAAGACATCGGGGGGAGTATTGGTGTGCCGGTAGGTATAGGCAGCCCGGCCGCCGGAGTGGATGGTACGGATGGCGGCCATGGCCTGGTCGGCAGCGAGGAACTTGATGTAGAGGGTCTCCAGGGTCTTTGAGTGGACTATCAGCCCGCCATTGAGACAGATAATGGGGACGGCCAACCCGATCTGGTCAGCGATGGGTAGGGTAGCCCGTAGCCTACGGCCGGTGGCTATGGTCACCACCGCCCCCTGCCTCACCGCCTGGTTGATGGCTCGTCGGGTCCGATCAGAGATGATCCGGGTACCGGGGCCAACCAGGGTTCCGTCAATATCGATGGCAATGAGTTTAGTCATCAGGAGGCGGCTACTCCTTTCAGAAGTTCCTCGAGGAAAAGGGCGACACCATCCTCTTCCTGCCGGGCGGTAACACGATTAGCCACCTGTTTGGCTTCGGGACAGGCATTGCCCATAGCCACTCCCAGACCTGCGTACTCCAGCATCTCTACATCGTTGATCCCATCACCAATGGCGATGACATCCGCCTGGTCGATACCGAAGCTGGCAGCCAGCTGGGCAATGGCTTTTCCTTTGGAGACGCCACGAGGATAAACTTCCACTAAAACGGTGTCCCGGTAGTCATCGGCCAGTACCAGTGCCTCATCAACCAGCTGTGTCCGCAGGCGCTCGGCCACCCGGAGAATATCTTCGCCCTGGCCCCAGGAGAGGATGCGAATGATGGAGAGACTGGCACAGGCGTTAATGAGGTCGGGAACCCTGCGGATATAGCCCCCCTCGGCCTCACCCCGTTCGATATAGGCTTTGATGAAGGGCAGTTCTGATGCTCGCTGGTAGAAGACATCGGGGGGGCTCAGGCTCTGGTGGTAGGCGAAAGCGGTCTCCGCTTCCTGGTGGATGATCTCAATGGAGCGGGTAGCCAGCGAGTGAGGAAGTGTCTCCTGGTAGAGCGTCTCCAAACTCTGAGGGTCTACTACTAGGCTACCATTGAAAAGGATGATGGGGGCAGAGATCCCCAACTCCCGAGCGATGGGCAAAGTGGCCCGCAGACGGCGACCGGTGGCGATGGTGAAGGTAGCCCCCAATTGGCTGAGCCGTTGCACGGCTTCGATGGTGCGCGGTGAGACGCGGTTAGTGGGGCCGACCAGGGTTCCGTCGATATCAAGAGCAATCAGTTTCCTCAGCATATGGTCTCCTCTCGCGCAGCTAACGTTGTGGGTTTTCAACGAATATACCCACTGCTAGCCAGTCCTGTCAAGATGCCACTTAAACGAGGTGTCTGTCAAGCAGAGTTGGGTAATCTATCGGATTCCCGAAGTGAGCGTTCCTGAAAAACTGTTTCTCAGGCTGGCAAACTGAGCTTTCTAATTAGTGCCGGATGGTATAAACGGCAAAGAGGTTTAAGGTTTTGACCGGCCCCCTGATGACTGCCGTCTTTCCGGCTAGAAGGCTTTCTCTTATGGCTTCAATGTTGCCCCGGATGAGGCCGCTGTTTTCCAGGAGACCAAAGCGCCGGATTACCACGCTCACAGTGTTTTCGTTGAAACCGCGTTGCCGTAGCGTTCGGCTATTTTCTCCAGCCTGTTTCTATCGGTCAAGTCCGAATTTGTGTGTAAAAACTCTCCCTTGGCAAATGGCCATCAGCTAGCCAAGCCGATGCACTTTTGAAGCCTGTCTTTGAGCTTCTCTCTGTTTCTCCCGCCATTCCAGATATTCCGCCATGTCCAGGTAGCGGTTCCCGGAGCCCCACTTTTCGTCCAACTCTATCAGCAAGGCCCCGAGAAGGCGATCACCGATTCCCGGTTGGGGAAAATCCGGATCACTCGCTCACGGCGGCGAATCTCCTCGTTGAGCCGTTCCACGCCGTTAGTGGTACGAAGACGTTTCCGGTAACGCTCCGGCAGCTCCAAGACCGCCGTGGCGTCGTCAAAACCGGTCTCCAGAATCTCCATGGCCTTGGCTGATTTGTTTGAATAGTCCTCCGGGATCTTCTCCAAGAGCAAGCGGGCCGTTTCGGTATCCGGCGCATCCAAAAGAGCCCGGACGCGGCCATGGATCTCTCCTTGCAGGGATTTGGGTGTTGCGTCCAGGATGTTGCGCATGAAGTGGGTCTGGCAGCGTTGCCATGTAGCTCCTTGGAATTGGCTTCTCACGGCGCGGACTAAACCTCCGTAGCTGTCCGAGACAACAATGTCGACACCCCGCAAATCGCGGCTCTTAAGCCCGGTAAAAAACTCCGGCCAACTGACCTCCGACTCGCTGTCGCCCAGCATCAGCCCCAGTACTTCCCGGTAGCCGGCCTCATTGGCGCCGACGGCAATTAGAGCGCTACGAGAACGTACTCGCCCCTCTTCCCGGATTTTCAACACCAGAGCGTCCACCAGCACGAAGGGATAACGTTGCTCCCGGAGGCTGCGGTTGTTCCAGGCTTGGACAATCGGATTGAGCCGCTTGGACAGGTCGGAGACAGTGGACTTGGAGAGTTCGGTACCGCACAGTTCCTCGGTGATCTTGGTGACTTTGCGCGTAGAGACACCATTGACCACCATCTCCAGCAAGGCCAAGACTAAAGCCTGTTCGCTCCGCTGATACCGGAAGAATAGGTCGGTGGAAAACTGGCCGCTCCGCAGCCGGGGAACCCGCAAGGTGAGCGTTCCCACCCGGGTCGTCAGGGGATGGGGCAGCGTGCCGTTCCTGTAGCCCTGACGGTCCTCGGTCCGCTCGTAGGGGCGAGCTTGCAGTTGTTCTGTTGCTTGGGCTTGCAGAATTTGATTCAACACCTGCTCCAAGAGGCGGGCCACTCCCTCATCCCGTTGAAAAAGTCCGTGCAAAACATCGCAGTCTAGGGTAATCTGGTATTGAGCCATCTTGTTCCTCCTTCGGTGGTGTTTAGTTTAGACAGCTACATTTTACCAAAGGAGAACGGGTTGGCTCATTCGTCGTTACGCTCCAAAAAGCAGCTTGAGCGCTGGAAAAGATGAGGGCGATGGGAAGCCGCCTGCCCCGCGCCGAGTACGAACGCCGGCTGAGAAAATGGGGAAGAAGAGACGGTTGACGCTGTAAGGGCTTGGGCAGGAAAAAATGGCGGCGATTGGCGAATAAAACAAAAAAAGCACGGCAGTACGCGCCTTTACGGTTTGAACCTCTAAAAACCGGCTGTTCGCTGGTCTTATCTTTTGGCGAACGCGCACCAGCCGCACCTCGGCCGGCTGATTGACGAGGCGATGGCCGCCATCGAGAAAGAGAACCCATTGCCTGATCTCAAGGCCGATTTCATCCTGGCCAATCCGCCCTTCAACATGAAGGAGTGGTGTGGTGAGCGCCTGCGTGAGGACAAGCGCTGGAAGTCCGGCTCGCCGTCACTAGAAAGTATGCGACCTTTTTGGAGGAAGGTTTAACATGGAAAACGGCCAACTCACCTGGATCACCAATTTCATCTGGGGCATCGCCGACGACGTGCTGCGCGACCTCTACGTGCGCGGCAAGTACCGCGATGTCATTCTCCCGATGACCGTTATCCGCCGGCTTGATGCGGTGCTGGAGCCCACCAAGCAGGCCATGCTCGACATGAAAGCTTCGCTCGACAAAGCGGGGATCGTACACCAGGACGCTGCTCTGCGACAGGCCGCTGGTCAAGCCTTCTACAACACCTCCCCCTTCACGCTACGCGACCTCAAGGCGCGTGCCAGCCGCCAGCAGCTGGAGGCGGATTTTCGCGCCTACCTCGATGGCTTCTCGCCCAACGTGCAGGAGATTATCGACAACTTCGAGTTCCGCAACCAGATTCCGCGCCTGGCCAAAGCCGACGCCCTGGGCACGCTCATCGAGAAGTTCCTCGACCCGTCCATCAACCTGAGTCCTTGCCCTGTGCTGGGCAGCGACGGCACCGTCCGGCTGCCCGGCCTCGACAATCACGCCATGGGCACCATCTTCGAGGAGCTGGTGCGCCGCTTCAACGAGGAAAACAACGAAGAAGCCGGCGAGCACTGGACCCCGCGCGACGCCGTGAGGCTGATGGCCCGCCTGATCTTCGAGCCGATCGCCGATAGAATCGAATCCGGCACCTATCTCCTCTACGACGGCGCCTGCGGCACCGGCGGGATGCTCACGGTGGCCGAGGAAACCCTGTTGCAGTTGGCGAAAGAACGCCGCAAACAGGTCTCGGTGCACCTTTTCGGCCAGGAGATCAACGCCGAGACCTACGCCATCTGCAAAGCCGACCTTTTGCTCAAGGGCGAGGGCGATGCCGCCGACAACATCGTCGGCGGACCGGAGCATTCGACCCTATCCAACGACGCCTTCCCCGGCCGCACCTTCGACTTCATGCTCTCCAATCCGCCCTACGGGAAGAGCTGGAAGAGTGACCTGGAACGCATGGGCGGCAAGGCTGGCATCAAGGACCCGCGCTTTGTCGTGCAGCACCGGGGCGAGGAGCTGTCGCTCATCACCCGCTCGAGCGATGGCCAGTTGCTGTTTCTGGTGAACATGCTCTCCAAGATGAAGCACGACACCCCGCTCGGCAGCCGCATCGCCGAGGTGCACAACGGCTCGTCGCTGTTTACGGGGGACGCCGGCCAGGGCGAGAGCAACATCCGCCGCTGGATCATCGAGAACGACTGGCTCGAGGCGATCGTGGCCCTGCCGCTCAACATGTTCTACAACACCGGCATCGCCACCTACGTCTGGGTGCTCACGAACAGGAAGCCCGAGCACCGCAAAGGCCGCGTGCAGCTTATCGATGCCACGCAGTGGTACAAGCCCCTGCGCAAGAACCTGGGCAAGAAGAACTGCGAGCTCTCCGAAGAGGACATCCGTCGCATTGTTGATACCTTCCTCAAATTCGAGGAGACCGAACGGTCCAAGATCTTCCCCAACGCGGCCTTCGGCTACTGGAAGGTGACGGTGGAACGCCCCCTGCGCTTGAAAGGCATCGACCCCGAGCGCGCCTACACACCCAAGGAGATCAAAGCGCTTCGGGAAACGGCCGAGCGTGCCGACGATGCACCGCCAGTCATCAAGAAAATTCACAAGCCTGGCACGGCGCCTGATCCGTTGCGCGGGCTGTTTGAGGTTGTCATCGGTGGCAAGCCGCGTGTGGTGGAATACGAGCCGGACACGGAGCTTCGCGACACGCGCTGTCTCTGCCAGCCCGGCATCGAGGACCTGGGCGGAGAGCCGGCGGACGATCTCCTTCCCGAAGTGGAGGCTACCGCATGAGAAACGAGGCGGACACGCGGGCAACGCTCATCGACCCGAAACTGAAAGCCGCAGGCTGGGCCGACACACAAATCACAAGGGAGCACTACTACCAGCGGGACCAGCAGTACACGCAGGGGCGCGTCATCCTGGTGGGCGATCGGGTTCGCAGGGGCGAGGCCCGCAAGGTGGACTATCTTTTGCGTCTTTCCGATTCTTTTCCCATCGCCGTTGTCGAAGCGAAGTCCGAGGCGGAAGCGGCCGAGGCTGGGCTTGAACAAGCCAAACGCTACGCCAGGGAGCTCGGGGTCGCGTTCGCCTACGCCGCGAATGATCACCAGATCATCGAATTCGACTTCTTTACGAACTCAACCCAGGTTCTTGACCGATTCCCGACTCCCGGTGAGCTGTGGGAGAGATGGCAACAGAATCAGGGAAGCCCAGATGCGTCGCGCGTCGCCGAGCGCCCAGAGGAATACGGCGTAGGCAAGCGGAGCAATCCGCTCCTTCATCCATACTGCCCGGAAAGCCTGTGCGGGAAAACGCCGTTCTACTTCCAGGAAGTGGCCATCCGCGAAGTCATCAAGCGCCTTGTGCGCGGCCAGAAGCGCGTCCTCCTGACGATGGCCACCGGAACCGGCAAGACTTTCGTCGCCTTCCAGATCGTTTGGAAGCTCGTTAAATCGGGTTGGCTCCAGCGCCGGCATCCCGACCGCCCCGGGCGCGTTCTGTTCCTGGCGGATCGCGTCGTGCTGCGCGACCAGGCATACAATACCTTCGCACCGTTCGCCGACGGAACGAGCGAGCCGCGCTTCAAGATCGAAGGGCATCCGGCCAACTTGACGCGGGACCTCTACTTCGGGATCTATCAGACGCTGTGGAGCCCGGATGAGGCGGGTAAACGCCTCTTCGAGAAATTTCCGCGAGACTTCTTTGACCTCGTTATCATCGACGAGTGCCACCGTTCGGGTTTTGGGACCTGGCGGGAGATCCTCGATCACTTCGGCACCGCCATGCAACTCGGCATGACCGCCACGCCCAAACAGGACGAAAATGTGGATACCTATGCTTACTTCTGCGCCGAAGAACCCGAGGTTGCCATTGACGCGGACGACCCGGGCCGGGGCACCTGGAGGCCACCAGCGTATCAATACAGCTTGGGGCAAGGTATCGAGGACGGCTTCCTGGCCACTTACAAGGTGCATCGTGTGCGAACGACTGTTGACGCGACTGGGTTGCATCTGAATGAAGCCGTAGAACAGGGAGCGGAGGTCTTTATCCCCGAAGATGTGGAGCCGCGCGAGGTCTACACCACGCCCCAGTTCGAAAGAGAGATCACCCTTCCGGACCGGACCCGGGAGATGGTGCGCCATCTGGCCGGGCTCCTTCGCCGCTTCGGGGCGATGGAAAAAACCATGGTCTTCTGCGTGGACATGGAGCATGCGCGGCTGGTCGCCCGCCTGCTCCAGGACGAATTCGGACCCGAGACCGGGCTCGACAACTACGCCGTCCCCATCATCTCTGAGGAAGGCGAAGAAGGTCGCCGTTGGCTGGAGGCCTTCGCCGACTCGGACAAACCTGCCCCGGTTGTGGCGACGACGGCGGAACTTCTCTCGACCGGTGTCGATGTCCCTTCGTGCCGCAATATCGTGTTCATGAAGACGCTGTCTTCGCCCATTCTGTTCAAGCAAATCATCGGACGCGGCAGCCGGCTGGATCCCGCCACTGATAAGTACTGGTTCCGTATTATCGACTACACGGGCGCGACCCGCCTCTTTGATGAATGGGATCGTCCTCCGCTGGCGCCACCGGAGCCGCCTAATGGCCCACAGACTGCCGTCTTAGAAGGGGTAGTATTTCATGCCGACACAAACGACCTGATTGTCGGCGCACGAGTTAGCGTCCGAACCGGGCCCAACAGCCAGCGAGGCCCGATCCAGACCGACGAAAATGGCCGTTTCCGTTTTGACCGCCTTCCCGCCGGCAACCTCCAGCTCATGGTGAGCGCCAAGGGCTTTGTGAGCCGCACCATCGGCGTGGAAACGGTGACAGACCAGACGATTCAGGAAGCTGTTGGCCTCAAGCCGGCGAGGAAAAAGGGCGGAAAGATTCGGGTGGAAGGTCTCGAGGTGAGCATTGCCGATGAGGCGATATTCCTGATCGAGTCCACAGGCGAGCAGCTCACGCTCGAGCAATACCGCGACTACACCAAACGCCGCATTCTGCGGTCTGCCGACAGCCGCACAGCCCTGCGAGACATCTGGGTGGATAGCGCCCGCCGCCGCGCTTTCCTGGAAGAGCTGCGCCGCTCCAGCATCCATCCCGAGGTGCTCGCCGAGGTGCTGGGTCAACCGGAGGCGGACGCTTTTGACCTGCTCAGCCACCTCGCTTTCGGCGGTCCCATTCATACCCGCAGTGAGCGGGCCGCCGTGTTCCGAAACCGTGAGCAAGCCTTCATTGCCGCTCACAAGGAAGATGCTCGCAAGGTCATCCTGGAGCTTCTCGACAAATACCGCATCGGCGGCATCGAGCAGCTTGAGCCGGAGATTTTCGGGGTCTCACCCTTCCGAGAGTGGGGCGGTGCCGCCAGGATCAGCGGGTGGTTCGGCGGTGCAGAGTTACTCGGTCAGTCTCTGAAGGAAATGCAAACACGAATCTACGCTGAGGAGGTAATAGCATGAACGGACCTCAAACCCGGGAATCCCTTGCCAACGAAATCTGGCGGGCCTGCGACATCTTGCGTCGCGACAACAACTGCGGCGGCGTCATGGAATACATCGAGCATCTGGCCTGGCTGCTCTTCCTGCGCTTCTTGGACGCCCAGGAAGAGGAGTGGGAGACTCAAGCGAAGCTTGCCGGCCGCCCCTACACCCGCATTCTGGATGGCGACCTGCGCTGGAGCGCGTGGGCTACGAAGGACTGGCCCGCTGATCGCTTGCTGGAGTTCGTCCACGGCCGGTTGATTCCCTACCTTCAGAGTCTGGGAGGCGATCCGCTGCGCGAGACGATCCGCAGCGTGTTCGCCGAGCGCAACGTTATTGTTTGCGCCTCGGGTTACAACCTCAAGGATGTCTTGACCATCATCAACGGCATCGACTTCCACAGTCAGGACGACATTTTCACCGTCTCCCAGGTGTACGAAGAGCTGCTCCGCCGTCTGGGCAGCGAGAACCGGCTGGCCGGCGAGTTCTACACGCCGAGACCGGTGGTGCGCTTTATGGTGGAGCTCGTCGCCCCCAAGATCGGCGAGACCGTTTACGACCCTGCCTGTGGCACCTGTGGTTTCCTGGCTCAGGCCTACCTCTTCATGATAAAATCCGAGCGTACCCTGGAAGACCACAAGACCCTGCAGGAAAAAACTTTCTTTGGCCAGGAGAAGAAGCCTTTGCCGGCCCTCCTGGGCCTCATGAACATGGTGCTTCACGGCGTGACCGCCCCCCGCGTGATGCGGCGCAATACCCTCGAGGAGAATATCCGCAACGTCACCGAGCGCTACGATGTGGTGCTCACCAATCCCCCATTCGGGGGCACAGAAGGCCGGCACATCCAGGCCAACTTCCCGGTGCAGGCCACGGCCACCGAGCTCCTCTTCCTCCAGCACATCATGAAGAAGCTCAAGCCCCGGGACGGCGCCCGCTGCGGGATGGTCGTGCCCGAAGGGACGCTCTTTCGCGGCGGGTCCTTCGCCGACGTCAAGCGTGACCTCCTGGAGCAGTTCAATCTGCATACCGTGGTGAGCCTCCCGCCCGGCACCTTTGCGCCCTATTCCGATGTCAAGACAGCGCTCCTCTTCTTCGAGCGGCCCGGACCGACTACGGAGATCTGGTATTACGAACTGCCTCTGCCGGAGGGCTTGAAAAAGTTCAGCAAGGGAAGCCCCATCCAGGACGAGCACTTTGAAGAGGCGCGCCGGCTTTGGAAAGCATGGGACGCTTACCGAAAAGGCCAGGGCCCGCGCGAGGCCTGCCTTTCCGAGCGTTCCTGGATCGTTCCTGCCGACGAGGTCAAGGCGCGCGGCTACGACCTCACCGCCCGCAACCCGAACCGCAAGGAGGCCGAGGCGCTTCCCTCGCCGGTGGAGATCGTGGCGGGTCTCCTTGAGCGCGAGCGGGAGATCCTGAGTATCGTGGAGGAGCTGAACGAACTCCTCGGCAACAACAACGGGGAGGTGGCTGCCCATGACTGAGGGACCCTACATACTCCCCGAAGGCTGGCGCTGGGTGAGGTTGGGGGAGGCATGCGAAATCAATCCTCGACGGCCACGGCTTCATGTTGATCCAAATGAACCAACCACGTTTGTGCCGATGACCGCTGTTGACGACCAGGCCGGCACGATTGTCACTCCTGAAGTACGTCCCTTCGAGCAAGTCCGGCAAGGGTATACCTATTTCGAGGAAGGAGACGTCCTTCTTGCGAAAATCACGCCGTGTATGGAAAACGGAAAAGCAGCCATTGCGCGCGGATTGCTCAACGGCTTTGGTTTCGGTTCCACTGAATTCCATGTGCTGCGCCCCGGTGGTTCCGTTATTCCAGAATGGATTTGGCTGTTCATCAGACAAGAGCGTTTCCGCAAGGCTGCCAAAGCGTCATTTCGTGGTGGAGTTGGTCAGCAACGAGTTCCGAAGGAGTTCCTCGAGCACCATCCCATCCCCCTCCCACCCCTCGACGAACAACGGCGGATTGTAGCACGGCTCGAGGAGCTGATGTCGCGGGTGCGCGAGGCGAAGCGCCTGCGGCAGCAGGCCAAGGAGGACGCCGAGTACCTCATGCAAGCCGCCCTGGCCGAGGTCTTCCCCCGCCCTGGCGCCGAGCTGCCTCCCGGGTGGCGGTGGGTGCGGTTGGGGGAGGTCGCAAAGGCCATTAATGGGTGCGGCTTCCCCAAGCGCTACCAGGGGCAACAGACGGGCCCCGTTGCTTTTTTGAAAGTCTCTGACCTGAACAACCCAAAGAATGATCCAGAGGTAACACGTGCTGCAAACTACGTCGACGAGAACACCTTGAAGTTCTTGCATGGACGCGCTTGTAAGCCAGGAACTATTGTCTTTCCTAAGATCGGCGGAGCGATTGCAACCAACAAAAAGCGAAAGTTGGGTATCACGGCGGCGTTCGACAATAACGTTATGGGATTGCTGCCGAATGAAGAGGTGGTTAGCTCTGATTACCTCTTACTATGGACATATACGATTGACCTGACGAGCCTATCGAAGGTCGGGCCGGTTCCCTCGATACGTCAGTCAACGGTAGAGAATCAGCGAATCCCTCTCCCTCCACTCCCCGAACAGTGCCGCATCGTCGCGCATCTAGAGGCGGTTTGGGAGCGGGTGCGGGCGTTGAAGCAGACCCAGGAAGAAACCGCAGAGCATCTCAATGACCTAGAGCGCTCGATCCTGGACAAGGCATTTCGGGGGGAGTTGTGATGGGGGTTCGTGATCCGGACTGTTGGACTCCAGAGCGCAGGGACTTGCGCTTGTGGTTCGAGAGAAACGCTCCGTCGCTCGGTGAGTTGTACGAAGGCACGCTACGTATGATCTTCTCGGAAGGTTGCCCCGGCCGGGTTCGTTTCGTTGCGCATGCTGTGCGAGAGATGAGGAACCGCTTGCCGGATGTCATAGCGGGGCCTCAAGCTGGATCGCGGCTCGACTACAAGAGCCGCCTTGATGATATTGAAAACACTTGGAAAAGACATGGCCTTCCTCTAGACGGATCGACACCGACAAGAGTAACCGAAGGGGATGCCTTACCTTCCAATGGTGATATTCCAGTTCCGTACCCTGTGTTCCAGAAAGTGGCCAACCTTGTAAGAGACCATGAGCGGGTACGTGAGACAAGAAGCGAGGCAGCGAGGCGTCTCTTTCTGGCAATCGACCCCAACAACTCCCTATCGGAGGCAACTCTTAGGCCGCGAATTGAGAACTGGTTAAACACAACCGAATGGTTTGTTGAACGCGCACATGACCGGGGTCAGAAGGATGCCGATATGGGTGGCGATGAACTGAAAAGCCGCTTTGAGAGCTTTGAGTGGGCACTGTCAGCGATGGTAAGAGAATTCTTCAAGACGGTGGAGGCTTTGGATGAAATCCTGGAACAAGCCAACTCCTGAGCAGGTCGACCAGGCAGTAGCACTGCTCGTGTACGCCGAGCAGTATCGCTATTTCTTTGACCGCCTCGAAAACCCGGAGTGGCTTGAGCCACTTCGACAAAAGGGTTTCTTCCGACATCCCCCCGAGCCGATCCGAAACGAGGAAGAAGGCACGATTCGTTTTCCCCCTTCGCCCGAGGCGCGGTACCTCGCCCGCATGGCGCGGCACGAGCCGGAGCGCGTAGCCGAAGTCATAGGGGAGATGGACGATACCGACAACGCCGCCGTACTCTCGGACCTCTTAGATGCCCTGTTCGCGATGCCAGCCGACGTTGCGTCTCGGCTCGCGGAAAGGGCGGCGCGTTGGGCGGAGTGTCCGTATTTCCTCGTGCCGGAAAAACTAGGGCAACTGGTCGCGCATTGGGCCAGCGCTGGCCGGACCACGGAAGCCTTGCGCGTGGCTCGCGTGCTGCTCGAGGTCTTTGCGGATGCGCGACCAGGGCGGGGCGGACCGGATGAGGTCCATTGGCTTTCGCCTGAGCCGCGGGCGCGCTTCGACTACTGGCGCTACGAAAAAATTCTCAAGGATCATTACCCGGAGGTTGTCCGAGCTGCCGGTCTTCCGGCGCTGGAGCTGCTGTGCGATCTGTTGGACAGGGCCATTCGGCTTTCCCGACGCCGCGACGACGATCAGGGACCCGAGGACTACTCCGTGATCTGGCGGCCCGCTATCGAGGACCATCTCCAGAACGACGGTCACACCATCAAGGATGCCCTCGTCACGGCGGTCCGCGACGCCGCGGAGCTCGTCGTGCGGTCCGGGCACGGGACTGTCGAAGAGGTCGTGAACGCCCTCGAGCGCAGACCCTGGAGAGTTTTCCGACGCATCGCGCTGCACGGCCTCCGGGTATTTCCTGACCAAGCGGAAGCGCTTGCGGCCGAGAGGCTGACTGACCGAGCGCTGTTCGAAGACGTGGGCCTGCGGCACGAGTACGTGCTGCTGCTGCGGGATTGTTTCCAGCGGTTAACGCTCGAGGATCGAGCCACGATCCTAGAATGGATCGAGGTCGGCCCCGACGTGGAGAAGTTCAAGCGATGGCGAGAGGAGGCGACGGGTTCTCCGCCGTCCGATGACGCCGTTGCCCGCTACCGCGAAATCTGGCAGCGGGACTGGCTGGCCAGGATCAGGCCCGAGAACCTGCCGGGAGAGTGGCAGGAACGCTATCGAGAGCTTGTTGGGAAATACGGCGAGCCGGATCATGTCGAGTTCCCGGTGTACACGGAAGGCGGATGGGTGGGGCCGACGAGCCCCAAGTCAGCCGATGAGCTCAAAGCGATGTCCGTCGAGGAGATCGTGGAATTCCTCAAGACGTGGAGGCCTCCGGACAATGCTTTCCGCGAGCCGTCTCCGGAGGGGCTGGGCCGCGTGCTGTCGTCCGTCGTCGCGCAAGATCCGGGACCTTTCGCAGTCGAGGCTAAACGCTTCCAGGGCCTGGACCCGACATACATCCGCGCTGTCCTGTCCGGCCTCCGGGACGCCTTGAAGCAAGGCGGAGCTTTCGATTGGGAGCCGGTTTTGGATCTCTGCGGATGGGCGCTGTCACAGCCGCGGGAGACCCCGGGCCGGCAGGTGGGAGAAGAAATGGAAGCCGACCCCGACTGGGGCTGGACACGCAAGGCGATCGCGGGCTTACTCTCCGCCGGCTTTGACGATGGTCCGGGCAGCATCCCCATCCGCCTTCGCGAAAAGGTGTGGCGTATTCTGAAACCAGTGACCGAAGACCCCGAACCTACGCCGGAGCACGAGGAGCGTTACGGTGGCTCCAACATGGACCCGGCCACGCTCTCAATCAACACCACCCGGGGTGAGGCTATGCACGCCGTCGTCCGCTATGCCCTTTGGGTGCGGCGGCACATGGAAGGCCAAGCAGACGCCGAGGATCAGCATCGCAGGGGCTTCGATGAGATGCCCGAGGTCCGGGAAGTGCTGGACGCCCGTCTCGACGTGGCGCAAGAGCCATCGCTCGCCATTCGCGCGGTCTACGGCCAGTGGTTCCCGTGGCTCGTCCTTTTGGATTCCGAGTGGGCACGTGACAGTGCAGCGAGAATCTTCCCAATTGGCCAAGGTGAAGAGGCGCTTCTCGAGGCCGCGTGGAACACTTACGTAACATTCTGCAGGCCTTATGACAACGTTTTGGACATTCTCCGCGAGCAATACCGCCACGCAGTGGAGCGGATAGGCTGCCGCCGCGACGACACCCGGTGGCTCGCCAACCCGGACGAGAGGCTTGCGGAGCACCTCATGGTGTTCTACTGGCGTGGCAAGCTCTCACTTGAGGACCCGTTGCTTACGGCCTTTTGGGAAAACGCGACCGATGCCCTCAGGGGGCACGCGCTTGGTTATGTAGGACACGCGCTGGAACAAACCAGTGGAGAGATTCCTGCGGAGGTTCTCGACCGGCTAACGCAGCTCTGGGCAGTCCGTCTTGCATGGGCCAAACAGTCCCAGTCCCCTACCGACCTCGTCAAGGAGATGGCCGCCTTTGGCCGGTGGTTTGTGTCGGACAAGTTCGACGTGGGCTGGGCCATTGCGCAGCTTTCCGAGTCGCTCCAACTCGTCCACCAGACGGACCTCGATCATATGGTGCTGGAGCATCTTGCAAGGACTGTGGAAACCCATCCTGTGGAATCAGCTCAATGCCTGAGGATAATTGCCGAAGGGGACCGTGAAGGGTGGAACCTCTCTGCAGGCCGCGATCATGTCCGAAGGATTCTTGAGGTGGCATTGCGGAATCCCACCGCTGGGGAGGAGGCAGAGCGGATCATCCACTATCTTGGCAGCCGTGGATTTCTGGAGTTCCGGAATCTACTCGAAGGTGAGCGCCGTGGATAAGAACGAAGTCAACGAGGCTTTTGAGATCCTCCTTGAGGAGATCGAGGCCGTCGCCAATGCGCTGAACGAGGAAGGCGCGCAGGCCTTCCGTGCCGGAGATTATAACAAAGCCAAATCCGCCATTGAGGAAGCAACCCGGCTGGCTGAGTTTTGCGAAAAGGTCAAAGGGCTCCAGAAGGAATGGGTCGGGCTTTTCGCGTCGGAGCCGCGCGCCCGAAAAGAAAAAGGCCGACGCAGATCCAGAGCCCGCCTGCCCCGCGGCTTGCGTACCTCGGAGGCCGCCTTCCGGCGCCCCATAATGGAAACGCTGGTGGAACTGGGCGGCAGCGCGCCCATCGGCGAAGTCCTGAACCAAGTCGAGCAGAAGATGAAAGGCGTCCTGAACGAGTACGACCGTGAGCCTCTGCCATCCGATCCGCGGGCCGTCCGCTGGCGGAACACCGCCCAATGGTGCCGAAACACGCTCGTTCGAGAGGGGTTGATGAAAGGCGACTCGCCTTACGGCATCTGGGAGATCTCTGAGCAGGGTCATAAGTGGCTCACGAAGGAGGAGAATCAGTAGAGAACGCATGGATTGCGCATCCATGTGCTGGCCAGCTACACGCCGGTGAAGAGCTACTATAAGCTCATCAAGACAATCGAGGACGACCCCGAATTCGACCTCAAAAAGGCGCAAAAGAAGCTGCGCCGCTTCGTCGAGGGGCACGAGTACGCCATCCGGCTCAAGGCCGAGATCATGGTGGACCACTTCCACGAGCAGGTAATCGCCAAAGGCAAAATCGGGGGCCAGGCGCGGGCGATGGTGGTGACCGGCAGCATCGAGCGAGCTATCCAGTACTTCCATGCCTTTAAGGCGTACCTTGCCGAGCGCAAAAGCCCCTATCGGGCGATTGTGGCCTTCTCGGGTGAGCACGAGTATGGCGGGCAAAAGGTCACCGAGGCCAGCCTTAACGGCTTTCCCTCGAGCCAGATCGCCGACCGGATCCGGGAGGATCCCTATCGGTTCCTGATCTGCGCCGACAAGTTCCAGACCGGCTATGACGAGCCGCTGTTACACACCATGTATGTGGACAAGGTGCTCTCCGGGGTCAAGGCGGTGCAGACCCTTTCGCGCCTCAATCGCGCCCACCCCCAGAAGCACGACACCTTCGTCCTCGATTTCGTCAATGACCCGGAGACGATCCGCAAGGCCTTCGAGCCCTACTACCGGACGACCATCCTCGCCGACGAGACCGACCCGAACAAGCTGCACGACCTTAAGGCCGACCTTGACGGCTACCAGGTGTACAAGCCTGAGCAAGTTGATGAACTGGTGCGGCTCTACCTGAGCGGGGCCGATCGCGACCAGCTCGACCCGATCCTCGACGCCTGCGTCGCCACCTACATGGAGCATCTCGACGAGGACGGTCAGGTCGACTTCAAGGGCAAAGCCAAGGCATTTCTGCGAACCTATAACTTTCTGTCTTCGATCCTCCCCTACACCAACGCCGAGTGGGAGAAGCTATCGATCTTCCTCAACTTCCTGGTGCCAAAGCTGCCGGCGCCCAAAGAGGAGGACCTCTCAAAGGGCATCCTCGAGGCGATCGACATGGACAGCTACCGGGTCGAAAAGCAGGCGACCATGAAGATCGCGCTTCCCGATGCGGATGCCGAGATCGAACCGGTGCCCACTGTGGGTGGTGGACACAAGCCCGAACCGGAGCTTGACCGTCTCTCGAACATCATCAAGGCTTTTAACGATCAGTTCGGCAACATTCCTTGGACCGACGCCGATCGGGTGCGCAAGCTGATCACCGAGGAGATTCCGGCGCGCGTAGCGGCCGATACCGCCTACCAGAACGCACGCAAGTATTCCGACAAACAGAACGCCCGCATCGAGCACGACAAGGCGCTGGCCCGCGTGATGACCGCGCTGCTCAAGGATGACACCGAGCTGTTTAAGCAATTCAGCGACAATGAGTCGTTCCGTCGCTGGCTGACCGATACGGTATTCGCACTGACCTACAGCGAACCTGGCAGCGCGAGGTAGCCAATACGACTTCATCGACGGCTTAGCCCGGCAACTGCGCGACGCCGTGCCCCACTTCGAAAGGCGACTGGAGGCTTTAGACGGTAAGGCCATGGTCTTCTACATGAGCCGGCGCATCTGCGTTGGTTTTACAAGTATCTTCGGGAGCTACCAGGTTGCCCCGAGGTGGCGGTGGTGATGACCGGCTCGGCGAGCGACCCGGAGGATTACCAGCCGCACCTCTGGAGCAAGGCCAAGCAGGAGGAACTGAAGAAGCGCTTCCGGGACCCCGACGACCCTTTGAAGTTAGTGATCGTCCGGGATATGTGGCTCACCGGCTTTGACAACCCCTGCCTGCACACGATGTACGTTGACAAGCCGATGAAGGGCCACAATCTGATGCAGGCGATCGCCCGGGTGAACCGCGTTTTCAAGGACAAGCCGGGCGGGCTGATCGTGGACTACATCGGGATCGCCGACGACCTCAAAAAAGCGCTGGCCTGCTACACCGAGAAAGACCACAACGAGGTGATGATTCCCTTGGACCAGGCGATTGCGGCCGTTACGGGTACAAGCCGGCGGCGTGCGAGACGCTGGTGGTCATCATTATGGAGCAGGCGGAAAGCCTCTACCGCGACTGGCCGGAAGCGGCGTAGGGTTTCGGAAGGCCGGAGATAAGGGATGGTGAAGCTTCTTGGATATCACGCCGGACAAGAAAAGGTTGCTCGACCTGGTGGAGCGGGCGAAGAGCGGGGAGATCGCCCTGCCCGAGTTTCAGCGCAACTTTGTCTGGACCCGGGATGATGTGAGGGACCTCCTGACCTCGGTGCTGAAGGGTTACTTCATCGGTTCGTTTCTTCTTTTGAAAGTGGATGCGGAGAGCAGCCCCTTCGCTTTCCGGGCCGTGGCCGGGGTAGAGAAGCCGGCGGAGCAGCTCAAGCCAGACTGGCTGATTCTCGATGGGCAACAGCGGTTAACCTCCCTGCATTACGCTTTTGCAGCGCCACCGCTTCCTTTAAAATGGACCAAGTATCCCTACCGTTTTTTCTTAGACTTGGGTAAGATCACTGCTGGTGACCTGGATGCGGCCATCTTCAGCGAACGAGCCGACCTGAGCGGGCGTTACCTGGACAAAGACTACCAGTTTGAAAACCTGATTGTTCCGTTCACGGAACTGCCGCGATGGGAAAGCTGGCTCAACGATTACGAACGCTGGCTGATTGAGCGCGACCAGGAGCGGTACTTCAACGAGTACTTTAAGGTGCATAAGCCGGTGTGGAACCGCGCCGTTGGGGTCATCCGGCAGTTTTATGTGCCGACGATTGAAATCCCGAAGGTAAAGCCAGACGATGCTGACGGTATTGCCGAAGTATGCGCCATATTCGAGAAGCTCAACAGTACCGGGGTGGCTCTTTCGGTATACGACCTTTTGACCGCCCGGCTGTACCGTTTCGGTGTTGACCTGCACCGGCTCTGGCAGCAGGCGGTGGAGGATAATGAATTGCTCCGCCAGTTCTCGGGTGGAGATCCGGATATTTACGGGGTTCTGGTGTTGCGTGCATTAGCGCTTATCCGGGAACAGGAGGTTAAAAGTAAGTCCCTAATTAACCTGCGGCCGGAAGGCTTCGAAAAAGATTGGCACACCGCCGTACTTTACATGGAAAAAGCCCTCAAGCGGACCACTTCGACGAGTCAGGACGGGTTCGGCGCGTTTGCCCAGAGGTGGCTCCCGTATTCGACAATGATGCCTGTACTGGCTGCTCTTCTCTACAGGATTGACCGGGATAAACTGGATAATCGGGCTTGCCGCGGGGTAAAAAAGTGGTACTGGGGTTCGGTTTTTGTTGAGCGGTACGCCGGGGCCGTGGAAAGCATTACGCTTGCTGATTACCGGGATTTGGTCCAGTGGTTCAGCGACCCCGGCCATAAGCCGGCTGTTTTCGAAAGGGCTTGTACCGCGCAACCGCTGCGGTCGCATCGATGCTACATGGCGGTGTACGGTGCGCTCGGAGCCCTGAAAGCCCTGAGACCGGATTTCCTTGTAAAGCCGGTGCGCTGAAAGCTTGGGATACGCTTGCAGCCGGCCCGTGATATAATCACGGTAAGGGTCCATCAACTGTGGCCGCTGGCTATAATTGCCTGAGTTCAGTTGAACACAGCCCCAGTACTTGCTGACCGTATCGCGGTTGATCCCCAACCTTTTGGCCACTGCTCGCTTGGAAAGGCCCTGTTCTCTTATAACTACACGATGTCCACGATGGTCGCCACCTCCGTCAAGTCTTGGCTCACTCCCTTGCTCCGGTTTAGTTGTGTCTGCCAGAGCACCAATTAGGGAGTGGGCCTTGTTTTACCTGCACTGCCATTTGCAGGTGGAAGGCTTTTCGTGACCATTTATGCGGATTTTATACTGGCTGCCAGCACCCTTTCCGTCCAGTGTCACATGGTAGTTACGGTGGAGTAGTTCGTATTCATCGCTGGCCGGGTGTCGGGGACATGTTGGCGCAACCATTCACCCCGGGAGAAGTTTGCTTCTCGTCCTTGTTTTTGTCCCTAGTTACCCAATTATACTTTACTCATACTTAAACGAAAAGGACGAGGACCCGCCGTTGGCGAGCCCTCGCCGGAGATTGGCTGAAGCCTAGGACCCTTTCTTCCCTTGCCCCTGTCCCTGGTCTTGCTGTGCAGGCTGGTCCGGTTCTGTGGGTTGGTTGCCCTGACGCTGGCTATCGCCACCAGCCTGAGCCGGGACTCCCAGGCGCTCGCGCAGGATAGCCTCGATCATCTGATGGTTACCTCTCAACTCGCCGTTGCGGATCTGTTCCATGATGGTCAGTGCACGCTCTATACCCTGGTTGGCCCGCTCTAGAGCATTCTGCAGACCGGCTCGGGCTGGCTCGGGCGCCATGGCCAGGAGCTCGGCCAGTCGGGTACGAGCCCGGGTAGCTGCCTGCTCCAATGCCATTACTGCTTTGGAGACATCTCGTCCCCGGGCTGCGGCCTGGCTTATCTGCTGTTCGGCTTCGGCCAGCCTGGCCGCTGCCAGTTGACCGAGTCGGGCAGCGAGTTCCGGCGCGTCGGCCGTACTGAGTTCGGCCGCCAGGTCGGCATTTTCCTGGGCGATCCGGGCCAGAAGCTCAGCGCGAGCTTCGGGAAGCCCGGTGAGAGCCAGACGCCAACGGTCGAATACCAGCTTGGCGCCGAGCCTGGTTTCGGATGGGATCGGAGCGGCCAGGGCAGGGACGGCTAGCAGGATGACGAGTGATACCGCTAATATCGCTAAGATTGGTTTCTTCACCGTAAATCACCTCCATCGTGCTTTCCTGATACACCTTTCGACGTTGATTGGAGCTTTATGGGGGTGAGGTGTGGAGCGAGTGAGTTCCGTGTCCCGAAAGCTCTTTAACCGTAATTTCGTCCTTCTCTGGCTGGGTCAAGCCGTATCCCAGCTGGCTAATGGCGCCGGTTACATTGCTGTTATCTGGTGGATCCAGGTAGAGACCGGATCTGCACTGGCTTTGGGCACTCTGGCTGCCAGCCAGATGATGGTTGCGGTGCTGCCCGGCCCCTTTGCGGGAGCCCTGGCCGACCGCTGGAACCGCAAGAGCATCATTGTGGTGACTGACGCCACCAGGGGCGGAATCTACTCCTTTCTGGCTTATCTGGTCTGGCACGAAAGCCTGAGTCTACCAGTGCTCTACCTGCTAATGATCATGAACGCTATCTGCCGCGAGTTCTTTGACCCAGCCATTGGCGCGGCCTTACCCGCTCTGGTTCCCGATAGCGAACTGGCGCGGGCCAATTCACTCAACCGGATCAGCAGTTCGGCGGTGAATATCGGTTTATTAGGGACGGGCTCAAAAGGGCGGCAGCGGCCGCCCTTTAAGTTTCGGCTATCCTATTCAGCTGTAACCGGCTGTCCCTGCTGTCTCTCCTTAGCCAGATCCAGGATGCGCCTGAGTGTCCTCTGCCGTCGCTCTTCGATGGCGGCGAAGTCCATGTTGGGGACGTAGAATTGCTCCATCTCATCATGGGCCCGCTTGGCCCGATTGATGAAGCTAACCGCTGTCTGGATGGCCCGGTTATACGCCTCGACGGCGGCCTCTATTTCCTCCTGGAAGCGGGCTATTTTTGTCTTGTCAACAAAGGTTTCGGTATTGATCACCGTGTCACCGCGCTTTGACTTGTAGAAATGGGGCTCGGTGCCGGTGATCACCGCCACCGACAGCTCAGGCACCAAGAAGTGCTCGATACGGTCCGGGTCGAGGGCGCAGTGGTAGGCTTCCACATCATAACCCAGGCCGACCACGGCTTCCATTAGCCTGCGTAGCATCGTTTCCTTCCCGGTACCCCGGGGACCGCGGATGATATACTTGCGCTTGGCCGGGCCGACCACGGTCTCCAGGTAATTTACCGTGCCGTCAGGGGTTATGGCGGTGGCAAAGAGGTGGCGCACCCGGGGGGCCCGCCCGGAGGGTTTGACCCCAACGGTCAAGTCGGCCACCAGAGCCCGGGTATGGTCGTTCAGACCGGCGATGTCCAGGGCCTCGGCTTCGGGGTAGTAGACCTCCAGCTCCTTCTGGAGGATGCCAGCCACGGCCAGATAGCCGTAAGCCCGCCGGAAGAGTCTTCCAACTTCTCGGTTGAGGCGCAGTACGTGCTCCTTGTTAGCCCGCATTCCGCTCTCATCCCAGTAGTCGCCCAGGTGGATGATCTCATCCACCGCTCCCGGGTTCTTGGGATCGACCACATGGGGGGCCGTCCCGTCGATGAGAGCGACATCGATGGCCGGGATGTAGACTCCGTCCAGTGAGCCATTGTCGGACGAGCAGTGGAGGAGCTCGATATCGTAGCCCCGCTCCACCATCTCCTCAGCGATCTTCCGCATGAAGGTGGACTTCCCAACCCCAGGCCCGCCTTTGATGACGAAGATCTTGTTAGCTCCCGGGTCGGCGATGTAGTTATAGAAGGAGTAGAAGCCCCGGGAAGTGTTACCGCCCGGGAAGGTACGCTTGATGTGCGGCATCAGACAGTTCCTCCTTGACGCAATTTCTCTTCATCTTATGGCGGCGGGTGGAGAGTGTGAGTGAGTAGAAAACGGCCGGGGGGGGGGCGGACAGGTTGTGGAAGCGGGAACCGGAGCTGCCTATGAAGATTTACGCCCAGTTTGAGCGGGCCAAGGGCGGATTGCTTATCGTCTTCCAATGCCTACCGCTCATACCACAGCTCCTATTGGTCTCGCGGTTTGTGTCACCCGTCCTGTGGTGGTCTCCTGGCTGCTTCCGCTCTACCTGGGCTACTTCTTGGTGCGGAATAGCCTCTGGCGGGACCTGTACCGCCGCAAGGGGCATCTCGAGGATGAGCGGCAGCTGGTCAGCAAAAGGAGTGTCTGGGCTAGACGGCGTTGCTGGTTTTATTGGTATCCATCTTTTGGTTTTTGCCGGGGCGCCTGACAACCGCTACGCCAGCGCCATTTACCATTGCCCTCGGCTGCACCCTGGTTCTCTGGGCCATCCTTCTGGCGGCCGGGCGGTTGCCGGTGGACGATGGCTTCTTCATTTTGCACTGGCTCCGGCTTGATGGATGTTGGCGGGGCTACGGATTCAGGAATGAGGTGGTGTGGTTTCTGCTCCCAATCTGGCTGAGCAGGGGTTTGTGGGAGCATCTGCAGTTCTTGCACGCTTTTCGCGATGAGCGTACCGATAGGAGAGTGCCGGAATGAGTCGTGCCGTGACTAACCTGGGATCCGACCGCAGTCGACCGCGTCATACACGAGCCGGCCCGGCTGGGGATTATGGCGATCCTAGCCTCGGGCTACCGGGCCGACTTCACCTTTCTTAAGACCAGCCTGAACTTATCCGATGGCAACCTGGCTTCTCACTTGCGCACCCTGGAGGAGGCGGGTTACATCGAGGTCACCAAGCAATTCATTGGTCGTCGCCCCAACACCATGTATAAGGCTACCGATCGCGGCCGTGCGGCATACGAGAGTTATCGTAAGACCATCCTAGGTCTGCTGAAGTGAGCGATAGAGATGCCCGTCGGGGGTGTCTTTTCTACACATACTCCAGTCGGTATAAGCGGACATGGAGGTAGACGCTGAGTATCATTCCCCTTCCAAGGTAGAGTAAGAGAGCATGGGATATTTAGCAATATGTGCCTCTTAAAAAAAGGGAATCCACCTGACAAGGTAGAAATAGAAACAAGTTTGCTAGCAACAGGATGAATACTAAGCTCTGGCATTCGGTAGAGCTCTCAACTTACGAAAAGGTGGTACTTTATGTCATTAAAGTCACTTGTCCCTTCAACACAGTCGGCGCCAAAGCGCAAGGCGGATGTGACTATGCGACTATCCGAGTTTGAGATCCCGCCGATGCAAGATGTCCTCCTTGTGGGGAAGAGGGCGCCTATCGGGCCAGAATCCATAAGGCGGATGGTGACTGCTCTTTCGCCGGATCAGTACGAGGTGATTCAACTAGAACACGATATTTTTGAGGCCGTAGTTTTGAAGAAGGCGTTGCTCAAACTTCTCCCTGAGGAGGAGCTCTTACCAATGGTGCAGGAGGAGGGGGCACGCATTGCCACCGACAAAATGGTAATGAAAGCTCAGGTGAATATCGTAGTCGAAGTCAACCGGGTGGTGGATCTGTAATGCGCGTAGTAGATGTTATGACGCGGGATCCCCTGACTATTGACCCCAGTAAAAGTGTTGAGCGCGCTGCCGAATTAATGAATCTATACAAAATAGGCTCCCTGCCGGTAGTTGAGGATGGGCAGCTGGTCGGGATTATAACCTCCCGTGATGTTAGGCTATCCCATCTTAACAGACTAGTGGCCGATGCTATGAGCAAAGCAGTGGTGGTTGTATCTATAGATTGTTCTTTGTGGGAGGCGAAGGAGCTTCTGGAGCAGTACGGGATCGAGCGTCTGGTAGTGGTTAAGGATCAGCGAGTAGTTGGGATAGTCACCAAGTCTCAACTGTATGCCCAGCTGGGGAGGCACATAGATGCATTGACGGGGCTTAATCGGGCGGAATTCTTGCAGCGCAAGGCAGCGGAATTATTGCAGGAGGACCAGGAAGTTGCTATTGTTTTTGTAGATCTAGACAATTTCGGGGCGATAGATAAAGAACTGGGCCATGTATGGGGAGATAGAATTCTGCAGCAGGTGGCGCAGGTCTTGATAAGCGTGATGGAGGGCGGGGTTGACTACCTGTGTCGCTACGCGGGAGATGAATTTGCCGTTGTAACCATACGGCCTTTGGAAGATGCCAAAAACCTTGCCTTGCGTATGGTAACCGCGCTTGCCGAGGAGAGCTGGCCACACGGAGTGAAGATAACAGGCTCGGCGGGGGTCGCCGGCGGCCGTAGGAGCCGCCCTCGCTCTGAGGGGAATGAGGTATGCACAGTCAGTGACCTTGTGAACATGGCCAGCCTGGCATCTACGAAGGCCAAGAGGGAGACTAGGCCGGTAGTAGTGGCTGGACTAGTAGATTTACAGGAGGTAGGATAAAGTTGTATTAGACAGTTGAAGAGAATTGGGATTGACCTTCGGTCGAGGTTAGGCCTCGCTTATGGATTTCTGTGACTGGCGCAAGATCTCTCGTTTCGTCTTCCATTGACTCTGGCGAGAGACAGCGGTATAATAGTCTCACCCGAACAAATGTTCGGGTGAGACTATCTTTGAGTGAGCTGATTGGTATGCGGTGGATTCTATTTTCGCAGTTAGAAGGCTTTTATGTGTTGCCCCACACCTCTTCTGATAAGCAGTCTCCTCTGGTCGTCCTGGAGAACGGGAGCGTCATCGATGCCAGTCCGGAGTCAGGGGTTAAGCTCGGGCTCTCGGCTCGCCACGCCCGCCAGGTCTGTCGGGCCGCCCTCCATTTGCCTTACAATCCTGAAGACTACCGGAAGCGCTCCTTCGATCTCGGCGAGCTGTATTTGAAGCTAACCCCAGGGGTCGAGCTGGTCCGGAAGCACCAGGCCTTCCTCGACCTATCCGGCCCTGACCACCCGCTTCCGCGGATAACCCAGCTAGCCTATTCTCTGGTCCCTCAGTTCGGGTACGGGCTGAAACTCGGTCTGGCTCCCAACCGTCTGGTGGCCCGGGCACTGGTTCTAGCCGCTGAGGCTGGACTCCTGCCGCGACGCTCCCATCCGCAATTGCCATCAGGGGTAGCCCTCTGGATCGCCCTTCCCGGAGAGGAAGAGCGCTTGCTGGCCCAGCTTCCCATCGACTGCCTCTGGCTATCTGGTGATGAGCTAGTGAATAAACTCCGTTGGCTGGGGCTGTGCCGCATTGGGCAGCTGGCCCAGATCGGCGAAGGCGAGCTATACCGGCGTTTCGGTTCGGCCGGGGCTCTCCTGTATGCGCACAGCCGGGGGCGGGACGACTCACCGCTGCAAGTCAATTTCCCGCCCCCCGAGGAACGGGTCAGGGTCAACTTTGGCGGGGAGGTGGAGTCCCGCCTGGCTTTGGAGCGCGCCCTTGCCGACCTGGCCGGGGAGCTCAACCAACGCCTGCGCCAGCGACGCCTGGGCTACCAGAAACTGACCTTGACCATAACCCAGGATGACGGGGGAGCGGTCAGCGTCAGCCGGGTATTGCCCCGGGCCGAGAACAACCCGGAACTCTGTCGTCACACCCTGCTGGTTCTCATGGAGCGGGCGCGCATCGCCCGTCCCGTATCTGGGCTGGCCGTTACCGCCGCCCAGCTGCGGCCGGTGCTGGGGCGGCAATTGCGCTTGTTCGCCGGCCCGACGGAAGCCAGGGAGCGGCAGTCTGGTCTAGAGAAGACCATCGAGACCCTGGGGCGCAAATACCGGGCAACCGTGGTAGCTACCGGGCGTGATCTGGCTCCCAGTCGCCGGGAGATACTGCTGGGTTTCTACGACCCCATGCGGTCAGACTTCCGACCGCCGCGAAAGGACGGATAACATGTCCCGGATTATTGACCGTCCGGTATCAGTGGAGACTGACCAGCGCGGCCTGCCCCGGGAATTCCGCTACCGCTCCCGTCACCTGATCCGGGAAATCCTCGACCAGTGGCCGGAGACGGGGGAATGGTGGGATGGCGCCGCTGAACGGCAGGTTTATCGGGTCCTCAGCGACAAAGGGGGTGTCTTCGAGCTGGAGCGAGCGGCCAGTGGAGAGTGGCGCCTGTACAAAGTTTACGATTGACGATACCAGGGAGCGAAGCGACCCGGTTTACATCTGTCAGGTTAGGTGAGTCTGGTGCCTCGGCTCGGGCAGCCGCAGTCCCCATAGGAACCCACTGAAAACCAGAATGGCGGTAACACCAAACAGCTGCGGATAGTTCAGGAAACGGACCAGCCAGCCGCCTAGTATGGGTAGGAAGGCCAGGGGAGCGACCATAGTATTCATCAACCCTATGAAGGTAGGGCGGTTATCATCATCGACGATCTCGATGAGGTAATTGGTGAACCCCATCCAGACACCGTTGAAAGTAGCACCCAGACTGGCGAAAAGCAAAAGGTAGAACGCGACGGCCAGCCACCTGAGGTGGGCGCCAAGCGCCAGACCGGCAGCCAGGGCCAGCAGTGGCGTAGAGAGAGCGGTCAGCCCGACCAGACGGATGACCAGCCGGTTACCGTGATGGTCGCCCAGGTAGCCCCAGAGTAGACCCCCCAGGATGCTTCCAGCCATCTGTGCTGAGACGAAGATTCCAACAATGCTGGGCGGGAAGCCCAACACGGTCCGGGCGTAAACGGCATAGAAGGGAAGCGCCAGGTAGAAGGAGCTGAGAGCCAGCCGGATACCGATCATGCGCCGGAAGGCCAGATTAGCCCGCCAGAGGTCAGGCAACCTGCGGAAGAAAGCGGCGAAGGCCAGGCGGGTCGGGGGCCGCTCCGGGACGGGCTCCCGCACTAACATAGTGCAGACATAAGAGATGGAGAGCAAAACCAGACCACAACCGAAGTTCAGGGCGTAGTTGGCCGGAAAAGGCAGGCGGGGGTGGCTCAGGATTGCGGTAATGATGAAGCCGGCGGTGAAGGAGCCTAATCCTCCAAAGAGCATCATTGATCCGAAGAGGCGTCCCCGGCGGTTGTTGGGGATGGCCCGGGCGACGATATCAACCCAGGGGACGCCGCCGATGCCATCACTCAAGGAGAAGAGCACCAACCCCAGGAAGAAAACGGGTAGCCCTACGGTCGGGCGATTGGCCAAGAAGTAGGCGGCGAGCACGATGATGAGCAGAGAGAGGCGGTTCACCAGACCACCCACCGCGAGGATTGGTTTCTTGAGCGGTCGCCCGTGGGCAATAGCGGCCACCAGCAATTGGGGCAGCAGGTAGCCGGCAGTGCGGACTGTGCTAACCAGGCCGATCAGCAAAGGAGAGTCGGTCAGGAGACTGACAAAGGTCGGAAACATGGTATTGGCCTCAATGAAGGAGGAGCCGAAGTTAAAAAAGGTTCCATCCAGCCGCAGGCAGTTGTAGTTCCAGCGCAGGTTGCGGTAGCGCTCGGATGTAGCTTCTGGTGTGTTGAGCTCGGTCGACATGTGGATTTACCTCCCCGGCTAAGGTCGCCTCCAGTTTAACACAGCCTGGCCAGCCCGCCAATAGGCCGGCTGGGGCAACAGATGTCCTGCCAGCAGGCCCGGCTGCTGATTGGCGGGCATAGGATAATCGGGAGAGGAGTAACACCGGGGAGGGATATGATGATAACTGCATTTTGGGGGATCCTGGCCGTAGTTATCGGCTTCGTAGTTTGGGCGTTACTCGATTTCAGCAGCGCCAAGACCTTCGCAGTTTCGCTGATGCTCCAGGCCGAACGCCTCGCCGAAGAACTGGTGCTGGAGACAGGGAAGGCCAAAATGGATTGGGTGGTGAGCAAGACCTACCCTCTGCTGCCGAAATGGGTCAGGCTTTTTGTCTCGCAAGAGATTTGGCGCGCCATCCTGCAGCGTCTGTATGACCAGGCGGTAGAGTGGGTCACCCATAACCAGACCGCCATGACGGTCTGAAGACTCAAGTTGTCCAGAGTTAGAACGGAGCTGGCCGGTTGCCAGCTCCGTTACGATTTACTCCACCACCGTGAGCGCAGGGGAGTCGATGACTACCGTGCCCCCATGAAACCCGGAGCGGTTGGCTCCGCCAAACCGGGAGTTGTCGCCGAAGCAGAAATGGGCAGTGCCTCTCACCGTCTCGTCTTCCATGATAACTCCAGTAAGCCGGGCACAGGGGTTAAGCCCGATTCCCAGTTCGGCCAGGCAAACATCGATGGGGTTGGCAGCTAAGCGTTGCTCCATCTCGGCTTGGTAGGCTTGGTAAGCTTGGTCGTCCGGTTCCGGGCAGTGGAGAGCGGCCAACCGGCCCTGGTCAATAACCAGAGTGATGGGGCAGGAGACTCGTCCCAGGTGAGTGCTGAGATCAGCGACGATGGTCCCCTGGGCCGACCCCTCCAGTGGGCTGGTATAGACCTCACTGAAGGAGGAGACTCCCCACTCACGGGTCACCAGTGTCAGGTCAGTCCCGGCGGGGGAGGTCACCCGAACCGTTCGGTGTCGGGGCAGATTACTCAGGGTCATCTCCGTATAGCTCGCCAGCTCGTCCGGCGGGGCGCTGTACTTGCGGATTAGGCTCTCCTCGGGAAGCAGGCAGTCGAACCAAGCCGGTGTACACATGATCCGCAGACGAGGGATTCCGCCATCGAAATCTGCCCACGGAAGCAATCCGGTAACCCACATGCTATGGGAGGCCAGAACCAGGAGCCCGGTGGCGCGGCAGTCGGCCAGTTGCTGCAGGAGCTCACTGACCTTTGCCGGCTCCCCGGTGACATCCACCAGGTGTACGCTCGCGTCAGCCGCCTCCAGCGCTTCTTTCAGATGGAGAGCGAACAGGGTCTTTTGGGCATCGAAGATGATGAGTACCTCCTGCCCGGCGCTGACCGGGAAGTGGCAGGCCACGAGCGTGCGTGCGGCCAGCCTTGCCGACTGGCGATGGGCTTGGGTATGCTCACTCCCGGGCATCGGTCTTCTCATCCTCCAGACCGGCTGCCTCTACCACCCGGCCCCGGCCGCTGGGCTCGACCGGGCTGCGTCCGAGGCTCTGGGCCAGGGCCAGCCCCACCAGGAGGACTCGCTTTCCCCGGGCGGTCAGTTCGTAGCTATTGCGCTCCCTGGTTAGAAGGTAGCCGACTGCAGCCAGCTCCCGCAGGTGGTGGTAGAGCTGGCCAGTGGAGAGGCCGGTCCGCTCAGAGAGTTCCCGCGAGGTTAGGCCGCCATCGGCCATGACCTTCATCAGAGCCACCCTCTGCTCGCTCCCAAGGGGGGCCAGGAACTGAGCCACTATCCCCTCGGGCGCATCGGCCAGCCCGGACCAATCCTCCTCAGTGTGGGTCAGCATCTCCCCCTGGCCGCTGCGCCAGTAGGCGACTATGGAGACAAAGCGGCCATTGGGGTCGGACTTGGCCTTCGTCAGGTCCACGGGCAGCTCATCGGGGAGGGAGGGGCTCTCAGTACCCACCGCTACCGTCGCTGTGGGGGGAGATGGCTGTCGCTCGCGCCTGAGCTCTTCAACTTCTCGCGTGAGACGTTCCAGTGAGAGACGCAAGTCATGCACCTCTTGGCGGAGATCGGACATGGGGAACCTCCTTTGGCAGTCTGGAATTATGGAACTACCCAAAAAGTAATTCGTGTCCGGGTGTCTGTCAAGTCCGGAAAGCAAAAAAACCTCTGGGCAAGGGAGGGCAAGCGGGTGGGTGGAGAAATACCGAGGTTACACCTGTCGGCCGGATCTACCGGTGAGCGAACCAGGCTGAGTGCGGGAGCGATAGCCAGCAGCCAGCACCGGCCCGCCCCCGGCTCCGATATGTCAGCCGGAATCCCACCAGGATGAGAAGTGACATGGACAGAGCGCTCCGCTATGCCAGCGTCAAGGTGTTAGGTAGACACAAACCCAGATGTCGGGTGTATAATCTAGGAGGCACCATCGGGAGAAGGGAGCACGATCGTATTGTCTCAGCCATCTACAATTTCGCCAATGCTACCTGCCGCAAGCGTTTCTCGGTCGTGGATGTGGTCGACTCCGACCGTGAGCCGGATCCCATCGAAGGCTGGCTCGGGCTAAACCCGGACGGCCGACTGGCAGCAGAATCGCCCCGGCCCGACGGAACCCGATAGCGAACCAATTTCTGCCCCAACTGCGGAGCCAGGGTGGAGGCAGATGACAACTTCTACCGGGGTTGTGGCGAAAGGCTCAAAGCCTGAGGGCTGACCGTACAGTCGAGGTGCGGATACTAGACAGGGACCGCCCCAGTCACCGCTGGAATCTCTGGGCGACAGGGCTATCAAGGGAGGCGCAACCGGTGCTGTTCAACCTTGCACTCATTCTTTTTGTGGCTTGGATAACTGACCGCCTGTTTCGTCGCGTCAACATTCCAGGAATCGTAGGGCAGATGATCATTGGCCTGATCCTGGGACCGTCAATGCTGGGGATCATCCGTCCGGCTGAATGGATTTCAGCCCTGGCCGAGATCGGCGTCATTATCCTCATGTTCCTGGCCGGATTAGAGACTAATCCCGAACAGCTCTCCCGGGCCCGAGGTCCTATGCTTCTCTCGGCGCTGGGGGGCGTATTCCTGCCCCTTGTTGCCGGAACATGGCTGACACTATCTCTTGGTGCCAATCACTATAAAGCAATCTTCATGGGGACGATCCTCACCGCCACCAGCGTCAGCGTCACTGCTCGGACGCTGCTGGATATCGGTCAGCTTAGAAGCACGGAAGGTACAGCCATCCTGGGCGCGGCCGTAGTGGATGATGTGGTCGGAATCGTCATTCTGACCGTGGTCCTGGCTCTCGCGGCGCATTCTGGCGCGGCCGGGCATGGACTGGTTCTCACCGTCCTCTGGGTTTTTCTCAAGATCGCTATCTTCTTCGCAGTAGCCTGGTTTGGCGGAAGGGCATTGGTTCGACGGCTGGCTCGTCGGACTCAGCCAAAGCATCAGGGGTTGCTCCTGTCTCTGGCGGTCTGCTTTCTCATGGCGGTCGGGGCTGAGGCGGTGGGAGTGGCGGCGATCACCGGGGCATACCTGGCCGGGCTGATCTTGAGGGGAGCCAGGATCCGGGCTCTCAGTGAGGAGGTAGAGACGGTGGCCTCCGGGGTTTTTGTCCCAGTATTCTTTTTCTCCATAGGCGCCATGGTCGATGTAACCTGGAGCTGGAGTCTGGTGGCCGTCTCGGCAGCGTTCTCGGTCGTAGCGGTTCTCAGTAAGGCTCTGGGCTCCTTCGCGGGCGCCCGGGTGGGCGGCCTCACCTACATCCAATCGTTGCGGGTGGGTGTCGGGATGGTGGCCCGTGGCGAGGTGGCCTTGATCACCGCCACCATCGGGCTTAACGCCGGGCTTCTGGCGCGTGAGGACTACCCCATGGTGGTAGCGATGGTACTGGTGACTACCCTGATCACCCCTCTCTTGCTGCGGTTTCTTTACCCGGATGATGCGAGGACAGGGTTTGCCTCTGGCTGACAACCCTAGAGAAAGGCAAAGGCAGCGGTTTCAGCCGCTGCCTCAATGTATCGATTCGGCTACTCTCGCCCGGTCCGGGAGTCAACCTCGTCAGCGACCTCCCTGGCTGTCCGGCCCCGGGCGGTGATCACCGGTTTCTCGGTTAAGATATCCTCCACGCCCATCATGTTGCTGTCGAGTCCGGTAATGACTAGTGCTGCCACATCACCCACCGCGGACAGGTCATCTCCCAGCTGCACTGGCTCATAACCCCGGCTGCGCAGTTCCTCAGTGACCGGGGTCAGACCCTCGGCTACAGCGACTATCCTGCCTCTCTCCAAACCACTCACCTCCCGTGTTGTCTCGGGAGATAGCTTGCCCAGAATCGGGCGAAACTTGCCTACTGGAAGAGCCCGGCCACTTCCGGGGCCAACCCCGGGAACTGGGCCAGCCAACGACGGCGCTCATCACGCAGTTTATCGCAACGGGCCGCATATTCGCTGGGAGAGTAGTAGCTCTCGGGGCAGTACTTCTCCAGGTCAACCCCAGGGATCGAGACGGGCACCTGATAGCCCCAGACTGGATCAGTCGTCCACTGGATTCCTCCCCGGGCAATGGCCTTCATTAGTTCGGTGGAAACCTTGATAGTCACCTTTTGACCACTTGAGGTCTCGGACTGGCCGACGGTACCGGTGTTCAACAGGAAGCACTCCATATCAGGATTGGCCCGCAAGATCTCGAGGAAGAGGTTCCCCTCCTCAGCTTCGGGGCCGACAATGAACGGGTTAGTGCCCACCTCTCGCTTGGATTGGCCGGCCTTGGTTGGATCGCCGGCCGAGGTCTCGATGGACTCGCCCAGCATAAAATAAGCGGCGGCTTGCTCGGGAGTGAGGCGGGCTACCGGTGGGATGATATCTTGACGCCGGGTGATAAAGATAACCTTATTCGCCTTGGGCAGGTCGATCTCGGCATCGGTTCCCTCGACATGGCCCCGGAGGATGACCCCGCGCCCGTTGCCGGTGAGCTGACTATTGCTGAAGTCAATAATACCATCCTCGGCCACCCAGACATTCTCGAAGATGGCCTCGGGGCGCTGAGCCGCAGCGTAGAGTACCCGCTGTGACGCATCGAGCCCCTCGGTCTTGATGAAGAAACCGTTCTCCGTGCCCAGACAGGAACCATCGGGCTGGATCATCACCACATCATCCTGGCGAATGATCACCTTCTCCTCGCCGGTGAGCCCATGGTCGTGGATGGTCAGGGTGGTCTTGCCGGTACCACTCAGGCCGAACATGATGAAGCCCACATCTCTGAGGATTCCGTTGTCCCCTTTGATTCGCAGTATCTTGCTGCCAGCATGGAGACCCAGGGCCCCCTCCTTTTTGGCAGCGTACATGGCCATGCGGAGGAATGACTTCTTGGCCTCGCCGAAGTAATCGGTGCCCAGGATGAAGGTGATCCCGGCTTCCGGATCGACGAAGATAAGGCGCTCGGGCCATTCCGGGACATAGAGGCTGACAAAATCGGGATCGCGCTGTGGAGAGCCGGGGAAGAGCATGTTGTTCCACATGTGGGCAAGGCGGGCGTAATCGGTGGTGACATACAGGCGGCAGGCGTAGGTCCGGTCTCCCTGACCCATGGTCTTATCCAGCTGGATCAGGCGCTTGTCGGCAAGGTAGGCCAGGACGGCTTCCGCTGTCTGGTTGGCTTTCTCTTGGGTAATGGGAGCCTGGCTGACCCCGAGGGCAATACCGTTGGGTACAACAAAGGTGTTCTTGGCACTTCGGTTGCGTACTTTCGACACATAGCTGGCTGAACCATACTGGGTGGTGCGCTCATCGCTGCGGGCCAGGGCCCGCAGTTCCTCGACGGATGGATTGACGATGATCTCTTCGGCCGTAATCCGGCTCTTGAACTCCCGCATGCTCCCCCTCCAGACAGTCGAAATCTCCAACACAAGTCCAAGGGTAAGGGAAATTCAGTTATATGTCAACAGCGATCGACACTAGCCTGTTTATTTTATTGGTCGGCCTTAGCGGGGGTGCATTCCAGCCTTGGTCGGTCAACCGTTACGCTTATTGTGGTTGATGGCAGCGGAACCCAGTTGTGTTTGTGGGGAGAAAATCGTATCATAATAGGTGAGCGAACACTTGTTCGTATAAGGGGTTCTGTAACTGTATGTTCACTCATCTCCACCTGCATTCTCCCTTTTCCTTCCTGGACGGGGCCACCGCCCTGAGGGAACTGGTGGCACGCGCGGCTCAATTAGGGATGAGTGCCCTAACCCTCACCGACCACGACAATCTCTGCGGAGCCGTCCTCTTCCAGCGCTTGGCCCTGGAGGCTGGAATCAGGCCGATCCAGGGTGCCGAGGTCACCATGGAGGGCGGATATCATCTCACCCTCCTGGCCACCGGGCCGGCCGGTTACTCCAACCTCTGCCGGCTGCTGACCGCGGCCCATCTCGGCAATGCCCGGGGTGAGCCCCGGGTTAAGGCCGAGACTCTGCGAAAGCACGCGGCCGGGCTGATCGTTCTTTCTGGTTGTCGCCGCGGCGAGATACCCAGCTGCCTTCTGCGGGGAGACCGCGCTGCGGCCAGGCGGGCGGCGGTCGCCCTCCGGGAGACCTTCGGCCCGGACTCTTTCTTCCTCGAGCTGGAGGGAACAATGCTTCCCGGCACCCGCCGGCTCAATGGGGAACTGGCCGGGCTGGCCCGGGAGCTCGGGATCGGGGTGGTGGGTACCGGTAATGTCCATTACGGCCGGAAGGACGAGTTCTTCCTCCACGATCTGCTGACCTGTGTACGCACCCTAACCAAGCTGGATCAGGTCCACCCGGCACGGCGGCTCAATGCCGAGAACTACCTCCGCTCCCCGGTCGAGATGGCCGAGGTTTTCCGGGAGTACCCGGAGGCAGTGGCCAATACCCAGCGGATCGCCGAGCGCTGCCAGCCGGCCTTCGACGCGGCCGCCCGGCGCTACCCTCTCTTCGATGCTTTGCCGCCGGGGCAGTCGGCCCGGGAGTTCCTCCGGGAGCTAGTTTACACGGGCGCTGGCCAGCGCTACGGCCGGGTGGACCGGCGCATCCGGGAGCGGCTCGATCATGAGCTGGAGATCATCTTCCGCCTGGGCTACGAGGACTACTTCCTGCTGGTCTGGGATGTAGTCCGTTATGCCCGGGAGCAGGGGATCCGCTACGCCGGGCGAGGTTCGGCCGCCGATTCGGTGGTAGCCTACTGCCTGTATATTACCGAGGTCGATGCCATTGCCCGGAGGCTTCTCTTCGAGCGTTTCATGAGCCTGGAGCGGGCCCAGAAACCCGATATTGACATCGATTTCGATGCCCGCTTCCGGGATAAGGTGACCGCATATGTCTACGAGAGATATAGCCCCGACCGGGTGGCCACGGTCTGCACCTATAACACCTTCCACGGCCGGTCGGCCTTGCGCGACTTCGGCAAGGCCATGGATTTCCCAACCGAGGAGATCGACCGCATCGCCAAGCGGCTCCCGTACTATCTGGCCGATGATCTGGAGAAGGCCCTGGAGGTCATCCCCGAGCTGAGAGAGGCCCGGATCCCGGCAGCCCGGTACGAGCAGCTATTCCGGGCCTGCGCGGCGGCCACCGGCTTCCCCCGCCATCTCGGGACCCACTTGGGCGGGGTGGTCATCTCCCGTGACCCGTTGACTGAGGTTACCCCCTTACAGATGGCGGCCAAAGGAGTAGTGGTCACCCAGTTCGATAAGGAGTATGTAGAAGAGTTGGGCCTGATCAAGCTGGACCTTCTGTCGCTCCGCACCCTCTCGGCCGTGGAGGAAACAGTGAAAAAGATCGGGCGGGAGCAACCGGGGTTCGATTATGACCGTATCTCCCTGGATGACCAGCCCACCTACCGGATGCTCAACCGGGGAGAGACCATCGGCGTCTTCCAGCTGGAGAGCCCAGCCCAGCGGGCGCTGCAGTCCCGCCTGGAGGCTTCGGAGTTCGAGGATGTAGTGGCCAGTGTCGCCCTGATCCGGCCCGGTCCCATCAAGGGTAATATGGTCGAGCCCTTTATTGCCCGACGGCAGGGCAGGGAGCCCATTACTTACCTGCATCCCAAGCTGGAGCCGATCCTGAAGAAGACCTACGGGGTAGTCCTCTTTCAGGAGCAGGTAATCGAGATTGCTACTGTCATTGCCGGCTTTACGCCCGGCGAGGCCGACCGCCTGCGACGGGTGATGACCCATGCCCGCTCCCGGCGGGAGATGGACGAGATCGGCTGCTTCTTCATCGAGAAGGCGGTAGCCAACGGAATTGCCTACGAGGTAGCGGAGACCATTTTCTCCTATATTGTGGGCTATGCCAGTTACGGTTTTTGTGAGGCCCATGCGGCGGCTTTCGGCAGCACTGCCTTTAAAACTGCCTACCTGGTCAAGCACTATCCGGCATACTTCTACGCGGCTATCCTCAGCCAGCAACCCATGGGCTATTATCCGGCCCACACTATCTGCACCGAGGCCAGGCGGCGGGGAATCACCGTGCTCCCTCTGGACATTAACCGCAGCGCCAGGACCTGGACGGTAGAGGAGAAGGGCCGGGTGATCCGGGTCTCCCTCAGCCAGGTGAGGGGGATCAGCGGTGAGCAGGTGGAGCGGATCGAGCGAGGGCGGGAAGAGGGGGCCTATCGCAGCCTGCCCCAGTTCCTCCGGAGCACTGGCATCGACCGGGAGGTGGCGGAGAACCTCATCCTGGGCGGGGCATTTGATGCCATCTGCCCCAACCGGCGCGCTCTTGTTTGGTCGCTGGATGAGGCGGTTCGCTGGGCCAGGCTGGCCCAGGCCGATGGGCTGTGGTCCGGGGAGGACGAGCCGAGGGTAGAGGCCGGGGCGGTGCCCGATTTTCCGCCGCGGGAGCGGTTCATCCGGGAATACGGGGTTTTGGAGCTTACCCCCGGGAAGCACTTCATGGACTTCTTTCGGGCCGGGCTCAAGCGTAAGGGCTATTGGGACAGCCGGGGGATCAGGGGGGCCGAGAACGGGGAGGAGGTCAAGGTGGCGGGGCTGGTGGTGCGCCCCCACCGCCCTCCGACCAAGAGCGGGAAGACCATTGTCTTTCTGAGCCTGGAGGATGAACACGGGTTAATTGATGTCACGGTTTTTGAGGCCATCTACCAGAAGTACGGCCAGTTCATCTTCGGCGAGAGCCGGCCACTGTGCGTGCGGGGTAAAGTAGATCGGCGGGGGAGAGGAGTCAGCGTAATTGCCGAGGAGATCGCGCCAATGGTAGCGAAGGACTCGGAATAAGTCTGGATATTCAGACGAAGAAAGGTCCTTGGTAGTATTTCTAGAAGCTAGTTATTCTTTCTGTGTAGAGAGCTAGTAGGGCATCTACCGGGTTTTCCGGGTGCCGTTATCGATGCTCAAAAACCCGAGGTGCCCACACTGCGGAGGGTAGACGAGCACAACCGCCGGGTTCCCGGGAGGGTATTGGTCCACTATCGGTGCGGGCGCTGCAAGGAGCTGGTAAAGCGGGAGGAGCTCATGAAGGAGGAGTTCGCCCCGACCTGGACCGGGGCCACTAATCTGACCAAGACCTTCGGTAAGAACTGGACTCAGGGCCTCCGGGAGTCTTCATCTTTCATTCTGGGGGCCGCTCATATCGAGACCACCGACCGGGTCGCCAGGCGGTTGGCCGACGAGGAAGACCGGAAGTACGAGGAACTCGAGAAGAAAAGCTCAGCCAGTTAACGGCCTAAGGCCCCGGGGAACCCGGGGCTTCATTCTGTGCGGTCCCTTCTTTACGACTGGCCGCCGAGTCAGTATTATTACTCGTGTAGATATGGGGGGATTACATGAGTTGGATCAGGGGAGCACGAAATGTAACCAGGGACTTCCTGTCAAAGGCCCTGGGTGTACCCATCAAGCGCTTTGATGTTACCCCGGTTAATGAAGGACAGAGCGGCAGCCAGGTACTGCGCATCTCCCTCAAGGCCGAGGGCGAGGCTCCGCCATCGCTTATCCTGAAGGTGGCAAACCCGGCCCAGATCGCCCCGCACCTAGTCGCCTTCGACCCTAATCTCTCGGGACGCGAGTTCGAGGTCTACCGCCGACTCCTGCCAGAGCTGGCCATCGCCCATGCCCACGTGTATGCCTCGGCCATTCACCCCGAGACCGGCGAGAGCTGGCTGCTCCTGGAGGACCTGGAGCCTTCATACCGCTTCCACCCGGACGACCACGTCTGGTCGGAGGAGGAGATCAGAGCCATCCTCTCACTCTACGCTGAGCTGCACTCCGCGGTCTGGCGAGGGCGGACTCGCCTGGCTGATCACGATTACTTGAGTCCCTTTGCCCAGGTGGCCGGATACCTTGAGGAGGCGGCCTCCTATCTGGAGGCGCTGCTCAGCCGGGCCGAAGTCGCGGCTCTGCTGGGCGTCGCCGGCGAGTTGGTCGAATGCCTCTGGGACCAGCTCCCCATCTGGGCCGAGGAACTGGCGGCCGGTCCACTTACTGTCACCTATAACGACTTCTACCCGCCCAACTGCGGAGTCTCGGCTGACGGCCGGGCGGTGCTCATCGACTGGCAGCTGGCCGGGGTTGGCCTTCCCGAGACCGACCTGGGCAATGTGTACAGCTATGGGGATAACCTGGCTGCCCTCCCCTTTGAGGCCAGGGTCGACCACTACCTGGCCGAGGTGGAGCGCCTCAGTGGGGTGGCCCTGGCTCGAGAACGGTTCATCGAGAAGGATCCGCGGCTGGTTATCCTGGAGCAGCTGGATTCCCTGCCCTGGCTGAACGCGCTGGTAGAGCGCTCTCTCCAGCGCCGGGGCGAGCTGACACCCCAGGCTGGGGCAGCGCTACGCAGTTTCGCGACAGAGGTTTACCAGGCCTACCGGCAAATATGGTAGACCTGGAACGGTGTGATTTTTTAGTGAGACGAGGAGCGCCCATACTCCCGCCCCCTGTCGCCAATGACGGGGTTACAGCCCAATCACATCCTGCAGGAACGATTGCCAGAAATAGCCCAGCTGCAGAGTGATGAGGAAGGGCCAGATCCCGACCTGTCGCTCGCGCGGGATCTCCAGGGCCTTGGAGAGAATGAGTGGTGCGCCCACCAGGCCGATGCAGATGGCGAAGAGCCAGATGGGATAGCCGGGGTGCGGCAGACCGCGCACGGCAATGTCTATCCACTGCTTGATCACTACCCCGGATGAGAAAGAGGCGATGTGGGCCACCTGGATCAGGATGACGGTCCCCATGGCCTTGGCCGACAGGCGGAAATAGCGGCGGCGCGCCAGGTACAGCAGGACCAGGGCGGCGATGAGCACACTGCCGGCGATGATCCCATAGCGCATATTCTCACCTCCGTTGATCAGTTGGGGACAGCCTGGGCTGTCCCCGGCTATTAACAGCCTATTTACGGGAAACCCTAGGCATGAATGAAAAACGGAGGTGAAGCAGATGAAATTGCCCGAGGGGATGCACACCGTGATGGCCAGCTTTGTCAGTGAAACCCGGGCCGAAGCGGCACTCCGGGAGCTCCGGGATAACGGGTACGATACGGTCCAGATTGACCGCATCGGCGATTTCGGTGTCACCAATAACGCCTGCTTTGACAGCCCCCTGCACGGGGGCACTACCACCCTCAGTGGCCTCACTCAGTTGGGTGGCAATACCTTCGATTCGCGGTCCGAGGGGATACTGGCCGGGGCCGATGTCGGGGCCAGCGGCATGGGCGGCGCGGCCATCGCTGACGACAATGTACTGCTGACCGTGGTCTGTCCCGAGGACCAGGCTGACCGGGCCGCCCAGATCGTCCGGCGCCACGGGGGACAGGTATAATTGCTGTATCAGATGGGCGCCGGGGTCCGGCCACAGGGCCGGAGCCCGGCGCTTCTGCGCGTCTGGAGGAATCACCGCGGCCAGACTGGAATTCCCTGATCAAAGAAGATAGGCGAGGCGTTTTGCATGGAGTTCCTCTGGGGTACCGCGGTAGCCGGGCATCAGGTGGAAAAACGAGCCGATGGTCTACGGCTATGGCAGCTATGCTACGGGGATATGGCCGCCCTTCAGAAAGGATTTCCGCCTGGCCATCCGGGTGGTGGGCAACCTGCTGCGGAGGCACGCGGCGGGGTCGGGTGCGTTTCGTCTTTCGGCCGACCACCGGGTTTGGCGAGGATGTCCCACCCCGGGGCGAGGTCAATGCCCTGGGTTGGGAGGTCTATCTCCGGGGGCTCACCCGGCTCCGGGAGCGCCTGGGCAGCTTCGGCAAGCCGGTGATCATCACCCTTCGCCCAGTCGATGGGCATGACCGTCCGACGCGACCGCCCGCACCATGGCCTTGAGCTCCATGCATACCTTCGGAAGGAGCGATGAAACCGTGCAAACGGACAAATCGAACCAGGCCGCACTAATGATGGCCGTCTCCATCCCGTTGGCCTACTTCGCACTGAGAGCCATCCCGGGTACCCGGTACCAGGCGCCGATGATCGCCTTCTGCCTCACCCTTTTCGGGGGAGCCTTCATGGCCGGCTGGAAGACGATGGCCGGGCGGAGTCGGGTTCTGGGGATCCTCAGCTTGGTGGCCTTCACTGTGGCTGGCAGTGTTGCGGTTTTCTTTCGCCACCTCTGGGGCCCTTTCAACGAGTATCAGCTGCTGGCAGTGCTACTGGCCGGTCTGGTCATCGGTTGGCTGCTGATCCTGCTGAACTTCGGCCAGAGGAGCTGACCAGAACGCAAAAGACTCCCGGGCGATCCGGGAGTCTTATTTGTTCTGGGCGTGAGGTTATTCACTCCTGGCTATCTAAGGAAACTACCGTCTCTAACAGCACCTGGGCGCCGGCGGCGCAGTCGTCGGGGGCGGTGTATTCCTCAGGCGAATGGCTGATCCCCCTCTGGCTCGGCACGAAGAGCATGGCGGCCGGTGCCACCGCCGATACGGACATGGCATCATGCCCGGCCCCGCTCACCATCCGCCGGTACTTCAGGCCCACCCGCTGGGTAGCTTCCTCCAGGTAATCAGTGAGAGTCTGGTTGAGCACCACCGGTGGCACCAGGCGCCGGGTCGAGAAGGAAACCTCAACCCGGCTCTGGCGGGCGATGGCGGTCAGGCGGGCCACGGTCTCATGCGCCACCCGTTCGATAGTCTCCTGCTGGATATCGCGAATCTCCACCGAGAACCTGACCAGGCCGGGGACGACGTTGACCGCTCCCGGGACCACTTGCAGGAATCCGACGGTGGCCACTGTGTTCTCATCACCGGCATCAGTTGCCGCCTCCCGCACCGCCAGGACCGCCTGGGCCGCGGCCACCAGAGCGTCGCGCCGCAGTCCCATGGGGGTAGTACCGGCGTGGTTGGGCCTTCCCACATAGGTAACATCGAAGCGGCAGATGCCGACGATCCCCTCGACAACGCCGATGCTCTCCTGGTGGGACTCGAGCATACCGCCCTGCTCAATATGGAGTTCAAGGTAGGCCCTCAGGTCGCCTTCGCGCCAGCGCACCTGCCCGATCTCGTTGGGGTTAAGCTTGACCTCCTGCATGGCCTGGTAGGCGGTGATACCATCCAGGTCGGTGGCGGCTTTCAGCTCCTCCACATCCAGTTCGCCGATGATCGCCCGCGAGCCCATGAGTCCGGTACCGAAGCGGGCCCCCTCTTCATCAGCGAAGGAGACCACCCACAGCGGATGGCGCGGCTGGAATTCGGCGTCCCGCAGCGTCCGGACCACTTCAATGCCGGCCAGCACCCCCAGGGCACCATCGTACTGTCCACCCTCGGGGACGGTATCAATGTGCGAACCGATGGCAATGGCCGGCCCCGACGCCAGAGCCGGGTTGTAGACCCCGATGATGTTGCCCAGCGGGTCGGTGCGGACCTCCATTCCGGCCTCAGCCATACGCCGGCTGACATAGGCCCGGGCCTCCGTATCGGCCGGGGTGAAAGCCAGGCGGGTCACGCCCTTCCCGGGCGAAAAACCGATCTTGCCCAGGGATCCTAGTTCCTGTACGAGACGGTTCCCGTTGATTTTCATGCGGTCTACCTCCGTTTCTCGACCATCACCCGTATTTTGCCCCCCGAAAATGGGGGCATGCAGGAGGAATTCTTCTTCGCTACTCGAAATATCCCTTGTATGTATTCGCGCAATTCCAACAGAAAGAAGGGTGATGCATGGTGAAGTTCGACGGAGCCAAGTTCGCCAGGTACCTGAAGTATGACGAGATGGTGGCTTTGCTTCAGGAGGTAGCGGCAGACCATCCCAATCTGACCAAGCTTTACTCTATCGGCCAGACCCACGAAGGCCGGGATCTCTGGATGATGGAGGTCACCAACCGCCTGGCCGGTGACCCAAACCACAAGCCCGGGTTCTATATTGACGGCAATATCCATGCCGGAGAGGTCACCGGTTCGGCGGTCTGCCTCTACACCATCGGCTACCTGACCTCGCTCTATGGTGATGATCGGTGGGTCACCGAACTGGTAGACCGGGTTACCTTCTACATCCTGCCCCGGATCAGCGCCGACGGAGCCGAGCTCTTCCTGACCACTCCCCACGTGCTGCGTTCGAGCACTCGACTCTACCCGGGCGATGAGAGCGAGGGCGGGGTAACCCCCGGGGATGTGGACGCCGATGGTCATATCCTCCAGATGCGCATCGAGGATCCCGATGGCGAATGGAAGGTGTACCACAAGGATCCCCGGCTGATGGTGCGCCGCCGCCCTGATGACACCGAGGGCAAGTTCTACACCATCCTGCCCGAAGGGATCGTCGAGGATTATGATGGGGTGGAGATCAAGTTCAAGCCCAGTAAGTGGGGGCTGGATATCAACCGCAACTTCCCGGCTCACTGGGAGCCGGAGGCGGTCCAGCGCGGAGCCGGTCCGTTTCCCCTATCCGAGCCGGAGACCAAGGCGGTGGCCGACTTCCTGGTGGCCCACCCCAACATCGGCGGAGTCATGGCCTACCATACTACCGCTGGTGCCATCCTGCGCCCCCTGTGCACCGGGGACGATGGGAAGATGAACCCCAAAGACCTAGCCGCCTACCGCGCCATCGGCGAGTTGGGGGAAGAGCTCACCGGCTATCCCTGCATCTCGGTGTATGAGGGCTTTACCTCCGGAGCGCCACTGAAGGGCGTCTTCATGGACTGGGTCTACGAACACCTGGGTGCCATCGTCTACTCCACTGAACTCTGGGATGCCGCCGCCCGGGCCGGAATGCCGCGGGTCTTCGGTAAGGCGGCCCGCCGCACCGATGAGGATGGCTACAAGCTGCTCCAGTGGAACGACCGGGAGCTAGCGGGGAAGGGCTTTGAGCCCTGGCGGCCCTTCGACCATCCCCAGCTGGGACCGGTGGAGATCGGTGGCTGGAGGAGCAAGTTCGTCCTGGTCAACCCGCCCGAGCCGTTCTTAGAGGGCGAATGCCGGAAGAATATGCTCTTTACCCTGAAGCATGCCGCCGCCCTGCCCCAGCTGGAGATTCTGGAGCTTAGGGCCGAGGCGGTGGCTAGCCAGCTCTATAAGATTACCGCCGTGGTCACCAACCGCGGCTATCTGCCCAGCAACATCACGGAGATGGCCAAGACGATTAAAAAGGCTAAGCCGGTGGTGGCCGAGCTTAGTCTGGCCGAGGGGGCCCGGCTGGTCCACGGCAAGGCCAGAGAAGAGCTGGGCCATCTCGAAGGCCGGCTCAGCCTGGGCGGCTACAGCCCGCCCAACCCCCGGAAGAAAAAGGTGGAATGGCTGGTGCAGGCGCCTTCCGGTACCAGGGTTTCGCTGGCTGTCTCGTCGCCGCGAGCCGGCCGGGCCAGCGCGGAGGTGGTCCTGTGAAGCCCGATTTCACCCGCTACTACCGCTACGACGAGCTAACCGACATCCTGCGGTCGCTGGTCGAGGCCTATCCCGACCTAGCCAGCCTCTACTCCATCGGCCAGAGCCGCGAGGGCCGGGAAATCTGGGCGGTGGAGATCACCAATCGGGCGACCGGCCCGGGGGACGACAAGCCCGGGGTCTACCTGGACGGGAATACCCACGCTGGCGAGGTGGCCGGTTCGGCGGTCTGCCTCTATACCATCTGGTACCTGCTGGAATACTACGCGAGCGATGACCGGGTGCGCCACCTGGTGGACACGAGGGTCTTCTATGTGGTTCCCCGGATCACGGTGGACGGGTCAGAGCTCTACCTGACCACCCCCGAGATGCTTCGCTCCGGGCCCCGCCTCTACCCGGAGACCGAGGAACTGGACGGTCTCTATCCCGAAGACATTGACGGCGATGGGCGGATCCTGACCATGCGCCTGGAGGATCCCGATGGTGACTGGAAGGTCTCGGCGAAGGACCCGCGGCTGATGGTCAGGCGCGGCCCCACCGAGAGATGCGGTACCTACTACCGCCTGTATACCGAAGGGCTGATCCGGGGTTACGATGGTGATGTCATCCGCTACGCCCCGCCCCGGCGGGGACTTGACTTCAACCGCAACTACCCGACCAACTGGGCGCCGGAGCACCGGCAGCGGGGCTCGGGCGATTATCCGTTCTCGGAGCCAGAAATGAGGGCCATCGGCCGTTTCTACCTGGAGCACCCCAATATCGTCACCGGCATGGCCTATCACACCTCCGGCGGCGTACTGCTGCGGCCGCTCTGCCTGGAGGTGGACGCCAAGATGGATCGGGTCGATTTGGCCATGTATAAGGCGGTGGGGGAGGTGGGCAAGGCGGCCACCGGCTACCCCTGCAAGTCTGTTTTTGAGGGCTTTACTGCCGATAAGAGCCACCCACCGGTCGGCAGCGATCTGGAGTGGCTCTACGAGACGCTGGGCATCTTTGCCTTTGAGGCCGAGCTGTGGGATATGTCCGGGCGGGCCGGTATCCCCAACCGCGATCTCCATGTGCTAATGACCCTCTCTCCGGAGCAGCAGGAGGAAGACGGGCTGAAGCTTCTGGCCTGGAACGACCGGGAACTAGGAGGGCAGGGTTTCATTGACTGGAAGCCTTTCGACCACCCACAGCTGGGCTTGGTTGAGTTGGGCGGCTGGGAGCCGAAGTTTGTCCGCCAGAACCCGCCGCCTCACCTGCTGCCCGATGAGTGTGAGCACAACTTCGGCTTCAACCTGGTCCGTGCGGAGATTACGCCGCTCCTGAAGATCGAGAGCTTTGAGGCGGAATCGGTGGGAGAGGGCGTGTTCAAACTGGTCGCCATGGTAGCCAATACCGGCTATCTTCCGACCAGCGGAACCGCTAGGGCCCAGGAGATGAAGGCAGCCAAACCGGTCCAGGTCGAACTGCAGCTCCCGACAGGAGCCGAACTGGTCCTGGGTCGGGTTAAGCAGGAGATCGGGCATCTGGAAGGGCGCGGCAACGGAGAAGCTGGCGGGCTGTGGGGCCGGGCTCCGGTCGACAGTCGGCGTCGGCTGCAATGGATCGTCAAAGGTAGCGGGACCTATCGGGTGAGCGCCAGCGCTCCCCGGGCCGGTCGCAGCCAGGCGACAGTCGAAGTCGAGTAAAAGGAAAAGAGGGGTGCAGTACACCCCTCTTTCTTAACGCTCCAGGCCATCCGGGCTGCCGATGAACCCGGCCAGGGAGGTACCAGTGGGGGTGATCAACGGATGCGCGGTGGGCGCTGTTGTGGGTCTGGTGGCCTGGCTGGCCACGGGTCTCCCCTACCTGGGGCTGGTTATCGCCCCGGCCATGTTGCTGAACCTGATCTGCATCAATGCCGCCGGAGTGATGGTTCCATTCACCCTAGGCGCCCTGAACATCGACCCTGCTCTCGCGTCCTCGATTTTCGTTACCACCGTCGCCTTTGTGCTCGGTTTTTTGTTCCTTCTCGGTCTGGCTGCAGTCTTCATACCCTACCTCGGTTAAGGTTTGGTTAAGCCTCTTGCACTGTGAGCCAGCGATGGTTACCATATAAGTGTATAACCATTTAGTAATATAGGGGGCTCGGAAGTGAACGAGGCTGGACGGGCGAAAGAGAGAACATTGGGTTTCTTCGAGAAGTATCTTACGCTATGGGTGTTGCTATGTATGGGAGCGGGTATCGCGTTGGGCGCGGCTTTCCCGGGATCGGCGAGCTTCCTTAACTCGCTGGCGGTGGAGCAGGTCAACCTGCCCACTGCCGTCCTCCTGTTCTTCATGATGTACCCGATTATGGTGCAAATCGACTTCGCCGAGGTACGAGAGGCGGTCCGGTCGCCCAGACCGGTCCTGCTGACTCTGGTGGTTAATTGGGCTGTTAAGCCCTTTACCATGTTCTTTTTCGCCTGGCTATTCATGCGCCATCTGTGGGCCGGCTTCATCCCGGCCGAGGCCGGGACTTCTTACATGGCCGGCATGATCCTCCTGGGGATCGCCCCTTGTACCGCGATGGTCCTGGTCTGGAGCTATCTGGCTAAGGGGTTCATGGGTCACACTTTAGTGATGGTAGCAGTGAACTCTCTGACTATGCTGCTGCTCTATGCTCCACTGGGCAGTTTTCTGCTGGGGGCCAGTGATATTACGATCCCATTCCGGACCCTGTTCTACACCGTCCTGTTCTATGTTGGTGTGGCTCTCGTCGCCGGATATGTGACGCGCGTCAGTCTGACCCGCCGGCGGGGGGTGGAGTGGTACGAGACCGTCTTTCTCAAGCATACCGGTAAGGTTTCCATGGTGGCGCTTCTGGCTACCTTGGTATTCCTCTTCATGCTCCAGGGCGGGATCATCCTGGCCCAGCCGGGGGTAATCGCCATGATCGCCCTGCCTCTGCTGATCCAGACTTTCCTCATTTTCGGGCTGGGCTATCTGGCCGCCCGCCTACTGCGGCTAAGCTACGAAGAAGCTGCTCCCGTGGCGATGATCGGTGCCAGCAACCACTTCGAGGTGGCCATTGCCACCGCCGCAACGCTATTCGGCCTAGGCTCCGGAGCGGCCCTGGCCACCGTGGTCGGTGTACTGATTGAGGTCCCGCTCATGCTGGCTCTGGTGCGGGTTTGCCTGCGCACCAGGCGTTGGTTCCCCAGTCGCCGACGGGAGGTAGTACAATGAGGCTGGCCGTCGTCGCTGACATCCATGCCAACCTGCCGGCCCTTGAGGCCGTGCTGGCCGATATTGACCGCCGCCAGCCCGATGACCTTATCTGCTGCGGCGACCTGGTCGGGTATGGTGCCTCTCCCAATGAGGTGGTTAGCCGGCTGAGAGAGCGGAAAGTGAGCACGGTGGCCGGCAACTATGATGACGGGATCGGCAACCGGCGCCTGATCTGTGGCTGCGATTTCGCCAATGCTTACGAGCAGGAGCTGGGTGAGCAGTCAATCAGATGGACCCTGGAGAACACCAGCGAGGAGACCAGGGCTTACCTTCGCTCCTTGCCCACGGAGCTGACCATGTCAGCCGGTGGCCGCACCATTCACTTTTTCCACGGGAGTCCCCGGCGGCTCAATGAGTACCTGCGGGACTCCTCTGACGAAGGACTGCTGCGCGAAGTCGGAGAGCTCTCCGGAGCCGATATTCTGGTGTTCGCGCACACGCACCGCCCGTTTCACCGCCTGGTGACGGGGAGGCACTTCATCAATGCCGGTAGTGTGGGCAAGCCCAAGCATGGCAACCCCAATGCGATCTATGCCCTAATTGAGGTGGGAGAGGCGGTAGCCGCGCACTTCATCGAGGTGCCCTACGATGTGGAGCGCGCTGCCCGAGCTGTAGAAGAGGCGGGGCTCCCGGTGGAGTTGGCGAACCGATTGCGTCGCGGAGTGGGGTGAGCCGAGAGGGATTTGGCTGGGCCAGCGGGAACCTTCCCTATGGGAGGTGTTGGCATGAAATCCACGAGTGAGCTTATCTCGATGGCGGGTAGGCGGGTGCTGATTACGGGCGCTGCCTCCGGCATTGGTCTGGCCATGGCCCAGCGCTTCGCTGAGGCGGGAGCCAGTCTGGTTCTTGCTGATATCAGCCAGGAGCGTCTGGCTCAGGTTTCGGCCGAGCTGGAGACGAGCGGTACCAGCCTTGAAGCCCATGCCCTTGATGTCTCGGACAAGCAGGCTATCGACCGGTTTTGGGTGGGGCTCGAGAAGGTACCTGATACCTTGATCAATAATGCCGGCATCTATCCCATGCGCGACTACCTTGAGGTTGACGAAGCCTTTCTTGCGCAGACCTTCCGCGTGAACCTGGAGTCGGCATTCTGGATGAGCCAGCACTTCATCCAGAGACGCAGCAGTGCCGGCGGGGTAATCATCAACCTATCATCAGTTGAGGCGATCCTTCCCTTCAAACGGGATATGGTGACTTACAGCATCAGCAAGTCAGGCGTACTGGCCCTCACCCGGTCGCTGGCCAGAGACTATGGTAAGCAGGGATTCCGGGCCAATGTACTAGTGCCCGGTGCCATCAAGACTCCCGGTACCAAGAGCCTTGTAAAAAAGGCCCTAACTCAGTTCAACTTCGAACTGATGAAGACTGGTTATGACTTTCAAAGCAGATTGGCCATGGGCCGCTGGGGCCTGCCTGACGAGGTGGCCCGGGTGGCCTTGTTCCTCGCCTCAGATCTGGCCAGCTATGTGACGGGCGCAGTGATCCCCGTTGACGGGGGGTTCCTCTCGACCTGAACGTGGCCATTCTGCGCTGGTTTAAAGAGAAGCGCGGGCTAGAGCTGAACCCGGCCGACATCAAGTGCGGCGGATGCCACGGTGACCGGACTCAGTGCTGGTCAGGCCAGTGCAAGTTATATGCCTGTTGCGTGACGGAACGAAGGTACAGTGACTGTAGCCAGTGCAGCGATTTCCCCTGTGCCAACCTGGTCCAGTGGTCCGGTCAAAGTGAGTGCTACCGTAATGTGCTGTCTCCTGAAGCTGGCCAACAACGCCGGCATCGACCTGCAGGCCGCTTACCTCAAGAAGCAGGCCGAAAACATTGGGCGGTCATGGAAGCCAGATCCCCGGGGCGGAGAATAGGAGCGGAGTTTGGCAGAGAGAAGAAGAGGGCAGCTTCCCTGGGGAAGCTGCCCAAACACATGGAGTGGGTGTTAAAAGAAAGGCTGGACTGTCCGACCGACAGTCTAATTCTTTTGGGCTAGTAGTACTCGACCCGAACCGTCTTTTTCCGGGCGGCGAGGGCTCTTACCAGGTCCTCGACCACTTTGTTCTTGAGTCCCAGATTGATGGGGACGCCCGGACTCTGGTGAGCCGGGTTCATGGCCCGCCCTACCATGATTTGAACGCGGTCAGCCTCCAGCAGCAGAGCTGTCAGGCGACTGGCTCCATCTCTACGGAAGGCTACATCCCGCAGATGGACTCCGCTCTTGAGCTTCTCCACCGCGTAGGAGACAGTGAGGATCCCCTCACTCACCAAGTCGATTCCATCAATGATCCCAGTGGGCGGCACTTTGGGATCTATTGAGGTCAGATCCACGCCGATGGAACGGCCCAGTTCGCGCGCGACCAGGTTACCGGTGGTTCCGCCGCAGACTGCCCGCTTACCCGGGGCCGACATCAGGCGTCTGACTACTTCCGGATCGTCTCGGCGGTCGGCCGGGGGGCCGATGAGCACCACCAGGTCGCGGGGATGCCGTACCTTGACGATGACTACACTGGCATCATCGCCCGGCTCACCGTTGTACAGCTTGCTGCAGAGATCAGTGATTTCTGTGGCTATTACTGTAGCTTCATCCCCCTTGGTAGCCGCCATCTCCAGATAGCGGCCGACCTTGTCGGCTCCCCACCCCAGGTTCCAGATGCCGCCGATGCCCGCGTGGAGGACTCCATCGCTGACCATGGCTACCCAGTCACCTGGTCTGAGCTCAAAAAACGCCTCTCTGATGATGCGCTCACCGATAGTCCGCTCGGTTCGGGGTAGTCCGGCCAGGCGACCGGCGCGCCCATAAAAGGTGGGAGGGGTATCATATTCGGCCAGGTAGGTTCGGCCGTCGCGCATTATCTGCAGAATTCCAAAGGTGCTATAGGCTAAGTGCCGTACTTCGCAGACCGGCAGGGTATGGGCCAGGGTCTCGATAACCTCATCCAATGAACAGCCCTGCTGGAGCATGGTGGCGGCCATCTTGGCGGTGAGGGAGGAGAGGATATTGGCCTTGACCCCGCTACCCAGACCATCCGAGCAGACAATAACCATCGACTCGGGCGATTCAGCCACCGCTATGCTATCACCGCACAGCTCCTCGTTCTTTTTATTGAGTTGGCTCCTGCCGACCTCGAAGAAGAGCTCGGCCGGGCGGGCTGCCCCACTCACTTGGGCTCACCATCCTCGTCGCGCATCACCCGCATGAGCTTGGTCAGTAGCACCTTAGTCTCGGCAGTGGTTTCCCCGAGCAGACTGGCGATCTTCTGGGCTACCTCCATCTGCTTGCTGATGACCCCCTGAGCCTTCTCCAGGGTCTCGTTGCGGAGCTGGTTCACCCTATCAGCTTGCCGCTTCTCCTCGGTGCAGTTGGCGAAGATTCCCACCGCCACCTGCTGCCCGTCCTCCCAGAAGATGGTCTGGCGGGTGGCCAGTTCGAGTTCGGGGTAGGCAACCTCGGCATGCAGCAGCTGCCGGCTCTTGATCACTTGACGGAAGTGCACCGGATCGATAAGGGCACCAAGTTTGAGACCGACCGCCTTTTGCCGGGTAGTCCGGAACATCCGCTCAGCGGAAGGGTTAATATCGATAATGGTTTCATCGGGTGAGGTCACGATTATTCCGTTGGGCGTTGAGCTCACGATTAGAGCTGACATGGACTCGGCGCGCTGTCTCATATACGGAATGCACATCTCGGGGTCGGCCAGACCCTGGAAAACGGCGATGGCCTTCTCCCGGCAGGTGCTGTAACCGCAAGCACCGCAGTTGAGCTCATCATCCACGGTGAACTTACCCGACTTGGCCAGTATCTCATGAATGGTGTCTTCATCCGGCAAGGGCAGATTGGGTTTTTTATTGATATACCGGCGCGTCAGGTCAACCTTGGGGCCGTCTTCCGCCCGTTCCGACGTAGCCCTGGCCCGCTCAGCCGCATACCGCAAAACCCGCTGCCTCCGGACAAAAAGGTCCTGCGAGCCCGTGGACATCGGTCCGGAAACACAACCACCCTCGCAAGAGACCAGCTCAATCAGGTCGGGAAGGTCGCCACTGCCCCTGACGACATTCTGGATGACCTCGATACACTTCTCCAGACCGGAGAGCGCCTGGGCCTCATCGCTGAGGATATCGGTGCTGAGGGCGGCGGTACGCAGGGTGCCGCCATCAACGGCGAACAGGCGGGCCCAATTGGGGCTGATACCATCAAACCCGCCAGGGGCAAGCGCCTCGAGGTCAATCTCGGCCTCTCTCAGCCAAGCGGCCAATTCCTCGAAGGTCAGGACAGCATCTACTGCTCCGGCCAGGTCGGCCACACCCATCTCGTGTTTCTTGGCGATGCACGGGCCGATGAAGACGACCCGGTGATCGGGCAGTAACTGCTTGAGGTAGCGGCCGTGAGCGATCATCGGCGAGACCACCGGCGCCAGAAAGGGGATGGCCTCAGGATAGTGGCACTGAATCAGATTGACTACCGCCGGACAGGAACTGGTAATCAGCGGCCGGCACCCGGCTGCCCGCAACCGCTGGTGTTCAGCGGCCACCATTTCGGCGCCGATGGCCGTCTCCTGGACATAGTGGAACCCCAAGCGGCGCAGGGCCGAAGGAATCTTCAGCGGATCGCCCGAAAAGGCCGCGGGGAAGGAAGGAGCCAGGCTGACGGCCACCCGATCCCCGCGGATAAGCATGCTCTTAACGGTATCAGTATCCTTACTAACTTTTTTCGCCTGTTGCGGGCAGACCAGAACGCAGCGGCCATCCAGGATGCAACGGTCCGGCAGCACTCGCGCGTGCAGCTCGTGGGGTAGATCGCCCGGCTCGACCTTGATGGCCTTAACCGGACAGGACCGTAGACACTTATAGCAGTCCCGGCACTTGGCCCGGATGGTAGTGATGAACTCATCAGGCTGGTCGGCCATAGTCGATCACTCCTTTAAGGCTGACAAGATTTCGGTTGCAAAGAGGTCTGGGACATCCTGTGGTGTGACTCCACTGATGACCTTATCACCGACGCGCACCGTCACTCCTTTGGTGCACAGTTCCATGCAGAAGGAGCCCTTTAGCACCACCCGTTCAGTTACCTCGTGCGCGGCCAACAGCTCCTGTAGCTGTTTGATGACTTCCGGCGCGCCCCGCAGGAAACACGAGCTTCCCACGCAGATCTGAACCATCAGCAAGCCAACCAACTCCCTCTTCCCGACTACCAGTTACTTCTGGAACAGTGAGGCTACTTCCTTGTGAAAGACTTGGGCCGCATTCTCCGGGGTAACCCCGGTCACGATTCGGTCACCGACCTTAAGGCTGGCCCCCTTGTCGCAGTGCTCCAGGCAGAAGGTGGCTTTCAGGTTGACGCGGCCGGCCAGTTCATCGCTGAGCGACAGCTGGGTAAATTGGGCCAGCACATCGTAGGAACCCCGCAAATAGCAGCCGGTGCCTACGCAGACCGCTACCTCCACCGGCTGGGCATCGCTGCGGGCGCCGTTGAGGACGATCTCGCTGCCATCGATCCGCCGTCGCGGCCGGTACGAAGTATGCAGGGCATCATGGGCGGTCTGGCTATGCCGGCCGTCGAGCCACTTCTCGTAGACCTGCTGGACCGCCAGGTTATCCTGAGGCCGGCGGAACTGGGTCATCTTATCCCGCCGGTAGAGCCCTTTCGCCCGCGCCTGACGGGTCTGGCTGTCATTAGGGTACGGCTGGCCGCCACCGCCGACACATCCGCCGGGGCAGGCCATCACCTCGATGAGATCATAGTGGACCTCGCCACGCTTGATCTTTTCGATTAGCTCCCGGGCATTACCGAGCCCGTTAACTACCGCTACCTTCAGCTCGGCGTCGCCCAGCCGGACTGCAGCCGAGCGGATTCCCTCGAAACCGCGCACCTCGTGGAACTCGACCTTATCCAGGTTGACCCCTAAGGCGCCGCTGGCTGCCCGTAGAGCTGCCTCGGCCACACCGCCGGTGACCCCGAAGAGCACGCCGGCGCCGCTGGTGAGGCCCAGCGGAGTATCAAAGGCCTCGTCCTCCAGTTCGTTAAAGACAATGCCGTCCTGCTTGAGCAGAAGCGCCAGTTCGGTGGTACTGATGACCGCATCCACTTCCCGGATGCCCTGGTAGGCGAATTCTGGGCGTCGGGCCTCAAACTTCTTGGCCGTGCAGGGCATGATGGAGACCACGAAGAGATCTTTGGGCTCGACCCCCAACTGCCGCGAGTAGAAGCGCTTGGCCACCGATCCGAACATCTGTTGCGGAGACTTACAGGTGGAAACGTTAGGCAGCAGCTCAGGATAGTACTGCTCGCAGAACTTGACCCAGCCCGGGCAGCACGAAGTGAACTGGGGCAGCCGCTCGCCTTTGGCCAGGCGGGCCAGGAACTCATCGGTCTCCTCGACCGCGGTCAGGTCGGCGGTGAAGGTGGTGTCAAATACCTTGGCGAAGCCCAGACGCCGCAAGCCGGCCACCAGGCGGCCTGTGACCAGCTCGCCCGGCTGGCCGCCGAACTCCTCGCTGAGGGCGACGCGCACTGCCGGCGCCACCTGAGCGATGACGGTCTTAGTCGGGTCGTGTAGGGCATTCCAGACGATCTCGGTCTCCGACCTTACGGTCAGGGCTCCGGTGGGGCAGACCGCCACGCACTGACCGCAGTTGACGCAGTCAACCTCGCTCAGCTGCTTATTAAAGGCCGGAGCTACGGTAGTCTTGGCACCCCGGTTGGCGAAATTGAGCACACCGATGCCCTGGATCTCACTGCACATGCGGACACAGTCGCCGCAGAGGATGCATTTGTTGGGATCACGGACCACCGCCGGGCTGCTGTTGTCGATGGGCAGTATCTCGGTGCGCTCACCGAAGCGCACCTTGCGTACGCCCAGCTGGTGAGCCAGGCTCTGCAGTTTACAGGCCTCGTTCTTTTCGCAAGTGGTGCAATCGCGGTGGTGGTTGGCCAGCAGCAGCTCGATCACGGTCCGGCGCAGCCGCCGGGTGCGGTTGGTATTTGTCCGGATGACCATTCCATCCTGGGGCGGCGTGGAACAGGCCGCTATCAGTCCCATCTTCTCTTCCTCCACCATACAGAGACGGCAGGCGCCGTAGACGGAGAGTTCCGAGTGGTAGCAGAAGGTAGGCAGGTTGATGCCGAGCTTCCGCACGAGCTCCAGGACATTCTTCTCGCTGTTTATCTCGATGGTCTGGCCATCGATAGTCAGCTTAGCCATCATTTCTGCCTCCCTCAGTTAGTCCGGATAGCGCCAAAACGGCACTTCTCCACACAGGCATTGCACTTAATGCACTTGCTGGCATCAATGGTATGCGGCTGGCCACGTTCACCGGTAATAGCACCAACCGGGCAGACCCGGGCACACAGGGTACAGCCTTTGCACTTCTCCGGATCCACCGAGTAGCTCTTCAGCGCCTCGCAGGCATTGGCCGGACAGCGCTTTTCGCGGACATGCGCCTCGTACTCATGCCGGAAGTACTTGAGAGTGGTCAAGATCGGGTTTGGAGCGGTCTTGCCCAGCCCGCAGAGGGATCCGTCGCGCACAACCTCGGCCAGTTCTTCCAGGAGGGCGACATCGCCCGGTTGGCCCTGGCCGGCGGTGATCCGCTGCAGGACGGCCAGCATCTGTTTGGTGCCCTCGCGGCAAGGGACACACTTGCCGCACGACTCGTTCTGAGCGAAGTTCATAAAGAACTGGGCCACTTCGACCATGCAGGTGCTATCATCCATGACCACCAGACCGCCGGAGCCAACCATCGCTCCCACTTTCTTGAGAGAGTCATAGTCCAGAGGCAGGTCCAGGTGTTCGGTGCAGAGACAGCCGCCCGAGGGGCCGCCAATCTGGACCGCCTTAAATTCCCGGCCGCCGCGAATCCCACCGCCGATCTTGAAGATAATGTCACGCAGCGGCAGGCCCATGGGGACCTCGACCAGGCCGGTGTTGGCGACATGGCCGGCCAGGGCGAAGGTCTTGGTGCCCGGGCTGGTCGGAGTGCCGTAAGATCGGAACCAGTCGCCGCCCTTAAGGACGATGGCCGGTACATTGGCCAGAGTCTCTACATTATTGATTACCGTCGGCTTTCCCCAGAGTCCCCGGGTGGCCGGGTAAGGGGGACGGGGGTTGGGCATGCCCCGCTTGCCTTCGATGGAAGCCATCAGGGCGGTTTCCTCGCCGCACACAAAGGCACCGGCGCCCTCCTTAATGCGTATTCGGAAGGAAAAACCGCTACCCAGGATGGAGTCGCCCAGAAGGCCCCGGGCCTCGGCTTCGGCTACCGCTTTGCGCAGGCGGGAGACGGCCAGGGGGTATTCGGCCCGAACATAACAGTAACCTTCGCTGGCACCCACGGCGTAACCGGCGATCATCATCCCCTCGACGACCCGGTGGGGATCGCCCTCCATGACGCTACGATCCATGAAGGCGCCCGGGTCGCCCTCATCCCCGTTGCAGATGATGTATTTGATAGCGCCCTCGGCCTCCCGGGCCAGCTCCCACTTGCGGGCTGCCGGGAAGCCGCCACCGCCACGGCCGCGCAAGCCAGATTCCTTAACCATGGAGATGACTTCCTCGGGTGAGAGGGTTAAGGCCCGGGCAATAGCCTGGTAGCCATCGTGGACGATGTACTCGCGGATATCCTCGGGGTCCAGCCGACCGCAGTTGGCCAGGGCCACCCGGTTCTGGTACTTGTAGAAGGGGATGCTATCCTCGCTCACGGCCTTCTCATTGGTGACAGGATCAGTATAGAGCAGGCGCTCAATAACCTCACCCTGCTCCAGAGTGTGTTCAACAATCTCGGTTACATCATCCGGGCGAACCTTGGTGTAAAAGAACTCGTGGGGTTCGATGCGGACCAGCGGTCCCATCTGGCAAAAGCCATGGCACCCGCTCTTGGCCACCGTGGTGCCATCCCCCTCGTGCTGGAGGAGAAGATCGACATCGGTGTAGAGCCCTCTAGCCTTGAGGACTTCCACAAAGCGCTGGTAGACCTTTAGTGAGCCATTAGCAACACACCCGGTGCCGGCGCAGATGAGTACCCGGGCCTTCTGCCGCCCCAGAGCCTCGGATACCGTTGCCCTAACCCGGTCCAGATCCTGTCGAGAGGTAATCACTCGGTCTCGCCCTCCTTCTGCAGCAACTGCTCCAGCACAATCTCCATGGCTTCCGGCGTTACCTGCCCGTGGACTTCCTCATCATTAACCGTGACTACCGGAGCCAGGCCACAGGCCCCGATGCACGATACGGTCTCCACTGTGAAACGAAGGTCATCGGTGGTATCTTTCTTGTCGCCCAGACCCAGCTTGTCCCGGATCAGATACCGGATCTTATCGGAACCCCGCACATGGCACGCAGTGCCGTCGCAGATCTTGATAACATACTTCCCCTTGGGCCTCAGTGAGAACTGGGTGTAGAAAGTGGCTACCCCGTAGACGGTCGCGGGAGAGAGATCGAGAGCCGTGGCAATGTAGGTGAGAACCTCCTCCGGAAGGTAGCGGTATTCCTCTTGGACTCCCTGGAGGATAGCGATGAGGTTGGAGACCTTACCCTCGTGCTTCTCGATGATCTGGTTGATCCGGGCGAAACTTCGTTTAGCAGCACTCATGCTCCGTTTCCTCCTTAGCTCTGTTTACATTCTCTAGCTGTCAGCACTGGGCGGAGAGACGACCCATAGAAACTCGGCCTCTTCGGGACCGTTGTTCCGGATCGACTCTGGTTCGACGAAGGTGAAGTAGGCGGCATCCCCGGCCTCAAGTATGTAGCTCTTGCCGCCCGTTACGATCTCGAGGCTCCCCCGGCACAGGTAGATCAGGTCATCCCGCTGGTGCTGATAAATGAAGTCCGATATAGTGCCGCCAGGAGCCAGGCGGATTACCACCGGCTGCATACGCTTGGCCCGCGAGCCCAGGAAGAGCATAAGCTCGGCCTGGCAAGCTGGATCTCCGGTAATAATCTGCTTCCTCCGGTCGTGCCTCACGATGACCCAATCATCGGGCAACTGGTCTTCTAAGAAGACCGAGATGCTCGAACTGAAGACATCGGCCAGCCTGCGGAGGGTGGAGAAGGAGGGGGATGTCTCGCCCTTCTCCAGCTGGTAGATGAAGCTGGCGGAGACGCCCACTCGCTCGGCCAAGGCCCGCACGCTCAGACCGCTGTTAATCCGCATTCGCTTAAGTCGCTCGGCGAACTCCACGGTTCAGGACCTCCCTCGGATGAGGACTAGTGAAAAGCTTCACAATCACCGTTCGTTTCAGATTATATACTGCTACTGTAAGGATGTAAAGTAAAAAAAGAGTAGTCTGAATTAAGATTTTTTAGTAGTAAAAGACAAGCTATCTAGGAGCGGAAGCACCCGGACCACCGGTCCGGGCGCATTGGACGAAAACTCTTTGCCTACTTGGTCTCCATCTCAACTAGCTCTGGCAGAGTAACTAACTGATAGCCCTGGTCACGAAGCCCTTTGATGATATCGGGTAGGGCCAGGTCGGTTTGCTTACAGCTGTCGCTGGCGTGCAGTAAGACTATAGCACCTTTGTGCGCCAGGCGCAGCGCCCGCTCCTTAATGCGCTGTACCCCCGGGTTCATCCAGTCCAATGTGTCGACTGACCAGGTGACTAGGGTCACTCCTATTTCGCCGGCGGCGATGATCGATTTATCATCATAATCGCCGTTAGGTGGACGCACATAGGTGGGGAGACGGCCAGTCAGGGCCTCCAGGATCTCCTGCGATTCCCGGATGTTTTGGATTAGCTGTGCCTTGGTCAGGGTGCTATAGTCTTTGTGTTCCTGGCCATGACTCTGGATGTCGTGGCCATCGGTTACGATCTGCCGCACAATCTCCGGGTGACGCCGCGCCCACGGTCCGGACAGAAAGAATGTGCAGGTGACGCCGTGCTCACGAAGGACGGCCAGAACCTTAGGGGGCATTGCCTCGCCCCAGCTGATATCGAAGGTAAGGGCCAGGGCCGGTTCTCTCGTGCTGACCTGCATCAGCGGAAGGAGCTTGGCGGCAGCCACCGGCTGATCCTGATTGCGCTCGATAACCGGAGGGGTCAGTAGATAGGCAACGATCATCGTCACTACCATGACGGCCAGGAAAAGGGCGCCTCTTCTCAACAGTCGCTGAGGAAAGTGGATGATATACACTCAAATCACCTCCCTTGTCCGGGGAGTTCGGCAATTAGTTCACTCACCGGGATCAATTCGTGGCCTTTCTGCCGGAGGGCAGGGATGAGGAGCCGCAGGAGCTCGACCGAGGTTTCGGTGGGGTGCATGAGCACGATGGCACCACCGGTGGCCAGCCGCATCACCTTCTCGTACATTCGCTGGACCGGCGGTCGCTTCCAGTCGACAGTGTCGATGGTCCACAGTACTGTCTCCAATCCCAGTTCCCGCTGAAGAGTCTCCACGCTCTGCAGATCCCATTCGCCGTAAGCAGGCTGGAAGAAGGCCGGTGGCGCGCCGATGAGGGCCTGGATCAACTGGGCTCCCTTGGTGGTATCGGCCAGCAGCTGGGCTGGGCTGACCCTGGTGGGGTGCAGGTGGGCGTACCCGTGATTGCCGACTTCGTGGCCCCCGCAGACCAGTTCGTGGACGAGATGGGGATGGGCTTCGGCCCATACTCCCACCAGGCAGAAGCTAACCCGGACTCCATGTTCGTCCAGGGTATCGAGGATGGCCGGCAGGTAATCACCGCCAGTGCCGATGTTGATCATCAGGGCCATCTCGGTCCGGGCTGGGTTGCCCCCGTAGATGGGGGCCGGGGGCAGGTCTTCCAGGCGTACGGCCGGTGGGAAGGGGCGGAAGATAGGGTTGACCTGAGCGCCTTCGGCGGCCTCGAGCACCGCCCGGGCCGTGGCCTCCACATCCAGCGCCCACCCTGGAAGCCCCGGTACCTTGCCGAGGGTCACCGGGTCGATATAGGCATCGGTGGCGGGACGCACCTGACTGGGAGCGATCTCCCCGAGCAGGGCCGTGAGTTGGCTGGCCGTCAGGCCGCCCAGGTTCAGCGAGGTTCGGGGCCCCATGGGACTCAGGGTGACCAGTGACACGCCGGGGCGCACTGTGGCCAAGGCTGGCTCCCGACTATAGTCGACCCAGAAGAACTGCCCCAAAGTGACCATGGCCAGAAACAGGGCCAGGGTCAAGGCGACTTTGGCCAGACTGACTGCCAGGCGCCGAAGCCTGATAACCCGGAAGGAAGAGAAGCGGCGCAACTAATCACCCCCTCCTGAATTCTTATTCCGGAGAGTAGAGGGGTAGACGCCGCAGCCCGCAGATGCGCAGGAGCCGAGGGTTAACTCCCTGTATCCACCTGAATCAGGTGGATTTGGGCCTGGCCGTAATCGGACGGGCTCTTGCTTAGTTCGTATACAGCTACCACCAGGGCTCGGCCGTCGGGCGACCAGGCCGGAGAGGTGACATGCTTTCCCTGGGTTAACTGCCGCAGCCGACTGCCGCTGAGCAGCATCAGATTCCAGGTATGGCCCTTTCCGCCCCGGGTGAAGGCCAGTATGTGTCCGGCGGGAGACCAGGCCAGATCGAGGACGATACCAGCGGCGGCTTTCCGCCACAGGCCGGTCTCAGTGTCAACAAGGTAGAGGCCGTCCTCGCTGGAGATGCGGACTGCCGCCAGGTGCCGTCCGGCGCGGTCGGGCACCAGGTAGTCGGCGGCCCCGATGGGTTCCGGCGTGGGACCGGAGCGTCCGGAGGCAGCTAGGGCCACGGGGAGCCGGTAACCCTCAAAGTGCCCCTCATCCGAGGCCTGAGTGAATAGAAGGTAATCGTTAGTGGCAGCCACATCCATCAGTGGAGACTCGGACCGGTAAACGACAAAGCTATCTCGGCTGGCGCAATCGAAGATTCTCAGCTCTGACCGGGGCCAGACCTGGCCGAAGACCAACTGGTCAGGGCCGATCCAGGCGTAACGCTCGACGGCTGAGTCGGTAACCGGGCTGACGTGGCGCGTTTGGAGATCGAGGACGCGCAAGCTGCTCTTTCCGCCCTCAACCGCCAAGTAGGCTAGGTATCGGCCTCCGGGTGCCCAGGCGGCTGAAAAGCACCCCGGATCGCGTACCAGATAGTACTCAGTGTGGTCAGCGAGCTGGTGAAGACGGATCCCGTCGACATTGATGATAGTAATAGCCTGGCCGTCAGGGTGCCAGATAGCGGCTCGACCTGGACCGATAACCGTAGAATCCGCCATAGCCGGAGCCCACGACCTCTCCCACAGAGTGAGCACCAGGGCCAGCCCGATGATGGCCAACAGAGTGCGACGAACCAGTGTTGTCCAACGCATTTAAACCCCTCCCGAAATAGCCTTGCCGCTATCGCCTTCTCTCATACCGCAAACTGGTATACCGGGTACCATTTTCCCTCGACCGGCAGGGTTTAGACCGGGACGAAAGGAATACCAATAGCGATCCTACGAAGGGAAGTGGTGGGATGCGCCCTTTGGTCTTTGCCCACCGGGGGGCAGCCGGCCAGGCACCCGAGAACACCATGGCAGCTTTTCTTCTGGCCGCCCGGCAGGGCGCCGACGGGTTCGAACTGGATGTTCAGCTCAGTCGCGATGGGGTGCCGGTAGTCATCCATGACGAGAGGGTAGACCGCACCACCGATGGTCGTGGTTGGGTGAGGGATCTGACCTGGGCTGAACTGGAACGGCTCGACGCGGGTTCCTGGCGTGGGGCCGAGTTCGCAGGCCAGGGGGTGCCCCGGCTCAGTGATGTACTGGATCTGGCGACTAAAGAGGGTCTCTGGCTCAATATCGAACTGAAGGATAGCGTTATACGCTACCCGGGACTGGGGGCTGAATGCATTCGCCTGGTCCGGGAGCGGGGCGATCCTGGCCGGACCATCCTCTCAACTTTCAACCGCAACAGCCTGGGCTTATGTCGGCGGTTGGCCCCGGAGATCGCCACCGGACTGCTCTATTCACTCCCGATCCGGGCCCCGTGGCAGAAGGCCCGGCAACTGGGTGCCGAGGCGGTTCATCCCGAACGCCACTGGGTCTCGTCGCGACTGGCGAGAAAGTGCCGCGAGTGGGGGATCAAGATCCGTCCCTGGACCGTGGACCAGCCTGCCCAGATCAGGCGCCTGGCGGCACTGGGAGTGGAGGCCATCATCACCAACTATCCAGAGCGAGCTGTTAACACCCTAAAGGAGGAGTACGAGGATGAGGTTTAGCTACGGGCGCCTGTTCGTTCTTGGGCTGGGTTTTTTCTCTATTTCTCTCACTTGGGCCCTGTACAACGCGTTTGTCCCGGTTTTCCTCGATGATGTCCTGACCGACAGTCTCTTCAAGGGCACTCTCATCGGGGCCATCATGACTTTCGACAATATCGCAGCCATCACTCTGCAGCCGTTCTTTGGCGCCAGGAGTGACCGAACCTGGAACCGGTTCGGGCGGCGGATGCCCTACCTCCTGGTGGGCGTGCCCCTTTCGGCCCTGCTCTTTGCCGTTGTCCCCTTCCTGCGGCATAGTGTAGCCCCACTCATTACCGGTCTGGTGGCTATGAATATTGCCATGGCCGTCTGGCGGGCACCCGCGGTAGCCATGATGCCCGACCTGACTCCATCACCCCTGCGCAGCAAAGGGAATGGTATCATCAATTTCATGGGTGGGTTCGGCGCCTTACTGGCCTTCTTCGTTGGTTCCCGCCTGTTCGGGATCGACCCGAGCCTGCCGTTTGTGGCAGCCGGTGGACTAATGCTGGTCATCATTGTTCTGCTGCGCCTGGCTATCCGGGAACAGCCTATTCTGGAACAGGGAACAGAACGTCCGGTGGGAATTGTGGCTGCCTTTCACGAGGTCTGGTCGAGCCCCGAACGCAGCCCGTGGCGGCTACTGCTGGCCATCTTCTTCTGGTTCGTTGGTTGGAACGGGGTGGAGGCCTTCTTTACCCTGTATGCCAGGGATGTCTGGGGGATGTCCCCCGACGCCGCCGCCCTGCGCCTGGGCTTCTTCTCCCTGACTTTCCTGGTCTTCGCCATCCCCAGTGGTTTCATAGCGACCCGGTTAGGGCGCCGCCGGACCATTCAGACGGGCGTGGCCGGCCTGGGAATAGCTCTGCTCCTGATGGGGCTCTTTGGCAACACAGCGCTGCTGCTTCCGCTGCTGCTGCTGGGAGGCCTCTTCTGGGCACTGATCAACATCAACTCTTACCCAATGGTGGTTGACATGGTAACAGCCGAGCGCACCGGTGCTTACACCGGGCTCTACTACTTCTTCTCGTCTCTAGCCGCCATCTCAGCTCCCCCGGTCTTCGGCTTCCTCATGGATCGACTGGGGCGCGGGGTCATGTTCTGGGCAGCCTTCACCGCCTTTGCTGCTGCCTTCCTGCTGATGAGCACGGTACGCCGGGGCGAGGCCAGGGAGAGCCAGGCTTGAGCCGGTCGCCAGACAACTAGTCTATGCAGGGGGCAACAGTCATGGGACATCTGGAGATAGTCTGTGGCAGTATGTTCAGCGGCAAATCGGAGGAGCTAATCCGACGGGTACGAAGGGTAATGATTGCCCGAAAGACAGTGATGGTCTTTAAGCCGGCCATTGACACACGTTACGGTGAGGTGGTGGCCTCTCATAACGGAGCCAGTGTCGAGGCGACCATCGTGGACGAGAACCGACCGGAGCTGGTCGAAGAACTGGCCAACGGGGCTGATGTCAATGTGGTGGCTATTGATGAGGCCCAGTTCTTTGCCCCGGGGCTCATCGCGGTCATTGAGCGCCTTGTGCAGAGAGGCAAACGGGTCCTGGTGGCCGGGCTAGATATGGACTTCGCCCGGCGTCCATTCGGGATTATGCCCCACTTGATGGCCGTGGCCGATGAGGTAACCAAGTTAAAGGCCATTTGCGTTGTTTGCGGTGAGCCGGCCTGCTTCAATCAGCGCCTGATTAACGGTCGCCCAGCCAAGCGCACCGACCCGGTGGTGGTGATCGGGGGCAAAGAAAGCTACGAGGCGCGCTGCCGCCGCTGCCACCAGCTGGACTAATACCTGCTCTGCTTCATAGGCTGTTGCATAGAATATGGTAACGGGCCGATCTGAACTTGGTGCCACGAAAGTCAGGTCAAGCAGGTCTTTTGCCCTAAAGCGACGAAGTTTGTCTCGGCATGAATGCCGAGGGGGGATTCTGGTGCGGAATCTCGGGGCACGGCTGATCCCGGTTCTGGCCATTTTAGTCTGCCTCGTTTTGTGGCCAGGGCCAGTGGAGGCTGGCACGCCTTATCGGACAGAGCACTTCATCATTGAATACAGTCCTGATCTGGCTCCTTCTATCGTCCGTCTGGGACAGATCTGCGAGGAAGCGTATCGCCATGTGGCTGACTTCTTGGGGGTAGAGGCTCTTCGCCCTATCCGGGTGGATCTCATCAGCCAGGAGTTTCGCAGCTATGCCATTCCCGAGGATGACTACATCAAATGCTCCTACCGGGCCGGCGAGATTGGGTTGCGCAAGACTATGGCCCATGAGATCACGCATATTCTCCTCCAGCACGCCATCGGCCGCCGTCCCCCGGCCTGGCTCAACGAGGGCCTGGCCGAGTACCAGATGCTGCGGACCGAGAGGGGAATCCGGTGGGTAGTGGGCGACTATAAAGGTCAGGTAATGGACGGTCTGCCTGTCCCTAAGTTCCACGAACTCAGCTATGCTTCGTTCTGGAGTTCGAACCGGGCATACGATACCAGCATGGTGCTGGTCATCTACCTGACAGAGTACTATGGCCGCCAGGCTCTGGCTGATTATATAGCGGAACTGGCCCGTGGTACTGAAGCCCAGCAGGCGGCGGTTCTGACCTATGGCAAAACTCTTGACGAGATCTACGACGACTGGGTTTTCTACCTGCGCTACCAGATCACCGAGCCAGGGCAGTTTCCCCTTGATCCCGACTGGTCTCCAGTCACGGCCCGGTATGTTTTCTCCCGCACGGGTGAGCATCAGGGGATCTGGTTGGTAGGCTATCGGCCCTACTCGTGGCAGCGGATCAGTGATGGCAATGACCGCCTGGCCCGCTGGGCCCCCGATGGCCAGCGGCTGGCCTTCGTTCGGGAAACAGAATGGGGTTACGAGATTCGCCTGGCTTACCGCTATGGCCTGGAGTACCGGGTGGGAGGAGCGGTCTGGAGCGGCTCCGGCTCCCAGGAACCGATCTATCTGACCTGGTTGCCGCAGGACGGCCGGTTACTGGTGCAGTTCGGTCGGGGTGATGACGCAACCTGGGTGGCCGTGGACATTGCCAAACACCAGGAGTTCCCGTTCTCCGGTGCGTGGGAAGGCCAGGAACCGGTCTGGTCTGCTGATGGTAAGCGCTTGGCCTACCTGCAGGACGGGCAATTGGTCGCTTCCATCAACGGCGGGCCGGGGCAGCCCATCGAGATTCAGGGCCAGGAGCCGCGACGCCCTCGCTGGTCTCTGACCGGCCAATGGTTGGCTTTTGAGGCCAGAGTGGACGATAGGTATCAGGTCTTTGTCTGGCAGGCCGCGAGCGGCGAGGTGCAGCAGATTACCGCCGGGCCAGGTTCGGCCCACGCTCCTCTTTGGGTGGGTCCGGGGCAAATCGCCTATCTGCAGGATACCGGATCAGAGCGGGTTATCCGGACGGCTGAGGTAGTGCCAGAGCGGACAGCCGTTGACTGGGGGATACTGCTAACCGGTATTGCCCTGGGGATTATCCTGGTTGTTATCGGCCGTCTCGTTGTAACTGGAGGGCCGCCGCAAAAGGTTAAGGCGGGCATCTGACCCGCCTTGCCGTTTACCTGTCCGCCAGCTGGCGCTCCACTCGCTCGATGGCTTGCCTGACCAGCTTGCCGCAGTCCCGGGAGGAGACCCGTCCCCAGTAGTCCTGATCTACCAGGTGAGCTACCCCCAGTTCTCGGGCCAGTTGGTATTTAAGCTGATCGGTCATGATCTTGGCCATGATTAATCCACCCCTTTACTGGTTCTAAGCCTTATGGTTCCCAATACCTGCCCGGCACCCCAAGCAAAATGATGTATTGGGTGTTAGCTGCTGGAACTGGGGATATATAAAGGGAGCGAAACCTGGTTCGGTTGATGACCGTATACAAAACCAAAACAGCCAGGGAGGAAACGGTCGTGTGGTTTGCGGTTCTATTTGTCATACCGGTGGCGATCGGTGGCACCCATCTGCTGAACCGGTATAAGTACACCCGAAGGAGCCGCTTGGCAATGGGGCTGTCTTACCTGGTGGCTTTTGTCCTGGCGCTGGCCTTCATCAGATACCAGTTCCCCGGGTTGGAGGCAGTACTCAAGATCGTCCTGGCCGTGGTCGGGGCCATACCTATTTTTGTCGTCCTCGCGCTGGTGGTGGCCGAGTTATGGCGCAAAAGTAAACAGCGGGAGTTTGACTCAAATGTTCACCGCCTCCGGCTGACAGTGGGCGGGCTAAAGGAACACCATCTGGGGTTGGAGAGGGAGCTTCATACCATTGAGCTGCGCCGGCGGGATATTGAGAACCAGCACCGAAACGCTCTAGTTCTTCAGAGCGAACTTGATGTGCGCATCAACAGTTGGCGTCAGGCCGGTGGTATTGCCCGCATCCGGGCGGTGAAGGCCGAGGAGTGGGAGCAGGAGTTCGGTCAACTGGACGAAGACAAACTGCAGGCGACGGCTGAGGTGCTTAAGCGGGAGGCAGAGGCAGCAGAACCGGGCGCCGGGCGGGAACACGCCGAGGTCCGGCAGGCCGTCTGTCAACTGGTTCGCCTGCGTCGGAAGCTCCAGCAGCCCAACGCGGAGCTGGCCGGGCTGGAGAAGGAAGAGGAGTGCCTGCGGCAGGAGGCTAAGGCACTTGAGGCCGAACTGGAACGACTAGAGGAGGAACTCCGGGAGGCCGAGCGGGCCCTGGCCCTCTTTCTGGCTGATCCCATCGAACTGGACTAGGAGGGGGTTGCCGTGAGCCATATTGCTTCTTACAAGACGAAGATCCGCCTTAACCAGCTTCGGCGGGGCGCATCACCGGAGCACGACCCCACCTGGCGCCTGCTGCGCGAAGCCATGGAGGCTGCCGCTGAAGAGCTGGGGGGCTCGGTTGTTGATGTGATTTATGACTATTGCGGAGCACCGACCGACTGCGATCTGGGGCTGGTTACCGACGATTTCCCGCGCGGTATAGGGGTCAGGGTCAACCCGGTGACTGGTGAGGTAGCATTCATCTATGACGACTATGGTGGGTTCAAGCTGAAGGCCCTGAGGATCTGTGAGGCCATCCAGCAATCCTATACCACCCTGGCTCTTGCTCGGGCCCTGAAGGAGCTTCACTATGAGGTCGAGATGGAGGAGATCCGCGAGGGACAGGAGCGCGCGGTGGTAGTCAGGGGGGTACTTTAATATGGGCAGAAGGGTACAGATCAAAGTCAACCGGCGCGGTGAGGTCGAGACCGAATTCATCGGCTTCCTGGGCGATGAGTGCATAGAAGAGGCCGACCGGATCAGGTCTGTTCTGGCCCGGTATGGGCTGGAGATCGGTTTGGTTGATGCCATCCGCAAGAGTCCGGAACAAATAGCTCTGGAGACAGCAGACAAGGAGACCACCAAGCAGCGGGTGCGGCGGGAATGAGAGACGAGACAGCGGCGAAGCCGGTTGGTCGTCAGTCCCCGACACTGTCGGTGCGTGTCGAAGGCGACCGGATGATCATCTGCGCTCACCGGTCCGACGTCGATATCGACCGGCTCATTGAGGTACTTCGTCGACAGGGGCTCGTGGTGGAGGTAAGTTTCCGAAGCCCCTGCGGATGATGAAAGGAGGGGTCTTTTATGTCATACAAACTGGATAATGACTGGATTGGCCAGGGGTTGCTGAAGCGGAAGAGCAACTACTCGCCAATCATTGTTTTTGAAACAGCCGACCCCAAGCGCCTCTATCAGCTCAAGGACCATATAGTCCGCCAGTCGGAGCTTAGCAGCGCCGACTTCTTCTTCGTATACGACCAGTGGGAGGGTCTGTCCCGTCTCACCCGACAGGGAACGGAGCTGGTGGCCGAGCCCTACCGTCGGGCCGGGGCCGACTCAGCACTGGCCAGGCGGGTTCAGGAGGAGACTGGCCGCTTGATGGCCTTCAAGTCAGTCCTCAAAGAGGTCGATCCGCACCTGAAGAAGTGGCGGACCGCCTTCTTTATCCAGAACCTATCCGAGAATCGCGAGGCCGAAACCGGCTTTCTGTCGGCCTTGCGGGCCTGGGCCATTGATCCCCAGATTATCGCCCGTGGCTCGGTGGTCTTTGTGCTGACCGCTGACGCTCGGCGGATTCTGGACGAGTTTACTACCGAACTAGTGGTGGTGATCTCGGTCGATCCCTCTTCCGATGCGGAACGAGCCAGCCTGATAACGACTATCGCCTATGAACTGGAGCTGAGGGTGGACGGAGAACAGGTGCTGGAACTGGTGATGGCCACCGCCGGGCTCAACCTGCATCAGTTGGAGAGCATCTTGCTGGAGACCTACCACAGCTGCGGCCGGTTCGATTTAGAGCGGGTCAAAATACTAAAGCAGGGCCTAGTGAAGCGTTCGGGGGTTCTAGAGGTCAAGGATCCCCGGTACGGGTTCGAGGGGATCGGCGGGTACGGGGTAATCAAGGATTTCGTCCGTAAGTATATCGTCAATGTTCTCCGCCACACCGACCGGGCCAAGCGCTTTGCCGTCCCACTCCCCAAGGGTATTCTCTTCTTTGGACCACCGGGCACCGGTAAGTCGCTGTTTGCCAATGCCCTGGCCAAGGAGATCAATCTGCCTTTCATCAACCTGGTCACCGAGAATATTTACTCCAAGTGGTTGGGCGAATCGGGGCAGAACCTCAAGAATGCTATCAGACTGGCGGAGAAGATGTCGCCGGCCATAGTCTTCGTGGACGAGATCGACCGCTTTGGCCGGCGCGGAGGGGGCAATACCGACAGTGCTGGGGAGGAGACCAAGCGGGTGTTCTCCCAGTTCCTCGAGTGGCTGGGAACCCCCGACCGTCAGGCCATCATCATCGGGACTACTAATGTCCCGGACCATCTGGATGAGGCGTTTCTGCGCACCGGCCGCTTCGACTACAAGATACCCTTCCTCTATCCGGGGGCACAGGCCCGCCTGCAGATCCTCCTGGTTCACCTGGGACTGACTGAGGCCAGCGATAAGCCTACCCCGCCGCTGGCTGTTTCCGCCACTGAGCTTGAGGGCTTCCTCTGGCAGGAGGTGGTCCCCCGCACCAATACCTTCTCCGGAGCCGAGCTGGAGGAACTAGTGACCAGGGCTAAACGCATCGCTTTCGACCGGGGAGCCGAGGCAGTCAGCCCGGCCGATTTCCTGGCGGCTGCTGAGACCTTCCGGATTGACGGCGAGACGCGACAAGCCAGCATTATTGAGTATCTCGAACAGGCTCGCAAGTATACTGATGACCAGGCTTTCCTCGATCAGCTGGAAACAGAGATGGAGCTTCAGGTGGACTGAACCTCCATCTCTATTTGTCCGGTAACTTCAGACCATGGCGGTGGTGCGCAATCCCCGCAGCTGGCGATTATCCTCGGGCAGTGGTCGGCCTCCACCCAGATCCCGGTATAGGCTGCTGCTCTCCTGAAAGAACTGGAGCGCCTGGTCGCGGTCGCCCAGGGCCATATGCAGTTTGGCCATCTCGTGATAGACCTCTGCCAACTCGGTGGAGACCGGGAGCTTCTGGAGAAGCCCGGCGGCGAGTTGGTATTGCTCTAGAGCGCGCGGAAGCTTGCCCTGGGCTCGGCAGGCGTCACCAATGAGCCGTTGCCCCCGAGCTAGTTCCAGGTGGTCCTCGAGGGGCTCCAGGAGTTCCAGGGAGCGCTGGCAGCAGTCCAGGGCAGTAGAATACTCACCCCGGTGCAGGTGATAGCGGGCCAGCTCGTAACGGGCATAAGCTTCGCCCCTGGGGTTGCTGATTCGCTGGTTGAGCCGGGCAGCCTCGAGGAAATGGCCATAGGCATCATCCCAGGCGCCCTGGTCGGCCAGGATTACGCCGATGTTCACACGCAGTGTGGCGATGAACTTGAAGTTGTCCAGGGACTCAAAGATCTCCAGCCCCTTCTGCGAGCACTCCAGAGCCTTATCCAGTTGGCCGCGGTCCCGGTAGACCAGACCAAGTCCCATGTAGTTCTGACCCATATGGACGAAGTCACTAACCTCGCTGGCCAGGCGAAGGGCCTCTTCATGATAGGTGATCCCTTGCTCTAAGTCGCCCAGGCGGCAAAAGGCATTGCCCAGATTGCCCAGGATCCTGACCCGGAAGGTAGTGTCACTGGAACCCTCCTGCTCAAGGGCGGAAAGGCTGGCCAGATAGTGCTCGATGGCGAGCTTGAGATGTCCGGAGTGGTGGTAGGCCGAGGCCAGAGAGAAGTGTCCGGCCGCAATCTCCTGGTATACCTCTTCATTGCTCAATAGCTCCAGAGCCGCCTGGAAATGCTGAACAGCTTGCTCTTGCTGGCCATTGTAGAAGGCTACCGCCCCGAGGTTGCGGATAGCGATCGCCTGGCGGTGGAGGTCACCAATCTCTCCGGCGATGCGCTCGGCCTTGGCGAGATTAGCTTCGGCCTCGGCCAGGGCGTTCCGGGTTAGATAGACCTTGCCGAGGTTGATCAGCAGATCGATCTCGTTCTGGCGGTCTCCTGTGTCGGCTTCGAGAAAGTGGCTTACCGGTTGGCCCAGCCGGGCGGCTATGATCCGCAGTGAAGCCAGGGAAGGGGTAATGACATTCCGCTCTACCTGACTGATGAACGCGGCCGAGAAGTCATCGCCGGCCAACTGCTTCTGCGTCATGCCCAGTGCCTTCCGGGCGTGTCGAATCCTGTCTCCGAGGGACAAGATGATACCTCCTCAGGGTAAAGCCTGGCTTACAACGGCATTTACTTAGGCTTCTTTTTCGACAGGTCTGACCTGACTCCTGCTGCTGGAACAGCGAGCCGGGCCCCAAAACTGGGGCCCGGGTAGCCGGTACGCCCGGCATGCTGCGAGACTACCGCAGACGACATTGGCCCAGCATCCGGGAAAAGCTACTTGCGGGGGACTACGAACCCAGGCCCGTGCGCCGGGTCGAAATCCCGAAGCTGGAGGGGCCACCACTTCGTTCGCCATGCTGATGACCGTACGGACCCTCACGTCCCTAATGCAAGCTACCTGGGATGGCTAGGGATACTTCCTTCCCTGCCTAGTAAGAAGATTTTTTTAGGGGTCTTGCATATTTTTTCATAGGTGGGAGGACGGCGGGGCTGACCGCCTCCTACCCGATCTGCTTATCAGGCCAGTGGTGGGCAGAGTTTGTCCCACATGGCCAGGTATTCTTCCTTCGTGTAGCGGGGCCTGAAGTCTGCCTTAATCTGACGAAGCCGGGCAGCATCGTCCACCAGGAGATCAACGACGGTCATGGCCATCATCTTGGCGGCCCCCAGGTAGGCCAGGTCAGGGTCGCTGACCTGATAGTCCTCGGAGTGGCCGCGGCCGCGGGCGGCTACCAGAGACGGGTGAATGGCCGGTAGCAGGTGGGCTACATCGGCCATATCGGTGCTGCCGCCACCGTGTCCCCCATCGGCTACCCGGTCGGCGCCGACGATGGCAGCGGCATTGGCCCGGAAGACCTCGCTGAGGCCGGGGTCGTTGAAGAGCGGCAGGAAGCCCGGGATCTCGTCGATCTCCACAGTAGCGCCGACGGCCATGGCTCCGGCCTCCAGAGCCCGGTTGACCTTGGCCGACGCGTCGGCAATGGCTTCCATGGTACGGCCCCGGACATAGGTCTCCAGGCGGACGTCGGCCGGTACGATATTCACCAGGTCACCGCCGCGGGTGATGATGGGGTGAACGCGGATATTATCCTCATCCTTGAAGGTCTCCCGCTGGGCATGGATGCCCATCAGGCCCAGGGTGGCGGCGTTTAAGGCATTGATCCCCATATGGGGTGCGCCGCCGGCGTGGGCCTCCCGGCCGACATACCGGATGAACTTGGCCACAAAGCCGTTGCCGGTACCGCCCACCGCTACCAGCCGATCGTCATCACCTGGGGTGGCTAGATGGATGAGCATAGCAGCATCGACATGGTCAAGTTCACCTCGAGCGATAAACTCCTGCTTACCGCCGAGGAAGCGGATTCGGCCCTCCTGCATCAGCCGGCGGCGGAACTCGATCTCCACTGGCTCTTCGGCTGGGATAGCCATCAGCTCGACATCGCCGTCTAGCTCGGACATGACCCCTGAGGCAGCCAGACCAATGGCCGCACCCAGCATCGCGGCGATCTGAGCATTATGGCCACAAGCGTGGGCGGCTCCGCTCTCCGGGTTGGCCTGAGGGTGGCCAGCGCAGAGGACTGAGTCCAGTTCGCCCAGGATAGCGACGGTTCCCTGCCGACGGCGGCCAGCCAGGTGACCGATGACTCCGGTCACGGCGATCTCTGAGCGATGGGGGATCCCCCACTCGGACAGTTGCCGGGTGACCAGCCCGGCGGTACGGAACTCCTTGTAGCCCAGTTCGGGGTTTTCGAAGATCTCCTGACCGATGGCCAGCAGGCGGTCCCGATGGGCATCAATGGTCTGGCAGACCCGGGCTTTCAGTTCATCGGTATGTGTACTCAAGGCTCCCCTTCCTTTCTGGTTACGAATAATCTCACATTCGTCCCGCCGCGATTGCTTTCCTTCTAGGTTGCCCTGGGGGGAAGGGGTAGACGCATGGGGTGGATTGTTTTGACAAGCCCTTTTGCCCGTTGGTAAGATAGAGGTGCGGAGAAGAGCATCGGAGGTGAAGTGCTTGGACAAGGTGGTATCCATAGAGAAAGCCCTGGCCTGTATCGGCAATGGGGCTACACTAATGATTGGTGGATTCTTGGCGGTCGGTACTCCCGACAGGCTCATCAACGGGCTGCTGGATAGGGGAGTCAGAGATCTGACCATCATCGCCAATGACACGGGGTTTCCCGACCGGGGCATCGGCCAGCTGATTGTGGCCAAGCGGGTCAGGCGCGTGCTGGCCTCGCATGTGGGCACCAATCCGGAGACCGGTCGCCAGATGCATGCTGGCGAGATGGAGGTAGTACTAGTACCCCAGGGAACCCTGGCCGAGCAGGTTCGGGCCGGCGGCGCCGGCCTGGGGGGAGTCCTTACTCCCACCGGTCTGGGGACCGTGGTGGAAGAGGGGAAGCAGCGCATCCGGGTGGGTGACCGTGAGTTCTTGCTGGAGTTGCCGTTGCGCGCTGATGTGGCTATCATCAAGGCCCACAAGGCTGACCGGGCCGGCAACCTAGTCTACCGCCGTTCAGCCAGGAACTTCAACCCGTTGATGGCTACCGCGGCCGACCTGGTTATTGCTGAGGCTGAGGAGATTGTGGAGGTTGGCCAGATCGACCCGGATGAGGTGATGACCCCCGGAATCTTCGTCAACCTCGTGGTCAGCGCAGAGGAGGGGACGATCCATGGATAGGCGTGAGCTCATAGCCCGGCGAGTGGCTCAGGAGTTCCGGGACGGTCATCTCGTCAACCTCGGCATCGGACTCCCGACTATGGTCGCCAACTATATCCCACTCGGGGTGCAGATCATTTTACAGTCTGAGAATGGCTTTGTTGGGCTCGGGCCATCGCCCGACAGCGACCAAATTGATAAAGATACTACCAATGCGGGCGGGCAGCCGGTGACTATCTTGCCCGGCGGAGCCTGTTTCGATAGTGCCACCTCTTTCGCCATTATCCGGGGAGGCCATCTGGATGCCACAGTATTGGGCGCCCTGGAAGTCGACCAGGAGGGGAACCTGGCCAACTGGATGATCCCCGGTAAGATGGTGCCCGGGATGGGTGGGGCCATGGATCTGGTTTCAGGTGCCCGGCAGGTAATTGTAGCTACCGAACATACCACCAAAGACGGGCGACCCAAGATTCTGCGCCGGTGCAGCCTACCGCTGACCGCGGTCTCTGAGGTGGATCTGATTGTTACCGATCTGGCGGTGATCAGACGCACGGAGCGGGGCCTGGTACTGGAAGAGGTGGCTCCCGGTGTTGCGGTGGAGCAGGTGTTGGCGGCTACCGAGGCTGAGCTGGTGGTGGCCGAATCGGTTAAGGAAATGACCGTGTAAGGAGGAAGACAGTATGAATCGAGTGGCTATTGCCAGCGCTATACGAACCCCCATAGGTACTTTCAACGGCAGCCTGGCCGAGGTCAGCGCGGTAGAACTGGGTGCCCAGGTCATCAAGGAAGCTCTCCGGCGGGCCAAGGTGGATCCGTCGGCTGTTGATGAGGTTTACCTTGGCAACATTCTCCAGGCTGGCCTGGGCCAGAATCCGGCCCGTCAGGCTGCACTGAAGGCCGGTCTTCCCAATGAGGTCCCGGCTACCACCATTAATAAAGTCTGTGGCTCGGGGTTGAAGGCCGTGATCCTCGCAGCCCAGGCCATTACCAGCGGCGATGCCGAGGTTGTCGTAGCCGGGGGGACTGAGAACATGACCCAGGCGCCCTTCCTGCTGGATAAGGCCCGGCAGGGCTATCGCATGGGTCATGGGCAGCTGGTTGACAGCATGATCAAGGATGGCCTCTGGTGCGCCTTTACCGATGTTCACATGGGGATTACAGCTGAGAACATTGCTGAGCGCTATGGGATCAGCCGGGAAGAGCAGGATACCTTCGCCGCGGCTAGCCAGCAGAAAGCCCAGAAGGCCCTGGAGAGTGGCCGTTTCGAAGCCGAGATCGCGCCAGTAGTCATTCCGCAGCGGAAGGGGGATCCGGTGGTCTTCGCCGCCGATGAGTACCCCCGCCCTAACATTACTGCCGAAAGCCTGGCCGGGCTCCGGCCGGCCTTCAAGAAGGACGGCACGGTAACGGCCGGCAACTCTTCGGGGATCAATGATGGGGCGGCGGCGGTGGTATTGATGTCGGAGGAGCAGGCCGACAAGCTCGGCATTGAACCTCTGGCCACCATTGTCAGCTACGCCTCGGCCGGTGTGGAGCCCGAGGTCATGGGGCTGGGCCCGGTGCCGGCCACCCGCAAAGCGCTGGCGCGGGCCGGGCTGAACATCGACCAGATTGACCTGGTGGAGGCCAATGAGGCTTTTGCTGCCCAGTCCATCGCGGTCGCACGGGAGCTTAAGTTCGATCCGGAGCGGGTTAATGTCAATGGCGGAGCCATTGCCCTGGGCCATCCCATCGGCGCCAGCGGCACCCGCATCCTGGTAACCCTCCTGCACGAGATGGCGCGGCGCAACGCCCGACGCGGGCTGGCCACCCTCTGTATCGGAGGCGGCCAGGGGATCGCTCTGGTGGTGGAGCGGTGACCATGGACGCGAACCGCTTCGCCCACGGGCTGACCTTCGCCCAGTACCTGGAGAAAAGCGAGCGCCGAGCCGACCTGGAGCGCACCTATGCGGCGGTGGAGCCCGACCCCGAGCTGGTAGAGGCCTACCGGAGCTGGATCGGAGAGCGCGGGCTGCGGATCGCCGCGGTCAGTGCTGACTGGTGTCCCGATTGCCGGGATAATGTGCCTATTTTCGCTCGGCTGGCCGAGGCGCTGGGCGCCGAGCTTCGCATCTTCGAGCGCGATAGCCACATGGATCTCCTGATCCCCCACCAGGTGGGAGGAAAGGCCAAGATACCAACATTTATCTTCTATACCGATGACTTTAAGAAGCTGGGTGCCTTTGTGGAACGGCCGGCGGCTGCTTCCCGGTTCCTGGCTGATGGGATGAAGAAGCTCCGGGCCGACCTGAGTGAAGCTTACCGCAGGGGTCTGTGGCGCGACACTCTTCGTGAGGCCTTAGGTGACCACTAATCCAAGGGAAGGGCGGCGACTTGGTCGCCGCCCTCCGCAACTCGGGGGTAAGGGAAGTGACCAACTTATTGGAACTAGCCGGGGAGCGTCAGGGGGAGCTGATGAAGCTCCTGGCGGAGATGGTCAACCAGGATACGCCGAGCCGGGAAAAGAATGCTCTCGACCGCTTCGCTGACTACTTGGGCCAGCGGCTGTCAGACCGGGGCGCCGAGATTACCCTAGTCCGACCGGTCGAGGCGGGCAACCATGTGGTAGCCCGCGTAGGCGGGTCCGAGGGCGAGAAGCCCCTCCTTCTACTGGCTCATTACGACACCGTCTGGCCCCTGGGGGAGTGTGAACGGCGTCCTTTCCGGGTGGAGGACGGCCGGGCCTACGGGCCCGGGGTGTTCGACATGAAGGCCGGACTGGCCATGATCCTGATGGCTCTGGACTTGGCGGCAGCGGCTGGTCGGCGGCTGGCGCCACTAACCATCATCGCCAACAGCGACGAGGAGATCGGGAGTCTGACCTCCCGGCCCATCATTGAGGAGGAGGCCAAGAAGAGCCGGGCTGTCCTGGTCCTGGAGCCGGCCGCGCCGAATGGCGCGCTGAAGACCAGCCGCAAGGGAGTGGGCGCGTTCCGGCTCTCGGTAAAGGGGATTCCGGCCCATGCCGGGGCTGATCCCGAGAAGGGGGCCAGTGCCATTCTGGAACTCGCTCATCAGGTGATCCGGCTGCATGGTCTGACCGACCTGGCGGCGGGCATCTCGGTGAATGCGGGTGTAGTAAGTGGGGGCTCCCGGGTTAATGTCATTGCCGCCGAGGCAGAAGCGGCCATTGATCTGAGGGTGGCCACTGTGGCACAGGCGGATTGGGCGGTGGCAGCCATCAGAGGACTACAGCCAGTGCTGGCCGGCACGACGCTGGAGGTCAGTGGAGGGATGAACCGCCCTCCCATGGAGTCCACTCCGGGCAACCTGGCTCTGTTTGAGCAGACCCGAGACCTCGGGGCCGAATTGGGGCTGGCCCTATCCGCCGCGGGTAGCGGCGGGGGAAGTGACGGCAACTTCACCTCAGCGCTGGGCATCCCGACCCTGGACGGCCTGGGCGCGGTGGGCGATGGGGCCCATGCCTACCATGAGTATGTAGAGGTCCACCGGTTACCGGGACGGGTCGCGCTCCTGGCCAGGTTGCTGGAGAAGCTTTAGACGGGGTGATGACCATGGAACGGGAACTGGCTCTGGAGTTTGTGCGGGTGACTGAGGCGGCCGCTCTCAGTGCCGGTCGGCTAATGGGGCGAGGAGATAAGCTGGCGGCTGACGATGCAGCTACTACCGGAATGAGGGCTCTCTTCGACACAGTAGCCATCAACGGTACAGTGGTGATCGGCGAAGGGGAGATGGACGAGGCGCCCATGCTCTACATCGGCGAGAAAGTCGGTACCGGAACCGCCCCGGAATTGGACATCGCCGTCGACCCATTAGAAGGTACCAATCTAGTGGCCAAGGGGCTGCCCAATGCGCTGGCGGTAGTGGCGGCCGCCCGACGGGGCTGCCTGCTCCATGCGCCCGACATGTATATGGACAAAATTGCGGTGGGGCCACGGGCCGCCGGCCGGGTGTCACTGGATGCACCAGTCTCCGAGAATCTGCGGGCGGTAGCCGATGCCCTGGACAAGCCGGTGAGCGATGTGACGGCCATCATCCTCGATCGCCCCAGGCACCAGCGCATCATTGAGCAGGTCCGGCAGGCCGGTGCCCGCATTAAGCTGATCAGTGATGGTGATGTATCAGCGGCTGTGGCTACAGCCTTGGAGGAGACCGGTATCGACCTGATGCTGGGGATCGGCGGCGCCCCCGAAGGGGTGCTGGCGGCGGCGGCCTTGCGCTGCCTCGGTGGTGAGCTCCAGGGCAGGCTCCACCCCGAAAACCAGGAGCAGTTGGAGCGGGCCCGCCGGATGGGCCTGGACGATCCGATGCGACTGCTGACCATGGAGGATTTGGTCAGTGGCGATGAGGTGATCTTCGCCGCCACCGGGATTACCGATGGCGATCTGTTGGAAGGGGTCAGGTACCGGGGGGCCACCGCCACCACGCACTCGCTGGTGATGCGGGCGAAGACGGGAACTGTGCGGTTCATTCGGGCGGTTCACCGGCTGGATAAGAAGCCTGGGTACGCGTGGAGCCGGCCCACTGTCGGCTGACAGGGCCGGCCCCGCAAAGAGCCACACAGCTCTAGATGGAGACAAAGCGGTCTTTGAGTTTCCTCAGAACCTGAGGGAGAGTGGTATACTCCATCTCGTCCAGGGGCAGCCGGTGTGGTTCGAAGGGACCCATCCTCCGCAGGTAATCGGCGATGACGTTGGCCAGGCGCCGGGCCTCGTCAAAGCCCTTATCGGCGAAGAAATCGAAGGGACCAACTAATCGGCCCTGGGCGATCTGGAACCCGAGGGCGACTACCCGCGGCGGACCGTCAAAGCGAGAGGGAGTGGCATCCTGCATCGAGGTAGGCATCAGCGGGCCATGGTGGGAACCCCGCATCCAGCCGGCTACCAGGTGGGGATAGGCGAAGGGTTCCAGGGCTTCACCTACGGCCGGCAGGCCGCTTTGACACCGCACGATTAGCGCCGGGTCATCCTTACCTACATAGCGCCCGGCCATCAGGTTGAGGCGTTGGGTGGTGGAGACAGCAGCAGTCTCACCGGTGGTCTTGGAACGGACCGATTTGACGCAGAACCGGCCGGGCGCACCGATGAAGACCAGAAGGTCGTAGAGCTCCTCAGGGAGAGAGAACTCGATTTTCTTGTTCTCCAGCAAGTCGTGGACCTCGAAAATGAAACCGGCATGCATCTTGGGGTCAATGACTAGGCCGACGGTGTTAAAAGGATCACCGAACATCCGGTAAAGGGGGAGGTTCCAGGCGCCCGGCTCGGTCTTATCGGCCATGAAGATGACCACCGGTTCGCTGGGGCGTTCCTCGAATTCGATCTCGCAGACACCGGGCCCCATTCCTTTGACATTGCCGGAGAAGGCGTCGGCCAGAAGGTCTTGTCCGGCACCGTATAGCTTCAGCTCTTTCGCCACTCCGGCACAGTCAGAGAAAATGTTCCAGGCTAGTTCGTGGAGATCCGGGTGGTCGGGCCCCAGGGTGTGTGTCATGATCAGGTTAATGTCGTCGCCCACCGTGCCAACAAAGTAATCCAGGAGAAGGGTCCCTTTGACCTGTTCCAGACGGGTCCCAGCCCGTTCCAGCAGGGCTGGGTGGACGCTGACATGGCCGACAAAGCCGCCCACATCGGCCTTGATAACCGATAACGTGACTTTATGTGACAAAATGCACCAATCCTCCTGTAATTTGCTAATATCAGTATAGCACAGCTGCTGCCATGTTGACATTAGCAAAAAGGACGAATTCGGAGGGACGACTATTGGCTACCTTTGACTCCCAGCTAAGGAAGCTGCCGTCAGTATCGTCAGTCCTGGAATGGCCCGAGATTCAGCAGCTCATGGCCGCCATGCCCCGGGAACTGGTAGTGGATGGCTGCCGCCGCGCCCTGCAGGGGCTGCGGGAGGCCATTATCGCGGGAGAGAATCCCTGGCTGACCCCCGAGGCTCTGAGAGAGACGGTGGTGAATGGGGCCCGCCGGCTGGGGCGCCCCCGGCTGCGTCCGGTCATCAACGGGACAGGGGTGATCCTTCACACCAACCTGGGGCGGGCTCCACTGGCCCAGGAGGCGGTTCAGCGCTTGCAGGCCATGGCCTCGGGCTTCTCTAACCTTGAATATGACCTGGACTCGGGTGGCCGCGGCAGCCGCCATGACCATGCGAGTGATCTGATCTGCCGCCTCACCGGAGCCGAGGCGGCGATGGTGGTCAACAATAATGCTGGCGCGGTCCTGCTGGCTCTGAGCGCCCTGGCCGCCGGCCGGGAGGTCATCGTCTCCCGGGGCGAGCTGGTGGAGATTGGCGGTTCCTTCCGGATCCCGGAGGTGATGGCCCAGAGTGGAGCCCGATTGGTTGAGGTGGGCTGCACCAACAAAACGCGTCTGGATGATTACCGGAGAGCCATCACTGCGGAGACCGCCGCCCTCCTGAAGGTACACACATCCAATTATCGGATCGTTGGCTTTACCGAGGAAGCTTCTCTGGCCGACCTGGTAACCCTGGGCCGTGAGCACGGCCTGCCGGTCATAGACGATCTCGGCAGCGGGGTTCTGGTGGATGTGACCCGGTTTGGCCTACCTGCTGAGCCTACAGTCGCTGAACGCGTCCGCGCTGGAGCTGATCTAGTGGCTTTTAGCGGGGATAAGCTGCTGGGCGGGCCCCAGGCCGGGCTGCTGGTAGGCCGCCGTGACCTGATCGCAAGAGTACAGCGCCACCCACTGGCCCGGGCCCTGCGCATCGACAAACTGACTCTGACGGCTCTGGAGGCTACTCTCGCCCTCTACCTTGATGAAGAGGGCTGGAGACGCATTCCGACCCTGCACTGGCTAAGTCGGAGCGCGGCCGAAGTCCGCCGCTGTGCCGGAGAACTGATGGCTGCCGTCCTGGAGCGTGCTGAGGGCCGCCTTCGGTTAGAGCTGATCGATGGCACTGCCGAGGTGGGAGGTGGCTCGCTACCCACAGCCAGCCTTCCCACCACCTGCCTGGCGGTGGCCGTTGATGGCTGGGACTGTCAGGAGTTGGCCAGCCGTCTGCGGCAGACCGACCCTCCCGTGATCGGCAGAATCGAGTCCGGTCGCTTTCTCATTGATCTGCGGGCCATGGGCGCCAATGATATCAGGGCCTGCGCCGATAGCCTGGAGCAGTTGTCGCGGGAGGTGGGCCGTTGAGACTGGTACCCCGGCTGCTGCCGTCGATCTGGTCAGGTCTGGCTGGCGACTATTGCCGGGCCTACCCTCGGGTGGCCGATCTGTTCGAGTACGATCCATACGACAGCGAGCGCTTCAGCCAACGGGCGCGAGCACTGGCCGGCCAGTTCGCCGCCGACCGCCGGTTGGTGGTCGACGCTTTGGAAGAGTACAATCGAAGCCTGGAGGTGGATGTAGCAACCCTGGCTAACCTGACCCGGCTCCGCGAGGACCAGTGCCTGGCGGTGGTTACCGGCCAGCAAGCCGGGCTACTCACCGGACCGTTGTACACCCTCTACAAGGCGCTCTCGTGCATTGCCTGGGCCGGACGGCTCCAGGAACAGCTGAGACGGCCGGTGGTTCCCGTTTTCTGGGTGGCCTCGGAGGATCATGACTACGCCGAGATCGATCATATCTGGTTGCCAGGGAGCGATGGCTCTCTGACCTGCCTGCGACTGGACGAGAAACCGCCCGGGAGTCCACCGGTGGGCCTGATACCAGTGGGAGATAGTGTCGGGCGGCTCGTTGAAAGCTTATCCCAGGTCACCAATCCCAGCGAGTTCAAGGAAGAGATCCTTCGCGCTATTCGGGATAGGGCGGCGGCCAGTCACGGTCTGGGCGATTTCTTCGCCCGGCTGATGGCCGAGCTGACCGGCGGCACCGGGCTGGTCTTTGTCGATCCCCTGTCCCCAAGGCTCCGGAGCCTGATGACTACGGTTTTCCAGTGCTGCCTCAGCCAGCGGGCAGCGCTACGCGCAGGGCTGGCCCAGGCGACCCGGGCGGTGGCTGAGGCCGGGTACCAGCCCCAACTGGAGATGGGGCCCCAGGCCGTGCATCTCTGCCTCATCCACAATGGCAACCGCCGTTCGCTGTGGGAAGAAGAGCCAGGGGTGGCCAGTGACCGGCATGGAGAGGTGAGGGTAACCATTGAGGAGTTGACGGCCATTGCCGGCCAACGCCCCCAGCTTCTCAGCCCCAATGTGGTCCTCCGGCCGTTGGTGCAGGACTACCTCCTGCCAACTCTGGCCCATCTGGCCGGTCCCGGTGAGATTGCCTACTACGGGCAGTTGAAGCCGGTCTACCGGGCCCTCGGAATGTCCATGCCGGTGATTATACCCCGGGCCAGCCTGACTCTGGTCGAGTGCACGCAGCAGCGTCACCTGAAGCGATTCGGCCTCGATTTCGAAGAAATGGTCCGCCAGGGCGAGGCCGGCCTTGAGCATTATTTGCGCCAGCAAGATGAGCTGGCCCTGCCCGCTTTGTTTGCGGGACTGCGGAAGGAGATCATGCGGGCCTACCATCCCGTCATCGAACAACTCAGACGGCTCAGCCCAGACCTGGCCGGGTTGGGCCAGGCCAATCTGGAGCGGGTTATTGATCAGGTTGGGTGGCTGGATGACAAGGCGGCGAAGTACCACAGGCAGCGCCACGAGGTTGCTGTTGGCCAGTATCAGCGTCTTATTGCCCATCTCTGGCCCGGGGGCGGGCCGCAGGAGAGTCGGCTCAACCCTTACTACTATTTGTTCAAGTATGGCCGTGAACTCATCAAGGCATTACTGGCAGCCCCGTTAACCGCATCTGGCCAGCATATTATAGCTGATTTGGCATAACCTATGTTTAAGGGTTTCCTCTGTCGAGGAAATATGGTATAATAAGAAAAAAGTGCATATCGGTTCTGGAACATCCAAGAACATCCCATTTGAGCGCTTAATCGCACCCCTGGGGTGCGAGCGGGGGAACCAATCTCTTGGGGCGAATCTCGCTAAGGCGAGTAGGGTCAGCCTCTAACGATCCGAGCCCGTCAGCTAACCTCGTCAGCGTGGGAAGAGGAGTGGTTTGGGTCTTGTTTTGTTTTGCCCTACCCACGGCTCTTCCCGCCGTGGGTTTCTTCTTGTGGCTGGGGATATTTACAGACATAGACTTTATGACAGAGGTGATGAGAGATGCATGTAGTGTTATTGATCGACCGAGAGCAGGAGATCACCGGAAAGAACCCGCACGGGACAGTTCAGGCCGGGGCGACCCGGACAGCAGTGGAGGAAGCCCTGAAGGAACTGGGACACCGGGTCACTGTTGTACCAGCCAGCGCTGAGCTGGTGGCTGAGCTCAGGCGCCTGGCCCCCGATTTCGTCTTCAATATTGCCACCGGGCTTGAGAACAAGGGACAGCAGGCCAATATCGTTGGGCTGCTGGAGCTGGCCGGCTATCCGTTTCTGGGCTCGGAGATGTGGGCTCACGTACTGGGGCTGCACAAGCCTATCGCCAAAATGGTCTTTGAGAAGGCCGGACTCCCGACACCGCCCTTCCAGGTCTTCACTACGGGCGATGAGCCGGTGGCCCAAGCCCTACGCTATCCGCTTATAGTGAAGCCGGCCCACGAAGGCTCCAGTATCGGCATCAGCGCTGAAGGGGTGGTCGACCATGAGGATGGCCTACGCGGGGCGGTGAGGCGGGTTATCACCGAGTTGCGCCAACCGGCTCTGGTCGAGGAGTTCATCTCCGGACGCGAGTTCACCGTGGGCATCCTGGGCAGCCGACAGCCCATGGTCCTGCCCATAGAGGAGATCATCTTCGACACTCCGGGAGGCGGGATGTACACCTACGATGTGAAATCCCGGGACGCGGTCAAGCCCGTTTGTCCGGCTGATCTGCCGGAAGAGAGCGCTGAGGAGATCAGGCGCATTTGCCTCGGAGCCTTCCGGGCCATCGGCTGTCTAGATCTGGCCCGTATCGACATTCGAACCGATGCAGAGGAGCGCCCCTTCATCCTGGAGATCAATACCTTGCCCGGGCTACAGCCCGATTATAGTGAATTCCCGCGGATGGCCCTGGCGGCCGGGATTTCCTTCCGCGATTTGGTTGACCAATTGATGACGTCGGCTTTGGAAAGGAGGATTTTTGATGAGACATCCTGATATTCTGGCTCCGGCCCGGGAGGGAACCTGCTTCGCTGTTCTCGGCGCCGGCCATGGCGGCCAGGCCATGGCCGCCCACCTGGCCCTGCAGGGTTTCCCAACTGTGCTCTGGAATCGGAGCCGGGCCAAGATTGAGGACATTCAGAGACGGGGCGGGATCGCGGTCGAGGGCGAGGTGAATGGTTTTGCCTCCCCCGAGCTGGTCACAGCCGACCTCGCTGCTGCCCTGCGGCGGGCACGGGTCATCATGGTGGTGGTACCGGCCTCGGCCCACCGGCAGCTAGCCCGCCAGGCTGCGCCCCTGCTGCAGGACGGTCAGGTGGTCGTCCTGAACCCGGGGCGTACCGGAGGGGCTCTGGAATTCCATCGCACCTTGCGCGAACAGGGGTGCCGGGCCGATGTGACAGTAGCTGAGGCCCAAACCTTTATCTACGCCAGCCGATACCAGGGGCCGGGCAGTTCCCGCATCTTCCGTATTAAGAGGACAGTCCCGGTGGCCGCTCTGCCGGCCAGCCGAACCATGATGGTGCTGCGCCTTGTCCGCCAGGCCTTTCCCCAGTTTGTACCGGCCGAATCGGTGCTGAAAACCAGTTTTGACAATATCGGTGCCATCTTTCATCCGGGACTCACCATCCTGAATGCCGGGCGGATTGAGGCGACTGGCGGCGACTTCGAGTACTACCGGAGCGGAGTGACACCTTCGGTGGCCCGGGTGATGCAGGCCATGGACGAGGAACGGGTGCAGGTAGCCTTCGGCTTCGGAGTGGTGGCTATGTCAGCCCTGGAGTGGATGGAGGCAGCCTACGGAGTCCGGGCCGGGAACCTCCTGGAGGCAATGCAGCTAAACTCGGCTTACGAGGGGATTATGGCCCCGGCCTCCCTGGAAACCCGTTATCTCTTTGAGGATGTGCCGGCCAGTTTGGTTCCCATCGCCTCCCTGGGGGATCTGGTGGGTGTGCCGACTCCGGTCACCCGATCCATCATCCACCTGGCCTGTACTATCCATGATGTTAACTACTGGGCCACGGGCCGCACTGTAGAGGCTCTGGGTCTGGCCGGCCATGCTGTTGAGGATGTAATCCGCCTGGCCTACGAAGGAGAGAGCGCTGATTGCCGACTGGCGATTGGTCAGTCCCAGCGGTCAGTGACCAGAGGAGAGAGGGTAGAAGCAGCGATCAACTAAACACTGAACTTGACAGGTACAGGGGTCCGGAGGTGGACCCCTGTTTTCTTTATACGCCAGGAAAACGGATGGCGGCGGTTGGTTCGGGCTTGACCAGGGACGACAGATTCCAGTAGAATGTATTTAGCTCGTCGAAATATTTTACTTCTGAGGTGTTACATTGACCGCTCAAGGAGCCGCCCAACAGGGACAACCCAACCGCAAATCCCGACTGGCCCAACTGGCCAAGGAAAACCTGAGTCAAGCGGTCTGGCTTCTGGCCTGGCCGGTCATTGTTGAGATGCTCCTGCAATCGACGGTGGGGATCGCTGACATAGCCATGGTCGGTCGGTTGAGTCCGGCTGCCATCGCTGCCGTAGGTCTCAGTAACCAGATATATATGTTGTTTCTGGTGGTCTTTGAGGCGGTTCGGACCGGCACTACAGTGCTCATCTCCCGTTTGGTGGGCGCCCACGATCTCGATCTGGCGGCTCATGCTGCCCGGCAGTCACTGCTGTTGGCCGTGCTTCTCAGTGTTCCCCTAGCCGTGCTGGGTCTGGCGTTTCCTGATTGGGGATTGCGTCTATTGGGCGCAGCACCTGAGGTGATAGAGGTTGGAATCGGGTACTTCCGGTTTAAGGCACTCTCTATTCTCTTTGCCGTTCTCCTGTTGGTAGTTACGGGAATCCTGCGGGGCGCAGGTGAGACTCGCACCGCTATGAAGGTGAATGTTACCGTCAACCTGCTGAATATTGGTCTAAACTACCTCCTTATATACGGGAATTTCGGGTTTCCGGCTTTGGGTGCCGCGGGGGCCGGTGCTGCTACTATGCTGGCTCGGGCGGTGGGTGCCGGTCTCATGCTGCGGGTGCTCTTTTCCGGGCAGTCGGATATTTGCGTAGGATGGAGGGGCAACTACCTGCCTGATCTGGGCATTCTCAAGCGGCTGCTCAATGTAGGCGGGCCAGCCGCGGTGGAACGGGCTATGCTCCGGGGCGCCCAACTCATTTTTACCGGCGTCATCACCTCCCTGGGAACCACTGTCTACGCGGCTCACCAGATCGCTTTGCGGGCCGAGTCCATCTCGTTTATGCCGGGGTTCGGTTTTGCGGTGGCTGCGACTACTCTGGTTGGTCAGAACCTGGGTGCCGGGCAGCCCAAGGTGGCCAGGGCGGCCGGAAACCTTGCCCAGCGCCTCTGTATCCTGGTAATGGGGAGCATGGGGGTCCTGTTCTTCATCTTTGCCCGCCCCATCGTTGCCTTCTTCACGCCCGATGCCGCAGTTATTGAGCAAGGGATAGTGGCACTGAGGATTATTGCCCTGGCCCAGCCGGCCATGGCTATGGCCCGAACCTCTACTGGCGCTCTCCGGGGGGCGGGAGACACGCGCTTCGTGATGTGGCTAACCGGGATCAGTATCTGGACCGTCCGGCTTGGTTTAGCTTTCGCCCTAGTTCGCTGGCTGGGGCTGGGCCTGGCCGGGGCGTGGATCGCCATGAGTGGCGACCAACTGGTGCGCGGGTTGGTCAGCTACTGGCGTTTCCGCAGCAGTCGGTGGGAGACCATTGAAGTATAGGCGCGTGGCTTCGGATGCGGTAGCGGCTTGCCAATGGCGCCGTGGAATGGTAGAATACCCTAAAAGGGTATATTGCATGGCTGATGACCGAGACTAGTAGGCTTGCCAACGGGTTCAAGAGAGCCAGCGGGCGGTGGAAGCTGGTGCCCAGGGTTTGCCCAATGGACTCGTGAGGTTCTGTCCGAAACGGCCACTGCCCGAGTAGGCGCAGACGGGGGCTCTCCGTTAGCGGAGAGCGGGCTCGGGATTGCATCCCGGCCCGGCAGAGTGAGGTCGCCTGTGGCGGCCTAATTGGGGTGGCAACGCGGAGTCTTTCGTCCCTGGGACGAAGGGCTCTTTTTGTTTACCCCCAGGAGGAGGTACAAAGAGATGGAGAAGCGACGAATACTCACCGGTGACCGGCCCACTGGGCGGCTTCACCTCGGCCATTATGTGGGGACCCTGGCCAACCGGATCAGGCTTCAGCACGATTACGACACTCTGATCATCATTGCCGATATCCAGGGGCTAACCACTGACTTCGAGGATCCGCGCCGGGTCTCGACGGCCGTCCGCGAGGTGGCCCTCGATTACCTTGCGGCCGGGCTGGATCCCGGAGTGGCGACTATTTTCATTCAGTCGATGGTGCCGGCTATCGCTGAACTGACGGTGATCTACTCTATGCTGACCACTGTAAATGCGCTGCGGCATAACCCCACCATTAAGAGCGAGGCCCAGCAGAGGGGATATACTGATTTGAGCTATGGCTTTCTCGGTTATCCGGTGAGCGAGGCGGCAGATATCACCTTTTGCCGGGCCCATCTGGTTCCGGTAGGCGAAGACCAGTTGCCCCACATCGAACTCACCAGGAAGCTGGTCAGGAGGTTTAACCAGCTTTATGGGCAGGTCTTCCCGGTGCCTGAGGGGCTGGTAGGCCGCGCCGGAAGGTTGGTGGGGATCGACGGCCAGAACAAGATGAGTAAAAGCCTGAACAATGCTATCTTCCTGTCTGATCCGCCGGAGACGGTCAGTGAAAAGGTGGGTCTGATGGTTACTGATCCGCAGCGGGTTCACAAGCGCAATCCGGGCCGCCCGGAGGTGTGTACGGTCTATACCTATTGTGATGTCTTCGGGTTCGATGCTGAATCGGTTGCTGAGAGCTGCCGGCGGGCTGAGGTGGGCTGCGTCCAATGCAAGAGAAAACTGGCTCAGGAGATCAATGAGCTGTTGACGCCGATGCGGGCCCGCCGCCGATACTATGAGAATCGGCCAGACGATATCTTCGAGATACTGCGCAGCGGAACGAGCCGGGCGCGGCAGCTGGGTGAAGAAACTATGGCTATGGTACGGGAAGCCTTGAGTTTCAACTACTTTAGGCTTTAGACCATAAGAACGGTTGCGCCAATTCAGTTGGAGAAGCATTGTCAATATCTTTTAAAAATGTCACCTAAGAGCCTGTCGCACAAATCCGGCTTCGCCAGGTGTTGTAGCTACCTTGAAACGTCCAAAAGCTGACGGGATTGCCTGACCGGGAGTTGCTGGATATAATGGCCATATCATAACGAAAGGAAAGGCGCCCCTGTTTGTTGTGCTATCGGCTTCAGCAACAGCACTAGAGGCGCCCACCACCGTATGGTCATTGTAACAGAATATCAGCTCATTGAAAACAACCCTGATAAAGGTGTTTTTTGTAAGGAGCGCGGAGTAGATACCCTGTCCCTGCTGTAGCGGGCAATTGAAGGTCATCGGCAGCCGCCAGCGACGCTGTATCGACGGCCCGGGGGACAAAATCGTCCTCATCATCCGTCGCCTCCGTTGTGCTGTGTGCCACCGCATCCACCACGAACTGCCGGACATGCTAGTGCCGTACAAGCGTCACATAAGGGAGAGCATTGAGGCCGTCGTGGGCGGTGACCCAGCCCTTAGCGTCACGGCCGATGAATCCACCTTGTGGCGCTGGCGGAGATGGTTTTGGGCACTGGCTGCGTACTTTCTTGGCTGCCTCACCGCCATCGCCGCCCGTTATGCGATAGCGTCTGCGGAAGTCCGATCCACCCTTACCCGGTCCGCGCTCCACGGGATCCGGCAGCTGGTCGGGGAGGCCCCCGGCTGGCTGGCCAGAGTTGTCCGCCCGGTGGTCAATACTAATCTTTGGGTGCAGACCCGTTCGGCGTTCCTGTCCTAACGGCTTTGGCGTAGACTCGTGCCAAATCAACCATCGAGGAGGGTATTTGGCATGAGAGACCACCGGAAGGCGGAAGAAATCGCCACCCAGCGGATACAGCTTTTGTTCTCGCTGTTGGCGGAAGACGTAGATGCGGCCAAAGCCAAAAAACTCAAGGCGCAAATCTGCGCCCAGACCGGGATATCCGAGCGTACCTTGCGCCGGTACCTGGCTCGGTAGCGGGCAAACGGGTTCGAGAGCCTCAAGCCCAAGGGTAAGGGTGGACGCCTGAACAAGGAGGCCGTCCCGGCCCGCATCCTGGAGCAGGCCATCCTTCTGCGCCGCGAGGTGCCGGGAAGAATCGATCAACTCCGCCTTCAGCGTCGAGAAGAAGCTCTCCACCACTGCGTGGTCAAGGCATTCGCCCTTGCGGCTCATGGAGGGCGTGAGCCCGGCGGCGGCGAGCGCTGCCTGGTAGGCCCCCGAGGTGTACTGACAGCCACGGTCGGTGTGGTGCACCAGCTCGCCCGGCCGGGGGCGACGGCGACGCACCGCCATCTCCAGGGCGTTCAAGGCGAGTTCCGTGCGCAGGTGGTCCGCCCAGCCCACGACGCGCCGCGCGTAGCAGTCCAGTAGTGCTGCCAGGTACAGCCAGCCCTCCTGCGTCGGCACGTAGGTGATGTCCCCAACCCAGAGCCGGTTCGGAGCCTCGGCCACGAAGTTCCGAGCCACCAGGTTAGGCGCGACCGGCGCCGGCGGATTGACGATCGTCGTACGCACCCGACGGGTGTGGACGGCGGACGCCGGAGAGACCGCTTTGGCGCATGAGCCGGGCCACGCGCTTCCGCGAGGTTGCCGTGCCTTCCGCGGCAAGCTTGGCGCGGATCCCGGGCGCTCCATAAGTCCCTCGACTTGCCCGGTGGATGGAACGGATGCGCTCCGTCAAGGCCGCGTCCTCCTGGGTCCGATGCGATGGTCCCCGCTCCCGCCAGGCGTAGTATCCGGCCCTAGGCCGCGGCTTTTTTTAAGGTCTCGCGCTCCTCGCGCAGAACCTTGTTCTCCCGACGCAGGCGCTGCAGCTCGGCCTTCTCGTCGGTGGTCAGATCGCCCGGCCGACCACGACCTGCGCCGGTTTCCGCCTGACTCACTCAATTGCGCAGCCCCTCGCCCGAGATACCCAGTTCCCTTGCGATCTCGGGAATCGACTTGCCGCTCGTTCGTACCAGCTCAACGGCTCGGGCTCGGAACTCAGCGGGATTGGGCTTGCGCCTCCGCTTCTTTTTAAACCTGTCTCCTCTTCCTACACCGACCGCGCAGAAATCTTCGCCTCCTTGACCAAAAAGCATCCTCTCCACCTCCTCCCGGATGGCCTCGTACTTCCGGTTGGCGGAAAGCGACGCCATGCCCTTTACCTTCGTCCCGTCCAGGGCCACCACGCCCACCTTCACCAGCCCGGCTTCCGCGCACACCTTGAGCACCTGCACAAACAGTCCCTCCAGCTCATTTTCGTTGTCCTGCCAGAAGCGGACAATGGTGCTGTGGTCGGGGAATCCTGCCGGTACTTTGCGTAAAACCTGGAGAGATCCATCTGCTTCACCGCGTCGATGATGAACCAGGCAAGGTCGTCTTCGGGCAGCCAGTCCCGCAAGCTCGGCGGCACCAGGTACACCTGCTCACGGTTAACCGGGTGGATGTTGTAGGCCACGCTGGCACCCCCGCAAAGCTCATGAATGGCTTTCCCTATTCCCCAAAGACCTTCACCGCTCGTCCCGAGGTTTGTGCAACAGGCTCTAATACTATTGGGTTTGAGGGATCAGACCCCCTCAAAACGGGGGGCTGTCAAAGTCGAGCTTAACAAATGGTACAGTTTCGTAAAGTATCCCATGGTATGCTATCTGCACACCTGTTATACTAATAATGAATACATTAACAGTTGCGTCCCGGGACCGGGATGCGGCCGTGTGATGCTCTCGAAGAGTTGAAAACGAAAGGGGAGGTTGAAAGTGATATCTGGTTCTGGGCTGGCGAGGACCAGAATCATCGCTTCTGCGCTGCTATGCGTTATGTTGGTTGTGACTGTGGTTCCGTCAGCCATGGCTGCAGCGTCCGTGAGCCCGCTCATGCACCACTCTGAGGTCCGAGACGTATACAAGGCACTGAAGACCGAGGGCTACTCCTGCGACTGGTCTGACACCACCGTTATAAGTGATGCTGACATCAACGCTCAGCTGGGGATCAGCCTCGAAGTGGTCTCAGTTCCTGTTACTGTAACCAACGGCGAGGGAGAAAAGGAACGTGCCGGTCTGCTGTCGGTAGTTCTCCGGAACGGAGACGCCGTGCAGATCATGCTGGCCACTGTCGGCGAGAACCCGGCCCTGCGCCGGGCTATAGAACTGGTCGGGGAGCGATATATCCCGCTGCCAGTGACCTTCAGAACTCAGGATGCCTGGCAGATAATTGCTGAAGAGTGCTTCTTCCAGGGCTTTAACTATGTAGCTGTCGTCCATCTGGGCATTCCGGGCTGGTTCGTCTTTGCCACGTACTTGGTCGTCCGAATCTGGGAATACTACGATGGCTCTCAGATCGAGGAGACGTACTACTACGATGAAGGTCCCCTGTGGTTTGAGGATCGAAACGGTACCATCGTCTACCTATAGACCGAGTGGTATACTATGATTCAGGGGACCAACTACTGGTATGTAGGAGGTGTACCATGGGCGATGTCGTCTTCTGGCTAAAGATAGTGGTCATTGGTCTGGCGTATATAGCTGGTCTGGGCATCCGCAGGTTGATGAGAATCCCGTCCCTGCCAAATGGAGTGGCTCTGGCTGTGCGTCTTGCCGTGATCATCACCGGAACCATGATTCAGTACTATTTGTGGAATCCTTGGTGGCTGGGATTCGGCTTACTGCCACTCCATTGGTTCGCTTTGGCGGAGGGGCTATTCCCGTTCACAAGGACGAGAGCGCCACAGCAGCACGCCTGACGATACAGCGATGATGAACCAGGCAAGGTCGTCTTCGGGCAGCCAGTCCCGCAAGCTCGGCGGCACCAGGTACACCTGCTCACGGTTAACCGGGTGGATGTTGTAGGCCACGCTGGCACCCCCGCAAAGCTCATGAATGGCTTTCCCTATTCCCCAAAGACCTTCACCGCTCGTCCCGAAGTTTGTGCGACAGGCTCTAATACTATTGGGTTTGAGGGATCAGACCCCCTCAAAAACGGGGGGTGCTGTCAACGTCGAGCTTAACAAATGGTACAGTTTCGTAAAGTATCCCATGGTATGCCATCTGCACACCTGTTATACTATTAATGAATACATTAACAGTTGCGTCCCGGGACCGGGATGCGGCCGTGTGATGCTCTCGAAGAGTTGAAAACGAAAGGGGAGGTTGAAAGTGATATCTGGTTCTAGGCTGGCGGCGAAAAGGTCGACACTTATAACGATCTTCCTGGTTTTTCTTCTCGTGCTCGCACTGTTGTCCTGGAATTTTGCCGGACTCGGGTTTTCTCAGGCGGCTCTGGCCAAGGGGAATGAAGGCGGGACGGACCTGAAGCTGAAAGCTGGGCGTCACAACGGTCTGGTGGTAATAGCCCCGAGTTTGGTGGAAACCTTCAAAGTGCCCCCTCAAACCATTACGATACCGATTTTCATAGCGGCTGAGGGTTGGAAAGGCCACGTCAAACACATTAAGGTTGATTACCAAGGGCCCAAAGGCGTGATCTCGAAGACGGTGCCGGTGGACAAAGCTGTCGATTCTGTGGGAATGGATTTTGATCACGTGATGAAGACCCTGCAGGGAAGGGACTACGGGGCTGTGAAGTACCTCCTGAAGAAGGGCGTGTACACGGAAATCGAGGTTGACGTATCTTCCCTCGCCCTCGAGGCGGGTTCTCTCGGGAAGATGACCGTCGGTGTAGAAGGAACGGTAGACGGTCGTAAGGCACAGGTGGTGGTCGAAGCGGATTACCAGGCACTGGCTTTACCTGGCGCGTCAGGATGGTATGGAGGGGATGGGCACGTACACACCTCATGGAGCCCGGATGTGTGGTTCATCTCGCTTGACAGCAGGGTTAAGTATGCGAAGGACAACGGGTTTGGGTTCATAATCATTACCGACCACGAAGACGGGATCAACGACCTCTGGTCAACCTCGAACGGATACGTTGCCCAGTGTAACGCTGCTCAGTCTAAGTACCTTATCCCTGCGCTGCCGGGTGTAGAGATCTCTACGGCAGAGTCCAAAGGGCATGCCCTGGCTTACTGGATGAGCGAAACCGCTACCAACGTGCCTAACAACGAAACCTATCTGCCGCAAGAGCTCATCAACCGGATAAACGCCCATAACTATCCGTACTCCTATGCGGTCATCGCCCATCCTTACGGAGCTCATCCGTGGACTGACTGGAACGTAACGGGTTTCCGTGCGATGGAGCTTTTATGCCAGGAAACCGTGGCCAAGGCCGATACTATCTCCCGCTGGTTTACCATCTTGCGCAGCGGGCTTTCTTCTACGCTGTCCAGCGGCAGGTTTGTGGTGGGTGTTGGGAACTCTGATTGCCACAATTTCCAGGCTCCGGGCTTCAAGGGGTTTACCTGGGTGTATGTTACCTCGTACTCTGCAACTGATAGAACGGCTATCTGGGACGCTATCCGGTCCGGCCGGGTCAGCGCTTCCGGTCTTAAGGATCTTGGATACTTTACGGTAAACAGCAGCATCCAGGGAAGCGTGATTCGGGTGAGCCCCGGGCAGAGCCTCAAGTTTACGATGGTTCAAAAGCCGATCACCGGGAGGAAGTGCACAAGGATCACGGTCTTTAACAAAGACCAGGTGGTGGTTTACAGCGTAACCAACCCGACCTCTTCGGAAGTGTACTGGACGACCGTCGCTCCCTCCGCAGATACTTTCTATGTTGTAAAGTTCGAGTTTACCAACACGGATGGTTCGAATCCGAGTGAGGTGTGGGCAAATCCGGTGTTTGTGGATGTAACATAGCGTGACCTCGGAATGCTAAGTGCCAAAGCGACGACCTGAGAGTCGAAGGGGGCGTTCCCGATGCATCGGGCTCTTTCGTGGGGAGGTATTATAGGGGGCCTCTGGGGGTTATTGAGTTACCCGGTGCTTGCAGTTGCACTGGTAAGGGAGACAATACGCGATTGCCTGGGATACGGGATGACTTATTTGATGCCTCTCCTGCCCGCAGCGTGGGTCGCCCCCATTTTTGGCAACTGGGAAGCAAGCGGGTTTTTAGGAGTGTTGTTGCCGTTAAGTGCCAGCGTCCTGGCAGGTGTCCTGGCCGGGATGTCCGTAGCGTTCTTAGCGACCCATTGGAGGTAGAGCGGGTCGGAAAGCGCGGGAGCGGATGGTCTCGCAGCTCGGGGGGGATGATCGGTGGCAAGGGCGTTCCTAAAAGAGTGCCCAGGCCCGCAGGTCAGTGACAGCCGCGGCCAGACGGCGCGGCGGTCGTTGCCGATCAGTGTACAGGCGACCACCAGCTCGAGTAGCGATGGCTCGGGTGACTACGGGCGGGTTGCAGATGTAAGCTTGTTTAGCGCCATAAAAGGCATACTTCGAAGCATTCCAGTTCAAACAGGCCATCCACTGATTCGCTCGGCCTGCACCACGGCCTCGGGCGGTCTGTCGCGGCTAATCAAAAAGCTCAGTTTGCCAGCCTGAGAAACGGTTTTCAGGAACGCTCACTTGGGGGAATCCGATAGATTACCGAACTCTGTTTGACAGACACCTCAGTTAGAGAGGCATTGTCAACGGACTGTGAAAATGTCACCCCTTTGGTGCCGAAATGGGACTGAGAAAATGTCCCCCGGTCAGTCGCTGGAATGGTAGAATAGATCAGCCGGATCT
>JBFLWA010000007.1:0-106231 GCA_040758135.1 Bacillota bacterium | reverse complement strand
AGCGCCAAGGACACGTTCCATGACAAAGACTCTTTTTGACTCTCTAGAACTCAAGAAAATGTCTCCTTTCATGAGGACATTTTCTCAGTCCGTTTACAGGGTGACAATATCACAGGCCGACAACATGGTGCCGGGACAGGCGTTGACAGAAGCCCTACCACCGCATAAAATAGGGGTTGGAAAACGGGTTGCTTTGTTATCTACAAAGTGTCGGGCCGGATGAACGCTGCGGAAGAGATCCCATCCAGGGGCGCCGAAGGAGAAACCACCGGGCTTTGCCGGGTTTCGGTGGAAAGCTTTCAGGCAAAAGGACCGCAGGGGGACGGCGCTCTGGAAAGTCTCGTACTGAGACACCGAAGGAGCCAGCAGGGTACACCAAAGCTCTCAGGTCGATGGGACAGAGAGGCAACGGCAGTCTTATTTGCCCTTTGCATCTCTGTCTTTTGTTGTCTCCGGGGAGGTCTATTGGTGTCTAGAGCCATCGTCTTGACCAACAACACCGAGGTTATGGCTGCCTATCCCGAGGCTGATTTCATCCACGGGAGTGCCACTGATGTACTAACGAGGGCGCGCGACCTGGTCCACATCGGCCACTGTCTACTCTCGCACCCGCTAATGGGTAGCGTAAAACCCAACCACAGCCCTTACAAGACTGTGGTTTTGAGCGCGTCCCCGAGCGCCCTGGATCTGCCATCACTCTCGGTGATCGAAGGGGCTCTGGCTACCTTCCGGCGCTTCCTGGCCGATCAGGCCCTCCCCGACTGGGACGAAGTTACACTGGCCGATTTCAGATTAATCGATTTTGAACTCGCAAAAAATACTCTTGCCGATCTGTGCCAGGGGTGTTTTTAGAAACAAGACGGAGGAGTGAGGCACAATGAACCAGGACCTGTACGATGTGATCATCATCGGCGGTGGCCCGGCCGGGTTATCCGCTGGCATCTACGCATCTAGGGCCCGTCTTAAGACAGGCCTCATCGAGCGGGGGCGCACTGGCGGTCAGGCGGCTACCACTGAGGAGATGGAGAATTACCCCGGGTTTCCGGAGACTACCGGGCCGAACTTGATGGACCGTTTTGCCGAGCATGCCAAGCACTTCGGCACCGAGTTCATCCGGGACGAGGTGGTGGCGCTGGAATCCCATCCCGAGTTCAAGCTGATCAGGGGGAAGAAGGGTGAATACCGGAGCAAGACGGTGATCATCGCCGTCGGCGCTGAGCCGCGCACTCTGGGGGTTAAGGGCGAGGGGCAGTTCCGCGGCAAGGGTGTCTCTTACTGCGCTACCTGTGACGCAGATTTCTACACCGATTTGGATGTAGTAATCATCGGCAACGGAGATGCCGCCATTGAAGAGGCCCTGTATCTCACCAAGTTCGTCAATAAGGCGACCATCATCGTAGTCCACGACGAGGGGATCCTCGATGCCACCAAGATTATCCAGGAGCGGGCCTTCGCCAACCCGAAGATCGAATTCGTCTGGAACTCGGTACTGGAGGAGATCCGTGGCGACGGCATTGTGGAAGAGGTAGTTATTAAGAACATTAAGAACGGCGAACTGACTACCCTCGAGTGCAACGGAGTTTTCATCTTTGTTGGCACAGTCCCCAAGACCGGGTTCTGCCAGGGCGTGGTGGAGATGGACCAGCGGGGCTACATCAGGGCCAGCGATCTGATGGAGACCTCGGTGGACGGGATTTACGTGGTGGGCGATTGCCGTCAGAAATACCTGCGTCAGGTAGTGACCGCGGCTGCTGATGGTGCTATCGCCGCGGTGGCGGCCGAGAAATACCTCCACGAGGAAGAGGGGTTCCGCGAGCAGGTCTTGGACCAGAAGGTGCCGGTGTTGGTCAATTTCTGGAATGTGACCCACGAAGACAGTATGGCCATGATTGGAATTGTTGAGGATGTAGCGGCCGGTTACGGCGACCGGGCTAAAGTCGTTAAGATTGATACCTACAAGAACCAGCGGGTGGCCCGTCGCTACAATGTTACCCAGGTGCCGACGCTTCTCTGCTTCGTCGGTGGTCAGGTGGTTGAGACCATCCAGGGCAAGGTCGAGGCCAGTGTGATTAAGCAGGCCCTCGATAAGGTAGTCAAATAGAGGGGGAGGTGAAGAATCCGTGTTGGAGCTGAATAAGGAGAACTTCGAGGCCGAGGTGCTGCAGCATGGCGGTGCGGTGCTGGTCGACTTCTGGAGCCCCAAGTGCGACCCGTGCATGGCCCTGTTGCCCGATGTGGAGGCATTGGCTGAGAAGTACGGTAGCCAGGTGAAGTTCTGCAAGGTGAATGCCATCGAGAACCGCCGTCTCTCCATCGCGCAGAAGGTGCTGGGCCTGCCAACTATCCTGCTCTTCAAGGACGGTGAGCGGGTGGCCGAGCTAACCAAGGAAGAGGCCACGGCCGAGAATATCGAGGCCAAGTTGAAGGAGGTCTTTGGCCTCTAATAGCCGGGGGCCAGAGGTTTATCCCATAAAGAGCGAGGCAGGAGGTGAACAAAAGGAATGAAGTTGGAACTCGGCAACATCTTCATCAAGGATATCCAGTTTGGCGCCAAGACCGAGGTTAAGGGCGGTACCCTCTTCGTGAATAAGGATGAGATCATCGCCATGGTCAAAGAAGATGATCGCATTGCGTCGGTCGATGTTGAACTGGCCCGGCCGGGTGAGGAAGTCCGCATCATTCCGGTAAAGGATGTTATCGAACCGCGGTGCAAGGTGGAGGGTCCTGGAGGCATATTCCCCGGATTCATCTCCAAAGTCGATACCGTTGGTTCCGGCCGCACCCACGTGCTGAAGGGCGCGGCGGTAGTCACCACTGGCAGGATTGTTGGCTTCCAGGAAGGCATCATTGATATGAGCGGCCCGGGTGCTCAGTACACTCCGTTCAGCACGACCAATAATGTGGTCGTCATCTGCGACCCGGTTAAGGGGCTGCCCCAGCACGAACACGAGGCCGCCCTGCGCGTAGTCGGTCTGAAGGTAGCCCACTACCTGGGCCTGGCCGGCAAGGAGATTGAGCCGGATGAGATTGAGGTCTACGAGACTCTGCCCATTCATGAGGGTGTGAAAATCCATCCGGATCTGCCCAAGGTTCTTTATGTTTACATGCTGCAGAGCCAGGGATTGCTGCACGATACCTATGTCTATGGTGTCGACGCCAAGCGGATTCTCCCGACCTTCATCTACCCGACCGAAGTATTCGATGGTGCCATCATCAGCGGCAACTGCGTGTCGGCGTGTGACAAGAACACTACCTACCACCATCAGAACAGTCCGGTGATCGTGGACTTGTACGCGCGTCACGGCAAGGATTACAACTTCATGGGCGTAGTCATAACCAATGAGAATGTGACCCTGGCCGACAAGGAACGGTCTTCCAACTACACAGCCAAGCTGGTCCAGTTCCTGGGCGCTGATGGGGTCATCATCAGCGAAGAGGGCTTCGGTAACCCCGACGCTGACCTGATCATGAACTGCACCAAGATTGAGAAGTTGGGGATTAAGACCGTCCTGATCACCGATGAGTACGCCGGCCGGGACGGTGCTTCCCAGTCGCTGGCTGATGCTAACCCGGCTGCCGACGCTGTAGTCACCGGCGGCAATGCTAACGAAGTGATTACCCTTCCGGCCATGAAGAGAGTCATCGGCCATCCCGAGGCTGCCAATGTCATCGCTGGTGGTTGGGACGGCAGCTTGGCCGGGGATGGCACCATTACCGTCGAAATCCAGGCGATCACTGGCGCTACCAACGAGCTTGGCTTCAACAAGATCTCAGCGCGTGGCTTCTAAACAAGAAGCATACTGACAAGGAACTATTGAAGGGAGGTCCCGCACAAGTGCTACAGGGCAAGAAGGTCATCATCCTCGGTGACCGCGACGGCGTGCCCGGTCCGGCCATCGAAGAATGCGTCAAGTCGGCCGGCGGGGAAGTTGTCTTCGCCGCTACCGAGTGCTTTGTCTGAACCGCTGCCGGAGCCATGGACCTGGAAAACCAGAGGCGGGTAAAAGAACTGGCTGAGAAGTATGGCCCTGAGAATATCGTGGTCGTGCTGGGCGGCGCGGAAGCTGAGGCTTCCGGGCTGACCGCTGAGACTGTCTCCGCTGGTGACCCTGCTTTTGCCGGTCCGTTGGCCGGAGTCTCGTTGGGACTCCGCGTATACCATATCCTGGAACCAGAGATGAAGGAACTAGTCGACCCTGCCGTCTACGATGAGCAGGTCAGCATGATGGAAATGGTCCTTAATGTCGATGAGATTATCAGGGAAGTCAAGACTATCCGGGAACAGTACTCCAAGCACTAGCCACCCAAAGGCTGCCAAAAGGGGGGAAATATGTGAGCAAGAAGATCCGTATTGTCCACTACTTGAACCAGTTCTTCGGGCAGATCGGCGGCGAGGACAAGGCCGATATCGAGCCCCTGGTCAAAGAGGGTCCGGTCGGTCCCGGTCTGGCTCTCGGGCCGGCTTTGGGTGATGAAGCAGAGATCGTGGCTACAGTCATCTGTGGTGACACCTACTTCAACGAAAACATCGATACTGCTCAGGCCAAAGTGGTGGAAATGATCAAGCAGTACTCTCCCGATGTGGTCATCGCCGGCCCGGCCTTCAATGCCGGTCGCTACGGCGTGGCTTGTGGCGCGGTGGCCCAGGGGGTCACCGATGCCCTCGGCATCCCGGTCGTCAGCGGTATGTACCCTGAGAATCCGGGTGTTGAGATGTACCGCAAGTACGCGTATATTGTCGAGACTGGCGATTCCGCAGCCCACTTGCGCAAGGCGGTCCCGGCTATGGCGAAGTTGGCTCTGAAGCTCGGCCGCGGTGAAGAGCTGGGTGCCCCGAACGACGAGGGCTATCTGCCCCGCGGGATCCGGAAGAACTTCTTCGACACCGAGCGCGGCTCCAAGCGGGCCGTCAATATGCTGGTCAAGAAACTCAAGGGCGAACCTTTCACCACCGAGTACCCGATGCCCGAGTTCGACCGCGTGGCTCCCAACATGCCGGTGGTCAACCTCAGCCAGGCCAGGATCGCCCTGGTTACATCGGGCGGTATCGTTCCCAAGGGTAACCCCGACCGTATCGAGTCTTCCAGCGCTTCCAAGTACGGTAAGTATGACCTGGAGGGCGTCATGGATCTGACCTCTGAGACCCACGAGACCGCCCACGGCGGTTACGACCCCGTCTACGCCAACCAGGACCCCGACCGCGTTCTGCCAGTGGATGTCTTGCGCGACCTCGAGAAGGAAGGGGTCATCGGCAAGCTCCATCGTTACTATTACGCCACGGTGGGTAACGGCACTTCTGTCGCCAACGCTAAGCGCTACGCGGCCGCTATCGGGGCCGAGCTGGTCAACGACGGCGTCCAGGCCGTTATTCTCACCTCGACGTGAGGGACCTGCACTCGTTGCGGTGCAACGATGGTAAAAGAGATTGAACGGGCCGGTCTGCCGGTCGTTCATATGTGCACTGTCGTCCCCATCTCCCTGACCGTCGGCGCCAACCGGATCATCCCGACGGTGGCTATTCCTCACCCGCTGGGGAACCCGGCCATGTCGCCCCATGAGGAGAAGAGCCTCCGGCGCCGTTTGGTGGAGCGTGCCCTGGAGTCGCTGCAGACCGAGATTCATGGTCAGACTGTCTTCGAAAAGTAGACATCGCATGGCAGCATACTAGTGATAGCGGTAGGGGCGGGGACTTGGTCTACCGCCCCTCTTAGTTCGGTGAAGGAGGCGAAAAGCGTGAGCCAGCCTGTTATCAAAGGGGCCAGCTATCTGTTGTTCCATGCCCCAACGGTTCTCCTGGATCATGGGACGACTCAGACCCTGGAAAGGGCCAAAAACCCGGGCTCTGAGTATTTGAAGAAGCTTCCCGGCCATCTCCGTCCCTTCGGGGAGGTCGTAGCCTATCCCCCTAATCAAGTTTTCATCGGTAATCTAGAACCCGATGCCCTGAACGAGATTGCCCAGCCCTGGTACGAGAACGGGATCAGTAAGGCCAGCCGTGAGGGGAGACTCGGCGAGATCCTGCCCGAAGAAGAGCTCTACGCCTGGATGAAGATTGCCGATGCATTTGACCTGGTCCGTCTGGAGGAAGGCTTTCACAGTGAAATGAAGGACCGCCTTGCCCGGCACCCGCTGGTCAGCGAAGATGACCTGAAGCGCTTTGGTAGCGGGGTACCTGCGTCTGAGATTGAGAGCATTCTCAAGGATGGCCATGCCGCGGAAGCCTTGCGCTTGGGAGAACGGCTCGTTGGGTGCGTACGGCGCGCCCATGAGCAGGACGAAAACCTTTCAGCCCATATTATGTACGAGAATTTGGTGACCAAGGCCTCGGGCGTAGTTGCCCTGAAGCGTCTACTGGCCCAGACTGGGATCGCGCCAGGCGAGGTCGAGTACATCATTGAGGCCTCCGAAGAGGCATGTGGTGACATGAACCAGCGCGGTGGGGGCAATTTCGCCAAAGCCGTGGGTGAGATCGCCGGGTGCGTGAATGCCACCGGTTCAGATGTCCGCTCTTTCTGCGCTGCTCCCGCCCACGCCCTGGTCAATGCCGCCGCTCTGGTCAAGTCGGGCATCTACCGTCAGGTGGCGGTGGTAGCCGGCGGTGCCGTGGCCAAGCTGGGGATGAACGGTCGCGACCATGTCAATAAAGACATGCCGGCCCTGGAGGACTGCGTTGGCGCCTTCGCCATTTTGGTCAGCGAGAACGATGGGCAGAGTCCGATAATCCGGACCGATTGCATCGGCCGCCACCTTATCGGCTCGGGTTCTTCGCCCCAGGCAGTGATGCAGGCTATTGTCACTGACCCCTTGGACAGGGTGGGACTGAAGATTACTGATATCGACAAGTACTCGCCAGAGATGCAGAACCCGGAGATCACGGTGCCAGCCGGAGCCGGTGATGTCCCCAAGGCCAACTTCAAAATGATTGGCGCCCTCGGGGTAAAGCGCGGTGACCTCCAGCGTGAGCAGCTCAATGATTTCGTCGAGAAACACGGCCTGCCAGGTTACGCACCGACCCAGGGCCACATCCCCTCGGGAGTACCGTTTGTTGGCTTGGCCCGTGAGCAGATCATGGCCGGGAAGATGAAGCGGGCGATGATCATCGGCAAGGGCAGCCTTTTCCTGGCCCGCATGACCAATCAGTTTGATGGTGTCTCCTTCGTTATGGAGGCCAACAGCGGAGAGACCGAGGCCACCGCTGCCGTCTCCCGCCAGGAGATTAAGAAGATCGTGGCCGACGCCCTTAAGAACCTGGCCAGCTCGCTGCTGGAAGAGTAAGCGAGGTGACACGGCAGTGATCAGGGAAGATGTCAGGAAACTGGTTGGAGAGGTGGTCCGGGAGATCGCCGAGGGGATCGAGACCGGCCAGATGGGCCGCAGGATCCGGGTCGGGCTGACCCTGGGCGGGAGCGAGCTGGGCTCCGACGAGCTACGCCGGGGCGCCCACCTGGCCCAGCTGGGGCACAGTGATCTGGAAGTGGTCCTCCTCGGCCCCGAGACCAATGCCGAGGGCGAGGCCTGTGAGCGCCTGGTTCACGAGAAGATGGAGAAGATGCTGGATAGTGGCGAGATCGACGCCGCGGTCACCATGCACTACAGCTTCCCCATTGGCGTCTCCACCGTCGGCCGGGTGGTCACCCCGGGGCGGGGCCGGGAGATGTTCATCTCTACTACGACCGGCACCTCAGCCACCGGTCGGGTACAGGCTATGGTGAAGAACGCGGTGTACGGGATTATCGCGGCCAAGGCAGCCGGTATCGCCAAGCCAACTGTAGGCATTCTCAATGTGGAAGGGGCCAGGCAAGTGGAACGGGCCCTGCGCAAGCTTTCCGACGGTGGCTACCAGATCCAGTTTGCCAGCTCGGTTCGAGCTGATGGCGGTGCTGTCATGCGCGGCAACGATTTGCTGGCCGGGGGGCCGGATGTAATGGTGTGTGATTCCCTGACCGGCAATGTCCTGATGAAGGTTTTCTCGGCCTTCAGTACCGGTGGCGAGTACGAAGCCAGTGGCTATGGCTACGGTCCGGGCATTGGTGAAGGGTATAACCGGATCATTATGATTCTCTCCCGGGCCAGCGGGGCTCCGGTGGTGACCGGGGCGATCCGCTATGCCGCCGATCTAGTCCGGGGCGGGCTGCCCCGGGTGGCAGCGGCCGAGTTCGCCGCCGCCCGCCAGGCCGGCCTAGATCAGCTGTTCCAGGAAACCAAGCAAGCGGTTAAGCAGGAAGAAGAGGAGGTCGCTCCACCTCCCGAGAAACTGGTTACCCACGAGATTGGCGGCATCGATATCCTCGAGATTGAGGCCGCTGTCCGTGCACTCTGGCGGACGGGTATCTATGCCAGCACCGGCATGGGGTGCACCGGCCCGGTAATCATGGTGGCCGATGAGGATCTGGAGAAGGCCAAGGCAATTTTGGCGGAAAACAACTACCTCTAGGGAGGGTAACGGGTGAATATCTTCGTTCTCAATTGCGGGAGCTCGTCCGTCAAGTATCAGCTCCTAGATATGAACACCGAGACAGTTTTGGCCAAGGGCCAGTGCGAGCGGGTAGGGATTGAAGGAACCTTCCTGGTGCACAAACGCTCGGGACAGGATGACTACCTGGTGGAGTTAGGCCGGGCCGATCATACTGCCTGCATCCGGGAGGTTCTGAAGGCTCTCACCGACGCTAAGGTTGGGGTTCTCGAGAGCGTGGAGGAGATCCACGCCGTGGGTCACCGGGTGGTCCACGCCGGTGAGAAGTTCTCGGGTTCGGTCTGCATTACCGATGAGGTAAAAGCTGCTCTGGAAGAGTGCATCGATCTGGCGCCACTGCATAACCCGCCCAACCTGGCCGGAATCCGGGCCTGTGAGCGGCTGCTGCCAGGGGTACCCCAGGTCGGCGTATTCGATACCGCCTTCCATCAGACGCTGGAGCCCAAGGCCTACCTCTATGCTATCCCCTACGAGTACTATCAGAAGTACCGGGTGCGCCGCTACGGCTTCCATGGTACCTCCCACCGCTTCGTGGCCGAGCGCACCGCCGAACTGATGGGGCGGCCGCTGGCCGAGCTTAAACTCATCATCTGCCACCTGGGCAATGGTGCCAGTATCTCCGCAGTTAAGGGCGGGAAGTCGGTGGATACCAGCATGGGCTTCACCCCGCTGGAGGGTCTGGTAATGGGGACCCGCAGCGGCGACCTGGACCCGGCGCTCATTGAGTTCATCTCTAAGAAGGAAGGCCTTACCGTTGAACAGGTGACCAATATCCTCAACAAGAAAAGCGGTGTACTGGGGCTCTCGGGGATTGGCAGTGACATGCGGGATATTGAGATGGCCATCGACCAGGGAAATGAGCAGGCTAAGCTGACCTACGAAGTCTATACCTACCGGCTGCGCAAGTATATCGGCGCCTATGTGGCTGCCATGGACGGGGTTGACGCCATCGTCTTCACCGCCGGGGTCGGCGAGAACGACTGGTTAGTCCGGCAGATGACCTGCGAAGGGTTGACCTACCTGGGCATTACCATTGATGAAGCCCTGAACAAACAGCGGGGTAAGGCCCGGGCGATTTCGACCCCCGAATCCCGGGTCCAGGTCTGGGTTGTGCCTACCAACGAAGAGCTGGCCATCGCCCGTGATACGCTGAAGTTGGCCAGATAGAGGTCTTTAGACAGAAGAAGTCCCCGGGGCCCAGTGCTCCGGGGACTGTGTTTAGGACGGCGGGCAGAACCGCCTTCTGCTCAATCCAGGGAGAGGGGGGGAGGCCTTTGGAGAAAACGAGACATGTCATTGGTGCCTGGAGTCTACTCCAAGCCTGCCGAGGAGGCAGTAGGGGTCACTCTGGAGGGAGAGGTAACCGGCGGTGAGCTGCGGCAGGAGACAGAAGAGCCCGTGGAGGCAGCTTTTTTCCCGATGGATTCGCTTCCCGAGCCGGTGATGGCCCATCTCTGCCAGCGAATAGACGACTTTCGGTCTGGGCAACCGCAGGCGTTTCTCTGCACTAAGTAAGTGTCCATACCGGGAGCGATACCAGACGATGGGTCAGACTAGGCGCAGTAGCCATCAGGGGGAATATGACAGATGATTGCCATTGGAACCGCTAGGGCTGTAGAGGGAGAGAAGATCAAGGGTTATCTGGTGGTCGGCAGCGATGGGGGCGGTTTGCCCATCCGCCTGCTGGTGCTGGTTATCGTCGGCGGTGCCCCAGGGCCAACAGTCTAGCAGCTGGTGGCTGAAGTGATTAAGGTAGAGGGCTGGCGGGCCCCACACAGGATAACGCGTTTTCAGCCAGGGTAACTCAAGGCCACTAGCTTAGAGGGTCACGCTGGCGGCTGCGCAATATATACAGGAAGAACGGTGCCCCGGCCAGCGCGGTAACTAGCCCCACAGGCAACTCGGCCGGGCTGATTATCGTCCGGGCGACCAGATCAGCCAGGAGGAGGATTAATGCTCCGGCCAGGGCCGACACCGGCAAGACGCGCACATGGCGCGGGCCGAGGAGGAGGCGGACCAGATGAGGAACAATGAGTCCGACAAAACCGATGGTACCACTAACCGCCACCGCCGCAGCTGTAAGCAGGGTTGCCGCCATAACCAGCTGACGCCGTAGCTGGTCAATGTTAATACCCAAATGAACCGCAGTTTCGTCGCCCAGGAGCATGGCGTCAAGCTGTCGAGCATAATAAAGCACGACTCCGAGCCCGAGCGCCAGGTAGGGAATGGAGATGGCAATATAGCGCCAGGAAGCCCGGGAAAGGCCGCCCATCATCCAGAAAAGGACGTGGCTCAGCTGGCCGCCGGAAAGGAAGATACACAGGGAAACCAGGGCCGAGAAGAGTGAACTGATGGCGACACCGGCTAGAAGCATGGAGAGCATGGAGACCCGGCCTCCGGTCTTGGCCAGGTAATAGGCGATACTCACCGCCAGCAGCGAACCGAGGAAGGCCATCACCGGTATGGGGGAAAGGCCGAAGATAAGGAAGTCCAGTGAGAGAGCGATGGCCAGGGTAGCCCCAAGTGCTGCGCCCGACGAGGCACCGATGATGTAAGGATCGGCCATGGGGTTACGGAAAAGGCCCTGGAAGGTGGCACCGGCCACCGACAGGGCTCCGCCCACCAGCATGGCCAGGAGGACCCGGGGCAGCCGCAGCTGCCAGAGGATGACCTGGGTGATTGGGTCAGCCTGAGGAGCTCGGATCAAGGCGGACCATAACTGGCTGGGAGACAGGGAAACAGAGCCCAGAGCAAGCCCGGCCGCGCAGCCGGCGATCAGGGCGATGCCGAGGAAAAAGATGATACTCCGGGAGTCCAGCCACCGGCCGGGCTTGCTCATGGGGTCACCTCCACTACTTCCCGAACTTGTCCGGGTACAGCAGTTCTGCCAGGGTACGCACGGCCTGTCCGATGCGGGGACCCGGACGGGAGATCAGATCGTCTTCAATGCTAATAATTCGGCCGGATTTGACCGCAGCGATCTCGCTCCAGCCGGGTCGCCGGGCCAGGTCTTCCGGAGTCGGAGCCGATGACCACGGCCCGACCGGGAAGACGATGACCTGGGGGTTGCGGGCGATTACCTGTTCGCTGCTGACTACCGGGTAATTGTCCTGCAGGTCGGAGAAGATATTCTGCCCACCGGCCAGGGTGATCAGCTGGGCAATGAGACTTCCCTGGTTGGGCTTCCCCGAGCCCACAGTCATCAGCGGATCGTTCCAGATCTCGTAGTAGACCCGCAGTGGCTCAGAGACATCCTTCAGGGCCGCCGCCACCGCGTCAAGTTCAGACTGGATCTGCGCGACTAGGGCCTCGCCAGCGGCCGGGACATTGGCGGCCACCGCCACCAGACGGATACCCGTATAGACATGCTGGACATTACCGGCGAAGAGGACAATCACCGGGACTCCGAGGGAGGTCAGTTGCTCGCCGTAGGTGGTCCACTGCAGGCTATCGGCTACGATCAGGTCAGGCTGCAGGGCAGCGATCTGTTCCAGATTAGGACCGGCGAAGCCGCCGACCTTGGGCAGTGAGGCCGCTGCCTCCGGGTAGTTGCTGAAATCATCGACTCCTATCACCCGGCTGCCCAGACCCAGGGCAAAGAGAATCTCAGTATTACTGGGGGAGAGAGAGATGATTCGCTGTGGTTCCCCATTGATCACTACCTGGCGCTCGACGATGTCGACAAGGGTCAGCGGGTACTCGGTAGCAATGGGCGGCTGGGGCTGGCGGGCGCGCCAGACGGTGAAACCGGCCACCGCGACGACCAGCACGGCGAGGGCAACCAGCATGGCCATCTTGCGGTTCATAATCTTGCGGTTCATACTTGTTGAACACCTCCAGGTAAAAGAATAACCCGACCCAGCGGGTCGGGTTGCGTACAACGATGAGTAGGACGCCTGGCGTCCGCTCGTGTGCCCCCCTTTCCGCGAAGGTTAACACCAGCACCGACCGGGCAGGTCTCCTGGCTACGGGATCGCTTCCGGCCGCCTTCCCATCCGTTGGAGGACAGTGGCATCTGTGGCCAAAAGCTACCGAATCACAGTGGCGGGACCGCTCAGGATTCTCACCTGATTCCCTATTATCCCTCGCTGGTTACGGGGGCACCCGGTCGGAGTGTCCAGTTGCACCTTGATTATAACCGAGCCCTGCGCCCAATTGTCAAGCATCTTAGCGCGTCCCCAGGTAAGAAAGGATGGTCCGCACCGCGGTGAGGTGATAGTCAATCCGCTCCGACAGACGATTCTTGGTGCAGGTTTCGATAATCATAGCATCGATCCCCAGGTACTGGCCGGCGGCCCGGGCGATGCTTCCCTTAACCGGATAGCGCAGCAGGCTGAACTTCTCCCGAGAGAGACTTACCTTGCGGTTTAGGGTAGTGTACGCCTGATAGGCCATGGCCTTGGCCCGGGTGCTTGGGTAGTAGATGATACTCTGGCCCACCGAGCTACTGTCGACCCGATGGAAGTTGCTCCCCTCGTGCAGGTCGATTAGGACATCTATACCGTAACGCTGCATCGCGCTCCAGATGGCACGGGCGTGGTAGGTGTTGGCCGTGTCACCCTTGTAGGTCGGAAACGCACGGTTCAGGTCATAGCCGCCGGAGGGAACACGACGCTTCTGATCGACCGCGGGCTTGTTGGCCTCTGGCAGAACGATCAGGCGGCCCCGCTTTGGGGTCCAGCTCTTCATCTGACGAGCGGCCATGTAGCCGGCTGGCTCGCTTCCGTGAACGCCGCCGATGATCATTACATCGGGGCCGGGCTTGCCGCTGTCAATGATGTACATCTTGGTCTCGTATCTGGTCCCGGCAGAAAGGGTAACGGTTCTGGTCGTCGCGGCGGCCGGCATGGCTGCCACAACCAATACGCAGATAATGGTCAGGGCAAGAATTGCCCGCTGCCGTAGTTTCATCGTGTATCACTCCCGTCTGTGTGTAATCTGGGTCTTTCCGTTCAATGAAGCTAACGCATTACGAGGTAAGACAGGACTCGCCGGACAGCAGTTTTCCGGTAACTGATGCGTTTTGACAGGCGATCCTTGGTGCAGGTATCAATACTCATCGGTATAGAAGTCAGATCCTTCGTCCAGGTCAAGTACTACGTCAACTCGGTAGCTCCTCAGCAACCACCAGATAGAGCGGGCCACCCGCATATCGGGGCGGTCGCTCCGGTAGCGGGGGAAAATGCCCGGTTGAGGTCGGATCCGCCTGGAGCGGTACGGCGCCTGGCGGCAATCGCTGGTCGGTTTGCTTCCGGGATGACCAGACCGGCGGAAAGGGTCACAGTACGCCGTGTGGCAGCCAGGGCTGGGGCAGCCACCGTCGAGAGAATCGCCAGAATGGTCAGGACAAGTATAATGCGGTTGCGAAATCTCAGGACTATCACTCCCATTCACCGCGGTTGCTATAACGAATTTACATAACATGCAATAATTCTGTAACAATTATATGATAATAGAATGGAGTTTTCAACAAATGCCCAGCTAAACACTTCTAGCATATCTGGCCTAGGCTGGTAAGGCTTCACATAATTGACGCTGTCGCCAGCAAAAGGAGAGCCAGCCATGAGCAGCAGGAAACCGGCCTGACCGCGGGGAATAATACTCCCGACCTTAGCCACACGCGGGTTCAGTAATACTGCAGGATGTTGAAAGATATCATTTAGTGGAGAGTGGAGAGAGGTAGGGGAATATGGAGGTGTCTGTCTTGGAGAACCAAGAGGCCATCAGCCGCTATATTGACAACGATGAAGTAGGAAATGTGAAAATAGCTGATGATGTAGTGGGTGTTATTGCCGGTATTGCTGCCACCGAGGTAGATGGCGTGGCTGGTATGAGCGGTAGCTTTGTCGGTGGTATCAGTGAGATGCTGATGCTCGGAAAGAAAAATCTGAGCAAAGGTGTCAAAGTCGAGGTTGGGCAGCGGGAGGCGGCTATTGACCTGTATGTAGTCATCGAGTACGGGGTGCGCATCCCGGATGTAGCCCAGCGCGTTCAGGACAACGTGAAGGTAGCGGTGGAGAGCATGACCGGGCTGAGAGTTGTAGAGGTGAATGTCCACATCCAGGGAGTGGCTTTCCACCAGGAAAGCCGGGAGGATGAGGCGATCAGAGTAAAATAAAGCCGCCCAGCGGCTAAAGGGTGGGGAGATTTATGCATATTGTTGACCGAATCGTCCTGGTTCTCTACACGTTCGCTATGGCTTTTCTGTCAGCTCTGGCTGTTCTGATGGCTTTCGGTTGGCGAGTACCCCTGGAGATCTTCGTAACAACGCTGGATACAGCTTCCGGCCGGCTGACTACCGGGATAGTTGGAGCTGGGCTGCTCATCGTTAGTTTGCGTTTCATCTACTACGGGTTTCAGCGTCGTTCCCGCCCGTTCCAAACTATAGTCCACGAGACCGGGCTCGGCCAGGTCAGAGTATCGCTGGGTGCTATCGAGAGCCTGGTCCAAAGAGTCGCCAGGCAGAGCCGGGGTGTCAAGAGCGTCAGGGGCTGGGTTGAGAATCGTGACGATGGTATTGCTGCCTTCTTGACAATTGTCGTCAGCCCCGATAGCAGTATTCCGGAGACCACTCGTGAGATCCAGCAGAACATCAAGGCCTATGTCAACGACGTGGTAGGGATCGGCGTCGAAGAAGTCCGAGTGTTCGTCGAGAACATCAGTAACGAGGTAAAGCGAGGTAGAGTGCGATGAATGCCTGGTGGGCCGTTCTCCGCTATCTGCTGGAAACGCATCGGGGGCGAATCATCGGAGCTATAGGTGGTCTCATCGTGGCTCTACTCATTATCAGCCTTGGCTTTTTGTGGACCCTCTTCGTTGCGGCCTGCGTCGGTGTAGGGTACTATATAGGAAGGCGTTATGATGAAGGAAGCGGCGAAACCCTGTCCGATGTGCTGGACCGGGTTTTTCCGCCCGAGCACCAGTGACTTGACACTGCGAATCCGCTTGGCTGAGTAGGCGGTTTTAGCGATGGGGGCAGGAGGGAGTAGACCGCATGGCCGGAACGCGTCATGCTGCCCGGGAGGCTATTCTGAAAGCGCTCTTCCAGGTTGATGTAGGTAAGATCGAACCGGGACAAGCTATCGCCGGGTCTATGGAAATGGACGCGCTCGGGGCCGAGCAGGGCGAATTTGTCACCCGCACGTTTCTGGGGGTCCTCGAGAACCAGTCGGCCATTGATATGCTTATCGCCAGCCTGTCCAACCGATGGAGCCTGGATCGGATGCCGGCCGTTGACCGGAATGTGCTGAGGTTGGGAATCTATGAGATCAGGTACAGTGATGAGGTCCCCGTGGCGGTAGCTATCAATGAAGCTGTTGAACTTGCCAAAGCCTACGGAACTGCCGACTCAGGCCGGTTCGTCAATGGTATCCTGGGACGCGTGGCCCGCATGGACGAGCCGTCGGGTGACAGCGGTCAACCCGCCGAGAAAACATAGCATCCGAATTTAGGCGCCAGGGCGGGTAAGATCGCAAAAACCCTTACATAGCAGGAAAAGCGACGCGGCTATTGACACCAGCTGGCCGCGTTGTTACGCTCATTAAGGTAATGCTGTAATGTTGTAAAGCAGTGTAACAATATGGCAAATATCAGAGACGGGGAGGATGGGAGAGAGCCTATGTTCAAGATCCTGCGCAAGAAGGTACTGACCCCAGTCACCAAGCTCTATGAGATCGAAGCTCCGCTGGTGGCCAGGAGGGCAGAGCCGGGTCAGTTCATCATCCTTCGCCTGGACGAAGAGGGCGAGCGCATACCGCTGACCATTGCCGATTTTGACCGAGAGCGGGGTACCGTGACCATCGTCGTCCAGGAGGTCGGTAAGACTACCATTGAGCTAGGCCTGATGAACGCGGGTGACCACATTCAGGACTTTGTCGGCCCGCTGGGTGTCCCGGCGGAGCTGCCCGAGAGTGGCACTGTGGTCTGCGTGGGTGGCGGCGTAGGCGTTGCTCCTGTCTACCCCAAGGTCAAGGCCATGCACGAAAAGGGGATTAAGGTTATCTCCATTATTGGCGCCCGTTCGGCCGACCTGCTTATTCTCGAGGATGAGATGAGAGCGATCAGCGATGAGCTATATGTATGCACTGATGATGGTACCCAGGGCCATAAGGGCTTTGTCAGCGATGTCCTGAAGAACCTCATTGAAGACAAGGTCGAGATGGATGAGGTTATTGCTGTCGGTCCCCTGCCCATGATGCGGGCCTGTGTCGAGGTGACCCGCCCGCACGGGATCAAGACCTGGGTGAGCCTGAACCCAATCATGGTGGATGGTACCGGAATGTGCGGCGCCTGCCGCGTAACCGTCGGCGGTGAGACCAAGTTCTGCTGTGTGGATGGCCCGATGTTTGACGGCTATGCTGTGGATTTCGCTGAAGCGATCCGCCGGGGTCGGATGTACGCTGATGAAGAGAAGCTGGCCATGGAACGTTGCCACACTTGTGGAGGTGACAAGTGATGCCCGGCAAGACCCGTGTACCCATGCCCGAACAGGATCCACAGGTACGGCGCAAGAATTTCTTGGAGGTACCGCTGGGATATACACCAGAGTTGGCTATCGAGGAGGCCTCACGCTGCCTGAACTGCAAGAACCCCCTGTGCGAACGGGGCTGCCCGGTGAATGTCAAGATCCGCGACTTCATCGGTCTGGTTAAGGAGGGCAAGTTCCTGAAGGCCGCCCAGAAGGTTAAGGAGACCAACTCGCTGCCGGCCGTCTGCGGCCGGGTCTGCCCCCAGGAAGAGCAGTGCGAGAAAGAGTGCATTCTCGGCAAGCGCTTTGAGCCCATTGCTATTGGGCGCCTGGAGCGCTTTGTGGCTGACTATGAGCAGGCTCAAGGAGTGGAGCAGGGTGAGCCGGCTCCCCGCAATGGCCATAAGGTGGCCGTAGTCGGGGCCGGTCCAGCCGGATTGACCTGCGCTAGCGATCTGGCCCGGATGGGCTATGAGGTTACCATCTTCGAGGCCCTGCACGCCCCCGGTGGGGTACTAATCTACGGTATCCCCGAGTTCCGCCTGCCCAAGGAGATTGTCAAGCAAGAGGTTGAGAACCTGCAGAAACTGGGTGTGGAATTGAAGCTCAATGTGATCGTTGGTCGGACAGTAACCCTGGAAGACCTGGCTGCTGAGGGTTACGAGGCTTTCTTCCTCGGTACCGGCGCCGGTCTGCCCAAATTCATGGGGATTCCGGGTGAGAACCTGAATGGTGTCTACTCGGCCAATGAATACCTGACCAGAACCAACCTGATGAAGGCCTACGAGTTCCCGCAGGCCGACACCCCCATCAAGCCCGGAAAGCGAGTGGCTGTGGTCGGTGGCGGCAATGTGGCGATGGATGCGGTGCGCAGCGCCCTGCGCCTGGGTGCCGATGAGGCCTATATCGTCTACCGGCGGTCCGAGGCTGAGATGCCGGCCCGCAAAGAAGAGGTGCACCACGCCAAGGAAGAGGGTGTCATCTTTCAGCTGCTGACCAACCCGGTTCGGGTCATCGGCGATGAGAACGGCTGGGTAAAGGGGCTGGAGTGTGTCCGCATGGAGCTGGGCGAGCCCGATGCCTCGGGGCGCCGGCGTCCGGTGGAGGTTAAGGGATCCAACTTCATCCTGGATGTCGATGTGGTGATCATGGCCCTGGGTACCAGCCCGAACCCGCTGATCTCCCAGACCACCAGGGGTCTGGAAGTGAATAAGTGGGGCTGTTTGGTGGTCAATGAAGAGACGCTTCAGACGACGGTTCCCGGGGTTTACGCCGGGGGCGATGCGGTAACCGGCGCGGCCACGGTGATTCTGGCCATGGGTGCTGGCAAGACGGCGGCCAATTCCATTCACGAGTTCATCCAGGCCAAGCACGTCAAAGCCTAACAGGATATTTCCGGGGAGGGCACAGCCCTCCCCGGGCGCGGTACGCCCGAGCGGAGATAGAACCTCGCTCGGGCGTTATTATTCTTAATTAACCAATGACTAAGACTGATCCTGGTGCTTTCGGGCATCCTCCTTGAGCCAGCCCGACCACTGCTCGAAGGGAAGTTCGACATTGGACTCAATGAGGTTACCGTCGGGATCCGGCTCGCCAGTGCATGAGCCCTTCAAGACGTATGCCCCGAGCAAAGGGACCATCGGTCAGACCGGGCAAAAGACGCGCTTGCGACCGGGAAGGCAGATCCCCCATCATTGCCAGAAGCCCTGGTTGGGTGGTACACGGATCTGAAGGAGCTTGGGCACATCTGGTCCACTCAAAACTATTATGGAGGGGCAAACCAGCGTCCTACCCGATCAGACAGATGCGGCCTTGCTACTACGGTTCCCCAGAGGGTAAAATGGAAAGGAAGTAAAACCAAGGCAAGGGGGATTGGTTGATGCCAGCTCAGATCATTGATGGTAAAGAGGTGGCTCGCCAAGTGCGGGAGGAGCTGAAGAGCGATATCGAGATGCTGATTAAGGAGAAGGGCCAGGCGCCCGGCCTCGCCGTCGTACTAGTGGGCGAGGATCCCGCCTCTCAGACCTACGTGGCCTCCAAAGAGAAGATGTCCAAGCGGCTGGGCCTCTACTCGGAGGTACATCGTCTCCCGGCTTCAACGAGGCAGGAGGAGCTCTTGGCGTTGGTCGGGCGGCTTAACCAGGACAACAAGATCAACGGCATCCTGGTACAGCTGCCGCTGCCCGAACATATCGATGAGAAGACTATCCTGAACGCCATTGACCCCCGTAAGGATGTGGATGGTTTCCATCCGGTCAATGTGGGGAACCTGGTCATCGGCGACCGGGGCTTCATCCCCTGTACCCCGGCGGGGATCATCGAACTCATTGAGCGAACTGGGACGGAGATCAAAGGGAAGCACGCTGTGGTAGTCGGCCGCAGCAACATTGTGGGTAAGCCCGTGGCCATGCTGCTGCTCCACCGTCACGCTACAGTGACCATCTGTCATTCACGTACCCGTGACTTGGGCGAGGTCTGTCGCCAGGCCGACGTTCTGGTAGTGGCGGTGGGACGCCCCAATTTCGTTACCGGCGATATGATCAAGCCGGGGGCGGTGGTTATCGACGTCGGGATCAACCGCGTCGGCGATGAGCTGGTCGGCGATGTACACTTCGATAGTGCCAGGGAAGTGGCCGGCGCCATCACCCCAGTCCCGGGCGGAGTTGGTCCGATGACCATCGCCATGCTAATGAAAAACACTGTCCTGGCGGCGAAATAGTGGATCAGCGGCGCATCCTGTCTGTCAGTGCTGTAACGCGTTATCTCAAGGGATTGCTGGAGGGCGACCCTTTGTTAGGCGCGCTCTGGGTGCGCGGTGAGCTATCTAATTTCAAGCGTCACTCATCGGGCCATCTCTATTTCACCCTGAAGGATGAGACAGCGCAACTTAAGGGGATCATGTTTCGCAGCCGGGCTGACCGGATCCCGTTTCAGCCAGAAAATGGCTTGTCGGTCCTGGTTTATGGCTATATCTCTGTGTACGAGCGGGACGGTACCTACCAGTTATATGCCGAAGGGATGGAGCCCGACGGTCGTGGTTCGCTTCAGCTTGCCTTCGACCAGCTAAAGGCGAAGCTCCAGGCCGAAGGGCTCTTCGACGAGTGTCGCAAGCGTCCCATTCCGCGGCTGCCTAGGGGAATCGGTATTGCCACCTCGCCGACGGGGGCCGCCCTCCGCGATATGGTGAAGATCGCACGTCGGCGCTTCCCCGGCGTGAACCTGGTCATTGCCCCAGCTTTTGTCCAAGGGGAAGGCGCCCCGGCCTCTCTGATCAAAGCCCTGCGCGACCTGAATACACTCACCGATATCGACTGTATCATTGTGGGCCGGGGCGGAGGCTCTATGGAGGAGCTCTGGGCCTTCAACGATGAGGGGTTGGCCCGGGCCATTGCCGCTTCCCGGCTCCCCGTGGTTTCAGCGGTGGGACACGAGACCGATTTTACTATTGCTGATTTCGTCGCTGACCTCCGGGCCCCGACCCCATCAGCCGCGGCCGAACTGGTGGTGCCCGACTGGAGTGAGCTGCGTCGTCGGGTCAACCAGGCCCGGGAGCGGCTGGACTATTCGCTGAAGCAGAGCTGGGAACGGCGGCGACGGCGGTACCACGAACTGGTAGGCCGGCCTGTCCTGGCCAGGCCGCTGGACCGTATCAGGCAGCTCTACCAGACCGTAGACGGTCTGGAGCGACGCCTAAACCAGCACTGGACACTCCGCGCCCAGGAGGCCAGTGCCCGCCTGGGTGCGCTGGCTGGCCGTCTGGAGGCTTTGAGCCCTCTGGCGGTACTGGGGCGGGGCTATACAGTGACCAAGAGCTACCCGGGAGGACGGGCCCTGACCAGTATAGGGCAGCTGGCGGTGGGTGACTGGGTGGAAGTGATCTTCCGGGATGGCGCGGCTATCTGCCGGGTCACCGGAACCGGGGGGAGAGAAGAGGGATGACCAAAGAAACCATGGGCGCAGGAAATCCTGAGTGTTCCTTCGAGGAAGCCCTCGAGCGACTGGAGCAAATCGTGAAGAAACTGGAGAGTGAGACCCTGACCTTAAGTCAGGCTATCGAGCTTTACGAAGAAGGCGTCCGGATGTCCCGTCTCTGTGCCCGTCAGCTGGAGTTGGCTGAAGGCAAGATTGAGAAACTACTGGAGAAGACCGACGGATCGCTGGCGCGCCAGCCTTTCGAGGTTGACTAGGATTAGTATGGATTTTGCAGTGCAGACCAGAGATTGGCTGGCTCGTATCGATGCTTTTCTCGATGAGTGTTTACCCCGGCCGGAGGCGATTCCGGCCCAGCTTCATGAGGCCATGCGTTATGCTGTCTTCCCGGGCGGCAAGCGCCTGCGGCCGGTGCTGAGCCTGGCCGCGGCTGATGCTATAGCCGGCAAGGAATCGCTCCCGAAGGTGCTGCCACTAGCTGCTGCGGTGGAGCTAATCCACTCTTACTCGCTGGTTCACGACGACCTGCCCTGTCTGGATAATGATGACTGGCGGCGCGGCCGCCCCACCTGCCATCGCCGCTTCGGCGAGGCGATAGCCCTGTTGGCTGGCGACGCCCTGCTCACTCTGGCCTTCGAGCTGGTGGGAGAGGTTCCGGGTGCTGCCGCGGAGCTGGCCCGGGCCGCCGGTTCGCTGGGCATGGTGGGAGGGCAGGCAGCCGAGTTGGTATGCCCGGTGGCCGCTCTGGATGACCTTACCATCATCCACCGCCTCAAGACCGGTGCCCTGTTCCGGGCCGCCGTACGGCTGGGGGGGCTGGCGGCGGGAGCTGACGACCTGGCAATGACGGCACTTACCGTCTACGGCGACGAGATTGGCCTGGCTTTCCAGATTGCCGACGATCTGCTCGACGCCCAACAGGATGCTGAGCACGCTCGCGGGTCCTACCTGTCGTGGATGTCGCCGACCGAAGCGGCACGGCGGGCGCGCTCCGCAGCCGAACGGGCTAAAGCCGCGGTCGCCGACTTTGGGAAGAACTCACAGATGCTTCGGGCCGCGGCCGACTTCGCCGTGGAACGGATATCCTGACTGGTGAAGGGATTGTTGGTGTGGCAGACCTCTGGAGAAATGAGCCGTTAGTGGCCGCCCTCTTGGCCTGGTTTATCGCGCAGGTACTCAAGGCCCCTTTTTCCCTCCTGCGGGAGCGCAGATTCGATCTGACCAGGCTCGTTGAATCGGGTGGGATGCCCAGTTCGCATACGGCTCTGGTGGTTGCTCTCAGCTATAGCGTAGGCATCAACTACGGCCTAGACTCGCCGCTGTTTGCCATTGCGGCCGTATTCTCCGGGGTGGTGATGTACGACGCGGCGGGGGTGCGGAGGGCCGCCGGCAAACAGGCCGAGATCCTGAATATCATCATCTCCGAGTTCCAGCATCACGAAGGGATCCGTGGTGAACGCCTCAAGGAGCTCTTGGGGCACACCCCCTTTGAGGTTTTGGTGGGGGCGCTGCTTGGGCTAGGGGTTGCGGCTTACCTTCACTAGCTGGTCTTTGTTGTCACTGGGCTAAACTGGTGGTATAATCTGACATGACCGAGGGCTGTTACCTGCCCACATGGATGACAGGAGGGGGATCATCGCCCTCCTAGTCTTTCTCCGGATGGTGGAGGGGACTCAATAATGCTGGAGACAATTAACTCACCTGAAGATCTAAAAAAGCTCTCCCTTGATCAGGTCCGGGACCTGGCTGGCCAGATCCGGGATCTGCTGATACGCACTGTAGCCGTGACCGGAGGTCATCTAGCCTCTAACCTCGGGGTAGTCGAACTGACACTGGCTTTGCACCGTGTCTTCGACAGCCCCCGGGATAAGATCATTTTCGATGTTGGCCACCAGTGCTATGTCCACAAGCTGGTCACCGGACGGTCAGGGGCATTGGGTACCCTGCGGCAGTACGGGGGCCTGAGCGGTTTTCCCAAGCGGGCAGAGAGCCAGCACGACTGCTTCGAGACTGGTCACAGCAGCACCTCCATTTCGGCCGCCCTGGGGATGGCCCTGGCCCGCGACGGCAACGGTGATGATTACGAAGTAATCGCCGTCATCGGCGATGGGTCGATGACCGGGGGAATGGCCTTTGAGGCACTGAACCACGCCGGGCACCTGGGAACCAAACTGATTGTGGTCCTGAATGATAACAGCATGTCCATCTCCAAAAACGTGGGCGGTCTGGCCCGTCATCTGGGCAAGCTGCGGACCAGCCCGACTTATCACCGCTTCAAAGGTGATGTTGAGGCGGCATTGCTCCGGGTGCCGCGGATCGGCCCGGGTCTGGCCCGGTGGACGAGACGCATCAAGGACAGTGTCAAACACGTTTTTGTGCCTGGCACCCTTTTTGAGGCTCTGGGTTTTACCTATCTGGGCCCTATTGATGGGCATGATCAGGCTCTGCTGGAGCAGGTTTTTGCCTGGGCGCGCCGCCTGGGTGGCCCGGTATTGGTCCACGTCGCAACCAGGAAGGGCCGCGGCTATCAGCCAGCCGAAGAGAACCCCGATGTCTTCCACGGGATCTCACCTTTTGACCCAGAGACCGGCACCCCCCTCATCTCTGAACAGACACCCACCTACTCGGAGGTCTTCGGCCAGGCCATGGTGGAATTAGCCGCTACCCATCGTCACCTGGTGGCTATCACCGCGGCGATGACCGATGGCACCGGCCTGTTGGAGTTCGCCCGGCGCTACCCCGACCGGCTCTATGATGTGGGCATTGCCGAGCAGCACGCGGTGACCCTGGCGGCCGGGCTGGCCTCAGCCGGGATCCGGCCGGTAGTCGCAGTCTATGCCACCTTCCTGCAGCGGGGCTATGACCAGGTGTTACATGATGTATGCCTGCAAAACCTGCCGGTGGTTTTCGCGCTGGACCGGGCCGGGCTGGTCGGTGGCGATGGTGCCACCCATCACGGCCTGTATGATTTTGCCTATCTACGGCACCTGCCAAACATCACCATAATGGCCCCCCGGGATGAACAGAGCCTCAGGCAAATGCTGGCTACCGCCCTCGGCCTGGCAGGCCCGGTAGCGGTACGATATCCCCGGGGTCGGGGTCCGGGTGCCCCCCTGGGACCGCTGGAGACCATTGAACCGGGCACCGGCGAGGTACTGCGGCCGGGACGCCATGTCAGCCTCATCGCCATCGGGACCATGGTCGCCCACGCCCTCGGCGCTGCCGATCTTCTGCGGGCCAGGGGAATTCAGGCCGAGGTGATCGATGCCCGGTTTGTAAAGCCGCTGGATGCCCGGCTGATCACCACATCGGCCCGTCGGACCGGGCGGGTTATAACCATCGAGGAACATGTCGTTCCCGGAGGGTTTGGCAGCGCTGTGGCCGAGCTGCTCAGCGACAGGGGACTCTTGTCGTCCGGCGTCCGGCTGGCCCGGCTCGGGATCCCCGATGAGGTAGTTGAGCATGGCTCCAATCAGAGCTACTTTGAGCGTTTCGGGCTGACACCCGAGGGGATCGCCCGGGTTGCCTGGGACCTCATGGATCGAGGTGGAACCTCTGGTGAAACCGCGGCTGGACAGGTACTTGGTGAATAAGGGACACTTCCCATCGCGCCAGAGGGCGCAGGAGGCGATCAAGGCCGGCCTGGTGCGGGTTAATGGCCAGCCGGCACTCCGCCCGGGGGCCGCCATTAACGGCGACCCGCAAGTAGAGGTCATCGGCGAACTCCTGCCCTACGCCAGTCGCGGCGGGCTGAAGCTGGCCAGGGCACTGGCGATCTTTGGCTTGTCGCCCGTGGGGCGGGTCTGCCTCGATATTGGCGCGTCTACCGGTGGGTTCACTGATTGCCTGCTCAAGAACGGCGCCCGCCGAGTCTACGCGGTCGATGTTGGCACCGGGCAACTGGCCGCCGAGCTTCGCCACGATCCCCGGGTGGTGGTTCTGGAGGGAGTGAATGCCCGGTATCTCTCGGCGGAACAGGTCCCCGAGGAGGTCGCTCTGGCCGCCATTGATGTCTCGTTCATCTCGGTGACCAAGGTGCTGCCGGCAGTAGCCGGCCGGCTGGCCATGCGCGGCGACCTGGTGGTTCTGGTCAAGCCCCAGTTTGAGGTGGGGCCCGACCGGGTCGGACGCCGGGGTGTGGTCAGAGACCAGGCCCTACACCGGGAAGCTATCCTCACAGTGGCCGAGGCCGCGCCGGCGCTGGGCCTGGGCGCTCAGGGACTCGATTATTCGCTACTGGTCGGGCCTAAGGGCAACATCGAGTTCCTGCTGTGGCTGGAGGCGGGAGTGCCCAGCCGGCTGACGGCCCTGGATTGGGCCAGGCGGGTGGATGAGGTAGTGGCCACAGCCCACAGTGCTCTCGGGCAGCGGGAGTAAGTAGCGATCCGGGGAGGAGACGGCCAACCGGCGCCGAATACCGAATAGATGTACGGGCTGGAGTGTGAGCTATGCAGACCTTTTCCATTATCCCCAACCTAGATAAGGTCCGCGCTTTGGAAACCAGTCAGGCGCTGGTCAACTGGCTGGAAGAGCGGGGGCTCCAGGTCCGCCTGGAGAAAGAGATTGCGGCCATGCTCAACCGCCCGGAGCTTGGGCACGACGAAGCCGCCATCATGGGCGGTGTTGATGTGATCATCGTCTTGGGCGGTGACGGAACTCTGCTCAATGTAGCCAAAAAAGCGGCAGCGGCCGAGAGTCCAATTCTTGGAGTAAACCTGGGGCACCTGGGGTTTCTCACCGAGATCGAACTGCCCGATCTCTTCAGCTCTCTGGAGCGGGTGGTCAACGGCCGCTATCTGATTGAGCGCAGGATGATGGTTGAGGCTGAGGTGCGGCGGCAGGGACGCCAGACCGACCGTTTTTTGGCCCTCAACGAAGTAGTGATTAGCAAGGGGCCTTTCGCCCGCCTGATCAACCTGGAGACCTATGTCGACGATAACCTGGTGGCCAGCTATCCGGGAGATGGGTTGATTGTTGCCACACCCACTGGGTCGACGGCCTACTCGTTCTCGGCGGGTGGCCCTATTGTCAGCCCCAGCATTGATGTATTGGTGATAACCCCTATCTGTCCCCACTCCTTCTATGCACGCTCGGTCATTGTTTCGCGCGATGAGACAGTCAGGGTACAAGTGCGTGCTTCCCACCGGGAAACGATGATCACTATTGACGGTCAGCGCGGGTACTATTTACGCCCGGAAGACGAGATAGTGGTTCGCCGGTCGCAGGAAGAGGTGCGGCTGATCAGGCTGGAGGGCTGGAGTTTCTACGATGTGTTACGCCGCAAATTGCGCAGTGGAGACCAGGAACGCAACCAGGATGTATGAGCGGGGGTACTAGTGTGAAGACCAAACGGCAGATGAAAATACTGGAGATGGTACGTGAAGAGGTTATTGAAACTCAAGAACAGCTGGCTGAGCGGCTGCGGGATGAAGGGATCAATGTCACCCAGGCCACGGTCTCCCGCGACATTAAGGAGCTTAATCTGATCAAAACGGCGTCCGGAGATGGCCGCTACCGTTACGCGTTGCCGCCCGATGCCACTGCCGCCAGCCACCGCGAGCGACTGAAACGCTTTTTCCACGGTTCTTTGTTGGGAGTAGAACATAATGGAAACCTGGTGGTTCTGAAGACTTTGCCGGGAGCAGCGCAGGGAGTTGGGGTTGCCATTGATAACTGGGGGATTCCCGAGATCATCGGGACAGTTGCCGGTGACGATACCGTCCTGGTGGTGGTCAAGCCAGTTGACGCGGTAGAGCAGGTAGCTGAAAAACTGCGGAAACTGATGACAATGGTTTGAGGGGGTTGTGGGGTTTGCTGTTGGAGATGACGGTGGGGAATTTCGCCCTGATTGAGCGGGCCCGCCTGGCGCTCTCCGGCGGCCTGAATGTTTTCACCGGCGAGACCGGGGCCGGTAAATCACTGCTAATCGATGCGGTGGAGGTGGCCCTTGGTGGTCGCGCCTCCACCGATTTCATCCGCAGCGGCAGCGACCATGCCTGGGTGGAAGTGCTCTTCCGCCTGCCCAAGGAAGCTCTTCTGGCTGACGGGCTGAAAGAGCTCGGCTTGTCTGGCGAGGAGCAGGTGATCCTGGCTCGCGAGATTGCGCTCAACGGCCGGAATACGGCGCGGGTCAACGGGCGCCTGGCCACTGCCGCCATGGTCAAGGAGATTGCAGATCGTCTGGTAGACCTGCATGGGCAGCATGAACACCAGTCATTGCTCCGTCCCGAGCGCCACGTTGATCTGCTCGATGCCTATGGTTGGGACCGGGTGGGTCAACTGCGGGAACAGGTCAGCCGGATCTACCAGGAGATTCAGCGACTCAGGCAGGAGCTGAAAGGCTACGCCGGCGATGCCCGCGACCGGGCACGGCGACTGGACCTGCTGCGCTTTCAGGTTCAGGAGGTTGACGAGGCTCGGTTGGTAGCCGGAGAGGATGCGGCTTTGACCCAGGAGAGACTAATCCTGGCCTCGGCCGAGAAGCTCCACGCTCTCTACGCCGAAGCCTACCAGATGCTCTATGGGAGCGACTCCGGCGGGTCGGCTCTGGACAGCCTGGGCGAAGCTCTCGATCGCCTGAATGCTGCTGGCCAGATTGACCCCTCGGCCGGACCGGTGGCCGACCAGCTGCGGGAAGCCTTGTACCAATTACAGGAGGCCGCCCGTGAGCTCCGTTCCTTCAGGGATCGGGTTGATGCTGACCCGGGCAGGCTGGATCAGATCGAGCGGCGGCTGGACCAGATTGCCGGGCTAAAGCGCAAGTATGGCGACACCGTCGCCGAGATACTGGCCTACCGTGAACAGGTAGCCGCCGAGATCGACCGATTAGCCAATAGTGAACAGCGAGCCCGAGCCATTGAGACTGAGATCAAGCACCGAGAGGGCGAGGCAGCTGAACTGGCCGTAAATCTCTCTCAAGTGCGGCAGGGAGTAGCCGCCGAGCTCAGTCAGGCAATCATGGGCGAGCTGAGCCAGCTGGGGATGGCCAATACCACCTTCACGGTAGCCTTCCGGCAGACTGCCGCTGCCGATGGCCTGCCGGTGGATGGCGGTCGGGTGGCCTGGACGGCCACTGGGATTGACCAGGTCGAGTTCCTGATGACCCCCAACCCGGGCGAACCCCTCAAGCCCCTGGCCCGTATCGCCTCGGGCGGGGAATTATCCCGGATCATGCTGGCCATCAAGACGATCCTGGCTGAAGCGGACGGAGTACCCACTCTCATCTTCGATGAGGTAGATGCCGGCATTGGCGGTCGGGCAGCCCAGGCGGTGGCCGAGCGTCTGGCCCGGTTGGCGGCCTACCGCCAGGTGGTGTGTGTAAGTCATCTGCCCCAGATCGCGGCCATGGCCGACCACCACTTCTGCATTGTCAAGGAGACTCAAGGCGGACGGACAGAAACGAAAATCGTCCCTCTGAACGAGGATGAACGCATTGACGAATTAGCCCGCATGATCGGTGGTAAGGAAGTGACTGAGATCACGCGGCGCCACGCCCGTGAACTCCTGGAGATGGCCCGGGCATTCCGAAGCGGAATCGACTAGCTTTTCGTCGACGCTCCAGCCATATAGTGGAAATACTTCGATGGGCACCGGTACTTCCGGGAGCTCATTTTCTTATGTAAATGATAACAGTATAGCCCTGAACCGCCGCGGACACCTTAAAGGCAGACGAAACTCAAAAGACCAGCTACATGAAGGTTTCCTACCTATCGGAGGTCGGGAGACAAGTCTAGGCGCGAAGGGGTGATGCAGTGAACCACAGGGACAAATCCAGACGTAAGATTCTTGGGATTATCATCGCTATGGCAATAGTTGCTTTCTGCTTTACCCCGCAGTACCGAAACACCGTTAAGTTTCCGGAGCAACTCCGTATGACCGATGACCAGATTACTGAGGTAGTGGTTGGTTTTCCTTTGACCGTTCATGTCCGACCAGACCAGGACAATATCGTCAAAGTGAATGGTAATCCCCTTAATCTCTTCGGGCGGACCATTGACTTCGGTCGGCCGGTCTCCATTGAACCGGTCTCTCTAGGCAAAGTGACTCTTGAGTTCAGGTTACTGGGGTTTATCCCGTTTAAACGACTGGCTATTGATGTTATTCCCCGTCTGAAACTCCATGCGGGCGGACACTCCATTGGGGTCCTGTTGCACTCTGACGGGGTGTCGGTGGTAGGGCTTTCAGCCGTTAACGGTACCGATGGGCGAACACACTACCCGGCTCGTGACGCTGGAGTGGAGATTGGTGATTTGATCACCGACATCAACGGTCAGCCGGTAAGCGATGATGAACAGGTGGCCCAGTTGGTGGACGAAATCGGCCGACTTGGGCAGCCGGCGGTATTGACGATCAGACGAAACGGTCAAGTCCAGACTAGGACTATTAGACTGGTCTTATGCGAAGAAACCAGGCGCTACCGCATGGGTCTCTGGATTAGGGACGGTGCGGCCGGAGTGGGTACTATGACTTTCTTCGACCCCCAGTCCCGTCGTTATGGCGCCCTGGGACATGTTATTGCCGATATGGACACTAACCGTCCCATAGAAATAGAGGACGGCCAGATAGTAGCTGCTTCTGTTAGCCGGATTGAACCCGGGAAACGCGGACAGCCCGGTGAGAAGATTGGAACCTTCTCCCATAATCGGGACGCGATAGGTACCATTGACCGGAATACACCGTTCGGCATCATGGGATACCTGTTCAAACCACCGGAAAGTAATCTCTACTCCGAACCATTGCCCATTGCCATGATGAACGAAGTCCGACCCGGTCCCGCCAAAATCGTTACTGTGATCTCTGGGCGTAAGCTGGAGGAGTTCGATGTTGAGATCGTCCGGGTTAATCCCCAGCCTACGCCTCACGCCAAAGGGATGGTCATTAAAGTAGTGGACCGCAGGCTGTTGGCAGCGACGGGCGGGATAGTCCAGGGAATGAGTGGAAGTCCTATTATCCAGGATGGAAGACTGGTGGGGGCAGTGACCCATGTATTCGTGAATGACCCAACCAAAGGATACGGGGTCTTTATCGAGTGGATGATAATTGATTCCGGGATTCTGGAGTCACAACAGAACATCAGCGCCGCCTGAAAAGGCGGCGTTGGTGTCACTTTTCGTCAGACATTGTTGGTTGGTTTTGGCATCTGGGGGGGAGGAGGTTCAGATGGGCTGTCGAATGTGGAATTCTGTATTCAGAAAAATGGAACCAGAGGAGTAGATCAGATGAAATCGGTGAAGATTGGTGTTCTAGTAGCCGACGATAACCGGGAATTCTGTGAAGTAGTCAGCAGTTATATATCACAGCAAGATGATATGGAACTGGTCGGTATAGCTTACAACGGAGCTGAAGTTATTGACCGGGTAGCAAGTGATCCGCCACAGGTGATTGTCCTGGACATTATCATGCCTTATCTGGATGGCCTGGGCGTACTGGAGAAGCTTCATAACATGGAAGTCAATCCCCGTCCCAAGGTAGTTGTCCTGACTGCTTTCGGACAGGAGAACATCACTCAGCGGGTAGCCCAACTAGGTGCCGACTACTATGTTCTCAAGCCCTTTAACCTCGATGTACTGGCCGACCGAATCCGTCAGTTAGTCACACAGAAGGTGCGGATAACAGGTTCTTTGCCGGTTAGGGCAAGAAATGTGGATATCGAGGTAACGAGTATCATACATAAAATCGGTATCCCCGCCCATATCAAAGGCTATCAGTACCTGCGAGAGGCTATTATGATGGTTATCAACCGCATCGAGCTTCTGGGGGCAGTCACTAAAGAGCTTTATCCAATGATCGCTATCAAGTACAAGACTACCCCCAGCCGGGTGGAGCGGGCTATCAGGCATGCTATCGAAGTAGCCTGGAACCGGGCTGACCTTGATATTATCAATGATCTTTTCGGCTATACCGTCAGTGTTGATCGGGGCAAACCTACTAATTCGGAGTTCATCGCTATGGTAGCCGACAAGCTGAGAATGGAATTAAAGGCAAGCTAAATAAGCGAAAGGAAAACAAACCCAACTTTAGCTGGATTTTTGAGGCTGCGGTCTGAAGCCGCAGCCTCTTGTCGTGCCCATACTAAAGATGAGGTGGACACAGTGATCAGTGGACCGGTTAAGAAGGGCGCGCGGACCAAAGAACTGGTGAGGCGCCTCGCCAAAGGTGACATTGCTCTGGTAGACCACGCCGACTTGGATGAGCTGGCGGCTGAAGGGCTGATCAAGGCCGGCGTCAGCGCTGTGCTGGATATTCAGCCGGTGATGACCGGTCGCTATCCGACGCCAGGCCCCAAACGCCTGATGGATAGGCGCATTACAGTCTTGGACTCATTGGGGGCAGCGGCCTGGACGATACCTGATGGCACCATCGTCTGCCTTGAAGGCAACGTGGTCTCCTGGCCAGGAGGGCGCCTGCCGGGCCGTCTGGTGGACCGACTCTTACTGCAATCTCTCACCACCGCAGCGCGAATCCGGCTCGCCGGTGAGCTAGACGCTTTCCTGGCCAACACCCTGGAGTACGCGCGCCGCGAGAAAGACCTGCTCCTGGCCAATCTTGATTTCTCCAGTGTTAGGACCCGACTGGCCGGGAAGCAGGTGCTGATCGTGGTGCGCGGCGCCAGTTACCGTCAGGATCTGGCGGCCGTGGGGCCTTACCTGCGGGAATCCCGACCGGCCCTGATCGGGGTGGACGGTGGTGCCGACGCCCTGCTGGAGTTGGGGTACAGACCCGATATCATCGTCGGTGACCTGGATAGTGTCAGTGACCAGGCCCTGAAATGCGGGGCCGAGATCGTCCTCCATACATACCTGGATGGACGCGCTCCCCACCGCCCCAGGTTGGAGGCACTGGGGGTAAAATACCGCGAGATCGCGCTGCCCGGTACCAGCGAGGATCTGGCGCTCCTGTTGGCCTACGAGAAGGGGGCTGAGTTAATGGTAGCGGTGGGCACCCATTCTAACCTCATTGATTTTCTGGAGAAAGGCAGGAAGGGGATGGGGAGTACCTTTTTGGTCCGCTCTAAGGTGGGCGACCGGCTGGTTGATGCTCGAGGGGTAAGCCGCCTCTACCAGGGGCGGTTGCGCCCCGGGCACCTTCTCACCCTCTTGGCAGCGGCTATGTTCCCGGTAATGCTGGCCCTCTTCTCCAGTCAGGTCGGGCGCTTCATCATCAGGCTGCTGGCTTTGCGACTGCGGACCGGATTGGGGTGGAGGTAGGCCAATGATCGACCTCCGCTACCTGACCATCTCCTTGGTGGGCATCTTTCTGGCTCTGGCGGTCGGTATCGTCCTGGGTGGTGTCATTCTGGGCGATGACGCCTTACTGGCTACTCATGAGAGGCTGATGATCGATGCTGAGCGGGAGCGGCAGACTCTTCTGGCTGAAATGACCCGGCTCCGGTCCCGTCAGCGGGAGCTCGAGGGGGAGATAGGTGCCAGAGGGATTCTAGTTGAGCAGTTGCTGGCCGGGAGGTTGAAGGGACAAACCGTGTCCATCGTGGCCCTGGCCGAAAGGACTCCTGAGGATCTGACCGGACTACTCTACCGGGCCGGGGCCGCTGTGATTTCCGATACGTTCATCCGCGATGATGCAGCAGTGGCCGCGAGTACCGGCGATTGGCGCCTGCGGTTGGACCCGTCGGCACTGGCCAGCGCTCTGGTAGGGGGAGAGGATAGCAGCTGGCTCAACCATTTGGCTGCCACTGGTTATCTAGAAAGGAGCGGTTCCTATCAGCGCCCCGATGCCGTCGTACTCTGGGTTGGTCAGAGCGGTTGGTCTGAGGTCATTACCAGCCTAGTTAGCGGCTGGCGGCTTTTGGGAGTCCCAGTAGTAGCGGTGGCACCCGAGGGGCTTACCGCCGAACTGGAGGTCACACACGCCTGGCAGGCGAGAGCCGGAAGCACCGGCAGCTATTTGCGTTTGTGGAGTGAGCTCATTCTGGCTATTGACGATGCCGATTCGGAAGGGGGGGAGGCACCCTGAGTGATTTGGCTATCATCATCCCGGCCCACAACGAGGCCGATCGCATTGGCCTGACCGTACAGGGAGCTTGGAGCCTGAACCCCGCCGAATTGGTAGTGGTGGACGACGGTTCTGTCGACGAGACCGGGCCTCGGGCAAGGGCTGCCGGGGCCAGGGTGGTCAGGCTCGCCAGAAACCGCGGAAAGGGGTTGGCCTTGGCAGCAGGACTGGATCAGACCATGGCACTTGTGGTCTTGTTTCTCGATGGTGACCTCGGATTGACTGCCGGAAACGCCGGGCCACTGCTCGAGCCACTCTTGGGTGGAGAGGCCGATATGAGTATCGGGCTTCTGCCCAGGGAAGGGCGCCGGCCGGGACTGGGGCTAACCCTGACCACGGCCCGCTGGGGCTGCAGGATTTTGACAGGTCGGAGCTTCGTGGCGCCCCTATCAGGGCAACGGGCTCTCAGCCGGGCGGTAGCTCGGGCGCTGCAGCCCTACCCGCCGGGATTCGGTCTGGAGATCTGCCTGACGGTGCGGGCAGTCAGGGCCGGTTACCGGGTTGTCGAGATCCCGGTGGAACTGGTTGACCGGGGGAGTGGGTGCAATTTGGCGGGCTTTCTTCACCGCGGTCAGCAATGGTATGCAGTGAGCCAAGCCCTGGCAGCCGAGGCTTGGCGAGGTTGGTGGCCGTGACCAGCTCAGTCGCAGGTATGGTAGCGGCAGCTCTGGTTGCTTGGGGGTTGCGCAGAATTGGCCCGGGACTGCTGACTGAAGTTGGGTTGGTAAGACCCAACTACGCCGGACGCCCGATTCCGACCTCTTTGGGGATCTGGGTCTACCTGGCCGTCCTGGTTGGTACCGGCGTTCAACATCTCGCCAGCAGCTGTACTGGTACAGGTCTTTCTAGCGACAGCTGGCTGACCCTGGCGGCCCTGGGGGCTATGACCCTTCTTGGGTTGTTGGATGACCTTTGCTCTGTGGCCGGATGCCGGCACCCCAAGGGGCTGCGGGGGCACTTTGGTTACCTCTGGCGGGGGCAGGTCACCACCGGTAGCCTAAAGGCAGCGGGAGGAGCCGTTGTGGCCCTACTGGCGGCTGCCGGGTGGAAAAGACCAGCCGGGGTTATGCTTGTTGATGGATTAGTGGTGCTCCTCAGCACGAACCTCATCAACTTGCTGGATACCCGGCCCGGCCGGGCCGGCAAGGCCTATCTCGTTGGTCTGGCCGTTCTTGGTCTGGTAGCCGGCCGCCTGTCCGGTAGCGCCTTCCTCGTGCTGGCAGCCCTGGTGTCCATGGCCCCGTTGGATCTTAGTGGTCGGGCCATGCTAGGCGATGCTGGCTCCAACCTTCTGGGGCTAAGCCTCGGCCTGACCTGGCTATTGGCTCCGCTGGTTGCCAGAATGGCCATGGCCATCCTGCTTGTGGCCTTGCACCTGCTAGCTGAGTTCTACTCGCTCGGCCGATTCATAGAAGGTAACCGTTGGTTGTACCGTTTGGACCGATTGGGGCTTATTCAGTTTTTTCCTGAAAGGAATTGCAGATAATCCGGTGAATTAACCATCGGGTGATGCAAATGCTTTCAATCGCAATCTTGGGTGCCGGACAGCGCGGCACGGCTCTCGTTCGGGCTCTACGGCAGCTGCCCGGTGTCTCGATGGTGGCGGTGGTTGACCGGGATAGCCAGGCTCCCGGCTTGGCTGTGGCCCGGGCGGAGGGGATTCCCGTCTTCACTACCGTCGACGAATTAGAGGGAAAGGTCCCAGTGGATATCCTGGTGGACGCCACTGGTGGAGAGCAGGTAAGCTCCGGGCTGCCAGGGGTATCGGTTATCCCGGCCCAGGCGGTGGAGGTACTGACCTCCCTGGCCGAGGAGCACGACCGCCTTATCGAACGGCTGCTCAGGGAGACACGGGAGAAGGAGACAGTGATTAACTCGACTCATGACGGGATGATCGCTGTCAATGAGCGGGGAGAGGTAACCATCTTCAACGCTGCTGCCGAGCGGCTAACCGGTCTGGCGGCCGCGCAGGCCCTGGGCCGGTCGGTACAAGAGGTAATACCCAATACCCGACTTCCCCAGATCCTCAGAACAGGTCGGTCCGAGCTCAACCAGCGGCAGGAGATGGGCCAGGTAACGATTGTCACCAACCGGGTCCCGGTTCGCGATGAATCGGGCCGGATAATCGGCGCGGTAGCCGTCTTCCGCGATATCGGCGAGATCGAAGCCCTGGCCGAGGAGATTACCAACCTCAAGCGCATCAAGCTAATGCTGGAGGCAATCATCAAATCCACCCAGGATGCTATTTCGGTGGTTGACGAAAACGGCCGGGGGCTCTTAATCAATGCCGCCTACACCCGGCTGACCGGATTGTCTGAGGCCGATATCATTGGGAAACCGGCCACGGTGGATATCGCTGAGGGCGAGAGCATGCACCTCAAGGTGCTGAAGACCAGGCGCCCGGTGCGCAATGTCCGGATGAAGGTGGGCCCGGGGCGACGTGATGTGGTGGTCCATGTCGCGCCTATCCTGGTTGATGGTGAACTGAAGGGAAGCGTCGGTGTGATCCATGACTTGTCGGAGATGGCCCGGCTCACTGAAGAGCTGGACCGGGCCAAGCGCCTGATTCGACGTCTTGAGGCTAAGTATACCTTTGATGATATCGTTGGCCAGAGCCCGTCAATCCTGGCTGCGGTTGAGCATGCGCGGCGGGCGGCTGATACACCCGCTACCGTCCTCTTGCGTGGTGAGAGTGGCACTGGTAAGGAGCTCTTTGCTCACGCCATCCATAATGCCAGTGCCCGTCGAAGCGGGCAGTTCATTAGGGTCAACTGCGCGGCTCTTACCGATACACTGTTGGAGAGCGAGCTATTTGGTTATGTCGAGGGTGCCTTCACCGGCGCCCGGAAAGGAGGCCACCGGGGGCTCTTTGAGGAGGCCAGTGGCGGGACCATCTTCCTCGACGAGATAGGGGAGATCAGCCAGCGTCTTCAGGCCAAGCTGCTTCGGGTCCTCCAGGAGAAGGAGATCATCAGGGTGGGTGATAACAAGCCGATTTCTGTGGATGTCCGGGTCATCGCAGCCACCAATGTCCATCTCGAATTGGCCATTGAGCGCGGCACCTTCCGGGAGGATCTGTATTACCGCCTGAATGTAGTGCCGATTTTCGTCCCTCCGCTCCGCCACCGCCCAGAAGATCTGTCGGCCCTGGTGGAGCATCTGCTCCGCAAGTACAACCAGGAATATGGCCGGTCGGTGGAGGCGGTCTCTCCCGGGACCATGGAACAGCTGGCTGCTTACCACTGGCCGGGGAACATCCGGGAGCTGGAGAATGTCATTAGCCGGGCGGTGATCAACCTGCGGTTCAACGAGACAACGGTCACCGAGCACCACCTGCCGCCCCTGGGGAGACGAGGGGAGGTGGCCGCCGCTGCCCCGGTGCCGGCTGAGGATGGCCGCCCGCTGGCGCAGCTCCTGGCTGAACGGGAGCGGCAGATCATCGTCAGTGCCCTCAAAGCCACCGGCGGCAACAAGACTGAGGCCGCCCGGCGACTGGGGATATCCACTCGCAGCCTCTACTACAAACTGGAGCGGTTGGTGCCGGATCTGAATGGTCTTGCCTGAAACGGTTTGCAGATACCCTGAAAGATCATTCAGAGAAGTCCCGGCACTCTCCACCCTTAGCTCGATGGGAGTAATGACACTCCTTTGGCACAGTTTTTGCCACCAAACAACCTACGGATAAATAGACTTTAGGTAAGGAGGGAGAAATGGGTGAAGTACTTCGATGAGATGGAGAAGCAAGGCCACGAGCAGCTTGTCTTCTGCCATGACAAGTCATCGGGTCTCAAGGCGATCATTAATATTCATGACACCACTATGGGGCCGGCTCTGGGTGGCTGCCGAATGTGGAATTACGCTACCGAGGCCGAAGCAGTCTACGACGGTTTGCGTCTCTCCCGGGGGATGACCTACAAGTCGGCCGCTTCCGGTGACAGCTACGGCGGGGGAAAAGCCATCATCTGGGGTGATCCCAAGGAGGACAAGTCGGAAGAGCTCTTCCGGGCCTTCGGGCAGTTCGTGGAGAGCCTGAACGGGAGGTTCATCACCGGGACTGATGTCGGTACTGTGGCCAACGATTTCGCGATCTCGAAGGTAGAGACCGATTATCTGGTGGCCCTGCCCGAGTCTTACGGCGGGAGCGGCGATTCCTCCATCCTGACGGCACTCGGCGTCTGGCAGGGGATGAAGGCCTGCGCCCAAGAAGTCTGGGGTACCAACTCGCTGTCCGGCAAGACGGTGGCTGTCCAGGGTGTAGGCAAGGTCGGCCACCACCTGGTCGATCACCTCTATGATGAAGGGGCCAATGTGATTATCGCTGATGTTAATGAGTCATACATTGAGCGCATAATCACCAAGTACCCGCAGACCCGGGCAGTAGCACCTGAGGAGATCTACGGTGTTGATTGTGATATCTTCTCACCCAATGCCCTGGGTGCGGTGATCAACGATGAAACCCTGCCTCGGTTAAGATGTAAGATCATTGCCGGCGCAGCCAATAATGTATTGGCCGAGGAACGCCACGGTGATGAGCTTCATCAGCTTGGCATCCTCTATGCCCCTGATTATGTGATAAACGCCGGTGGCCTGATCCAGGTCGCCGATGAACTGCACGGTTTTGATCCGAACCGGGCGCGCCGCAAGGTCGCCAATATCTACAACTCACTGCTCCGAATATTTGAAGTGGCCCGCCGCGACAGTATTCCTACCTACCGGGCGGCCGATGTCATGGCGGAAGAGCGCATTGCTGCCGTGGGCCGGTTATCCCGGATCTACTGTAGCTGGGAGTGAGATCATGAAGAAGCACCGCCTGCTGGCCATTAACCCTGGCTCTACATCAACCAAGATCGCCATCTATGACGACGATAAGCCCATTTTCGAGAAGACCCTGCGCCACTCCGCCGACGAACTGGCCATATTCGGCGGGGAGATTACCGACCAGTATGAATTCCGTCGTCAAGTGATTATGGATGCTGTCGCCGAGGCCGGGATTGGGCTGGATACCCTGACCGCCGTGGTCGGCCGGGGAGGGCTGCTCAAACCGATCCCGGGCGGTACCTACGCCATCACCGACCGGGTCATTGAGGATTCGCGCCGCGGTGTCCAGGGGAAGCATGCCTCCAACCTTGGCCCCATTCTGGCCAAAGGCATCGCTGACCAGTATAATCTGCCAGCCTTCTTCGTCGACCCGCCGTGCGTCGACGAGTTCGAACCTCTCGCCCGCCTCTCGGGGGTTCCGGAGATCCCCCGGCGCAGCCTGCTCCATGCCCTAAACCTCAAGGCCGTCGGCCGGCGGGTAGCCGCCGACCTCGGCGTGCGTTTTGATGATCTGAACCTGGTCATGGTCCACCTGGGGGGCGGAATCTCCTGCGTGCCCAGTAAGAAGGGGCGTTTCGTGGATGTCAACAATGCCACTGAGGAGGGGCCTTTCTCTCCCGAGCGGGCCGGGACCGTCCCGTGCCAGGAACTGACCAAGCTCTGCTTTTCTGGCAAGTATACTGAGAAGGAGATTCTGCGCAGACTGGTCGGCCAGGGCGGGATGGTGGCCTATCTGGGCACCAACAATGCCCAGGAGGTAGTCAAGCGGATCCAGGCTGGCGACAGCCAGGCCCGCCTGGTACTGGAGACCATGGCTTACCAGATCGCCAAAGAGATCGGCGCTATGGCCACGGTTCTCAAGGGTGAAGTGGATTACGTCATTGTCACCGGCGGTCTGGCTCACTGCGAGATGCTAGTTGATTGGGTCAAGGAACGGGTTGGCTGGATTGCCAAGGTGCTGGTCTATCCAGGCGAGGAGGAGCTGCCCTCGCTGGTAGAAGGAGCCCTGCGGGTTCTGAGAGGCGAAGAAGAGGCCAGGGTCTACCAGTAGGTGCCGGGTCAAGATAAGAAGAGGTGATCAGATGAAAACCATGGATCAGGTACTGGCAGCTGCCAGAGCGCATGGCCCCAAGGGGCTGGCGGTGGCTGTCGCTGAGGATGTCGAAGTACTGGAGGCAGTTAAGCACGCCCAGGAAAACGGGATTATCCGTTCCTTCCTGGTGGGAAACGCAGCCAAGATCCGGGAGAAGGCGGCAGAGGTGGGCTACAATCTGGCCGATGTTGAGGTGGTTGACGCCCCGAGCATCCCTGCGGCGGCAGCCAAGGCTGTTGAACTGGTGGCTGCCGGCCAGGCTGACCTACTGATGAAAGGCAAGCTTGGCACCGCCGACATTATGCGGGCTGTGCTCGATAAAGAGAAAGGACTGCGGACCGGCCGTATTCTCAGCCATATCGCCATGTTGGAGGTCGAAGGACACGACCGACTCTACTTCATGACCGATGGTGGGCTAAATATCGCTCCCGACCTGGCCAAAAAGGTCGATATTATCCAGAACGCCATTGATTGTGTAAGAGCCCTCGGCATAGAGCAGCCTAAGGTAGCCTGCCTGGCCGCGCTGGAGCTAGTCAATCCGGATATGCCGGTCACGCTGGATGCAGCAGCCCTGGCCAAGATGGCTGATCGAGGGCAGATCAAGGGTGGGCTGGTTGACGGTCCGTTGGCCCTCGATAACGCGGTCTCGGAGGAAGCAGCCCGGATTAAGGGGATCGTCAGCCCGGTGGCGGGAAAGGCCGACATCCTTTTCGTTCCGGACATTGAGGCCGGCAATATCTTCTACAAGTCTCTGGCCTTCCTGGCCAGGGCTGGAGTACGCCAGGCCGGGATCATCGTCGGAGCTCGCTGCCCGGTGGTACTGCTCTCCCGGTCAGATGAGGCTGATGCCAAGCTCAACTCCATCGCCTTCGCGGTGGTCTACGCGGCTGGTAAGAGCAAGTAATCTGGAGGGATTACGGCGCGCCCGCTCGCCTGGGGTTCTAGCGGGAATCCATATAACAGAGGAGGTTTCAACCGGATGGAGATCTTCAAGTACATGGAGAAGTACGGTTACGAACAGGTCGTCCTGTGCCATGATAAGGCTTCCGGCTTAAAGGCAGTCATTGTCATCCATGATACCACGCTCGGCCCGGCCCTCGGAGGATGCCGGATGTGGCCCTACGAGAGCGAGGATGAGGCCATAACCGATGCCCTGCGCCTGGCTCGCGGTATGACCTATAAGAACGCGGCTGCCGGCCTCAACATCGGCGGCGGCAAGTCTGTGATCATCGGCGACTCCCGCAAGGACAAAAGCGAGGAGCTATTCCGGGCTTTCGGCAAGTTCGTCCAGTCCCTGGGCGGCCGTTATATCACGGCGGAAGATGTCGGCACCAGTCCGGCTGATATGGCTTGGGTGGCTCTGGAGACCGACTATGTGCGTGGTCTGAATGACGCCAATTCCAGCGGCGATCCGTCGCCGGTAACCGCCCTCGGTACCTACAAGGGGATGAAGGCCATGGCCAAGCTGGCCTATGGCGATGATTCACTCAAGGGCAAGAAGGTTGCTATCCAGGGTGTCGGACATGTGGGCATGTACCTGGCCGAGTTCCTGCACAAGGAAGGCGCTAAGCTCATCGTCACCGACATTCACCCCGAACTGGTGGAAAAGGCGGTCAAGGACTTTGCTGCTAAGGCCGTTAGGCCGGAGGAGATCTACGGGGTTGATTGCGATATCTTCGCTCCCTGCGCTCTGGGGGCTATCATCAATGACGAGACCCTGCCGCAGCTCAAGTGCAAGATTGTGGCCGGTGCCGCTAACAACCAGCTTAAAGAGCCGGAGAAGCATGGTGTTGAGATCGAGAAGCGCGGCATCCTCTATGCCCCGGACTACATTATCAATGCTGGTGGTGTCATTAATGTAGCCGACGAGCTGATGGGCTACAACCAGGAGCGGGCCCATGCCAAGGCCGCTGATATCTACAATACCATTCTCAAGGTCTTCGAGATCGCCAAGCGTGACAGCATCCCGAGCTACCTGGCGGCCGATCGTCTGGCCGAGGAGCGGATCGCCCGCATCGGAGAACTAAGAAAGAAGTACATTCCCCCGCGCTGCTGCTAAGTAGGCCATTATCTCGGGCAATCGGGCGGGGACGGGATTCGGGAATACTAGTCCCGTCGTCCCCGCCCTGTGTTGTCCTGCCCCCCGTCAGTGTTTATACTGGAGTGATCAGGTGTTAAGCGAGAAACGCATCGTTATCTTTATCGGGAATTTCGGCAGTGGAAAGACCGAGTTGGCTATTAACTACGCCCATCTTGCTTCAGAGGGCAGAGAGCCGATCAGTCTGGTTGATCTGGACAATGTCAGCCCGCTCTTCAGGACCCGTGAGGTCCATGGTAAGCTGCGAACCATGGGGGTGAAACTCATCGCTCCCGAAGGCATCTCCAATACTGACCTGCCGGTACTCCCAGCCGAGGTCTATGCGCCTCTCCAGGACCCCACCGCCCGAGTGATACTGGATGTGGGCGGAGATGACTGGGGCGCCAGGGCGCTTGGCCCCTTCCAGCGCTACTTCCGTTCTGGCGATTACGAGGCCTACTTTGTGGTCAATACCCGACGCCCATTCACTCGGGATGTGGCAGGAATCATCCGGGCGGTAGGGGAAGTGGAGAGAGCTGCCCGGATTAAGGCTACCGCCCTGGTGGCCAACACTAACCTGGGGGATCTGACGGAAGGCCGGCACATCCTGGAGGGGTTGGCGGTGGTTCGGGAAGCCGCCGCGGCGCTGGGCCTGCCAGTGGCCTTCGTCGGAGTGCGGCGAGACCTGGTAGATACGGTTAGAGAGATCACTGGCTTAATCGGAATTCCCGTCTTCCCCGTAGATATCTACATGCTGCCGCCTTGGAAATAGCGGCAGACACTCTCGGCAAGGGAGGGAGATCATTGCCCAAGAACAGCGTTGTCTTCAGTGAGGAGCGGTGCAAGGGGTGTGAGCTATGCGTGACCGCCTGTCCCAAGCAGATCATCCGCATGGGAGAACACATTAACACCAAGGGGTTCCATCCGGCGACCATTGTCGATCCGGAGAAATGCATTGGTTGTGCCTTTTGCGCCCGGATGTGCCCGGATATGGTAATAGAAATTCATCGCGAGTAAGGAGGGAGAGCACAATGGGAGAACTCGTTCTGATGAAGGGCAATGAGGCGGTAGCTGAATCGGCTATCCGCGCCGGGTGCCGTTTTTTTGCCGGCTACCCGATTACGCCCCAGAACGAAATACCGGAATATATGTCGCGCCGGATGTTCGAGGTGGGCGGCCAGTTCATCCAGGCCGAGTCGGAGGTTTCAGCCATCAACATGATCTACGGCGCCTCCGGAGCCGGCGCCCGCTGTATGACCTCATCGTCCAGCCCGGGCATTAGCCTGAAGCAGGAAGGAATTTCGTATATCGCCGGGGCCGAACTGCCCTGCGTAATCGTCAATATGGTCCGGGGTGGCCCGGGTCTGGGCGGGATCCAACCGGCCCAGTCCGACTACTTTCAGGCGACCAAGGGAGGAGGACACGGCGACTATCGGCTCCTGGTGCTAGCCCCCGCGTCTATTCAGGAAGCGGTTGACCTGACCGCCCTCGCTTTTGATCTGGCCGACAAGTACCGCAATCCGGTGATGATCCTGGCCGATGCGACCCTGGGCCAAGCCATGGAGCCGGTGGAGTTCAGGCACCAGGCTCCGGATAAGCTCCCGGCCAAGCCCTGGGCGACCACCGGGATGAAGGGGCGGAGCCCCAATATCATCAACTCACTCTATCTCATCCCCGAGGAGCTCGAGAAACACAACCTTCGGCTGCGGGATAAGTACGAGGCGATGAAGCGGGATGAAGTGCGGTACGAGACCTCTCACCTGCAGGATGCGGAGGTAGTCGTGGTGGCCTACGGGACCTCGGCTCGCATCGCCCGCACGGCCATGGAGAAGGCACGGGCAGAGGGGCTGAAGGTGGGGATGATCCGGCCCATCAGCCTATTCCCCTTCCCGACCGAAGCCTTTGACAAGGCAGTTAAGGCAGGGATCAGGGAGTTCTTGACCATCGAGATGAGCACTGGCCAGATGGTGGAAGATGTCCGCCTGGCCACCAATGGCCAGGCGGAAGTGCGGTTCTATGGGCGTGTTGGCGGTGTTCTACCGGTGCGTGACGAGATTATCGCCCAACTCCGCAAGTTTACCGGCGGGAGGTGCTGCTAATGCAGGTAATCGCTAAGCGCCCTATGGCTTTGACCGATGTCCCGACACACTACTGTCCGGGCTGCACCCACGGGATCATCCACCGGTTGGTGGCCGAAGCCATTGATGAGCTCGGGCTAAACGAGAAGACCATCGGTGTCGCCCCGGTGGGCTGCGCCGTTCTGGCCTACAAGTATTTCAATGTCGATATGCACGAGGCATCCCACGGGCGGGCCCCGGCGGTAGCCACCGGCATCAAACGGGTGCTCCCGGAGAATATTGTGTTTACCTACCAGGGCGATGGCGACCTGGCCTCTATTGGCACAGCCGAGATTGTCCATGCCGCGGCGCGCGGCGAGAATATCACGGTGATCTTCGTCAATAATGCTATCTATGGCATGACTGGCGGCCAGATGGCGCCAACTACCCTGATTGGCCAGCGCACCACCACCAGCCCCGATGGGCGGATGGTGGAGCGGGCCGGGTATCCGGTGCGGGTTTCGGAGATGCTCTCTACGCTGGATGGGGCGGCCTACATCGCCAGAGTAGCGGTGACCGACCCGGCCAATGTCAACAAGGCCAAAAAAGCGGTTCTCAAGGCCTTCCGGACTCAGGTGGAAAGGAAGGGTTTTGCCCTGGTAGAGCTCCTGTCCACTTGCCCCACTAACTGGGGCCTGTCGCCGCGGGAAGCCATCGATTGGCTCAAAGAGAGTATGATGGCCTACTACCCGCTGGGGGTCTTCAAAGACACCACCGGGGAGGGAGAAACGAAATGACCCATGAAGTGATCATGGCCGGCTTCGGGGGCCAGGGCGTGATGCTCGTTGGCCAGCTGCTGGCCTACAGTGGCATGCTGGAGGGTAAGAAGGTCAGCTGGATGCCGTCGTACGGGCCGGAAATGCGGGGCGGTACCGCCAACTGTTCGGTGGTGGTTTCTGGTGAGGAGGTCGGCTCTCCGGTTGTGTCAGAGCCCACCGCGGTCATCATCATGAACCGACCTTCGCTGGATAAGTTCGAGGGCAAGGTGGTTAAGGGCGGGGTGCTTATCATTAACTCCTCTCTGGTTGACCGCCAGGTGCAGCGCGGTGATGTGACAGTCATCGAGGTCCCGGCCAACGACATTGCCACCGAACTGGGCGATGTCCGGGTGGCCAACATGGTTGCCCTGGGTGCCCTGATCCAGGCTACCGGGGCAGTCAAAAAGGAGTCGGTCCTGAAGGCGCTCCGCAAGGTGTTGCCGGAGCGTCGGCACCATCTGCTGCCGATGAACGAGGCAGCTCTGGATAAGGGGATCGGCCTGGCTCAGCAGTAGATTAACCCAATAGAGACCGGGTTGCGGCCTCCGGGCGACGGGGGCCGCAGGCGCGCCAACCGGCCACTTAAGGGTATTCCCGGGGGAATGTTGCCCTTCGCCAGCTCCGGGTAGACTAGGCCGGGAGGTGTACATATGGTCGGGGCGGGCTGGATCTGGGGGATAGTGCTGGCCATTGAGATCGTCAGCCACCACATGGCCCGGTTGGAGGTGGCCGGATGGGGAAGCGAAAGGCGCTTTGAGGCCATTCTCTACCGCGGGCTTTTCCCTGACCCGACCCCCGGTCAGCTGGTGCTGGCCAATACTACTGGTCTCGATCTTGAGCTGGGCACCGGTGGTTCGGCCTATGTGGCGGCGGTCTTCCCCATGGAGAGGGTCAGGGCCGGGCCGCCCGGACATATCATCAAGCTCCGTTACAGCCCGTCCCAACTGAAATGCCTGGCGGTAGAAGAGCCAGCCTCACCTCATCACGAGCTCCTGCGGGGCGTCCGGGGGGTGGGCGGCCTGCCGGTGGTGGCCTGCGGACTACACAGCCAATTGGCGGCGGTTTGCGCCGGGGCCCACTGGGCCTGGCGGGGGCGGGGGTGCCCCCGACCATTGCGCGTGGCCTATGTAATGACTGATGGGGGCGCCCTGCCCGTGGCGCTCAGCGAGTCAGTGGCGGCACTGCGCCGGACCGGGGCGATCCGGGCGGTCATTACCACCGGTCATGCCTTCGGCGGTGACTATGAGGCTGTTAACCTTTATAGCGCGCTGGCCAGCGCCCGGTGGGTGGTGGATGCCGACCTGGCAGTGGTAGCCATGGGGCCAGGGATTGTCGGGACCGGTACGGTTCTGGGTACTACCGGTCTGGAAGTTGGCCAGACCATTAATGCCGCGCACAGCCTGGGGGGACGGCCTATCGTGCCGCCCCGAATAGGGTGCAGCGATGCCCGCCGCCGGCACCGGGGTCTCAGTCACCATACGCTGACTGCCCTGACCCTGGTGGCTCTGGCCCCGGCTGAAGTGGTTCTACCCGATCCGCTGACCGCGGTGGACGCCGCCCAGCTGAGGCAGCTCCAGGAGGCTGGGCACCGGCTGATCTGGCGCCAAGTGGATAACTGCCTCGACCTGTGCCGGGAATGGAAGGTTGAGCTAAAGACCATGGGACGGGGTTTTGACCAGGAACCGGAGCTCTTCCGGGCCGCCGCTGCGGCTGGTATCCACGCGGCTGAGCTGGCGGCCGAGTATTTTCACCAACTGGGCGAGGAAGGATAATGAGCGCCCGGAGAGAAGACTGGTCAGAGGCATAAGGCCGCGTCCCGGGCGGGCGCGAGCATTCCAATAGTGGGAGGTCGAATATGAACAGGCTTCAGTTTCTGGAGGATGAGCTCCAGAGTATTCGGGAGGCGGGGCTCTACAATAACATACGGACCATCGAGAGCCCCCAGGGTGCCTGGATGGTGGTGGACGGGCGCAAGGTGCTGAACCTGTGCTCCAATAACTACCTGGGTCTGGCCAATCACCCACGGCTGAAGGAGGCAGCCAGGAAGGCAGTGGATCAGTTCGGTGTCGGGCCGGGTGCGGTTCGCACCATTGCCGGGACGCAGAGCCTCCACCTGGAGATGGAGGAGAAGCTCTCCCGCTTCAAGGGAACCGAGGCCACCATCCTGCTGCAGAGCGGGTTTATCGCCAATTCGGCAGTAATTCCGGCCATTACTGGTGAGGGGGATGTCATCTTCAGTGATGAGCTGAACCATGCCAGCATTATTGATGGTTGCCGCCTCAGCAAGGCCCAGGTAGTCCGCTATGGCCATAACGATGTGGCCGATCTTGAAGGGAAGCTGGCCGAGTACGGGGAGGCCCGCCGCAAGCTCATTATCACCGACGGAGTATTCAGCATGGACGGCGATATCGCCCCTCTTCCCGAGATCGTGGCCGCGGCCCGCAAGTACAATGCGCTGACCATGGTCGATGACGCGCATGGCGAAGGGGTAATTGGCGAAAAGGGTAAGGGGATTGTCCACCATTTCAGGCTCACCGGCGAGGTCGATATTGAGATTGGCACACTCTCCAAGGCCTTTGGCGTAGTAGGTGGTTTCGTCTCGGGCAGCAGGACTTTGGTGGAATTCCTCCAGCAGCGCGGTCGCCCATTCCTTTTCTCCAGCGGCCTGACCCCGGCCGATGTGGCCGCTGGCATTGCCGCCGTTGAGCTTCTCGAGGAGAGCGACGAACTGGTGAACCGTCTCTGGGATAATGCCCGCTACTTCAAAGCTGAGATCAAGAAACTCGGTTATGATACTGGCAAGAGCGTCACCCCCATCACCCCGGTCATGGTCGGCGATGCTGCCAAGGCCGCCGAGTTCAGCCGCCAGCTCTACGAGGCCGGCGTTTTCGCCACCTCCATCGGCTATCCGACGGTTCCCCGGGGCAAAGCCCGGATTCGGGTAATGATCTCGGCCGCGCACAGCCGGGAGGATCTCGATTTCGCCCTGGAGCGGTTCGGCACGGTCGGGCGGACCCTGGGCCTCATCTGACACTCTCGTAAATGCGCAAAAAGGTGGCCGGGAGTCTGGTCTCCCGGCCTTGCCGTGTCTGGCAGCCTTCGGGTGGCTCAGCCGGGCAGAAGGTCAGCCAGACGGCCGCCCCGCTTGGCCAGTTCCTTTAGCCAGGCCCGGAAAGCGGCCACGGGGCCGGCGAAGGCGAGCTGGCGATGATCCATGTGAACCCAGATGTGCCGCGACAAGCTCTCACCTCCGTTTTTCTAGGGTATGCCGGAGGTGGCTGTAGTTATTATTAGAGGAGGACGAGCCATGAGCAAACTGGCAGAACAGAGGGTTACCGGCCAAAAGGTCTATGAAGGGTATATCGTCAAGGTCCGGGTTGATGAGGTGGTTCTACCCGACGGGCGGGCCAGTCGGCGCGAGGTGGTCGAAACCCCGGGGGCAGTAGCAATGGTCGCCCTGGATCAGGAGGGACGCGTCGCTCTCGTGCGTCAGTTCCGCTACGCCGTGGGAGAGGAGACCATTGAGGTTCCGGCCGGGAAGTTGGAGACAGGGGAAGCCCCGGAGGAAACCGCCCGCCGCGAACTGGCCGAGGAGGTTGGGGTGACCGCTGCCTGCTGGAGGCACCTGGTGGACATCTATACCTCGCCCGGCTTCTCCGACGAGATGGTCCGGGTCTACCTGGCCACCCATCTGGAGCCGGCCGAGTCCACCCCTGAGGGAGAGGAGTTCCTGGAGGTGGAGTGGGTGCCACTCCATCAGGCAGTGGCGGCGGCCAGATCTGGTGAGATTAGGAATGCCATTACCGTCTGTGCACTGCTGATGGCTGGCGGAGGCGCGGGCCTATGAAGATGACCCAGGTGTATGCTGACCTCCATATTCACCTGGGGGCCGACAACCGGGGGCGGGTGGTCAAGGTCACCGCTTCGGAGCATCTGACCCTGGAGAACATTGCCCGGGAATGTGCCGGGCGCAAGGGGATCGACCTGGTGGGGATCGTTGATGCGCACTCGCCCGGGGTTCTCGAAGACGTTCGGCGGTGGCTGACCGGGGGGGAAGCGGCTGAACTACCCGGCGGTGGTCTGCGCTATCGGGATCAGGTGACGGTGATCCTGGGATCAGAGATCGAGACCGGCGAGCCCGGAGGCGGTACCTCCCACCATGTGGCCTATTTTCCGAGCCTGGCCCAGATGGTCGAGTTCTCCCGCTACCTGGGTCGTCACGTCACTAACCTGCAGCTCTCCACCCAGCGCTCCGATCTGACGGCCGCTGAGCTCGTGCAATTGGTCAGCTCCACTGGCGGCATTCTGGTCCCGGCACATGTCTTCACTCCTCACAAGAGCGTCTTCGGCAACTGTGCTAACCGGCTTGAGGCTATCTTCCCGGGCCAGTTGTCCAGAAAGATTGCCGCCGTTGAACTGGGGCTGAGCGCCGATGCCCAACTGGCTGACTGTCTGCCGGAGCTATGGGACTACCGGTACCTCGCCAACTCCGACGCCCACTCGTTGGATCGTATTGCCCGTGAGTATAACGTTATCGAGGTACTCACTCCCAGCTTCGACGAGTTGTTGTTGGCTCTGTGGCAGAGGGAAGGGCGACGGATCGCCGCCAATTACGGGCTGGATCCACGCCTGGGCAAGTATCACCGCACCTTCTGCCTGGACTGTCAAAAGGTGGCGACGGTACCGCCGCCGGCCCTGGTCTGCCCGAACTGCGGCAGCTGGCAGGTGGTGGTGGGCGTCCTTGACCGCCTGACCGAGCTTGCTCCGGCTGAACCGCCGGGGGTCCCACCACAGCGTGCCCCGTACTATCACCAGATCCCCCTGCGGCAGGTACCGGGGGTGGGTGCCAAGGCACTGACCCGTCTGCTGGAGGCCTTCGGCAGTGAGATGGCGGTCCTGCACCGGGCGGAGGCTGCCGACCTCGCGGCGGTAGTTGGTGACCGCCTGGCCGCGAGCATTATCATGGCTCGCGAGGGCAGGCTGGCCATTGAGGCCGGGGGCGGTGGGCGGTACGGTCGGGCGCGGAACTAGCGGCAATCGGGTCATCGCTGTAATAATCCATCCCCCTGCCTGAATAGCAATTAGCGGACAGGCCGCGACAAGGGGGTGGATCGGTGTCAATCATGGGTCGTACCCGCCGGGGGATCGGCGATCACCTGCGGGTCAACGCAGCCCTGTATATCTTCGTGACTATCGTCTTGGCCATGGGGGTGGTCTTTGGGGCGCTGGCTGTGCGGACTCTGGACGAGTATCAGCAAGAGCAGCTCATTGATTACTTCCAGCTGTTCCTGCGAGGGCTATCCACCGGAGTCGACGAGATTGAGCCAGCAGTGGTACTGAGGGCTGCCCTCATGAATCACCTGCGCACCGTCGGTCTTGTCTGGCTCCTTGGGCTAACAGTGATTGGCGTGGCCGGGGTAGTTCTGGTCATCGTCGTCCGGGGGTTCGTTATCGGCTTCACCGTTGGCTTCCTGGCCCAGGGGTTGGGACTGAAGGGGGTGCTCTTCGCCATCGCGGCCGTGCTTCCCCAGAACCTGCTGGCCATACCGGCCTTCCTGGTCATTAGCGCCGCATCCCTGGGGTTTTCGTGGCTACTGGTGAAAAGCCGGTTGCGGCGCCAGCGCTTCCGCTGGCTACAGGAGTTTGCCGGCTACAGTTTATTGGTCATGGCGGCTAGCCTGGTTCTGGCGTTGGCAGCGGTCATCGAGGCCTACATTGCACCGGTTTTTATGCAGATGGTAAACGGGCTGATGCAGTAAGGGAGAGCCATGGGGACAAGACAGTGGTTCTTTTTCTTTTTTCGCGCTAATTGTGCATCATTTCACAAAACCCGTTTTCCTTGGTTGCAATGGCCAGTCACATAATATATGATAGACGCGAACAATCCTCTAGGGAGGGAATCGTAGTGAAGGTCGGTGTCCTAAAAGAGATCAAGAACAATGAGAACCGGATTGCCATGACCCCCGCGGGTGTGGCCGCTTTTGTGAAAGGCGGTCACCAAGTTTTCATCGAGAAAGACGGTGGCGTGGGCAGCGGTTTCTTTGACGAGGACTACATCAAGGCTGGGGCCAAGATTGTCGCCGACAAACGGAAGATCGCCGACGACTGCGACATGATCATGAAAGTTAAGGAGCCGTTGGCCGAGGAGTACGACATCTTTCACGAAGGCCAGATCCTCTTCACCTATCTGCATCTGGCTCCCGAGCCAGAATTGACCCAGGCTCTGATGGATAAGAAGGTTGTCTCGGTAGCCTACGAGACGGTGCAGCTGGATGATGGGTCATTACCGCTTCTTACCCCCATGAGCGAAGTGGCTGGCCGTATGGCTACTCAGATCGGTGCCCAGTACCTGGAGAAGCCCAATGGCGGGCGCGGTGTCCTGCTGGGTGGGGTGCCCGGTGTGCTTCCGGCCGAAGTGGTTGTCATCGGTGGCGGCGTGGTCGGTACCAATGCGGCCAAGATGGCTGTGGGCATGGGTGCCCGGGTTACCATTCTGGACATTAACCCCGACCGTCTGCGCTACCTGGATGACATTTTCGGGGCCCGGCTGACCACCTATATGTCCAACAGCTACAATATCGCCGAGTGTGTAGCTAAGGCTGACCTGCTCATCGGCGCCGTCCTGGTTCCAGGTGCACGGGCTCCGCGCCTGGTCACCGAGGAGATGGTCAAGACCATGAAGCCTGGTGCCGTAATTGTTGATGTCGCCATTGACCAGGGCGGTTCTATTGAGACCATCGATCGGGTTACCACTCATAGCAACCCGACCTATGTCAAGCACGGCGTAATCCACTACTCGGTGGCCAACATGCCGGGTGCTGTGCCGCGAACTTCGACCTTCGCGCTGACCAACGCTACCCTGCCCTACGCTCTGCAGCTGGCCGGCAGGGGATGGCGCCAGGCGATCCAGGAGAGTCGGCCGCTGGCTCTGGGTGTGAATGTGATTAACGGCAAGGTGGTTTATAAGGCGGTGGCCGAAGCCCATAACTTGCCCTATACTCCGCTGGAGGAAGCTATCGGCTAAAGCAATTGGTGATTATGGAGCCGCCCCGGCTGGGGCGGCTTTCCTTTCAGTACGCCCGGCATGAGCGTTATCTTGGGGGTGAAAGTCCTGCAGAGGTTGGCAGTACCAACCGCTAGCCGATGGCAATGGTGTCCGTCGTGAGGTGGAATCTGAAGGAGGCCGGAGGCAAAATCCCGGCCCGAGGAACACGAACCGCGTCAGGCCAGTTGTATCCGGGCGAGTCTGCGACAGAAGACGAAGCCCGATACTGCCAAGGGGTACTAGGGTAAACGCGGCGGGGTGGGAGGAAAGAGAACGCTCTTATTCGGGGAGGCCTGCCGGGGGTCGGAGAACCCGACAAGCCGCGCTGAGAGACGCCGCTCGTCCGGCAGGAGTCAGCAAAGGCCCTGCAAGGAGGAACACCAGGCGTCGACGGAATGACTGCAGAATCATTGCGCGACCACCTCAGACGACATTGGCTCAGCATCCGGGAAAAGCTACTTGCGAGGGACTACGAGCCCCTGCCCATACGCCGGGTCGAAATCCCGAAGCCGGACGGAGTCGTGAGGCTCTTAGGTATTCCGACGTGGATCGTTGACATGGATCTGGAGAAGTTCTTCGACCGTGTCAACCACGACAACTGATGGCCCGAATGGCGCGCAAGGTGCAGGACAAGCGCGTTCTCCGCCTCACCCGCCGGTATCTGCAATCCGGCGTCTTGGTAAACGGCGTGGTGGTGGCGACAGAGGAAGGTACACCACAGGGAGGGCCAGGAAAGACTGGGACTCAAGATTAACGAGGCCAAGAGAGCGGTATCCAGGCGGTGGACGCGGAAGTTCCTGGGCTAGAGCATGTACTGGGCCAAGGGAAGACGCGGCTGTGACTGGCGGAGAAGACCGTGAAACGGATGCAGGACAGAATCCGGAAGATAACCGACAGACACCGAGGGCTGGATCAGGCGTCGGTTGAGGATGTGTCTGGGGAAGCAGTGGAAGAGAATGCGGACGCGGTTACGCAAGCTAAGGGCTCTTGGACTGGCCGAACGGGACTGCTGGCAGATGGCCATGTCAAGCCGGGGATACTGGCACCTGGCTTACCAGCCCCTGAGCAGGCAACGCCTACTGGCGTATCCAGGGCCTGATGAGTCTCACACAATGCTACTCAAAGCTTCGTAACGCTTAATGAAGCGCCGGATGCGAACTCGCATGTCCGGTGGTGTGGGAGAACGGAGGGGCGAACTCGCCTTCTACTCGATCCGAAGGGGAGGGCTGTCCTGGCCGGGATGGCCCTCCGGGCTTCCCGGCCAGCATTCTGTGCCGGATTTCGTCTAAAGCTGGCGAGCCTTACATAAGAATAGAACACAGTGGAAGAGTAAACCAGCGGAGGTGCTGGCGATGATCGTATCGTTGAACCGCTTTCGGCGCCGAGTCTGGTTCTGGGCGCGTATCTTACTCCTTCTGGCCCTACTGGGGCTGGCTCTCCCCCGGTTGATTGCCTGGGTCTCGGGGTACCTATTCCCGACAGGTGGAGAGGTCTTCAGCCACCCGGTATTGGCTGGTGCGGCCCAGCCGGTACTGACCTTCAGCGAGTATGCCCGCAGCGTATTCGTCTGGTTACTTAGTCTATTTGGCCAGAAATAGGGGTGTATCAGCCCAAAGTGGAGGAGTTGCCGACATTATGTAGAATGGAGTGGAGTCGGGAGGCAAAAGGTGCATAGTTGTCCATAATCTGAGACAGAATCCACCTTGGGGACTAGCTGGGATAAAGGGGTTTGTGGGTACATGGCAAAGCTGATTGAGGATTTCATTGATTACCTTCAGACCGAAAGGGGTCTAGCCACCAATACGCTAGAATCCTACGGCCGCGACCTTCGGCAATACTCGGATTTCGTGGCCGGCGGCAAAGGCGGAGGCCTGGAGAAGGTCTCGCGGGCCACGATTATCTCGTATCTGCTCCACCTGGAGCGTCAGGGGAAGGCCACTGCGACCATTGCCCGGCGCCTGGCCGCTCTCAAGGCGTTCTACCAGTTTCTTGTGCGTGAACAGATTCTTGAAAGCGACCCTACGGCCAATCTGGAATCGCCCAAGCTGGAAAAGAAGCTACCCAGGGTATTAACGGTCAAAGAGGTGGAGGATCTGCTGCGGCAGCCGAACCCGCTGACTGTGGCCGGCCTGCGTGATCGGGCCATGCTCGAGATGCTCTATGCTACGGGGATCAGGGTCTCGGAACTGGTCAACCTGAGCATCGCCGATGTCAACCTGGAGGTCGGTTATATTCGCTGTTACGGCAAGGGATCTAAGGAACGCATCGTCCCCATCGGATCTATGGCCCAAAGGTCAGTGGATGAGTATCTGAAGAAGGCGCGCGGGAAGATGATCCGGCACGCCGACGAGCCGGCTCTCTTCGTTAACCACCACGGGCGAAGGCTCACCCGCCAGGGGTTCTGGAAGATTGTCAAGAAGTATGCCCAAGAGGCCAAGATCAACAAGGAGATCACCCCCCACACCCTCAGACACTCTTTTGCCACCCACCTTCTGGAGAACGGGGCTGACCTTCGCTCGGTCCAGGAAATGCTGGGCCATGCCGATATCAGTACCACGCAGGTTTACACGCATCTCACTAAGGGCCGTTTGAAAGAGGTGTATTCTAAGGCTCATCCCAGGGCCTGACGACGGCCTTTGCCTTTGGGAGGGATAATCGTGGCAGCCATTGATCGCGTGGCGATTATTGTTCTGGATAGTCTGGGCATCGGGGCTCTGCCCGATGCCCATCAGTATGGCGATGAGGGCAGCAACACCTTGGGCAATCTGTCCCGCGCCGTAGGCGGGGTATCCCTGCCGAACCTGGCCGACCTGGGTCTGGCCAATCTGGTGGAGATTGCCGGCACGCCTGCCCGGCCCAGGGACAAGCTGGTGGGCGCCCACACCGTTATCCATCCGCGCAGTCCTGGCAAGGATACCATCGCCGGACACTGGGAGATAGGCGGAGTTGTGCTCGACAAGCCCATCAAGACCTATCCCACTGGATTCCCGCCTGAAGTGATTGAGGCTTTCACTGCCGCCATCGGCCGGCCGATCTTGGGCAATGTGGCTGCCTCAGGTACGGTGATTATTGAGGAGCTTGGCGCCGAGCATATGCGGACTGGTCATCCCATTGTCTATACCTCGGCTGACAGCGTCTTCCAGATCGCTGCCCACGAAGAGATCATCCCCGTGGAGGAGCTCTACCGAATGTGCGCCATCGCGCGGCAGATCTGCACCGGAGCCAATACAGTGGGGCGGGTAATCGCCCGTCCCTTCCTGGGCCAACCGGGCTCTTTCCACCGGACCGAGCGCCGTAAGGATTTCTCTCTGGCGCCTCCGGCTCCCACCCTGTTGGATCAGGTGAGTCAGGCCGGACTCGAGGTGATTGCCATTGGTAAGATCTATGACATCTTTGATGGCCGGGGGGCAACAGCGCACCGGAAAACCAGGGACAACCGAGAGGGGATGCAGCAAACCTTGGAGGTTCTTAGACGCAAGGAATGGCGGGGATTGGTCTTCGCCAACCTGGTTGACTTCGACCAGCGTTACGGTCATCGCAATGATCCCCGAGGCTACGCTGAAGCCCTTCGCGAGTTCGACGCCTTCCTGCCCCGTCTCCGGGCTACCCTGGGGCAGCGGGACCTGCTGATTATTACGGCCGACCACGGCTGTGACCCGACCACCCCCAGCACCGACCACTCACGGGAGAGCGTACCGTGGTTGACGACAGGTCCGGGCGTCAGGCCGCACCGGTTGGCTGATCGGGATACTCTGGCTGACATCGGGGCAACCGTTGCCGAGCTGCTGGGCGTGGAATATCAGGGGGCCGGAGTCTCTCTGGCCGCCGAACTACTGCAATGATTAGGAGAGGAGACAAGGACTGTTATGTGGGAGAGAGTACAGGAGGCCACAGAAACCATCCTTAACCGGGTCACCCTGAGACCAGAGATCTGCCTGATTCTCGGTTCGGGGCTGGGTTCCCTGGCGCGCGAGGTCGAGGTCGAGTCCGAGATACCCTACGCCGAAATCCCAGGGTTTCCCCGGTCGACTGTTCTGGGCCACGCCGGACGGCTGCTGGTCGGGCATCTCGAGGGTAGGGCGGTCGCCGTCTTTCAGGGTCGGTTTCATGTCTACGAGGGTTACTCCCCTCAAGAGATAGCCTTTCCCACCCGGGTCATGTGCCGGCTCGGGGTGAGGCAGTTCATCCTGACCAACGCGGCCGGTGGGGTCAACCCCCGGTTCCGTCCAGGCGATATCATGCTCATCGAGGACCACATTAACCTGAGCGGCCAGAGCCCTTTGGTCGGGCCCAATGATGAGCGCTTTGGTCCGCGCTTTCCCGACATGTCGCAGGTGTATTCGCCGCGGCTCAGGAGGCTGGCCGAAGAGACGGCCTGGGCAGAAGGGATTCAGCTGAGGCATGGGGTTTATGCCTGGCTGACCGGGCCGGCCTACGAAACTCCGGCCGAAGTCAGGTATCTCCAGGCCATCGGGGCTGATGCAGTGGGCATGTCTACGGTACCCGAAGCCATGGTGGCCATCCACGAGGGCCGTGAGGTGCTGGGCTTCTCCTGTATCACCAACCTGGCTGGCGGCCAGGGAGAGAAGCTGAGCCACGATGAGGTAATCGCGGTGGCTACCCGAGTAGGCACCAAGATGGGACGCTTGATCAAGTCGGTAGTAAGGAGGATGTCAGATGCGTGTCTATGATCTGATCCGCAAGAAGAGGGACGGCGGAGAGCTGACCGAGGAGGAACTGCACGGGCTAGTGGCCGGGTACGTGGCTGGCGAGATTCCCGACTATCAGATGTCTGCCTGGTTGATGGCGGTCTACTTCCGGGGAATGTCGCCGGCTGAGACCCGCACACTGACGTTGGCCATGGCCGAGAGCGGCGATCAGGTTGACCTGTCGGCCATTCCCGGTCCTAAAGTTGATAAGCATAGCACCGGGGGAGTGGGCGATACCACGAGTTTGGTCCTGGCTCCGCTGGTGGCGGCCGTCGGGGTTCCAGTGGCCAAGCTGTCTGGACGAGGGCTGGGGCATACCGGAGGGACTCTGGATAAGCTCGAGTCGTTCCCCGGGTTCCGGGTTGACTTGACCATCGATCAGATGGTAGAGAGAGTCCGGAAGTATGGTCTGGCCATCGCCGCCCAGACTGCCGACCTGGTTCCCGCCGACAAGCTCATGTACAGCCTACGTGATGTCACAGCCACGGTGGATAGCATCCCCCTCATTGCCGCCAGTATCATGTCCAAGAAGATAGCCGGTGGGGCTGACGCTATTGTCCTGGATGTTAAGGTCGGCCAGGGGGCATTTGTGCAGACTCTGGATGATGCCCGCCAGCTGGCTGAGATGATGGTTGAGATCGGTCGGAGCCTGGGAAGGAAGACAGTGGCGGCGATCACCGACATGGATCAGCCCCTGGGCCACAGTGTGGGCAACGCTCTGGAGGTGGCAGAGGCCATCGAGACCCTGCGCGGACGGGGGCCAGCCGACCTCACGGAACTCTGCCTGACTCTGGGGGTCGAGATGGTGTGTCTCGCCGGAGCCTTTGCCGACCGAGAGACGGCCCGCAGGGAACTGGAAGCCTGCCTGGCCGACGGGCGGGCCCTGAGCAAACTGCGTGATCTAGTCGTAGCCCAGGGCGGTGATGCCCGGGCGGTGGATGATCCCACACTGCTGCCCCGGTCGGCGCATCGGTATTCCATTGTGGCGGCGCAGGCTGGTTATGTGCAAAGAGTCGGGGCCCTGGATATGGGCCAGGCGGCCATGCTCTTGGGAGCCGGGAGAGCGAAGAAGGGTGACCAGATCAACCGGAGCGTCGGGGTAGAAGTTTTGGTCAAGGTGGGAGATCAGGTGGTTGCTGGCCAGGAGGTAGTGCGGCTGCACTACGATAATGATGCCCATTTGGCCGAGGCCGAGGCCTTAGCCAAACGGGCGTTGCAGGTGGCCGAACGACCAAAAACACCGCTACCGCTGGTGAGAGCGATAATCCGCTAACCTAAGCCCAAGGGCGGGGGCCGCGCCGGCCCCCGCTATCGCGGGGTACGCCCAGCGTAGGCCATGCAAGGGTTCGGCCGGGTGGTGGAAAACCCTATCCCATTCTCGAGAAGGGCTGTTGATGAATGTTACGTACCAGCAACTGGTATACGGTTTCCCCGTGAATACGGCTGCAGCAACCGGTTTCTCAAGCTGCAGCCGGTGGTCGAGTATCTGGCCCGTCGGGTGCGGATTGGCGCCTGCGAAGCGGTCTGCTACCCCGTACGCGAGGTGGTGGAGGTCTGTTCACAGGGGATCATTGAGTCACCCGCGATAACCATCTGCCATAAGCGCTGCCTTAACGCCGTAAAGGGCGGACCCATCGACTCACTGGAGGTACAGCAGCATGTTCAGCGTAAAGGAAACCCGTGAATACGCGCGTCGCGGGGCGATTGAGGAATGGTTTCAGACCTTTCTGACCACTGTCGGAGATAACCCGGCTCTATCCGAGGGACTCAAGCTACAGAAGCGGTACTGGGTGGGCCCCGTGCTCATCGATGTGAGCCAGCTGCACCGCTGCTGCGGTCGAGAGCCGGAGACGGAGTTCGTTGACTCGGCCGAGGCCGGAGAGCGGCATATTGAGCGGTTCCGCAAACTCATTACTGATGCTCAAGGACCCGCGCCACTGCCCGGGTTTCTTGGTTAAACCGTTCAAAGCTCTAGCGGTCAATGGCCAAGGCGAGACCATCTTAGAGCCCGCCCCGGACCTCAGGAACACCAGTCTCTCGTTTCAGCTCCCTGAAACCCAGCTTTAGGGCAGCCTGACCATACGCTGATTACCTGACCAGGTCTCGCAGTAGAGCTCCGGGACGTTGGTAGCGACAAAGAGGTAAGCGGCCCAGTCCTTTGCCCCGGAGATCCTGCCTCATGATAGCGATACCAATGGCTCGCCTATCAGCTTCGCCCTCAGCGCGTCCGCCTCGGTGGCGAACCAAAGGTGAGCATCGGCCGAGTGATACTCTTAGCGGGGAGGCAATGAATGTGGCCGAAAGGCCTATCCCTTACCGAAAACTGGCTAAGGCAATCCTACCCTTTAGCCCAAGCGATCTCAACCCCGAATTTGACTCTCACCTAAGTTATCGCCAGATGCACCATCGGCCGCTGCCTCAGGCATGTAATAGGGCTACAGCGCTATAGATGGCTGTGTCTCGCTATTCAACAAGCGCTAGTATGAAACGCTTCCATCGAGGTGAGTCTAAGAACCGAGAACTCGGCAACAAGGGGAGACACTATATGCTCAAACGGTCACTACAGGTAATGGCTATTGGTTTGCTCTTGGTAGTGTTGAGCGTGACACCGGCTTCAGCCTCAGTGAAGCTACAGTCGCGGGCGGCGATTCTGATGGAGGCCAGCTCGGGGAAGATCATCTTCGAGAAAGATGCTGACCTAGAACTACCCCCGGCCAGTCTCGCCAAGATCATGACCATGTTACTGGTTATGGAGGCAGTGAATTCGGGACGGGTCGCGCTGGATGACCGGGTAACAGCTAATGCCACCGCTACTCGGTGGGGAGGTTCCCAGATCTACCTGGAACCAGGCGAGACAATGACTGTGGCTGATTTGATGAAAGGGGTAGCCATCCACTCGGCCAATGATGCCAGTGCCGTTCTGGCTGAATGGGTCGCCGGCACCCAGGAGCGTTTTGTAGAGCTGATGAACCAGAGGGCCCGGGAGCTCGGAATGGTCCGCACCCGCTATGTCAATGTCCACGGCCTCGATGCCGAGGGACAGGTAACCACCGTCAGAGATATGGCCATACTGTCGCGGCAGGCGGCGAAGACTCAAGGCCTCTTGAAGTTCACCAAGATTTGGCAGGACTACCTACGTGGCGATGCTACCTGGCTGGTTAACCGCAACCGGTTGGTCAGGTTTTACGCTGGCTGTGACGGGCTTAAGACCGGTTTCACCGATGGAGCCGGACATTGCTTAGCGGCCACCGCACAGCGCGACGGCTGTCGATTTATCGCTGTGGTCATGGGTGGACCAACTTCCGATGTTCGGTTTAGTGAGGTTTCTACCCTTTTCAATTACGGGTTCGCCAATTTCCGGGCTATTCCCATTGCCACCCGGGGTCAGGTAGTCGGCGCAGTCAAGGTGAAGCGTGGGACCGACACTGAGATCATGGCGGTAGTCCCCGATGACTTTTCGGTCACAATCGAAAAGGGCCGTGAGGAAGGAATTGAGCAGGCCATCATTCTCGAGGACGGGCTAGAGGCCCCTCTGAAACAGGGCGACCCCGTTGGGTACATTGTGGTCAGCCAGGCCGGTAAACAGCTGGGCCGCACCCCTCTGGTCTCTGACCGCACCGTAGAACGGGCCTCTCTGCTGCAACTCGTGGTGAGGATGCTACGTAGTCTGGCCAGATTTGGTCGGTAGCCACAGGAACCCGACCACGGCCTCCTCTCGGCCAATGGGTCGGGAGGAGGCTTCATCGCGTTGGTGTCGGCAGGAAAACATTTCCCTCCGGGCGAATCTTCTTCCCGAGACAACCGGAAGGGGGTAAGAGAGAATGAGGATCGACAAACAAACCAATGGTGAGACCCTCATCGTGCGGCTCGATGGTGAACTGGACGAGCATACCGCTCAGAAGATGCGGGAAGCAGTTCAGGAGTCACTGGGCGATGAAATCACGCGTCTGGTGCTAAACCTGCACGGTGTAACCTTCATCGACTCTTCCGGGTTGGGGGCAATTCTGGGAAGGTTCCGCGAGATCAGCCAGCGGAACGGCCGCATGTGCCTGGTCAGTGTCAACCCACAGGTGAGGCACATTCTTGAACTGGCTGGTGTGCTCAAGATCATGCCGCTCTACCGCAGCGAGACGCGGGCGCTGGAAGAGGCGTGAGGAGGCCCGACATGGAAGACTGCAATGAACTGGTGTTAGAGTTCGTCAGCCGTCCTGAGAACGTGGCGGTGGCCCGGGTAACGGTGGCCGCCCTGGCGGCCCAACTCGATCCAAGCCTGCCCGAGCTCGATGATGTCCGGCTGGCCGTCTCGGAGGCGGTGACCAATGCCACTATCCATGCCTATCCCGGGACTACCGGGCGGGTAGTGGTGCGAGCCCGGCTCTGTCAGCGGAGACTCACCGTGGAGATCATTGACTACGGCCAGGGTATTGCCGATATCGAGCAGGCTCGTCAGCCGTCGTTCTCTACCGATCCCAATCCGGAGCGCATGGGGCTCGGGTTTGCTTTCATGGAGTCATGTATGGATCAGGTGGAGGTAGAGTCGGCCCCCGGGCGGGGCACCACCATTCGCCTGATCAAAGAGTTCCCCGAAGTGCCGGCCGAGGATAGCTAGGGGGTGACTCGATGACCCCCAAGGAACCAATGCGGGAACCGGCGGGTTCGGCTGCCGGCCGGGAGTTCCAGGAACTGATTGCCCGGGCCCAACGCGGCGATGCCGAAGCGCGCGCCGAGGTGATCGCCACCAATCTGGGACTGGTGCGCAGTATCGTCTCCCGCTTCACCAACCGCGGTGAGGACCCGGAGGACCTTTTCCAGCTGGGCAGCATCGGCCTGGTCAAGGCCATGGAGCGCTATGACCCTGGTTATGGCACTCAGTTCTCGACTTATGCTGTACCGCTGATTATCGGAGAGATCAAACGCTACTTGAGGGATAATGGGCCCATTAAGGTCAGCCGGCGCCTGAAAGAGGTGGCCCACCGAGCCCAGCAGGCGGCGCAGAACCTGGCCCGAAAGCTGGAGCGTGAACCGAACCTGCGCGAGATTGCCGATGAGCTTGGTCTTCCGCCCGACGAGGTACTAGCGGCGCTGGATGGGGTCAGGTCGGTGGCCTCCCTGCAGGAGCCGGTCTTTGGCGATGAGGGTGAACCAATTCTGCTGGAGGATCAGGTGGCGGCCGATCCCCAGGCTGCTGAGACCAATGAAGAGCGTTTGACACTGCGCCTGGCCATGCAGCAGCTGCCGCCCCGGGAGCGGCTGATTATCTACTGGCGCTTCTTCCAGGACCTGACCCAGACTGAAATAGCCCGGAAGATCGGGGTGTCCCAAGTTCAGGTCTCCCGCCTCGAGAAGAAGGCGCTGAGCGAGATCAGACGACTCATAGGCTAAGGTGAGGGCCCCTCCGTTGGCTGGCCAACGCGGCCACCGGTCCGGTTACGCTGGCCGGGCTGATGGTCGACCGGTACCGGCTGTGGCTTTTGTTGCGAATAACCGAATAGACGCTATGCTTCAGGCCCAGGCCATCGGCCCGGGCTCTTTGCTTTTACATAACTGGCATTAATCGCAGACAAGCTTGGAATACTACCAATTAGGAAAGGGGGCAGCTAGATGGGAACCATAGCCCGTCAAAGAGCTCGGCTGGTGCTGATGATCCTCATTACTGCTACCATACTTCTGAGCTTTGTATGGCTCCTTGATGTCTACCGTTCACTTGATCGGGTTCCCAACCGGGCCAAGCTGGTAGAAGCCGAGGAGGTGTGGTGGTGGCAGGTCCGCAGCCGTATAGCGATGTTTTTCTGCGGGTTCGGCAACGCATCACTGCCGCGCCTGGAGAGTTACTACAAGTACGCAAGCTGGCCGAGATAGCGGCCGATCAAGAGACAGCCCATATCATCGGTGCGATTCCCATTCGCCAGGTGAGACAAGGGGTGGGAACGACCCTGGTCATCCCCGCCTTCGATCTGGTCAAGGCGATAAAGCAGCAGATGCCGGCCGCCGATATCCGCCTGATGGGCGAGACTGACACCATCGTATCGGTTCAGGCCGAGGAGACCAACCAGGGCGACGCACCATGGTGGGGAGCAGTCGGAGTGGCTATCCTCCTGTCCATCGGCGCCTTTCTGGCCATAATGAATTTCCAGACCGATGTCGCCATGCCCGAGGTTCACAGAACCCTTTTCTATATGCTGACTGGTGCCAGGAGCGACCAGCCGCTGGTGCTCCAGATCCCGTATGCCATTGGGGTGGGTCTGGGTATAGCCATCTTCTTTAACCGGCTCTCCCGGCACCATTCAGAGCCAAGCCCTCTCGAAGTGGAGATGCACCTTTACGACAAGAGCGTCAGTGAGTGCTTTATCGCCATGGAGGAGCAGCGGGCCAAAGACGAGGAGCGTCGGAAGGACCGCCCCACCCGGGGGCAGCACCAATGATGTTCCGATGGATATCATTAGCTGTGGTGGGACTGGCGCAGGGCGCCGTGGTTGGCACAGCCTTGGTCGCGTTCGTGACCATCCTGGATATTGTCCCCCGGCTGGCGCAGGCGACTAACACCCGTCCGCTCCTCAACCTCTACCAATGGTCACTGGTAATTGGGGCCACCGTCGGGGCCACTATCCCCCTACAGACAATGACTCTGCATGGGCCAGTAGTGCTGGCGGCCGGAGTCGGTCTGGTGGCTGGCACTTTTTTCGGCTTAATCACCAGTGCTGTGGCCGAGGTACTTAATGTGCTGCCCATCCTGGGACGGCGGCTGCGCATGACCAGCTATATTTCACTGTTCGTCTGGGCGCTGCTCCTGGGGAAAGCCCTCGGGTCGCTGGTGTACTGGCTGGTTCCGGGATTCGGTAGATAGCAGGAGGTGAAGGCGGTGCGCATCCGAGACCATTTGGAGCACGATAGCGGTAGTCACGAATACCCCATCTACATCGATGGTGAGTTCATCGGCTCCAAGATTATGCCTGACGGGTGGAAGGTCTGGGAGGCTCTGCCGGTCTACCAGACCAGCCTGAGCCTGGCTGATCCGGTGGTGCAGCTGACCAACGGTTTCTGCCTGCATCACCCTGAGCGCGCGTTTAACCGGGCGCTACCCGGACAGAATAAGCAAGATAGAACCTAGGAGGTGAGCGTAGCGATGACTGTAGTAAAAGTCTTGGAGCTGGTTGGCGAGTCCGATAAAGACTGGACCGATGCTGTGAATAATGCCGTAGCCGAAGCCGCCAAGACGGTCTCCAATCTCCAGGGGGTGGAGGTCTATAACTGGACCGCCAACATCCAGGATGGACGCATCGTCGAGTACAAGGCCAATGTTAAAGTGGCGTTCGCGGTTGATGGTAACAAGCGGAAGTTCTAGGCATCCAGGCGGGGGACTGTTGGGCGCCTCTGCAAAGTGGGGCCGGGTAACGGCACCACTCGTTAGTGCGTTATAAGGATTAACTCTGGGGAGGAGGGAACAGGCATTGCCCAAGGCCCCTCAAGCGGTACAACAGAGCTATCAGCAGATGTCCACGAGGATGGCGCCCCGGAAGCCCATCCTCAGGAATATGGTAGCTGCCTTCGTCACCGGCGGGATCATCTGCTCGGTTGGTCAGGTGATACTCAACTACTGGATCGCGGCTGGCCAGACCACTAAGGACGCGATTGGCCTGGCTTCCGGCACCTTGGTAGTCATGTCGGCTCTTTTGACCGGGTTTGGTGTTTATGACTTGATCGGGCGCTTCGGGGGAATGGGATCAGCCCTTCCCATCACCGGCTTTGCCAATTCCATTGTCTCGCCGGCCATGGAGTACAGGCGAGAGGGCATGGTGCTGGGCATCGGTGTAAGGATGTTTACTGTTGCTGGCCCAGTCATCGTCTTCGGCCTGGCCACCTCTTTCCTGGTGGTCCTGGTACAACAGCTTCTCAGGTAGGTGCGGCCATGACCCTTAAAAGGATGGGACGACAGACCCTCTACCTACCGACCGCGCCCATTATCTATCAGGCAGCCGCGGTAGTGGGACCAGTTGAGGGTAAAGGGCCTCTCAAAGACCACTACGATGAAATCCTCCCCGATGCCCTCATCGGGCAGAAGAGCTGGGAGAAGGCCGAGAGCGCGATCATCAAGCGGGCAGTGCAGATTGTCCTGCAAAAGGCCGGGCTTGAGCAGAAGGATGTTAGCTTTTTGCTGGCCGGCGACCTGCTTAATCAGATCGCGGCCTCCAACTTTGCTGCCCGCGACATTAACATCCCGTATATTGGCCTGTATGGGGCCTGTTCTACCATGGCGCAAGCCATGGCAGTGGCCGCGGTTTTTGTGGACGGAGGCTATGCCCAGTGTGCGCTGGCCGCGGCCTCTTCGCACTTTGATTCGGCTGAGCGACAGTATCGGTATCCATTGGAGTTTGGCTGCCAGCGCCCGCCAACCACTCAGCGCACCGTAACCGGCGCTGGCGCTGTACTCCTGACCGGGGGCAGTGGGGACATTTCCGCGGTCCGGGTCACCCATGTGACCTTCGGTATGGTGATGGACCTGGGGATGAAGGACCCCAACCACATGGGAGCAGCTATGGCTCCAGCGGCAGCTCACACCATCTCGCAGCATCTGTCCGATACCGGGCAAGAGCCATCGGATTATGACCTGATTATCACCGGCGACCTGGGGGTTTATGGGCTGGAGCTCTGCAAGAAGCTGCTCCTGGATAGCGGGTTGGAGCTTGCGGACAATCTTGATGATTGTGGGATCCGCATCTATGACCGTAATGCGCAGGATGTCCACGCCGGCGGGAGCGGCTGTGCCTGCTCGGCGGTGACCTTCGCTGGCCAGCTGATGCATGAGCTGACCGCCGGGCGCCTCGGACGCCTGTTGCTGGTGTCCACCGGGGCCTTGTTCAGCCCCACCACCCAGCAACAGGGTGAATCCATTCCCGGAATCGCCCATGCGGTGGCCATCCAGGGACCAGCGGCGGGAGGTGGTGGTTGATGTTTGACGGTATCCTCTGGGCATTCGTGATGGGTGGCGCCATTTGTGTCCTGGCGCAGCTCGTAATGGACTTGACGAAACTGACTCCGGCTCATGTAATGGTGCTTTTTGTCTCATTTGGTGCAATTGCCAGTGGCCTGGGGCTGTATAAGCCTCTGGTTGAGCTGGCCGGGGCGGGCGCCAGCGTTCCCCTGCCCGGCTTCGGCCATGCCTTGGTTCAGGGCGCCCTGGACCAGGTTAAGAAGGACGGATGGGTCGGAGTGGTCACCGGCGGGCTGACCGCTACCGCTTTGGGCATTACCCTGGCTGTTCTGTCGGGGTTGGCCATGGCAGCGGTTTTCACTCCCAAGGGAAGGTGAGGGACTGCATTGATTGAAATTGATGTGGCCGGCATTCTCTTTACAGCGCTCATCCTGGGTCCCATGCTTTTGCCCGAGCTGCTGGCGGCTATGATTGTTCTGGAGGTCGGGCGTCTCTTCGGCGGTTTGGTCTTTGGCACTGCAGCCACTGCAATGACCATGGGGGGAGCCTTCGGCCACCTGGGCGGAGTAGATACGGTAAGCCCCCTGGCCGAACTGACCGGTCCGGTGCTCTGTTTTGTGCTGGGGCAGGTCGTTGTCACCTGGCGTGCCACGCCCGATTATCGGCGCCTGTTAGAGCCCTGGACCAGGCCATCCCGGCCATTCGGCGCTGCCTTGCTGCGCTTGGCCATTTTGGCCGGCCTGGTGGCCGCTTGGCGGCTAGGCGCTCGCTTGTGAGGCGGAGGACCAGGGTGGTGGTGGTTACCGACGGGGACGAAATAGCCCGCCAGGCAGTGGAGACGGCTGCCCGTAAGCTCAGGCTACGCACCATTTCCCAATCCCACGGAAACCCAACCCCACTGACGGCGGCGGAGATCGTCAGCCTTCTCCGGCAGGCGCCTTACGATCCGGTGGTGGTCATGGTCGATGACCGCGGGCGAGCGGGGAAGGGCAAGGGCGAACGGGTTCTGGAGGGTTTGGCGCGCAGCGGAGAGGTGGAGATCCTTGGTATAGTGGCGGTGGCTTCCAACTGTCACCGGGTATCAGGTACAGTAGTCGACCTTTCGGTGACCCAGGATGGGCAGCTGGTATCAGAAGCCGTGGATAAGAAGGGGCACCCCACCGGTTCCTGGCGCTTGCTGGGCGATACCGTTGATGTTGTTGAGAAGTTGGAGATCCCGGTAGTCATCGGGCTAGGCGATATAGGCAAAATGCAAGGACATGATCAGTCCCAGGCCGGGGCGCCCATTACTGAGCAGGCCATCCGGGAGATCTTGAAGAGGAGTGGAAGTCTGTGACCTCCCTCACCGACACCCGGCTCAGCCAATCCTTGGAGGAGAATCTCAACCTTCTAAAAGAGGAACTGGGCTACGGGATCAGCTTCGACGTATTGGTCCGGGAGTTCCAGATCGCCGACAAGGATGCCGCCCTGGTTTTCCTGGATGGCTTCGCTAAGGATGAGGCGATTACTGAGATCCTCAAGGCTCTCTTCCGGGCCGACCGGTCGGAGATCAGGCCCAATACCGTTGGGCGCGTAATCCGCGAGCATCTGCCGTATCTTGAAATCGAGACGGCCGGCACCTATAGCCAGGTCATTGAGCAAATCTTGGCCGGACCGGCCGTCCTGCTGATCGATGGCGAGGCAGATGCGATTATCATTGACTCCCGCACCTACCCCGGCAGGGGGTCGGAGGAGCCTGACTTGGAACGGGTTACTCGTGGCTCGCGGGACGGTTTCGTGGAGACGATTATCTTTAATGTTGCCCTCATCAGACGGAGGGTACGGGATCCGCGTCTTAGAGTGCAGATCGCACAGGTGGGCCGGAGAGCCCGCACCGATATGGGCATCCTCTACATAAAGGACATTGCCAACCCGCAGTTGGTGCAGAAGACAGTGGACCGGATCAAGTCCATTCAGGTGGATGCGGTCACCATGGGCGAGAAGACAGTGGAGGAGTTCCTCATCCCCCGGCGGCAGCGCTGGAACCCTTTTCCATTAGTCAGGTACACCGAGCGGCCCGATGTGGCGGCCCAGCATTTGTTCGAAGGTCATGTGGTAGTGGTAGTCGATACTTCGCCCAGTGCCATCATCCTGCCGGTTACCCTATTTCACCATCTGGAACACGCGGAGGAATATCGACAGGCGCCGACCGTCGGTGCCTACCTCTGGCTGGTACGGTTACTGGGGATCCTTATCTCATGGATAGGTCCGCCGCTCTGGGTCTACCTGGCCCAACACCAGGAACAACTGCCTGCCGGGCTGCGCTTTTTGGGACCCGATAAGGTGGGGGAGATCCCCCTCGTCTGGCAATTCGTCCTGGTCGAGTTGGGGATAGACCTGATTCGGATGGCTCTCATCCATACGCCCAATGCCCTGGCCACATCACTGGGGTTCATCGGAGCGATTCTCCTGGGCGATATGGCGGTGGAAGTAGGCCTATTGGCCAGGGAGACTATTATCTATGTGAGCCTGGCGGCACTGGGGACCTTTGCTACGCCTTCCCTCGAGTTTGGACTGGCGGTCCGTTTGGTCCGCTTGGTGCTGCTGGCTGCTGTAGGGTTGGCCGGTGGTATCGGACTGGCGGTAGCCGCTGGTCTGATCTTGCTGGTACTCATGGTCAGCCGTTCCTTCGGGGTACCCTATCTCTGGCCCTTGATCCCGTTAAACTTGAAGGCGCTGGCCACCATTCTCATTAGGCGCCCGGTGCCGACTCGTTTCTCCAGACCATCGATTCTGCGGCCGCAGGATCCGGATCTCCGGCCCGGGGGCAAGTAATAAGGGGAGGATGATACTCATAGGTACCACGAGGATTGGTATACCCAGAGGGCTATTCTACTACGAGTTGGGGCACCTCTGGATGCGTTTTTTCGAGGAGTTGGGCTGTCAACCGGTGGTCTCCGGCCCCACCACCAAGCAGACGGTGGAGACCGGTGCCCGGCTGGCGGTGGACGAGGCTTGTCTGCCAGTGAAGACCTATTTCGGACATGTAGCCAGCTTAACTGGTGCCGTAGATCTGCTCTTTGTACCCCGCTTAGTTAGCACTGAGCGCTGTGGCTTTATCTGCCCCAAGTTCCTGGGGCTCCCAGATATGCTGAAGGCGGTGGTACCTAACCTGCCGCCCCTGCTCATGCCGACAGTCAATGAGTATCGGCGTCCCCAGTGGCGGCGGGCGGCCGCCCAGATCGCCATTGGACTGGGCTTGACGGCCCGGCAGGGCGAGGAGGCGTGGCAGCGGGCCCAATCAGCCACCGCCGACCTACCGCCGCCGGGGGCCCCGGCCGGGCAGGGTGAGGCTGATCTGACCATCGGCGTTCTGGGCCACCCCTACAATATCTACGACCCCGGAATCGGCCTGAGCCTGCTGGGGCGATTGCAGCAGTTGGGGGCGCGGGTGGTCACACCAGAGCTGATACCTCTAAAGAGCAGCGGGGATCCGCTCCGGCTGGGCAAGCCCTTGTTCTGGTCGCTGGGCCGGCGGGTCTTGCGAGCTGCCGGGGAGTTCCGGCAGGGCGCGGTAGACGGAGTTGTGCATCTGGTTGCCTTCGGTTGCGGTCCCGATTCGTTAGTCGGCGAGCTGGTGGAGGGCTACATGCGGCAACAGCCGTCCTGTCCCTACCTGCTGCTGACAGTGGATGAACACTCGGGCGAAGCTGGCCTGGTGACCCGGCTGGAGGCCTTTGTTGACCTGATCCGCTGGGGGAGGGCCGGCTGATGAAGGTAACCGCGCCACACATGGGCACTCTCCATATTGCCATCGGAGCCTTCCTCCGGGAATTCGGCGCCGACCTGATACTGCCCCCGCCGACCAGCAACCAGACACTGGCCATAGGCTCCCGGCTGGCTCCCGAATCAGCCTGCCTGCCCCTGAAGGTGACCATTGGCAACTTCGTCGAGGGCTATGAGCTGGGGGCAGAGGCCGGGATCATGGTCGGCGGGGTCGGACCCTGTCGGCTGGGCTACTACGCCCCGGTACAACAGAAGATCCTCGCCGACCATGGGTATGATATGGAAGTCATCAGCCTGGAACCCCCCCGCGGCCACCTGGGGGAACTGGTATCCGCCTTGCGTCGCCTGAGCAACGGGAACGGGCTAAGACGGCTGTGGCCGGCATGGCGCATTGCCTGGGCCAAGCTGAAAGCCATTGACACCATTGACCGGGTGGCCAGCAAATGCCGCCCCCGGAGCGAGCCCGGACGCATCGACCAACTGCGCGAGAAGGCACTATCCGACCTGGACCGGGCTGAGGGCACTGGCCAGTCGGCCGCCATCGCCCGGCAATTCGTCCGGGAGGCCGAGAGTTGTGCTGACTTCGATCGCCATTGCCCCCGGGTGGGCCTGCTGGGCGAGGTCTTTATGATCTTGGAGCCCCGGGTTAACGGCAACGTTGAGGCCGAGTTGGGGCGGCTGGGGTTGGAGGTGCATCGGGAGATCTACATCACCGACTGGCTCAATGTCAATCTGGTCAGAGACTTCTTACGGTTGGGGCACCCCCCGGCCCAACAGGAAGCCGCCCGGCCCTACCTCACTTATTTCGTCGGTGGGCACGGCCGGGAGAATATCGGGCAGGCGGTTATCTATGCCCGCCAGGGGTTCGACGGCCTGATCCAGGTAGCGCCGCTGACCTGCATGCCCGAGATCGTGGCCCAGACGATCCTGAACCGGGTGGTCCGGGACTTCCAGATCCCATTGATCACCCTATACTACGACGAGCACGCCGGTGACACCGGACTGGTGACCCGTCTGGAGGCCTTTGCCGACTTGATCTTGCGCAAGGAGGGAACGAGATGCGCTGCAGTATAGGAATTGATGTTGGGTCTGTTAGCACTAATGTAGTGGCAGTCGCTGCCGACGGACAGGTGCTGGCCAACCTGTACCTCCCCACCGGCGGGCGGCCCGTTGAGGCGGTCCGCAGCGGTCTGTTGAGCCTCAGGGAACAGTTGCCGAAGGTGGAGGTGACGGCGGTAGGGACCACCGGTAGCGGGCGCCATCTGGCCGGAGTCATTGTCGGAGCCGATGCAGTGAAGAACGAGATCACCGCCCACGCAGTGGCGGCGCTCCAGCAAGTGCCGGGAGTCAGGACCATCCTGGAGATTGGCGGGCAGGACTCGAAGATCATCATCCTGCGCGACGGGGTGGTAACCGATTTTGCCATGAATACGGTCTGCGCCGCCGGGACCGGGTCATTTCTGGACCGCCAGGCGGCTCGCCTGGGTGTACCGATCCAGGAGTTCGGCGCCCTGGCGCTCCAATCCAGTAGTTCGGTGCGGATTGCCGGGCGCTGCGCCGTCTTTGCTGAGTCGGATATGATCCACAAACAACAGATGGGGCATACCGTGGAAGACATCGCCTGGGGACTCTGCCGCGCTCTTGTCCGCAATTACCTGAATAATGTAGGCAAGGGCAAAGAGATCCTGTCTCCCGTAGTCTTCCAGGGTGGCGTGGCCGCCAACCGCGGCATCGTTCGGGCTTTCGAGGAAGCCCTGGGGATAGAGATCGCGGTCCCCGAGTTCCACGCCGTAATGGGCGCCATCGGCGCTGCCCGCCTGGGGCGTGATGCGGTTGCTCCCGGGAGCACCACCCGTTTCCGGGGGTTCGGGGTGTTGGACCGCTCGTTCGCCACCCGCGGTCACGAATGCCGCGGGTGCCCCAATGCTTGCGAGGTTGTGGAGATCCTCGAAGGGGATCAGATAATGGCCCGGTGGGGAGACCGCTGTGGCAAGTGGAGCAGTCAAATCGCTTGACTCAATTTCGACAACCGTGATACCCTTGTGCTGAGTTGGCCATAGACTCGCCAGCTCTTTTTGTGCCAAAGCCGAGGTGAGGATGTTGTACAGACTGGAGCAACTGACCTTGAGCCCCGCCGGGCACCTGTCCTGGGGCGGATGTGACGCAGTAGAGCTGGCCGCCGCGTTCGGGACCCCCTTGTATGTAGTGGATGAGGAGCAGGTGCGGGAACGCTGCCGGCAGTACCGGAGTGCGGCCGACCGATACCTGGGTGATGCCGAGGTGCATTATGCCGGGAAAGCCTTCCTGAATATTGCCATGTGCCAGCTGGTGGAGGAAGAGGAACTGGGACTGGATGTGGTCTCAGGGGGCGAGCTGTATACAGCACTTAAGGCTGGTTTTCCCGCAGACCGTATCATTCTTCATGGCAGTAACAAGAGCCAGCAGGAGCTGGAGATGGCCCTGGAGGCAGGGGTTAGAATCGTTGTCGACTCCCTGTCCGAGCTGGAGCTGCTGGAGGAACTGGTCAGTCAGGGGAGACGGGCCCGGGTATTGCTGCGCTACACCCCCGGGGTTCGGGCGGGGACCCACCGTTTCATAGAGACTGGCGTGGCCGACTCCAAGTTTGGCCTGCCGAGTCTGGACGCTTGTTTGGAGGCAGTCGGGCGCTGTCTGGACAACCCGGCGGTGTCTCTGGACGGGTTGCACTGCCATATTGGCTCTCAGATTGTCAATGTGGCGCCCTTTGCCGAAGCAACGGAGATCCTGACGGGGCTGTTGGGCGAGGTAAAGCGCCGTTTCGGAGCAGAACTGCCTCTTCTGAACCTTGGGGGTGGGTTAGGAGTGCGCTACCGGCCGGGCGACCGGGTGCCTTCGGTCGATGAGTATCTGGCGGGATTGGGTGCAGTGATCCGCGCCAGCCTGGATCGGGAGGGGCTCAAGCCACCCCGAGTAATCATCGAACCGGGGCGCTCTATTGTGGCCGAGGCCGGAATCACCCTGTACCGGGCTGGGGTGGCCAAAGAGATTCCCGGCGTACGCCGCTATGTATCAGTGGATGGTGGGCTGCCGGACAACCCGCGACCAGCGCTCTACGGCGCCGAGTATCATGCCATCCTGGCCAACCGGCCCCGGGAAAGGGCGGAACTAACCTATACAGTGGCGGGAAAGACCTGCGAGTCGGGGGATATTATCATCCGTGAGGTCAACCTACCGGAAGTCCACCGCGGCGACCTTGTGGCCGTTTTTGCCACCGGTGCCTATAACTACTCAATGGCCAGCAACTATAATCGGCTCCCCCGGCCGGGAGTGGTTTTTGTGCGGAACGGCCACGCTCGCTGGGTGGTGGCCCGGGAAACCTATGACGACTTAGTGGCCCGGGACCTTCCGTTATAGGCAGGATTTCTGCGGGCCTGGTGGTATAACTAAGCGTGCTTAGTCGGAGTATCGGAGGAGGCATGGTTCTTTGTTTACCAGTCTGGACCAGTTGTTGGCCTATTGTCGTGAGAGCGGGATTGAGATAGCTGATTTTAAGATTGTGGATGTAGCTGGCAGGTGGCATCACCTGTCGATCCCCATCAGCCGTCTGTCGGCCAAGACCTTGGAGGCAGGGATCGGATTTGATGGTTCCAGCTACGGGTTCCTGACCGTTGAGAAGTCAGATATGGTCTTCATACCCGATATCTCCACGGCAGTGATCGATCCCTTCTACGAGCACCGGACTATTAGCATGATCGGGGATATCTATACACTGGGTGACGCCATCAAGCGCTACGAGAGTGACCCGCGTTTTATTGCCGAGAAGGCTGAAACCTACATGCGGGAGACGGGGGTCGCTGATGAGTACCGTATCCTGCCTGAGTTCGAGTTCTACCTTTTTGACCAGGTCGCCTACCGCGTCCAGCCCAACCATATGGAGTTCCTCGTGGATACCGAAGAGGCCGAGTGGAACAGTGGCGACAAGGAACGGTTTAACGCCGGTTACAAGGTGCCACATAAGGGCGGTTACCATCTGGCCCTACCGCACGACAACAGCTCCGACCTGCGCTCTGAGATGACCCTGACCCTGGAGCGCATGGGTGTGAGCATGAAGTACCACCATCACGAAGTCGGCGGCCCTGGCCAGATGGAGCTGGAGGTTGAGCCCGGCCCCATGAAAGAGATGGCCGACAAGACTGTACTCATTAAGTATGTAGTGAAGAACCTGGCCCTAGTCCATGGCCGGACCGCGACCTTCATGCCCAAGCCCCTGTTCGGCGAAGCGGGTAATGGCATGCATGTCCACATGCAGCTGTTCAAGGAGGGACGCCCGTTGTTCTACGATTCGGCGGGCTACGCCGGGCTCAGCCAGACCGCCATGTACTATATCGGCGGCCTGCTCAAGCACGCCCCGGCCCTGCTGGCCCTGACCAACCCTAGCACCAACTCTTATAAGCGTCTGGTGCCGGGATACGAGGCTCCGATCAGTATCTGCTTTGGGGTGGCCAACCGCAGCTCGGTTATCCGTATCCCGGCCTATGCGAATCAGCCGGAGGAGAAGCGGTTTGAGTTCCGCTCCTCCGATGCCACCTGCAATCCGTACTTGGCCTACTCGGCCATGCTGCTGGCCGGCCTGGACGGGATCAGGCGGCGGATCGATCCGGTTGCCGAGGGATTTGGGCCATTGGACGCGAATATCTTCGAGCTCTCCGACGACGAGCGGGCCAAGATTGGCGCACTGCCCAAGTCGCTGGATGAGGCGGCCCAGGCCCTGGAGCGAGATCACGAGTTTCTGCTGGAGGGCGGGGTGTTCAGCCGGGCCTTCCTGGGCAACTGGCTCAAGCGCATCCGCCAGGAGGCCGCCCGGGTCAGTCTGCTGCCTCACCCCGAGGAGTATAGGCTATATTACGACGTATAAGAGCCTGTCGCGCAAAGATGGGGAACAGCCGGTTACATAGGCGACGGGGGAACGGTCATGGCTCAGGGCGTTGTCCGTTCACCCCTTGACAGAGTATTTCCCTACTCTCTTCACCCCGTTGTCAGGCCGCCCAGGCCGGACCCACCCTGTGAGGGCAAAGTAGCCCCCTGGCCTTACCCCACCTCACCAGAAAATGCCGCCACAACCTGAGCAAGTTGTGCGTGGCCCAGATGAGCCGCCACTCGTTCCGGCAGGCCGAATGACCCCATCGCATGAACCGATCGCACCCACGCACCACCTTCACCTGCCCAAACGTGGTCGCTACGAACAACTCCGGCCCGTCGGGATCAGTTGGCCTCACTCCAGTAACCCGCATCCGCTGCCAGCGCCCCGATCTGATGTAGCTGACGGTAGTCGTTCTCCTCTTGAGTAAGGTCCGCAGCCACTATGACCTGCAACTCGGAAACCAGCACCTGACCGTAGCCCGGCTTCCGCGCACACCTTGAGCACCTGCACAAACAGTCCCTCCAGCTCGTTTTCGTTGTCCTGCCGGAAGCGGGCAATGGTGCTGTGGTCGGGGACTCCTGCCGGTACTTTGCGTAAAACCTGGAGAGATCCATCTGCTTCACCGCGTCGATGATGAACCAGGCAAGGTCGTCTTCGGGCAGCCAGTCCCGCAAGCTCGGCGGCACCAGGTACACCTGCTCACGGTCAACCGGGTGGATGTTGTAGGCCACGCTGGCACCCCCGCAAAGCTCATGAATGGTTTTCCCTATTCCCCAAAGACCTTCACCGCTCGTCCCGAGGTTTGTGCAACAGGCTCCGGAGACGGCTTCTTTTTCGCTGACTACCGTCACTGGTCTAGGCGCTTCTGCCTGGCGACGACATAGAATACATTAGTTCTTCGCCGCGAGTGCGGGGAAAGAGAGGTAGTCTATGGTCAGTCATGGTGATATCAACCGGTTTAAGAGCCGACTCGACGCGGCCAGCCGGCAGGCGGTAGACCGCCTCCTATCTGAACTGAGAGGGCACACCAGTGCTTATGCTGGGATGACTCTGGGCGATGCGCTACATCGGCTGGGTCATAGCGCGGGTCTCAGCGCTGACTCCATCACGTCGCTAGTGAGTGCTCTGGGCAGTCATCGCCATACCCGTATCTCCGACCATGCCGCCCTGCGTCGGCTCATCGATGAGCTGGAGCGAAGGGCATAGGGTCGCACCCTTTGGCTGTTTAGACACGCGAAGAGAGACCACTGGCATAAGTGGTCTCTCTTCATACTGTGGGCGGCACAAGGATTGAACTTGTGACCTCTTGAATGTGAGTCAAGCGCTCTCCCACTGAGCTAGCCGCCCATATGAACATTATACCAAACTGCCTATCGCAATTCAACCGGCGCCGTATATTTTCAGATGGTGTCATGTTCTGCAATACCGGCGGTGGTGCCCGTCGTCGGTTATTGCGCTTTCGCTACCCGACCGCCGATGAGCTTCTCGATCTTGGCCAGCAAAAGGTCGAGGTCAAAGGGCTTGGTCACATAATCATCGGCGCCGGCACGGGTGCCATTCTCTATATCGCTTTCACGGGTTAAGGCGCTGACCATAATCACCGGGGCCTGGCCGGTTCGGGGGTCGCTCTTCAGTTGCCGGCAGATGTCCCACCCGGAGATGCCGGGGAGCATGCAGTCTAGCAGGAATATATCGGGGACCGGCATCGACCGGATGCGCTCCAGCGCTTCCCAACCATCATTGATGGCAATGGTCTCGTGCCCGAACAGGGAGAAGTACTCGTGAAGCAGCAGGCAGATGGAAGATTCGTCATCAATGACCATGATCTGGGCCATGCTGTCACCTCGCTCAGCTATCCGCTCACCGATAGGTGTTCTCTCCACTAAATGGATACTCCTGTCTCCAGCTCCAGCAGGGGCGCAGTTTTTTCACTGGCTAAAATGCCATACTAAGCAAAGAAGATACCGCTATCAGGAGGAATTGACCATGAAGCCCAGTCGTCTGCTAGTTGCCGCATTGGCGGCCATATTGGTATTGGCGGCTTCCATCGGCTGCAATCTTGGCGGTGCGCAGGAGAAGCCCGGCCCGAACGAAGCGGAGGTGAGAAAGATCATCCAGGATGAACTGCGGACACCGGAGGCTATCCGCAACTACGAGAAAGCTATCCAGGATACACGGCTGAAGCCCATGATCGAGGAGGTGCTGCAATCGGATGAGGGTAAGAAGCTGATGCGTGAAGCTGTCAAAAAGCAGCTGGAATCGGACGAGGTGCAGAAGGCCATTGAGAGCGCGGTGGCCAAGGCCATGAAATCCGATGAAGTCAAAAAGGCGGTCCAGACCGCAGTCACCCAGACTCTGCAGCAGATTATCCAGAAGGGAAGCCAGGGCGGAGGAGAGGGCCAACAGGGGGGCGGCGGCTCCTAATTTCCGGGAGCCCAAGCCAGCAAGGGAAAACCCAGCTTTCTCTGGGCTTCCTTTTTGTGCTATAATACACCCATACTGGAGACGGGGAGGAGACGCCTTTGATCGGGTTTGACCTGCGGGAGATCATCACCTTCTTACCGGGAGTTGTCATAGCACTCTCCTTTCACGAGTACGCCCACGCCTGGATGGCGGTACGCATGGGTGATCCTACTCCCAGGCTGAGAGGCCGTCTGACGTTGGATCCTCTGGCCCACCTGGATCCCATCGGCACTCTGCTCCTGGTCTTCTACCGTTTCGGTTGGGCTAAGCCGGTGCCGGTTAACCCCTATAACTTCCGCCGACCGCGGCAGGGCATGATCTATACCTCGCTGGCCGGCCCGGCCGCCAATGTGATCCTGGCCATCCTGCTGGCCATTGTCTGGCAGGTGATCCCCTATCGGGTACTTTTGCAGCAGCCTATCCTGGCACTCATTCTGGAGCGGGCCATCCTGATCAATATCATCCTGGCTGCCTTCAACCTGATTCCAGTGCCACCACTGGACGGTTCCAAAGTGGTGGCCGGTCTCCTTCCGTATCACCAGGCCCGCTGGTTTGCCCAGATTGAACCCTATGGCCCGTTTATCCTCATGCTGCTGGTGATCACCGGCCTCACCAGCACGCTGGTCATGCCTCTGGTGAACCTCATTCTCTGGCTGGTCAGACTGGTGGCCCAGGCTGTCGGGTTCTTTATCCCGTGGTAAGCCGAGCGAGGTGATTTCAATGACCCCACCCATGAAGCCTTTGATGAGCGGAATGCGTCCCACCGGGCGCCTGCACCTGGGTAATCTTCTGGGAGCCCTGGATAACTGGGTGAGGCTGCAGGACGCTTACAACTGCTTCTTTTCGGTGGTAGACTGGCATGCCCTGACCACTGTCTACGAGGACCCTGGTGAGATCAGCGCCAATATCCGGGAGATGGTGATCGACTGGGTCAGTGCCGGGCTCGATCCGGAGCGGTCGGTCCTGTTTGTCCAGTCACATGTTAAGGAACACGCTGAGCTGCACCTCCTGCTGTCGATGATTATCCCTATCCCCTGGCTGGAGCGGGTACCGACCTACAAGGACCAGATCCAGCAGCTCAAGGGCAAGGATCTCTCAACTTACGGTTTTCTTGGCTATCCGCTGCTCCAATCGGCCGATATCCTGGTTTACCAGGCCGAGGTGGTACCGGTGGGAGAGGATCAGCTTCCCCACCTGGAACTGACGCGCGAGGTAGCGCGGCGGTTCAATTACCTGTACGAGCCTGTATTCCCCGAGCCTCAGGCTCTACTCAACCGGGTGAGGCTCCTTCCGGGTACCGATGGACGGAAGATGAGCAAGTCCTACGATAACTGCATCTCCATGTCGGCCTCCCCGGAGGAAGTCAAACAAAAGGTGCAACAGATGGTGACCGACCCGGCCCGCATCCACAAAACCGACCCCGGCCATCCCGAGGTCTGTGTTGTTCACAAGTTCCTGCAGGTTTTCGACACAGAGACGGTGGGTGAGACCGAGGACGATTGCCGGGCCGGACGCATCGGCTGCGTGGCCTGCAAAAAGCGGCTTTTGACCCGGCTCAATGCGTTCTTAGATCCCATCCGGGAGCGTCGGGCCCTTCTGGAGGGACAGCCGGGGCTGGTGGATGGGATTATCGCCGACGGGGCTGAGCGGGCCCGCCGGATAGCTGCCGATACCATGGAGCGGGTCCGGGCTGCCATGAAGCTCCGAGTATGACCACGGCCTATAAGGTTACCCTGGACATCTTCGAGGGTCCGTTAGACCTCTTGCTTCACCTGATCCGCCGGGATCAGATGAACATCTATGATATTCCCATTGCCCGCATCACTGACCAATATCTCAAGTACCTCCGGGCCATGCAGGAGCTGGACCTGGAGATCGCCAGCGAGTTCCTGGTGATGGCCGCGACCCTGCTGGAGATCAAGGCCAAGCTGCTGCTGCCGACGGGGCCGGTCGAACTGGGCGAGGAGCCGGAGGAGGATCTGGATCCGCGCCAACGCCTGGTTCAGCAGTTGCTGGAATATGGGAGGTTCAAGGAGGTCGCAGCCGAGCTGGGCCATCGTCGGGATGTACAGTCCCGGTATCGGTCACGGATAGCCAACGATTGGGCGCGGGTCGAGAGCGACCCGCGCCTGCCGGAGGGCCTCTCCATCTACGACCTGGTGGAGGCTTTCGAGTTATTGCTGGCCGGGGCCCATGAGCCGCCCCCCGCTATCCTGGAAGCCGAGCAACTGACTGTCGGGCAGAAGATGGAGGAGATCTCGGCGCTGCTTCGAGCCCGGGGAACGGCCACCTTCTGGCAGCTCCTGCCCCACCCCTATACCCGCGGGCAGGTGATCGTGACCTTTTTGGCGGTGCTGGAACTCCTCAGGCGCGCCGGGGTGGTGGCACGCCAGAAAAGTCCCTATGGCGAGATCATGCTGGTTTTCTGCGGTGCGAAGGAGGAGCTTGAATGAGCCTAAGCCATCTGGCCTATTTGGAAGCGTTGCTCTTTGTCGCGCCCGAACCGCTGTCTGTAGCCCGGCTGGCGTCGGTCCTGGAACTCTCCGAGGAGGAGATTGAAGCACTGATCAGCCGCCTCACCCAAACCTACCGGGAACGGAACAGTGGCCTGACGGTCCTTCGGGTGGCCGGTGGTTATCGCCTCTATACTGTGCCGGAATGCGCCGAGGTGTTGGATCGGCTGGCATTGCCCGATGAGCCGATGCCCCTCTCGCGGGCAGCTTTGGAGACTCTGGCGGTCATTGCCTACCGGCAGCCGGTGACCCGGGCTGAGATAGAGTCGCTGCGCGGGGTCAAAGTAGACCGGGCCCTTCAGACCCTGATCGACCGCAAGCTGGTGCAGGAGCTGGGGCGGCAACGGGGGCCCGGACGCCCCATCATCTATGGTACGACCGACAGGTTCCTGGAGCATTTCGGTCTGGACAACCTCAGCGACCTCCCAGAGTTGGAGGACGTGGACCACAGCCTGGACGAGGTAGCAGTAACAGATATCGGGGCCTTAACCAGTCAGGAGAAGGACGAGGCTGAGCCAGATCCAGATCCCGGCTCCCCTGCCCACTGTAACTGAGCAATGCACGGCATACCCCCTCACCATCGTATGATGGTGGGGGGTGTTATCATCTATGGGAGACTTGGAGATCAGAACACCAGACGGCCGGGTCTGGGCCGAAGCCGCCCCTCCACTGGTGGTCCTGGATCCCGGGCACGGAGGCAGTGACCCGGGTGCCATTGGGGCTACCGGTCTGGAGGAAAAGGTAGTTAATCTGGAAGTCGCCCGTTACTGTCGGGCCATCCTGGCCCAGAGCGGTGTCCGGGTGGTGCTTACCCGGGAGGAGGATATCGGAGTCAGTCTGTGGCGCCGGGTGCAGCAGGCCGGAGAGTTGGGTGCCGATGTCCTGGTGAGCATCCACAGCAATGCCTACCGTAGTCCGGCTGCCCATGGCACAGAAACCTACGCCTACTACGGGTCACAGGCAGGACATCAGCTGGCCACCGACATCCAGCAGCGCCTATGCCGGGCGCTGCGGCGCCGCAATCGGGGGGTTAAGCAGGCCGGTTTCTACGTTATTCGCGAGGCCCCCATGGTTTCGGCTCTGGTAGAGCTGGCTTTTCTCAGCAACCTTGAGGAGGAAGCGCTGTTGCGTTCGGACTGGGCCCGCCAGCGTGCGGCGGCCGGGGTGGCCATTGGCATCCTGACTTATCTCGAGCGCTAGTATATCCTGGCCAGTTCAAGGGAGAATAGCTCCTAGGCAGTGAGTGCAGGAGGTACCTTCCCTTGACCTGGCTGCTCCCGACGGTATTTGTTCTGGGGTCGCTCCTGCTGTTGCTATCGCCGCTTAAGACAACACTCCACTATCACTTCCGCCCTGGAACGGACGAATTGGAGATCGAGGTTAGCTTCGGCTGGGGCCTGCTCCGGAGGAAGATCGATATCGTCGACATCGACCTGGTCCTCCGGCGGTTGGTTCCGGCTTGGCGCGTCGAAACCGAGCTGGAGCGCGGGGAGAAACTGGCGGCTGAAGAGGTAAAGAAGTTAGACGCTATCCGGTTGGTACGGCAGGTGTTAAAAGCGGGGAGGCTGGTGAAGATACTGTTCACCGGCTCCAACGCGGCGGTGGGCCATCTGCTGTCCCGGGTCAGCATCAGGTCGTTCCGTTGGCAGACCCGGTTGGGGTTGGAGGATGCAGCCTCCACCGGGCTGGCGGCCGGAGCCCTCTGGGCGGCCAAGGGGACAATATCCGCCCTGTTGCTGCAGAAGATGAAGGTGGACCGGCGGTCGTTCTGCATCCATGTGAAAGCAGTCTACAACCAGATGGTGGCCGACACCTACTTCCTCTGCATATTGAATATCACCCTGGGTGATATTATGGTTGCCGGGCTCAAGTGGCTGGCGGCGATCATCAGCAGGGGAGGGGTTCGGCGATGGCGGACCATCCAATTCAGGGGTTAATGAAGACCGCCATGGAAAGCATTAAAGATATGGTGGATGTGAATACCATTGTCGGTGATGCCGTCGAGACCCAGGATGGAAGTGTAATCGTACCGGTCTCACGGGTCTCCTTCGGTTTTGCGGCCGGTGGTGGCGAATACGGGGCGGGCGGCAAGCCTAACGACCAGGACGGAGCCGACCTGGGGTTCGCTGGCGGAAGTGGCGGCGGAGTCTCCATACAGCCCGTCGGCTTTCTGGTTGTCAGCAAAGACCAGATCCGACTATTGCCGGTGGATAACCGGGCCGTGGTTGACCGGCTGCTGGATGTGGCGCCGAATTTGGTCAGCGAACTTAAGGATGCTTTTGGCCGGAAGAAGGGCGCGGGCGAGGAGCCGGGGTCGGCAGAGGAGAAGAAGCCCAAAGAGTATCGGGTGTAGCCAACACTAACTTCATACAGCAGGGAACTGGGGGGTAACCCCCATTTTCTGTTGGGAGGTATAGGGTTGAAGTGGTTCATGCTCAGTCTGTTAATAGCGGCTCTCATCTTGCCCGGTCTCAGTCATCCGACTGTGGCCGGCCCCAGATTATCTGCCCGCGCGGCTGCCTTGGTTGATGTAGCTACCGGGCGGATCCTGTACGAGGTCAACGGCAGACTGCGTGCCTATCCGGCCAGCACCACCAAGGTGCTTACCGGCCTGTTGGCCCTGGAGCTCGGCGATCCACAGAGCGAGGTAGAAATCAGCCAGCGCGCCGCGGGGGTCGAGGGGTCCTCCATTTACCTGGCCAGAGGCGAGCGCCTCAGCCTGGAGTCACTGGTCTATGGTCTGCTGTTGAGTTCCGGCAATGATGCGGCAGTAGCTATCGCCGAGTTTATCGGAGGGTCGGTGGAAGAGTTCGCGAACCTGATGAACCAAAGGGCGCGCCAGCTGGGTGCAACAGGGAGTCACTTCACCAATCCTCACGGCTTACCCGACGATAACCACTATACTACCGCCCGCGACCTGGCGCTGATCTCGGCGGCCGCCATGCGCAACCCGGCCTTCCGGACTATCGCTTCGACCAAGCGGAAGGTAATTCCCTGGCCGGGACGGGACTGGGATCGCGCCCTGTATAACCATAACCGGCTGCTCTGGGCATATGACGGGTGTGATGGGGTTAAGACCGGTTACACTCGGGCCGCCGGACGCTGCCTGGTGGCGTCAGCCAGCCGGAATGGGCTCAGTCTGGTGGCGGTGGTTCTCGATGCGCCGAACATGTGGGAAGATGCCACCCGGCTTCTGGATTACGGCTTCCAGCGCTACCGGAACTATGAGGTAGTTAGGGGCGGCTCTTACCTGCGTACGGTAGCGGTACACGACGGAAGCCCGGGTCGGGTGGGGCTGGTAGCGGCGGATGGTTTCAGTCTGGCCGTCACCGACCAGGAACTAAGCCGGATCCACACTCAACTGGAGGCCGAAGGAACCTACCGTGCCCCCCTTGAGAAGGGAGAGGTCTTAGGCCATCTCCGGGTCTTTCTGGACGGGAGTGAGATCGGCCGGGTCGACCTGGTGGCCGCGGAGCGGGTTCAGCGGGTCCGCCTGGTCCCGGCCTTGTTCCGGAGGGTGTACGAGCTCTTCATCTTGCTGTGGCAGGGAGGGGAGTAACCGCGCGTCCTGGGGCATACTTACTGCAGAGGTGGGTAAATGCGTGCACTGTGGCGGGGGGTCGTCAGCTTCGGCCTGGTCAACATCCCGATTAAGCTCTATGCGGCAACAGAACGCAAAAGCCTGAAATTCAGCTATCTTCACGAGGCCTGTAAAACTCCGGTGCAGTACCGAAAGTGGTGCCCGGCCTGTCAGGTGGAGGTCAGCATGGACGATATTGTGCGCGGTTATGAGTACGACAAAGGCCAGTATGTGGTCATGCGGGAGGAGGACTTCGAGGCGGTTCCGCTGGGGACCACGCGGAGTATTGACATCATTGATTTTGTAGATTTGTCGGAGATCGACCCGATTTACTTCGACAAGACGTACTTCCTGGAACCCGCCGACACTGGCCTTAAGGCCTATTCACTGCTCCGTCAGGCGATGGCCGAGACCAGCAAGGTAGCCCTGGCCAAAGTGGTGATCCGGTCTAAGGAGAACCTGGCGACTGTCCGTGTCTACCAGGACCAGGCACTGGTCATGGAGACCATGTTCTTTCCAGATGAGATCCGCGACTACCGCCAGCTGCCGGCCATCACCCAAGAGGCACGAGTTCAGGATCGTGAGATAGATATGGCCAAGTCACTGATAGGCAGTCTCGCCACCTCTTTCGACCCGGCCAGGTATACAGACCAGTACCGCGCGGAACTGTTCAAACTGGTCAGGCAGAAGGTTGAGGGACAGCAGATCTTCCGTCCGGCCGAGGCCGAACCGGAGAAGGTGGTCGATCTCATGACTGCCCTGCAGGCAAGCTTGGACGCGGTGGAGCGGGGCCGGGAGGGTGGCGATGCGGCTCGCGTACCCCATTGACCCCATGCTAGCCCGAACCGCTCCCGCTCCCTTTGACTCACCGCAGCACTTGTTCGAGGTGAAATGGGATGGATTTCGCTGTCTGGCTTATACAGGCGGCGCACTGGACACACCGGGACCCCTGCGCCTGCAGAGCCGGAATCAGCGGGACATCACCGCCCGCTATCCGGGGGTTGCCTCCATCTGGCGCCAGGTCAGGGGAGCGGCGGTCATCGATGGCGAACTGGTGGCCTTCAAAGATGGCCGGCCCGATTTCCAGTGCCTGTTGAGGGGTAACACTCCCCCGGTCTTCCTGGCCTTCGACCTGCTGTGGGCGGAGGGCGTTAACTTTACCGGCCACCCCCTGGAGAAGCGGCGGGAGCGTCTGGCCTCGCTCATCGAGCCAGGCGGGCCGCTAATCCTGTCGGAGGTAGTTCCCGAGAAGGGGCGGTCTTTCTTCCGAGCGGTAGCCGAGCGCGGGTTAGAGGGGATCATGGCCAAGGAGCTCGGGAGCCCATACCGGCCTGGTCAGCGCTCCCAGTACTGGCTCAAGGTCCGCAATGTCAGGCGCCTCAATGCGGTCATCGGCGGCGTCTCGTCGCGCGACGGGATTCACATCTCCTCTCTGCACCTCGGCCTCTACCAGGGGCCCGACCTGGTCTGGGTGGGCCGGGTCGGTTCCGGGCTCGGTCAACGGGAGGATGCCGCCTTGCGGCAGATCCTGGCCTACCAGGAGAGATCACCTTTCGTGAACCCGGTCAGCCGGGACGAGAAGACCGTCATCTGGGTTCGTCCGGAGCGGGTTTGTCGGGTGGAGTATCTTGAGTTCACCCGCGACCGGGTATTACGCCACCCGGTGTTCAGGGGGATCGTCGGGCTGGATCCCGAAGCGTGCACCTACTCCCAGATCCCGGTGGAAGATGACCGATGAGGGTCGCCATTGATGGCCGCCAATTGCGGCTGACGAACCTGGATAAGCTACTGTGGCCGGAGTCGGGGCTCACCAAGGGAGATTACATCAACTACCTGGTTCGGATGGCTCCGTTCATTCTTCCACACCTCGCCCGGCGCCCACTGGTTTTGACCAGGTACCCCGATGGTTGGCAGGGCAAGTGGTTCTACCAGAAGGATATTCCCGACCATGCCCCCGACTGGGTCCCCACCGTCGGCATCTGGAGCGCTGACTCCCAGCGGGAGATCCGCTACTGTCTGGCCAGGGACGCGGCCACTCTGGCCTGGCTCGGGAACCTGGCGGCTCTGGAAATCCACCCTTGGCTGTCCACGGTTGACCACCCCGATTGCCCGGATCTAGCCGTTTTCGACCTCGACCCGTCGCCTCCGGCCGGGTTTGCCGAGTGTGTGGAGATCGCCTTTGTGATCCGGGATACCCTTGACCACTTCGGGTTACGGGCTTATCCCAAAACCTCGGGAGCCACGGGACTCCACATCTACCTCCCCATTAAACCGCGCTATAGCTATGACCAGATTGCCTCCGGCGTTGGGCGTTTGGCTGACCTCCTTCACCAGTTGCGGCCGGATCAGACTACCCGGGAGCGCACCGTGGCCAAGCGACGCGGAGTCTACATCGACCACCTGCAGAACCACCGGGGTAAGACACTGGTCGGCGCCTATCTGCCCCGGCCCCGCCCCGGGGCTCCAGTCTCCACCCCGGTAACCTGGGACGAACTGCCCCAGGTCCGGCCCGAGGAGTTTACCTTAAACACGGTGCCTGAACGGGTTAGCAAAATCGGTGATTTGTTTATCGGTATACTAACCGATCATCAGCAAATCGACCAGATCTTGTGAACATAATTCGCCGCGCTGGGGCGAAACATAAAGTAGGGAAAGGAGGGACTATCGAAGTGGCACGACGCAATCGCAACGGACGCCTGGCGCCTGGGGCCGCTACGGCTCTGGAGAACCTGAAGTTCGAAGTGGCTGCCGAAGTTGGCGCACCGCCGGAGGTCACTGTGTCAGAGGCCGCTTACCAACAGCATCTCGATAACTGGAAGTATGAGATCGCCTCCGAGCTGAACTTAAAGGACAAGATCAACAGCCTCGGCTGGGGCGAGATGACTTCCAGGGAGTGCGGACGGATCGGCGGACGCATGGGTGGAAAGATCGGAGGAAACATGGTAAGACGGATGATCGAGTATGCTGAAAGGAACATGAGATAGCCTGAAAGCCCGAGCCCACCTGATTAGGGTGGGTCTTTCTTCTATTTAGGGATTACGCATTTTTTAGGCAGATATTCGGAAGGAATATGGCGAGCTTTGTCCAAGTACATGTTGTTTGTCGTCAAACTTCAAGCTCAGGAGGCGTTTGCATGAAGAAGCTCTTGACCGGGAATGAGGCCATTGCCCGCGGAGCCTATGAAAGCGGCGTCAGGGTAGCCGTAGCCTATCCCGGCACTCCGAGCACCGAGATACTGGAGAATGTGGCGCAATACCGGGAGATTTACTCGGAGTGGGCACCCAATGAGAAGGTCGCTCTAGAAGTAGGCATCGGCGCTTCGCTGGCCGGGGCCAGGGTACTCTGCGCCATGAAGCACGTGGGGGTTAACGTAGCCGCTGATCCGCTAATGACCTTTTCCTACACTGGGGTTAATGGAGGTCTGGTTCTGGTCTCGGCCGACGACCCTGGGATGCACAGTTCCCAGAATGAACAGGATAACCGCATTTTTGCCCAGTTTGCCAAGATTGCTTTGTTAGAGCCCAGTGACAGTCAAGAGGCTAAGGACTTTGTAGGGCTGGGGTTGGAGATCAGCGAACGGTGCGATACCCCGGTTATGCTGCGAACCACTACCCGCATCTCGCACTCCAAGAGCCTGGTGGAAGAGGCGGAAAGGACGCCGTTGGCACTGCGGCCATATGTCAAGGACATACCGAAATATGTAATGACCCCGGCCGGTGCCCGGGCCAGGCATGTTGTGGTTGAACAGCGCCGGGCCGCACTGGCTGAGTTCGCCGAGACCACCGGGGTGAACCGGGTGGAATGGAATACCGAAGAGATCGGCGTTATCACCAGCGGGGTCGTCTACCAGTATGCCCGAGAGGCTCTGGGCGACCGGGTCTCCTATCTGAAGCTCGGGTTCACTCACCCGCTGCCCCAGAAGATGATTCGTGACTTCGCTGCCCGAGTGAAGAAGCTATATGTCATTGAAGAACTCGAGCCGTACCTGGAAACGCAAATAAAGGCTTGGGGGATAGCCTGTCACGGTAAGGATTTGTTCCCACGCATCGGTGAGATTAGTGCTGACCTCATTGCCGAGAAAGTTCTTGGTGTCAGCAAGGAAGTGCCGGAGCCGGAGAAACTGCCGGTCCGTCCGCCGGTGATGTGCCCGGGCTGCCCGCACCGTGGCGCGTTCTATGTGCTGAAAAAACTGAACCTGCCGGTTACCGGCGACATTGGCTGCTACGCCCTGGGTGCAGCGCCACCCCTATCGGCCACTGACAGTACTGTCTGCATGGGTGCCAGTATCAGCATGGCTCATGGCTGGATGAAGGCCATTGAGGGCGAGCGGCCTGACCGCGTCGTAGCCGTTATCGGTGACTCGACCTTCTTCCATTCGGGCATCACCAGCCTGTTGGATATCGCCTACAACCGCAGCAACGCTATTACTATGATCCTGGACAATCGGATTACAGCCATGACCGGACACCAGCACCATCCGGGTACCGGCCGGACCCTTATGGGCGAAGAGCGTCCCGAGATCGACCTGGTAGGCTTGGTCAAGGCCCTCGGCATCGACCGGGTCAGCATTGTTGATCCTTACGATCTAAAGGCAACGGAGGCTGCCCTGAAAGAGGCTATAGCCTACGATGGTCCCTCGGTCATCATTACCCGTCGGCCGTGCGCCCTCATCGAGAAGACGCAGCCCGTCAAGTACCTGGTGAAAGCCGGCAAGTGCAAGACCTGCCGGATCTGCCTGCGCCTGGGTTGCCCGGCTCTAGAGTATGATGGTGAGACCGTCCAGATTAACCCGCTGACCTGCTACTCGTGTGGTGTCTGTATCGATCTCTGCCCGACTAAAGCCATTGTCCGGGAGGAGGGGGAACTATGAGTACGGTAACCAATGTACTGCTGGTGGGTGTAGGAGGCCAGGGGACTATCCTGGCCAGCAAGGTGCTGGCCGGCGTCCTGGCCTGCCTGGGTCACGATGTGAAGATGTCCGAGGTTCACGGAATGGCCCAGCGGGGAGGCAGTGTCGTTACCCAGATCCGGTATGGCGATAAGGTTTACTCTCCCCTGATCGAACTCGGCGAGGCCGATGTGATTGTGGCCTTCGAAAGACTGGAGGCTATGCGCTGGGTGCGCTACCTCAGGCCCGGAGGCACGGTTATCGTTAATGATCTAGCCCTGCCGCCGTTGCCGGTCCTCATCGGCCAGGCCAAGTATCCGAAGGGTCTCATTGAGGAGATGAAGCAGCGCGGCCATCGGGTGGTAGCGGTAGATGCTAATTCACTGGCCCGGGAGGCCGGTAATGCTCGGACTCAGAACACCGTCCTGGTGGGGGCTATGTCCCGAGTGCTGGGCATTGGCAGCAAAGAAGACTGGTTGCAGGTTATCGCGCAGACGGTTCCCCCCAAGACCGTTGAAGTCAACCAGAGGGCTTTTGAGCTGGGATACCAGGCCCAGTAAAGGCCAGATAACGAAGAACAACCCCCGCCCAGCGATCCGGGCGGGGGTTCTTATTCCTGTGAAAGGCCAACCAGAACCTGCGCGCCGGCCAGGGAAGATCCATCTCTGAACCCGCCATGACCTTTGCCCGACCGCAGCCGACTACTGCTAGAGTCGCCGGAGGCGATCTTGGCTCGACCGCCACAGATCTGACACGACCCGGGACGATCTGCTCGCCGGCCAGGGCCGATCCCGACTGAGGAAGGCGGAAGCGCCGGAGGTTGCCTTCCACCAGGCCAAGTCATCCTTGGCTCAGCCGCAACCGACAGTGACCTTTGACCGACTGGCCGGGGTACCCTACGAGAACCCGGGGCAGTCTTGGCTCGGCCCTGGTTGACCTCGTTGTTAGCTTCACCCAACCTTGACCCATTATACGAACAGCTTCCGGCCAATTACTGCCTCTTCTACGAGTCAATAGCCTGACATATCATTAGCAGGCAGGGGGCGATTGGGTGCTAAACCTCATCTGGTTGATGCTGTTGATCTTCGGCATAGCGGCAGCGGCCATTGGTGGCGACATCACCATTGTTACCCGGGCGCTTACCTCTTCCGCCAAAGAGGCCATCGACATTGTCCTCGGTTTCATTGGCATTATCTGTTTCTGGTTGGGCATGATGCGGATTGCCGAGAAATCGGGGCTCGTCCGCCAGCTGGCGCGCCTGCTCGACCCCCTCATCAACCTGCTCTTTCCCTCCATCCCTCCCGGGCACCCGGCCAAGGGTTCTATTATGATGAACATGGCGGCTAACCTCCTGGGAATGGGGAGCGCGGCGACCCCGCTGGGGCTGAAAGCCATGGAGGAATTGCAGCAGCTCAACCCCGATAAGAGTGAAGCTTCTCCGGCCATGTGTACCTTCCTGGCGGTAAACACCAGCGCGATCACCCTCATCCCGGCGACGGTGGTTGCCCTACGGGCGGCAGCCGGCTCCAGGAATCCCACCGAGATTGTTGGCACCACTCTGGTCGCGACTTTCTGTTCATCAGCCACTGCCATCATTCTGGATGCCCATTTCCGGCGACGCGACCGGTTGAGGAGGGGACGCCAGTGAGCGCGCTTGATGCTATCTCCCGCTGGGCCATTCCCCTCATGGTTTTGGTGATCCCCGTCTACGGATACCTCAAGGGGGTCCCGGTTTACGAAGCATTCATTGAGGGCGCCTCTGAGGGATTGCTCGTGGTGGCCCGAATCGTCCCGTACCTGGTGGCTATCCTGGTTGTCCTGGGCATCTTCCGGGACTCAGGGGCTTTGGGCTGGCTGGTTGGTTTCATGCAGCCGGTGCTGGGGCCACTGGGCGTTCCGGGAGAGACCATCCCCCTTCTCTTCATCCGGCCCATGTCGGGAGGGGCGGCCCTTGGAATTGTGGCGAACCTGATCAACACCTATGGGCCCGACTCGTTCATCGGCCGGCTGGCCTCGACCATCCAGGGCAGCACTGACACCACGCTGTATGTTCTCACCCTTTACTTCGGCTCGGTGGGGATCAAGAAGTATCGCTACGCCCTGAAAGTCGGGCTTCTGGCCGATCTGGCCGGTTTCATCGCTTCGGTAGTCATCTGCCATCTGGTCTTCGGCTGAGGAGGAATCCGACCGTCGGAGCCGAAGGATACTAGTCGCGAATAGCAGAGGAGGAGATAAAGCATGTCGGTTCAAGAGAAACTGCAAGAGATGGGACTGACCCTGCCGGTGCCCGCTAAGCCGCTGGCGGCCTACATTCCGGGCGCGCAGGTGGGCAACCTGATCTCACCTCCGGCCAGGTGCCGGTGGCCGACGGCAAGATCCAGTTCACCGGGAAGGTCGGAAAGGAGCGGACCATCGAAGAGGGCTACCAGTCGGCCCGGCTCTGCGTCCTGAACTGCCTGGGCGTGGTAAAATCGCTGGCGGGAAGCCTGGACCGGGTAAAGCGCGTGGTGAAGGTCAATGGTTTTGTGGCCAGCGCCGATGGGTTTACCGACCAGCCCAAGGTGATCAATGGGGCGTCGGAGCTTCTGGTAGAGCTGTTCGGCGAGGCAGGTAAGCACGCCCGGGCCGCTATTGGTGTTAACGAGCTGCCGCTGGGTTCCACTACCGAGGTGGAAATCATAGTCGAGATAGAGTAGTGTCACCTGCCTCCACTCCCGGCATATAGTATACGGGTTAGACCGACGGAGTGGAGAGTGGTAAGGGTGATCGGTATCGTGGGGAGCTGGTCTGGGCCCAAGAGTCCAGCGGAGGCGGGCAGCTTTCTTATCTGTCTGATTCTGCTGGTGGCCTTGGACAGGCTAGGACGGGACCGGGTGGGGCGTCTCCCCGGCGAGCGACGGAACGGTAGATGATATACCGGGCGGGACCGCAGGGTGCCGCCTTTCGGTTGGCCGGGCGCAGGACAAGCCTGCCCGGTCGTGCACAGCGAGAGGGTGTTGGGGATAATGAAATCAGGGGAAGGAGGTGGCCCGGTTGAGTGAAGAGGGGGTCCGACTGCAGAAGGTCATGGCTCAGGCCGGAATCGGCTCCCGGCGGTACTGCGAGGAGCTGATTGTCCAGGGGCGCGTGGAGGTCAATGGTCGTGTGGTCACCACCCTGGGCAGCCGGGCTCGGCCGGGAGATGTGATTACCGTCGACGGCAGGCGCATCGGTGCCGCCGAGGATCCCGTTTACCTGCTTCTCAACAAGCCCGTCGGGTTCCTGTCGACCGTCAGCGACCCGCGCGGGCGCCGAACAGTACTGGACCTGGTCGGTCCGACGACGACCCGGCTCTACCCGGTGGGGAGACTGGACTATGACTCTTCGGGGCTGCTCATCCTCAGCAATGATGGGGAGTTCACCCATCTCCTGACCCATCCCAGGCACGAAGTGCCCAAGACCTATGTGGCCACCGTCGAGGGGCGTCCGGGCGAAGGCGCTCTCAGACAGCTGCGCTCGGGGGTGCGCCTGGAGGATGGGGTGACCTGGCCGGCCCGGGTGCGGGTCATTGGCTCGAGCGCTGACCAGACAGTGCTGGAGATAGAGATTCACGAGGGGCGCAACCGGCAGGTGCGCCGGATGTGCGAGGCAGTGGGGTACCCGGTTCTCCGTCTGATGCGGTCGAAGATCGGATTCCTGACTCTAAAAGGGATCGAGGAGCCTGGCCGCTACCGGCCACTCATCCAAGAAGAGGTCGGGCGGCTGGCCGGATTGGCCCATGGTCGCGACTCGGGTGGCCCGTCTCGGGCGGGCCGTCGCGGTGCCACACCCAGGTAGTGACAAAGAAAGCGGAGGGTGCTAATCGGCCCTCCGCTTCTCGCAACCCGGAGCTAGCTGAAGAGGGTGCTGATGGACTCACCATGATGGGTCCGGCGGATCGCTTCGGCCAGAAGCGGCGCCACCGAGACCACCGATAACCCGGGGAAATCGGTTCTGGGGGGCAGAGGCACAGTATCAGTGACCACTATCTCCTTGAACCTGAAGGAGCTCAGCATGCCCGCAGCATCCTTGGTAAAGGCGGGGTGGAGGCAGGCGACATAGATGTCGGTGGCGCCTCTGGCCCGCAGTAGCTCGCCGGCAGCCAAGAGTGAACCGCCGGTCTGGATCTCGTCCTCGAAGATGAGGACTGGCCGCCCAGCCACCTCACCAATGATGTTCTTGATGGTCACCCGCTGTTGGTTGCCAATGCGCCGTTTGTCCATCATGGCCACATCGGTATCCAGGCGGCGGGCGGCTTCGGTGGCCCGCTTGACGCCACCGGTATCCAGAGCCACCACCACCAGGTCGGGGATCTGCTGGGCGGCAAAGTAGTCAGTGAGCAGAGGGAGAGCGCTCAGGTGGTCGAGGGGAATCGAGAAGAACCCCTGGATCTGGTCGGCATGGAGGTCGAAGGTGATCACCCGGTCGGCCCCGGCCGCGGTTAGCAGGTCAGCTACCAGGCGGGCGGTGATGGGGATCCGGGGCTGGTCCTTTTTGTCCGAGCGGGCATAAGGGTAGTATGGGAGCACCGCCGAGACCCGCGCCGCCGAGGCACGGCGCAGGGCGTCGATGGTGATGAGGGTCTCCATGAGATTGGCATCCACCGGTGGTACCGAGGTTTGGATGACGAAGACATCAGCTTCCCGGACATTCTCCTGTATCCTGACGAAGAAGTTATCATTGCTGAAGCGGAAGGCCTCCATCTGGCCCAGGGGCTGGTTCAGGTGGTGACAGACCTTTTCCGTGAGTTGGCGGGTGGCCTGGCCACTGAAGATCTTGAGCTCCCCAATCATGTTGATTCCTCCCACTGTATTTGTGTCTGGCCGCTTGGGCGGCTATGCCTTTACTCGATAGAGAGGAGAATTCCTGCTTGCCGGGCAAACTACAGCCAGATTATAATGAACCGAAGGGAGGGGATTCGTTTATGGCCAAAGTCACTGGTCAGATGACCATCCAGGAGGTTCTGCAGCTAAACCGGAATACTGCGGCAGTATTCCTCCGCTACGGGATGCACTGCATCGGCTGTCATATTGGATTCAACGAAAAGGTAGAAGAGGCGGCTGCCGCGCACGGTGTCGACCTGGAGAAGCTGCTGGCCGACCTGAACCAGGTAGTCGAAAGCGAGTAAACCGCCTTACCCGAAGACCCCCTAGAGGGTCTTTTTTGTTGCCCGAAGATCCGTCTGCGAAACTCAGTCACTGGAGAAGGAACTTCAGCCTGTTCGTTGAAACCTACCAAATGTGGTAGCTAACGAGCGTCAGAAACGCTATATCTAGTGGTTGCAGGGGGGGTGATCCGGTGCGTTGCCCATTCTGCGGTACTCCCGAGAGCAAAGTCCTGGATTCGCGGCCGACCGAAGAGGGGACAGTGATCAGGCGCCGGCGCGAGTGTATCGCCTGCCAGCGGCGGTTTACCACTTACGAGAAGGTGGAGGAGAGCCTGCTGGTGGTGGTCAAAAAGGATGGCCGCCGCGAGAGCTTCGACCGGGGCAAGATCCTGGCCGGACTCCTCAAGGCCACCGAGAAACGGCCCATCCCTCTGGAGACTTTACAGATGCTGGTCAGCAATGTCGAGCAGGAGCTGCGCAGTGAATCGGAATCCGAGATTGCCAGCCAGCGCATTGGCGAACTGGTCATGCAACACCTACGCGATCTGGACGAGGTAGCCTATGTCCGCTTCGCCTCTGTCTATCGGCAGTTCAAGGACATCAACCGCTTTTTGGCCGAGCTCGAGGAGCTAATGAACAAGGGGAAGCTTAATGGGAGGTAACGGAGGATGGAGTTAACGGCAAATGCCCTGACTGTACTGGAGAAACGATACCTGAAGAAGGTCGATGGCCAGGTAGTGGAGACCCCGGAGGAGATGTTCCGCCGGGTGGCGGAGAACATCGCTCAGGTGGAGCTCAGGTATGGAGCCAGCGCGGCCGAGGCCGAGAAGCTGGCTAACCGCTTCTACACTCTCATGACCAGCCTAGACTTCCTGCCCAACTCACCGACACTAATGAATGCCGGTGGGGATCTTCAGCAGCTGGCAGCCTGTTTCGTGCTGCCGGTGGAAGACTCGATGATACATATCTTCGATGCCGTTAAGTATGCAGCCCTCATCCACCAGTCGGGCGGGGGCACTGGTTTCAGCTTCAGCCGGCTCCGCCCCAAGAATGATATCGTCCGCTCCACTGGTGGGGTAGCCAGCGGGCCGGTCTCGTTTATGAAGGTCTTCAACTCGGCCACCGAAGCAGTGAAGCAGGGTGGGACCAGGCGGGGGGCCAACATGGGGATCCTCCGGGTCGACCACCCAGACATCCGGGAGTTCATCACTTGTAAGGCGGAGAACAACGAGATTACCAACTTCAATATCTCAGTGGGGCTAACCGAGAAGTTCATGGAGGCAGTGGAGGTCGACGAGGAGTACGACCTGATCAACCCCCGGACCAGAGAAGTAGTGGGCCGGGTACCTGCTGGCGAGATTTTTGACCTGATTGTCGACATGGCCTGGAAAAACGGTGAGCCGGGGATTATCTTCCTCGACCGGCTTAACCAGGATAACCCCACCCCCGCTCTGGGCGAGATCGAGGCTACCAACCCCTGTGGTGAGCAGCCGCTCCTCCCGTACGAGGCCTGCAACCTGGGATCCATTAACCTAGCCCGCTTTGTGGTCGCCCGGGACGACCAGCCGTCGGTGGACTGGGAGCGGCTGCGTGAAGTGGTCCATCTGGCTGTTCATTTCCTGGACAATGTCATTGATGCCAGCCGATACCCGCTGCCGGAGATAGACGCCATGGTCAAGGCCAACCGCAAAATCGGGCTGGGAGTGATGGGGTTCGCCGATCTTTTGATCAGACTGGGCATCTCCTACAACTCGGAAGAGGCTGTCCGGTGTGCTGAGGAGCTGATGGGTTTCATCCAGGCCGAAGCCCGGGAGTGCTCGGCCCAGTTAGCGACAGTCCGGGGCGCCTTCCCCAATTTCGGGAGCAGCATCTACCGGGAGGGCCGGCCCCTGCGCAATGCTACTACCACCACTATTGCCCCCACCGGAACCATCAGTATGATTGCCAACTGCTCCAGTGGGATCGAGCCGCTGTTTGCCCTCTGCCATGTCAAGAATGTGCTGGACGGGGAGAAGCTGCTGGAGATCAACCCGGTCTTTGAGGCCGAGATGAAGGCCCGGGGGCTTTACACCAAGGAGCTCATGGAGAAGGTAGCCGAGATCGGGAGCCTGCACGGAGTAGACGGGATCCCCGACCAGGTAGCGCGCCTAATGGTTACCGCCCACGATATTGATCCCGAATGGCATATACGGATCCAGGCCGCTTTCCAGCGCAGCGTGGACAATGCTGTCTCCAAGACGGTTAACTTCCGCCATGACGCCACCCGGGAAGAGGTAGCCAGGGTCTACTGGCTGGCCTACCGGGAGGGCTGCAAAGGGGTGACCATCTACCGCGATGGCAGTCGTGAATCCCAGGTGATTACCACCGGGTCAGGTCAGAGCGAGGCCTCCCTGCCACAGGTGGCTGCGGCCGCCGAATCGAGTGTGGTGCGGCTGGTCAAGCCTCGTCCCCGGCCGGAAGAGACCCGGGGGATCACCAAGAAGTATAAGATCGGCGGATGCGGTTCCCTCTATGTCACGGTGAACGCCGATGACGATGGGATTTGCGAGGTCTTTACTAACACCGGCGAGGAGGGTTGCGAGTCCCTTTCGGAGGCGGTGGGGCGGTTGGTCAGTATTGCCCTGCGGGCCGGGCTTGACCCTGAGGCCATCATTGACCAGATTAAGGGGATCAAGTGCATTGGATGTATCGTGGATAATGAGACCAGGGTGCTTTCCTGCCCAGATGCCATCGGCAAGGCCCTGGAGAAGTTCCTCAATGGCCATAATAAGTTCGACCTGAACATAACCAGGGGCCCGCGGTCGGTGCTCCAGTGCCCAGAGGAGGGCTGCGGCGGGTTCATGGTTCATGAGAATGGCTGTTATCACTGTACCACCTGCGGTTACTCGAAATGCGGCTGACCTCTGGGGGAGGACAGAACATGACGACAGTGAACCCTGGGTTTGACTTCACGGGAGTCCACCGGTTCTGAGAGATAGCCGGGCTCCTCGAACACGATGAGGAACTATCTGACCGGGTTTGGGACGGGCTCTTCTCATGCCCTGGCTACCAGGCCCCAACCCGCTCGGAGTTCAGCCGGGATTTCCTGGCTGAACGGTTCCGCCTGGCCCTCAAGCCCAGTCAGGCGGCGGAGGCGGCCAGGCGGTTTTGCCAGGTGCCAGACCAGTTTGTTGAGCATTACCGGCGGGTCGTGGCCCGTCGGGCCGAGCTGGAGCAATGGGAAGAGCGGCTTAAGACCGAGCCTTATGTTGAGCCGTGCCTGGCTTTAACCCGGGAATGGCTTCCCCCAATGGCCATTGTTAACGCCATGGTCCGCACTGTGGAGGAGGCCTTCGGCCGCCAGACCGTCATCAGGCTGGTGGCCGACCGGGCCGGGTTCTTCCGGCAGTACAACCAGGCGATCCGCGACCGTGATGGGAAACCCCCCTTTCTCCGAAGTGACCCTGGCGGCGGTGGCAGCCGTGGTGGAGAGTGCCCGCCGTCCCTGAACAAATCGGCGAGCTCGCGCTGTCCGGGTGCGATAGAGATGCCCCAATGTGCGCCACCCTACGGGAGAGCCGGGGGTGGTGTCAGCGTTAGGAAGGGACTCATATACTTGTCTGGCCCGCTGTACGAGGGCCATCGTACCGGGGAGGCTCAAGCAGGCATCCCATACCAGGAAGGTGGCCGGAGAGGTCCAGACGAGGCGCGGATTGCAGAGGATAATTGGCTCGTCCATATTGAGCTCGATCAGGCGCAGCGCATAGCCGATCTGTGGTCCGACCAGCCCCCGGCCGAACCCGTGGGCAGCCTGCAAGACGCACAGCGTGTCCATGAGATCGGTCGCCGCCCGCTGCACCTCGGGACTGGCGGGTAGGGCTACTGACCGGCATTGCCGCCGAAGCACCGGGTCACCCAACAAGCATACAGGTCTTACAGCCACCTCACCGCTCCCTTCGGTGTGCTCTGATCGGCTGCTGCGGCCGCTCAGGCGAGTGGGCCAGCGCGGTGACGGCGAGTTTGAGCCTGTCTCCTGGGATGCTGCTCTGTCTGAGATCGCCCACCGCCTGTCCACCACCAGAGACAAATGGGGGGCCAGAGGCGGTCCTCGTCTTTCACAACTCCGGCGCGTTCGGAGCGGTCAACCAGTACCGGGATGGCTTCTGGTACCAGTTTGGCGGCTTCACCACCACCTACGGCGATCTCTGCTACCCGGCCGGGGTCGAGGCAACCCGCCTCACCTACGGGCAAGTGATCCACAATGCTCCCTGGGACCTGGCCAAGGCGGGACTGATCATCCTCTGGGGGAAAAACCCGGCTGAGACGAACCTGCAGGAGATGACTCATATCTACGAGGCTCTTGCGCGCGGCGCCCGGCTAGTCTGATACTGCCCGCTGGGCCGACCTGGTGCCGGCTGCCACCTTTTTCGAGTATCCGAACCTGGTCACTGGTTACTGGCACCCTTATCTTGCTTTTCAGCAAAAGGTGGTCTAGCCGCTCGGCGAGTGCCGCCCGGAGGCAGCCGTCTACCGCTCGCTCGGGGAGGCTCTCGGTATGGACCTGTCGTACCTGCCGCCCCTCAGCGACAAGTTGATGGAGCAGGTGCTGAAGGCCAGCAAGCGCCCGGTCTCCCTGGACGAGCTGCGCGAGGGACCGTAGCTCATCGGCCGGGCCTCGCCTGGAGATGAGCCCCGGCGACGCGGTGGCCCGTGGCCTGACCGACGGAGATATGGCGGTCGTCTGGAACCAGGCTGACCAGATAACGGTGAGAGTAGCGGTAACCGACGGTGTCCTGCCCGACAGGATTCTGCTCTACCAGGGATGGTGGGAGAAGGATGGCGCCCGGGTGAACCGCCTGACGTCGGATGGCCCCACTGACATCAACCACGGAGCCATCTTCACTTGCACCTGGAGTCCAGAGCAGCCCTACCATCCAGTTATGCGTTCGCCAGGTCGGCACGGTGACCGGCGCCCTGCACCGCCTGCAGCCCGGTGGCCTGGTGGGTCTACGCGGCCCTTTCGGCAGCGGATTTGACCTGTCAGTCCTGACCGGTGTCGATCTTCTCATGGTCGCCGGCGGCCTTAGCATCGCCCCCATGCGTTCGCTGCGGACTGCGGCAGTTGCCATAAAAGCGTATGGAGTGCGGGGTGGGCCTGTGCGGTCGCTGCCGGATAGGCCCTCTGCATGTCTGTACCGACGGACCGGTTTTCACTTGGCAGAAGTTGAACGAAGGGACTGGCGGCCAATGACAGCATTGACCATCGCTTCTCTGCCGCGCGGTGACTGCCGGGGCTGTCAAGAGGCGCTCCTCTCCCTGTCCGACCATACCGGAGACTGGCTGAGATACGATTCGGGCGGCGTTACGGGCTGGTCACCGGGGATGGTCCCCCGGCCACAGGCCTCGAGCGGGCCATTGCCGTAGGCACCTGTGCCTGCCGGTCCATGGGGTCGACGGCTCTGATGGGGTCCCCGGCTGCCCGGTGCAGGTCAAGGAATTGGCGGGAGTCCTGAAGGGCCTCTACCTGGGGAGTCTGCGAGCCTTCCCGGCCAGGGCAGTCTGCTGGGACTGCCGGCTGGCGGCCACCGGCACCAGCGTTAGCACCATTCTATCTCGCCACCGCTGGCACCGAAAGGAGAATCAGGGTGACCATGAGACTGAGAACTGAGGGTGGGGTAACCTTCTTCGACCTCCCAGAATGGGAGGTCCGGGGAGCACGGGCCATTTACTCTACCCGCCGCGGCGGGGTCAGTGAGGGCCCCTACAGCCAACTGAACATTGGTTTCCATGTGGGAGATGACCCCGCGGCAGTGGCCGAGAACCGACGGCGGCTCGCCACTGCTACCGAGATGCCCCTGGCCAGCTGGGTTCTGGGAGAGCAGGTTCATGGCTGCGCGGTCCGGGTCGTTGGCCAATCCCAGCGCGGAGCCGGGGCCTGGGATATGAAGAGCGCGCTACCGGCTAGTGATGCTTTGATTGGCCATCAACCAGGGCTGGTCCTCGGGGTCCACACCGCCGATTGCGTTCCAGTCTACCTGTATGACCCGGTGCGTCGGGCCATTGCCATGATCCATGCCGGATGGCGGGGTACGGTGGCGGGGATCGCCGGGATGACGGTGATGGCCCTTGCCACCCACCTCGGAAGTACGCCGGCCGAACTTCTGGCGCTCATCGGCCCCTCCATTGGCCCCGCCGACTATCGGGTCGACCAGAAGGTGTTTGACGCGCTATCACTGAGGTATACCTGGGCTGGGGCCGTGCTGGAACCGGCGGGAGAAGGGCAATGGCACTGTGATCTGTGGGAAGCTAACCGTCGCCAACTGCTGGATGCCGGTCTGCACGCCGAGGCCATCGCGGTGACCGGACTATCCACCGCCAGCCACCTGGATCTTTTCTACTCGCACCGGGCCGAGGCCGGCCATACCGGTCGTCAGTTGGCCGCCCTCTGTCTTCTGTAACCTGATATAATGGGATTGGTCTAACCCTCAAGGAGGAGAAGCCGGTTGGCCAAGGGACGCCGCAAGAGCAAGAACAACCAAAAGCGCCGGGCGAGGCGCTTCAACCCTCGTCGCCTCGTGCTGCTGGTCGCCCTGGCTGTCGCGGTCTGGCAGCTGCTGGTCTGGGGGCGGGCGGCGGTGGTTACCACCTTCGCGCGCACGGCAACCGTGGAGAGCGGTGCCGTTCAAGTAACCGTCCGGGTCGATACCTGGCCCCTGCCTGGTTTCGTCCCGGAGCGCGACACCACGATCACGCCCATTGACGGGATTGTCCGTTTGCTGGTGCCCGAGGGGAGTCGGGTCCGGGCCGGTGAGGTAGTGGCTGAGATCATCAACCCCGATGCCCAGGGGCAGCTGCTGGACGAGCTCAAGCGAACTCAGGCCGAACTGGCCGCCTTCCGTCGCGATAACAGCGGAGAGGTGGAGCGTTTGAGAGGGGAGATCAGCGCCCTCGACCGCCAGATCCAGCAGAAGATGAGCGAATTGACACAGGCCATCCGGGCCGGTGAGCAGAGCAAGGCTCTCTCTCTTCAAAAGACCATCGTTAGTCTGACCACCGATAAGGTGCGCCTGGAGGAGCAGGCCAATGCCTTGCAGGAACGGGAACAGAAGCTGATTGCCGCCGAACAGGTAGCCCAGCAAGCGGTGAGCCGGTCGGCGCTGCAGCTTCTGGCGGGGCGCCCGGGGGTAGTCAGCTATCGGTTCGACGGGCTGGAGGAGACACTGCGGCCAGAGGCGGTTATCGCCATGGGCAGCAAGGCCCTGCTGGGTCTCAGACCGCGCCCATTCAGTCTCAGCGACGGAGCCCGGGTGGAAGCGGGACAGAGAGTATTCAAACTGTATGACACTTCCACCGTCGACCTGGTGTTGGTGGCTAATGCCGACCGGTTACTCCAGGAATTCGTGCTTGGGGCCACAGTCAAGCTAACCTGGGCCGAAGCCGGTGCAGCAGTAACCGGATGGGTCGATGAAGTAGGTCCCGTTGAGCGCAATGGGTACCAGGTGGTACGGGTAAAGACTCGCGAGTATACAGCTAAGTTCCTAGAGCGTGGGCCATGGGAGGCGGCGGTGGTTCAGGCGACCTACCGGGGGCTGGTGATACCCCGGAGAGCGCTCTGTGAGCGACAGGGCCATACCGGTGTCTACCTCGTAGCTAAGGGGAAGACCCTTTTTGCCCCGGTGACCGTGGTCGGCGGCAATGCCGATGCCGTGGTGGTGGAGGGGATCGCCGCTGGCGACCAGGTGATCACCAACCCGTGGTTGGTTGGTCGCGATGGGATCCGAATTAGGTAGGCAGGTGAGGCAGGAGAATGCCCCCAATTAGCGAAAACCTGGCACAGGTGACCCATCGGATTGAGAGTGCTGCCCGACGGGCTGGGAGAGACCCGGGGAGTGTGCGTCTGGTGGCGGTCAGCAAAACGCGGTCGGTGGTGGAAATCGAGGCGGCACTGGCCGCCGGCATCACTGATTTTGGCGAAAACCGGGCCCAGGAATTCCGGGAGAAGGCCAAGACAATCGGTTCCCGGGTCAGCTGGCACTTCATCGGCCACCTGCAGTCTAACAAAGCCAAGTATGTAGTCCCGGCTGGGGCGCTCATCCACTCCCTGGATAGGTGGTCGCTGGCGGCCGAGTTGGAGCGTCTGGGGGAGGCCTATTGCCGGCTGGTGGATGCTCTGGTCCAGGTCAATATCTCCGGCGAGGAGTCCAAGGCCGGTCTCGCTCCGGAGGAGGTTGCCGGCTTCTTGCGGCAGGTGTCTGGCCTGAGGTGGGTTAGGGTCCGGGGTCTTATGACCATGGCTCCCTTGGCGGAGCGGGCAGATGCCGTCCGCCCGGTCTTCCGGGGACTGAGACTCCTGGCCGAAGAGCTTCGGGCCCTGGCCATCGGCAATCTGGAGCTGCCTGAGCTGTCGATGGGGATGTCCAATGACTTCGAAATCGCGGTAGAAGAAGGGGCTACCATGGTCCGGATCGGAACCGCCTTATTCGGGCGGAGCCAAGAGACAGGGGGTATGGGGAATGGGTAAGAGCCTATACGAGAGATTCCTCAATCTCATCGGTATTGAGGAGGAAGAGACGGAAGAGGAGTTCCGCGAAGAGGTTGTCTCTGAGACTGTTGAGGAAGTTGAAGATGAGCGGGAGACGCTCTGGGAACGCAAGAAACGCGGCAGTGTGGTCAGTCTCCCCTCGCCCCAGCGCCCGGTCAAGGTGGTGGTGGCCGAGCCAACCTCCTTCGAGGAAGTTTCCGGTATCGCTGAGCACCTTAAGCAGAAGCGTCCGGTGCTGGTCAACCTGGAGCTGGCCGACCGGGAAGTGGCTAGGCGGATCATCGATTTCCTCAGCGGGACTACCTTTGCCCTGAGCGGGGTAACCCAGAAGGTGTCCAACGGGGTCTTTCTGTTTGCCCCGAACAACGTGGATGTAGATGCCAGTGCCCGGATGATCGGCAGGGAAGACGAGTCTCTGCCCTGGAGCCGATAGGGAGGTGCCACCATGCAATCAATTCTGGCTATCGTCAATGTCCTGGGTTCAGCTGTCAACCTTATGTTGCTCTTGAGAGCCATCCTCTCCTGGTTCCCGGCCACCGAGGCCAGTGACCTGCCTCCTGTGGTCTTCGTTAAGCGAGTAACTGAGCCAATGCTCGCCCCTATCCGGCGGACGATTCCTGCCCTCTGGGGGCTGGATATGTCGCCAGTGCTGGCGATCTTCTTTGTTACCCTCCTGGTCAGGCTGGTTAGGGGTATCCTGTTAGGAGGATAAGGCGGGTGCCTGTCGAAAGAAGTCAGAACAGTACGATTTACGGAGGTGCCAGCCTTGCCATTGACACCGTTGGATATTCACAATAAAGAGTTCGGGCGCGCGTTCCGTGGCTACAACGAGGAAGAGGTTGACGAGTTTCTCGATCAGGTAGTTCGGGAGTTCGAGTCTCTCATCATGGAGAACAACGCCCTGAAGGAAGAGCTGGCTAGGGTCAACCGGGAGATCGACCACTACCAGAATATTGAGGAGACCCTCAACAACACCCTCATTGTGGCGCAGAGGGCGGCTGATGAGGTGAGGGCTAATGCCGAGAAAGAGGCTGACCTACTGGTTCGTGAGGCAAAAGCCAAGGCAGACCGGTTGTTGGCCGATGAGCAAGCCCAGGTCAGGCGGGTCCGCGAAGAGTACGAGAGCCTTCAGAAGCAGCTTGAATACTTCCGGGCCAAGATGCGCGGCTTCCTGCAGGCCCAGTTGGAGATCTTCAGTGAAGGTAACGACCGTCCGGCCCGCGAGAGTAAAGTCGCTGCGGCCTTGGAGGAAGACGATAACTAAAGCCTTACAACACAAGCCCGGGGCCGTCAGGCCCCTTTTTTGTTGTCCATTGGACAGGCCACGGTGGCTGTAGTAAAATGCCTGTAGTACCAGAGATGGAGGGAGACCATGGATTATCGCGCGACCCTAAACCTGCCCAAGACCGAGTTTCCGATGAAGGCCAACCTTCCCCAGCGGGAGCCGGTCATCCAGCAACAGTGGGACGAGCAAAACCTGTACGAACTGGTGGCCCGGGAGCGGGCTGGTCGTCCCAAGTTCATCCTGCACGACGGGCCGCCGTACGCTAATGGTGATATCCATATTGGGACAGCCCTGAACAAGATCCTCAAGGATATCGTGGTTAAATTCGCCACCATGCGGGGCTATGATAGCCCATATGTCCCGGGCTGGGACACTCACGGGCTGCCCATTGAACTTCGGACGCTCAAAGAGGGCAAGATGCGTCGCGAGGAGGTCAGCCCCGTCGAACTCCGGGAGCGCTGCGCGGATTACGCCCGGAAGTACATCGACATCCAGCGGGAGCAGTTCAAGAGGCTGGGGGTCCGCGGTGACTGGGACAACCCCTATCTTACCTTTGACCCCCAGTTCGAGGCCGCGCAGGTCCGGGTCTTCGGCGAAATGGCCCGGCGGGGTTACATCTACAAGGGCCTGAAGCCGGTGTACTGGTGCACCGACTGCCAGACCGCGCTGGCCGAGGCTGAAGTCGAATACGGTGAGAAACGATCACCCTCCATCTATGTTAAGTTCCCCGTGGTGGACAGTCCGGGGCTTCCGGAGGGTACCTCCATCGTTATCTGGACGACTACTCCGTGGACCCTCCCGGCGAACCTGGCCATCGCCCTTAACCCTGATCTGGAGTATGTGGTCCTGGAGACCGAGGTCGGCCGACTGTTGCTGGCGGTTGGCCGGGTCGAGACCGCCCTGGCCGAGATGGAACTGGCGCCTGGAACTGAGTTGTTCAGGGGCACCGGACGACAACTGGAGGGGGTCACCTACCGCCATCCCCTTTACCAGCGTGTCTCCCCGCTGGTGATGAGTGACCACGTTACTCTGGAACAGGGGACCGGCTGTGTGCATACCGCACCAGGCCACGGTCAGGAGGACTTCGAAGTGGGGCGCCGGTACGGGCTGGAGACCCTCAATCCCATTGATGATACCGGCCATTTCACAGCCGCAGCCGGTCCTTTTGCCGGGCTGTACTACGATAAGGCCAATAAGGCGATAACCGAAGCGCTGCAGGAGGCGGAAGCCCTGCTTTACCTGGGCTTCATCAACCACCAATATGCCCATTGCTGGCGCTGCAAGAGCCCGGTCATCTTCCGGGCCACCGAGCAGTGGTTCGCTTCTGTGGAGGATTTTCGCCGGGTAGCGCTGGAGGCCATCGGGCAGGTGAAGTGGATCCCCGCCTGGGGCCAGACCCGGATCACCAATATGGTGGCTGACCGGCACGACTGGTGCATCTCGCGGCAGCGGGTCTGGGGGGTACCGATCCCCGTCTTCTACTGCCGGGAGTGCGGCCGTGAACTCATCACTGAGGAATCGATAAACGCCGTGGCCGACCTGTTCGCCGCGCAGGGCTCTAACGCCTGGTACCAGCTGAGTGCCGAGGAGATCCTGCCTGAGGAGATTACCTGTGCTTGCGGCAGCCGCCGCTTCCGCCAGGAGACCGATATTATGGATGTCTGGTTTGACTCAGGGTCGACTCACGCTGCTGTCCTGGGCGCCCGATCTGAGCTGTCCTGGCCAGCCGACCTCTACCTGGAGGGAAGCGACCAGCACCGGGGCTGGTTCCAGTCATCACTCCTGACCTCGGTGGCCACCCGGGGCGAGCCACCGTACCGTCAGGTGCTAACCCATGGTTTCGTGGTGGACGGCGACGGCCGGAAGATGTCTAAGTCACTGGGGAATGTCATCTACCCCACTCAGGTGATAGAACAGTACGGCGCCGACATCCTGCGGCTCTGGGTGGCCTCCTCCGATTACAAGGATGATATCCGGGTTTCCCGCGAGATCTTGGTCCAGCTGGCCGAGGTCTACCGGAAGATCCGCAACACCCTCCGCTTCCTCCTGGGCAATCTCTATGATTTCGAGCCAGGAAGCGACGGACTGGCCTATGGTGAGCTGCTGCCGTTGGACCGCTGGGTGCTCCATCGTGCCCAGCTACTGGTGGAGCGGGTAACCCGGGCCTACGAAACCTACGAGTTTCACCAGCTATACCACGCACTTCACAATTTCTGCGTTATTGACCTGAGCGCCATCTATCTTGATATTCTCAAAGACCGTCTCTATGCCTCGGCGCCAGCCAGCCCGGAGCGGCGGTCGGCTCAGACTGTCCTATACCAGCTGGCACGAACTCTAGTGGCCTTGATAGCTCCAGTGCTCACCCATACCGCTGAAGAGGTCTGGTCGTACCTGCCCCGGCTGGAGGGGGATCCGGAGACAGTCCAACTGGCTGACTGGCCAACGGTACGTCAGGAGTATCTGGATGAGGCTATGGCCGATCGCTATGATGCCCTTTGGGAGGTTCGGCGTGAGGTCCAGAAGGCACTGGAGCTGGCCAGAGCCAGGAAGGAGATCGGCAACTCGCTAGAGGCCGAGGTAGTTCTGGCCGCCGCGGGCGAGACCGCCAGGCTGCTCAGGGAGTTCGGTTCCGAGCTGGCCACTCTCTTCATCGTTTCCCGGGTAGAGCTAGCGGATAAGCTGGATGAAGGGTATGCCAGCGAGGAAATTCCCGGACTCATGGTGGCGATCAGCCGTTCCGGTCGGGCCAAGTGCGAGCGCTGCTGGAACTACCGGGAGGAGATCGGGGCCGATCCGGCCTATCCGGGAGTCTGTCCGCAGTGTGCGACAGTCTTGGCCGGGCTGAAGACCGACTGATCGGAGCATATATGGTGAATCGGGTAGGAGGCGGGTTTGCCCCGCCGTCCTCCCACACCACAGGACATGCGGCCAGTATCCCCGGCTTGACATGGCCATCTACCAGCAGTCCCGCTCGGCCAGTCCAAGAGCCCGCAGCTCATGCAGCCGCGTCCGCAGTTTCTTCTGACTGCACGTAGCTTAGTTCAGACCTCGTGCAGCTGGCCCAGGTAGTTCCTGAAAGCCAGACCGGAGTAGCGCTCGGCGTGCCGGGCCAGGCTGGCCCTCTCGTCTGCTGTCAGCTCCCGGGTAACCTGTCCGGGGCTGCCCAGGACGAGACTGCCGGCGGGAATCCGCTTACCCGGTGGGATCAGCGCACCGGCACCGATAATGCACTCGTCCTCGACGACTGCTCCGTCCAGCACGATTGCCCCCATGCCGATTAGGACCCGGGAGCCTATGCTGCAGGCATGCAGAATAGCACCGTGGCCGATAGTTACCTGGCTGCCAATGGTCAGTCCAGCTTCGTCGGTCACATGCAGGATCGCTGAGTCCTGAACGTTGGTCTGGGCGCCGATGGCAATGGAGTTGAGGTCGCCGCGCACGGTGCAGTTATACCAGAAACTGACCTCGTGCTCGGCGGTGACCCGCCCGATGATCTGGGCACCCGGTGCCACGAAGCTGGGCGACTTCAGAACCGGACTCTCTTCTTCGAACTGATATTGGGGCATGTCCAACCTCCTCACACAAAAGGACTGTTTCCAGTATACCACGATGTCCTAAGTCCCGGTATTCCTCTCGCGCCAAGCGTGTCTGTCAAGCAGACTTGAGTAATAAAGCGGATTCCCGAAGTGAGCGTTCTTGAAAAACTGTTTCTCAGGCTGGCAAACTGAGCTTTCTAATTAGCCGCGACAGGCCGCCCGAGGCCGTGGTACCGGCCGAGCGAATCAGTGGATGTGCCTGTTTGAACTGGAATGCTTCGGCGCTCTCTCTGGCAACGTGACCAGCTCCCGCTCTCAGCCGCTTCTCCACCTTCTCCAGTGTAGTCTGGTTAAGCTCCTCGCTGGCCTGTTCCAGCCGCCCTTCAAACTGCCTGGCCAGACTCTGGACGATCGCCTGCAGTCCTCGTCTGCCCCAGCTTTGACCTCGCTTCTTAACCCGGTTGGCGAACCGGTCCATGTTCGACTCAGCTGCTCCCAACCCTCTCATCCCTTCAGCCGAGATGCCCATCTCTTGCAGACGAACACGGTAGTCCCGGCAGGCTTCAGGCATTGTCATAAGGTCTTCCTTCAACGCACGGATGGCGGCCTGCCGCTTCTCGTCCGGGCATTCCTTCGCGGCCACCGCCAGTGCCGCCAACAGCTCTTCCGCCTGATTGTCCTCCAATGCTTTAAGGGCTCTCCTTAACTGCGGTGTACCTCTCAGGAGATTCCTCAGATCTCGCTTCAGGTGATACCGCTCTATCTGGTAGATCGCCCGGGGAAAGTACTTCACTCCCTCACGAATCCAACCAGCCCGGTCACCGTTAATCACTGCCCAGGTCTTCTCATCGATGCCGTAGATGCTGTAGAGCTTCCTGCTCGCCTCTTCCCAGAAGTCCTTTCCGTCCAGTGTCACATGGTAGTTACGCTGGAGTAGCTCGTATTCATCGCTGGCCGGGTGTCGGGGACTCCGCCCCTCGTGGCTCATAACCATCTTGATCTCCCGGTTGGGACTTCTCTCTTGCTGCATGGAGGCGACCAGGCATCTGCTTCTACGAACAACACCGGCACCTAGCGTTTCCCATCTGGCTCATCACGGGCAGCCTCGTCATCCCTCTCACCCGCTCCCCAAGCCTTAGAAATGGTCCCTGGACCCCCAGCATGGTCACCAGTGCGCCAAGACCACGAGCGACTCGCTGCCCCTCGGGAAGGCTCAGCATCTCGTCT
>JBFLWA010000006.1:0-108610 GCA_040758135.1 Bacillota bacterium | reverse complement strand
GCCTAAGCCTCCAGTCTTCCACTCAGAGCGATTGGCTCTAAATAGATTGGCGCTTCTCTCAAGGTCTTGACAGAAGCTACTCTTACCATCCGTCGCTTCTGCACACTGTTCAGTTTTCAAGGATCAACTTAACCTCGGACCTATAGCATATCACATTTTGCGGCTTTCGGTCAAGGACCACTTGGCTCCAGACCAGTTTGCCATTGGGCTCTCTGGCTCCGGTAACCGCCTGCCGCCGTGACACATTACACACTATACCACAGGTTCTGTTGCCTTCGCAACTGACAAAATGCGGCTCCGCCGTAAAATCGACAAGTTTCTACTTTGGCGGTGCAGCGGCTATGATACTCGGTAGGTAACATCATGTCAAAAGGCGAATCGTTGTCTAGTTTAAATGGAGTTCGCCGAAGCGTTCTTGCTCGCCAATATAATCAAGGAAACTGGCAGGGAGGCCGGCAAAGATGCGTTTTGGGATTCACTCGGCCCGGTGGGGCAGTTCAAAAAGATCCTTGGAGCGCTTGAGACAGGTTGGCTGTGAATGTCTGCAGTGGTTCGCCGGCAACCCCACCGGCTGGAAACCGGCCAAGCTGGACCTGGAGGATGCTCGCCTGGCACAGCTATTGATGAAAGAGTACGATATTGGTCCCCTGGTCTTCCATACCGCCTACCTCATCAACCTGGCTTCAGCCAAGGAAGAGTTCTACGAGAAGTCGATCCTGCTCCTCAAAGATACTCTGGCGCGAGCCGCCGCCTATGGCACCCCATATGTAGTCACACACATTGGCTCCCACGGAGGTAGTGGCATTGAGGAGGGCCATGCTCGGACTATCGCTGGTCTACAGCGTCTGCAGAAAGAATGGCCAGACGGTGTGATGTTGCTCCTGGAGAACTCAGCGGGCGCGGGCAACGCGGTCGGTACGAGCCTGGAAGAGATCGGACTGCTGCTTAAAGCCATGCCGGATAGCGAGCAATGGCTGGGGCTCTGTTTTGACACGGCCCACGCGTACGGCGCCGGCTATGATCTACGCTCGGCCGAGGCGGTGGGCAGTGTAGTGGACCTGATCGACGCCCAAATTGGACTCGGGCGGCTTCGGGTGATCCATGGCAATGACACCGATGTAGAGCTCGGCAGCAAGGTTGACCGCCATCAGAATCTCGGCCAGGGGAACATCGGCTGGGATGGGTTCACGGCGATCATTTCCGAGCCTCGGCTTAGCCATGTCGCCTTTATTTTGGAGACACCGGACGTGAATACCGAGGCAGACGCCGAGAATATGAAGAGGTTAAAGGCGATTCGGGAGAGTAACGCCTGATCAGAGGTGGGCTAGACCCCCTATACCTCAGCGGCAAGTACCTATGACCATCATACTTTGCGTGCCCGCATCCCCAGGAACAGGGGGATCTCCTTGCGGGCCCGGTCGATCGCCTCTTTCTTGGGGCCGGGCTGATCGGTCTTGTGACTAGCCCATTCCTCGATATGGTCGAGGTAGAGACCAGCATTCCCCAGCGTGTTTACATATGCCTGCAGCGGTCGGTGGAAGTGGGTGGTCGAGCGATCATCTTTCCCATGGGCAGCAAGGCCCGGGTGGATAACAATCTCCATCTGGTCGCTCGTCAGATACTGGCCAACCACCCGCAACTGACTCCCGGTGGTCTCATCCCAGTGCCAACCGGACTGCTTCGGCACCCTAAAGCACGGATGCATCATTACCAAAACCAGCGCCCCGCCGGGTTTCAGCAAGGCTCTGGCAGCTTGCCAGACCGGAGACAGAGGCGTAATGTTCTGGATGGATAGGATGATCGTAACCGCGTCATAGCTTTCGGGCCGCAGCGGGCCAGTCAGTCTGCCCCCCTCCTCAACCAGCTCGGTGACGTCGGCCACGAGGTAGTCAATGGGCAGACGGTCCTCCTCATTACGGCGGCGGGCGGCCTCGATGAGGGCCGTAGCAGCATCTATCCCGGTGACTTGGCAACCCTCCGCGGCCAGGCGGCGGCAGAGCACCCCCTGACCACAAGCTAGGTCAAGCACTCGCATCTCGCCAGCCCGCGCAGCTGCCCCTCGCCCGGTAAGACCCAGCAGGCGCAGGACTCCGGGGATAACTACCCGCTGGTGGTACTCGCTTCCCTTGTCACCTGCCAGGCCGTCATACCAGTCAGCCACGTTACCCCAGTGGGTCTGGTCGGGCAACCTCTTCTGGCCGGTCGCGGGCCTGCCCGGCGCCGCCCCTTTCCGGCCGTGAGTTCTCTTTTGACCGGCTACCGAATCAGCCATTTTTCGGCGCGGCTTAGAACGTCCCGGCCGCGGTGCTGTCCTCTTCTTGCCCTGCTGACCCTTGCGCTCCTTCTCCATAGTGCACTCCTTTCGGCTGCCATCTTCTCCGTAACTGGGTCTAGTGTACCACAAAAAGAGCCCGGCGAGAGGGGTTGTCTCTCTGGCCGGGCCATCATCTAACCGATGCCAAATGCCCCACCGACCGGCGGGGCGCCTTGTGCCTTCGTATCCAGTTAACTTCTCGGCCGCATAGTTGGGAAGAGGATCACATCACGGATAGATGGCGAATCGGTGAGCAGCATGACCAGGCGGTCGATACCGATGCCCAAGCCGCCGGTGGGCGGCATCCCATACTCGAGGGCCTCGATAAACTCCTCATCCATCTCATGGGCCTCATCATCGCCCTTGGCCCGCTCTGCCGTCTGTTGCAGGAATCGGCTGCGCTGGTCGATGGGGTCATTGAGCTCGCTGAAAGCATTGCAGAGCTCGCGCCCAGCCACAAACCCTTCAAAGCGATAAGTCAGGCTCGGGTCATCCTCCCGGCGCTTGGCTAGGGGAGAAACTTCCACCGGGTAGTCAATGGCAAAAAACGGGTTAACTGCCGGCTTCTCTACGAACACTTCCAGCAGGGCATCGATTACCTTGGCCTTGGTGATATCCGGGGCCACCTTCACCCCCACCGATTCAGCCAGCCGGCGAGCCTCAGCGTCATCCTTGGCCGCCGCTATATCCACCCCCGACCGCTCTTTGATGGCGTCGAGCAGCCGGATGCGGGGCCAGGGCGGAGTCAGGTCAACGGTCTGCCCCTGGTACTGGATGATGGTAGAGCCGCAGACTTTGCGAGCCAGATGGGCCACCAGCTCTTCGGTGAGCTTCATTATATCCTCGTAATCGGCATAGGCCCAGTACAGCTCGATACTGGTGAACTCGGGGTTATGCTTTGTGGAGACGCCCTCGTTGCGGAATATGCGCCCGATCTCATAGACCTTCTCCAGACCGCCGACAATCAATCGCTTCAAGTGTAGCTCGGTGGCAATGCGCAGGTAGAGCTTCATCTCCAGGGCGTTATGGAAGGTAACAAAGGGCCTGGCTGCCGCACCGCCGGCCGTGATATGCATGGTCGGGGTCTCTACCTCGAGGAAACCGCGCTCATCCAGCCAGTTGCGCATCTCCCGCAGAATCTGCGAGCGCTTGAGGAAGGTATCGAGAACCTCCCGGTTGGTGACCAGGTCCAGATGGCGGTTGCGGTAGCGCAGGTCGACATCCCTAAGGCCATGCCACTTCTCGGGCAGTGGCCGCAGCGATTTGGACAAGACAGTCAGCTCGCGCACCTCAATGCTGATCTCGCCGCGTCTGGTACGGAAAGCTACACCCCTAACCCCGATGATGTCGCCCACATCCAGCAGCCCGAAAACACCGTAAGCCCTTTCGCCGACGATATCCTGCTTGATATAGAGCTGGATCTGCCCCGTAATGTCCTGGATATGGGCGAAGCTCGCCTTACCATGGCCGCGTATGGACATAATGCGGCCGGCCAGAGCCAGAATCCGTGGCTCAACTCCCTCTTTCACCTCGAGCCCTTCGAACTGGTTCACTACATCGGCCGCGTGGTGCGAGACCGCGAAGCGCTCACCAAAGGGCTTGACACCGGCTGCCGTCAGCTTGTCCAGCTTCTCGCGACGGACCTTCAGCAGTGCATGGAGTTCCTCTTCGGTTGGCTGGCTGTGTTCTGGGTGGTCGGTCATATACTACTGGCCTCCAAAAAAGGATTGGCGATCTACCTTACGATCGCCAAGACCTTGTACTTGATGGTACCGGCTGGAACCTTCACTTCAACTATCTGGCCTACTCGCTGCCCCATCAGGCCTTTGCCCACCGGTGACTCATCGGAGATACGGTTCTCAGCGGGATTGGCCTCCGAAGTAGAGACCAGAGTATACTCTTCGATTTCGCCTGTTTCGAGATCTTCCAGCTTAACCGTGCTGCCAATATTGGCTACGTCGGGGTCAACCTCGACTTCATCAATCAACTTAGCATTACGAAGGATCTTCTCCAGAGTGAGGATACGGCCTTCGATAAATGCCTGTTCGTTCTTGGCATCATCGTACTCACTATTTTCGCTAATGTCGCCGAACTCTCGGGCTTGCTTAATGCGCTCGGCGACTTCACGTCGCTTAACAGACTTAAGGTATTCTAGCTCTTGTTCGAACTTGCGGAGGCCCTCGAGAGAGAGGATCACCTCTTTCTCCGACATCTGCTTCACTCCTTCGGTTGACCGGGATACGATTCCAATATATGTTCCTGTCGCTGCGGCTATTCAGCGACAGGGAGATCAAAAGGGAAACCCGCCTCTAGCACGACCTTCGATATGGCCCATCAGGCGCCCACTTACCGTAACAAGCACTGCAGGCACATCGGCGCCAGCAGTGCTTGTTGCTATTACCGATATTATAGGCAACCCTTAACCCGCTTGTCAAGAAGAGGAAGCCCCTAATCGATGGCAAATACTGCCTTGATAGCTCCGGTATTTCTTTTGTCGGTCAATTCCTTTATGGCCCGTCGGTATTCGGAAAGGGGGTACTTGTGGGTGAGCAGTGGTGCCACATCCACCTTGCCCTCGGCCATCAGCTGCAGCGCCAGCCGATAGGTGCTGGTTTTCTGCCCTTCATACTCTTCATCGGTGTAACAGAAGGCTCCCTTTATCCTCAGCTCTTTCAGCCAGATGGGAGTCCAGTCTACCTTCACTTCAGAGGCTAGGCCAACCAGAACCACTGTCCCACCGGGGCCGGCAAAGCGCAGAGCATCATCGATACTGGAGGAGCTTCCCACGCACTCATAGACGAGGTCGACCCCACCCTGGAAGACCTTCTTGCCGATCATCGGCCGCAGAGTGCGGGCCCCGGCAAAGTCGGCCACCTCTTCGTAGTAGTCACCCCGACGGTAGATGACCTGATCGGCACCAAGCTGGCGGGCGAGGTTCCCCTGGAAGGGGTATTTGGCCAGAACCGCGATCTCGGCCCTGGAGCCGAGCCCCCGTAGGGCGGCCACCGCCGAGAGGCCAATGGCGCCGGCACCGATGATCAGGACCTTGTCTGAATCCTTGGGGTAGTTGCGCAGTACCGGGTGAAGGGCTGAAGCAAAGGCATCAACCAGTACCGCCGCCTCGTCACTGACTCTATCGGGAACCGGGATGACCTGCGACCGGTGGGCCACGAAATAGGAGCTGAAACTGCCGCCAGTATCACGGCAGGCCCCGATGAGCATCCCCGGGGCGATATCGCCATCGCGAAAATTCAGGCAAAGGGAGTTATCCCCTTTCTGGCACGGTTCACAGAGCGCCACCCCCCGAGTCCGGCAGGAAAGGATGGGGTCGACTATGACCCTCTGGCCCACCTGAAGACCCTTTGCCTCCCTGCCCACCTTAGCCACGGTCCCCACATTCTCGTGGCCAATGGTAAAGGGAAAGGAGACAAATGGCGAAGTGCTGGGGCTATCGTGCAGGAAGATCAGGTTAAGATCACTACCGCAGATCCCGGCGTACTTCACCTTAATCTTCACCCACTCCTCGCCCGGCAGCTCGGGTTCAGGAACCTCCCGGTAGACGACACACGCCACCTTGCTGGTGTAGATCTCGGGGAAGAAACGTCCCAGCGCCTTGGAGATCAGCCAGCGGGGGACGCTCTCGATGAATTGCAGTGCTTTCACAATTTCCTCCTCCTTAGCTTCTCTATATCCAGCCATGTCAGAACGCGCGAGCCGCCGAGAAAACGGACAACCATGGCCCGCCAACCTGCAGCCAGGTAGGCTAGGTCTTCCAGTCGCTGGCGCACCAGTCTCGTGCTGGGGGCACCAGCGGCTACCCGGCCGCCCAGGGCGAGCAAGACTGCTTCGGTCTCCCATTCTGAGACCAGATCGGGCGGTCCGTAGTGCGGCGAGCGGTACCGGGGCAGCGAACTCAAGGTTCCATTCAGGTAGAGCCAACCCTCAGCCGTAGCCCATTCGGCCAAATGTGGCTGGTGGCCGCCCAGGTCATAGATGACTCCGGGAGCGCCCTGCGCTCTAAGTTCCGGAGAAGCATTCTCGGTAATCCAGACGGTCGCTGTCCGCAGGGTAGGCCGATCAGCGACCGTGACCGCGGCTCCAGTCTCGGCCAGGAAGCGCCGGGGTAGGCGTTCGCGACGGTACCCGGCCGCGGTTACCAGTTGGAACCCGCCAAAGCGGTGGGCCAGGGCTGTTGCCAACCAGAGCGCCCGGTCGCTATCGGCCTCTACCGACAGGTAACTCTGACTGGGGGGGAAGCCGAGGCGGTCCATGACATGACCGATGGCGGTGCCTGCCGCCAGCAGCCGATAGTCCGCCCCAACCACCAGCCGCCTACCAACGGTCTCACTGGGAGGAGTCGACCTGGCCAGAAGCTGGCCCGGTAGGGCAATTGCCCACACAACCGATTCGCCGTCAGCTGCCGAAAACCTGTCGACTGCCTTGTGGACCTGCGCGATGACCTCCTGGCCGCTCTCGCCCGGGGCTACCGCCAACAGACGGCTCTCGAGTACCGGGCTATCGCTATCCATAAGCCCCATGATGCGGGGCCACCGCGGTCCCAGGTGCCGCAGCACCCAGTCAGAGAGACGCGGCAGGTAGGGACCCCAGGGGTAGAGTCCCCGGTAATCTGCGGTTTCCTTGGGCCAGTCCACAACGACAATGCATCTGCGCTGGATGGACAAACAACTCCCTCCCCAGCCTAAGCTCTATGCCGGGAAGGGAGCTGCCAAGACCATCAAACGAGCCTTTCGATGCGGGGCTGATAGCCCATGCGGTCCAGGATATCGAGGTAATCCTGGGTAGTGGTCTCCCGGGGCGGTTTGCCAATAAGAGTGACCAAAATGGCCTCAATGACATTGGTGCCGAAAGAACGTCCCTGGAGCTCGGGAGTGGTGGTGACCAGCCACTCAACCCCCGCTTCCTTCAGCAAAGCCACATCATCTTTGGTGATGGTGTTGGTGATCACGGTCTTGCCGGGAAGCCGCTCGGGCATGTGTTTCTTGATGTAGTGCCAGTCGCCGGAGATAATGTCGGCCTCGTCGTAGTAACCCGCGTACTTACTGGGCTTTCTCTCTTTCTTATCTTGCTCCTCACCGGTGGGATAGATCCAGGACATGGGTAGCCGGCAGATAATAGGGGCAAGCAACCTGGCGATGCGGTCCAGGCCGGCCAAGGTGTGGATGGGTACCGGGACGCCAATGGTGAAAATAAGGTCACCCATGACCACCTTAACGCCCTCGGCTTGAAGCGCTTCCACCAGGCCAAAAGCGTCAATGGCAGCTACCACCAAAGCCTTCTTCCCGGCGAAGTTGTAGCCGGCCTCTTTCATTGCCCTGACCGCGATAGCCTGGAGGCTGTTCTTGATCCCGGAACCATCGACGATTGGTGTCTTGACCGCCGCCCGGGCCAGTGAGAGTCCGGCACGCAGAGTATACCGACGCTTGCCGGCCACCAAGTAGATATCGGTTCCACCCATGCCAAAGCAGTCTACCTGGCCGTCAAGCTTCTTGATGAGTGCCACCGCTTTAGCCACATCGCCGTCGCAGCCAATGCGTTCAATGTTGAATGACTGACCCAGTAGTTCGGTCTCGACAGCATGATTGCGTTTTGAGGAACCCAGGCTGACGCTGACAACACGCCTCATGGCTTTAACCCTCCTTGTTCTTGAAGCTCCGTATAATCTGGCGCAATTCCTCGGGGTCGAAATGCCGATCACCGATGATCGGTGATTCGCCAAGGGTGATGCTGACTACTTCGGCATCGAGCAATGCCTCGAAGAGATGCACCCGTTTATCCGAGCCCAGCAGAATGATGGTGCTGAAATCCCTCAGGCGGGCAATGATCGCCATTACCTCATTGAACAATTCGATACCAGACCGTTCAGTGACAAACCCCCAGCGCTGTTCGTCGTTCATGAGGAGTATGTAGTCGACTCCCTCTTCCTGGGCGACTTCTTCCAGTTCGGCGCAGTTGGCCAGGGGAAATCCGATGACCGCAATGGGACCACCCTTGCGGATCTCGCCCAGACCTTCCAGACGTGAGATAAAGGTCCGGTCAATCTTGACCTTGTTAGCCACTTCCTGTTGAGAAAGGCCACGCTCCCGCAGCTCGAGTATGCGGTCAATGGCTTTATGAATTCTCTCTCGGCTGATCATTTTCTCCCCGATTCGCAGCAGGTCCAATGCCCTGTCCTCCATCGTGCACAGGCTTGTGTACATTCATATAGTACTTGGTGCTAAGCCATCCGTCAACAGGATTTCTGGCCTTGACAGGCAAGGCTAACCGATGTAGGTTTTACCTCGATATTTATCTATTTAAACAGGGAACTGCTGCCGATGGATACTGCGCTGTTCAGGGGGGTGAGTGCGCCTGGCCCGTCGCCTCGATCCGGTCAGTGATCTTGATCCCGTTCAGGCCCTCTGCCGGGCTTGCAGTGACTACTATGAGCTCAACTGCGGTGGCCCACCGGATGGGACAGCCGGGCTGGAGGTGTTTGAGGATGCTCCGCCCGGATTTCCATGTAGAAAATAAGATAGTCATCGGCTTCTTCTCGCCCGAGTCGCGCCTGGTCAGGCTCATTGAGGTCCTGCGGGGCTATCCGCGTCCGGATGTCTGGTGGATCGGCCTGGCTCTAGTCGACCCAACCAGCGCGGCCAGGGGTTGGGGCGTCGCTTCTGCCTGGCCTTTGAGGAATGGTCGTGCTCCCAGGGAGCAGTCGCTATCGAGTTAGGGGTCACCGAGTTAAACACTGCCGCCGACCGTTTAGCCCAGGTATAGCCAGTGGGTGGCGATAATGGCGATCCGCTTCATCAGATGCCCTCCTCCCTGCTCTCCTCAAGCTCCTGCCAGTATTCCCGGAGTAACCGGGCCATCTCCTCCGCGGTCTCCGCCCGGTTGAACCTCGCCCGGGCCTGACTGGCCCCGGGTAATCCTTTCACATACCAGGCCGCGTGCTTTCTCATCTGGAGTACGCCAATGTGTTCGCCGTGATAACCAACGAGTCCTCGCAGGTGCCGCAGAGCGACAGCAAACCGCTCTTCGAGGCTGGGGGCTGTCGGTTCGTCCTCACCAGCCAAGCCAGCCCGGGCGGCCCGGAAGACCCAGGGGTTGCCCAGGGAGGCGCGACCAATCATGATCGCGTCACAGCCAGTCTCGGCCATCAGAGCCCAGGCCGAAGCCCCGTCAACCACGTCGCCATTGCCGATAACGGGAATGGACACCGCCGATTTCACCTCAGCAATGATCCCCCAGTCAGCCTTGCCCGAGTAGAACTGCTCACGCACGCGGCCATGGACTGTCACCGCCGCGGCGCCGGCCTCTTCCGCCAGACGAGCCAGCTCCACCGCGTTCACCGCCTTCTCATCCCAGCCCTTGCGCATTTTGACCGTGACCGGGCAGTCCACCGCCCTCACCACTGCGGCGAGGATCTCGGCAGCCCGGTCCGGCTGGCGCATGAGGGCCGCTCCCTCGCCGTTCCTGACCACCTTGGGGGCCGGGCAGCCCATGTTAATATCAATGATCTCGGCACCCATTTCGGCCAGGATCTGCGCCGCCTGGGCCATAGTCCCCGTCTCCTTGCCGAGGAGTTGGGCGACAATGGGATGACGATCCTGGTCCATCCTGGCCATCTTGTTCGTCCGCCGGTTATCAAAAAGCAGAGCCTTGTCGCTGATCATCTCCGTCCAGGTCAGCCCCGCGCCAAACTCACTGGCCAGCAAGCGGTAGGGTAGGTCACTGATGCCAGCCATCGGCGCGGAGAAGACGCGGTTGGGGATGTTTACGTTCCCGATTCTGATTCGCGCTCACCCCTCTTCAGGCGGCCAGCGACGAGGAGACCCTTGACCGCTGCCGCTCGCGGCGGCTGTGGATGTAGAAGGCGGCTGTACCCAGCAGGCGCATGCCCGCCGCGATATAGAGTGCCCCGTAAATGCCGAAACGACTGAGCAACGAGACACCGGCCACCGGGGCCAGGGTGGCTGAAAGGTTAATGGCTGTATTGTAGTAGGCGATGAACGAGGTCCGGTTGGCCTCGGGGGTCACCTCGAGCAGAGCGCTGAAGAGCATCAGCGTGACGCCGGCCACGAACATGCCCACAAAGAACTGGGCCAGCGCAATGTGCCACAGCTGGCGTGACAGGGCATACCAAATCGGTGAGCTGGCCAGACCCAGAGTCGCGAAAATGAGCATGTAGCGGTTGCCCTTGCGGTCGGCCAGGCGTGCCCAGACCGGGTAAGCGAGGAAGGACCCAGCGGTGTTGACCATGCTGAATAGACTGATCCACGAGTTATTAGCATGCATATAGCTCACATTGTAGCGGGTGAAGAGCGGCCAGGCCATCTGCCAGCCGAAATGAAATAGCAGCGAGCAGGCGGCGAAGCGCAAGTATGGTCCTTCCAGCCTGATCACGCTGAGCATCTGCCAGACACCGAGGCGTGGCGCTGAGCGCTCGACATCCGACTTGTCTTCCTCCTCAAGACGTGTGAAGGCATAAAGCTCGACCAGAGCGATGATGAAAGCCCCGGTAAACAGGACTTGATAACCCACAGGAAAACCGATCCGATCCAGTAAACGCCCCGTGAATAGCAGGGTGATCACGCCGGTCACCGACATGAAGCGGCTGCGGGTGGCAAAAGCCGAACTGCGGCTGGCCTGGGGGATGACCGCGGCGATGAACGATTGCCAAGCTACGTTGGAAACCGCGCCGGGGATGTTCATCAGAGCGACCGTGGTCACCAGGGCGCCTGCCCTGAAATCGGTGGGCAGAAAAGGTACTGCCGCCATCACCAGGTAGAAAGCGCGCGTCCCTAGCATGAGCCAGGCGGTGATCGCTTTCTTGCGCGGTTGCCGGTCAATGAGCCAGGCACCTGGCACCATAATCGCCATGCTGACCAGAGCGGGAAGTGAGGAAAGCATGGCGATCTGCAGATCAGAAGCGTTCATCGTGATCGCGAAAATGCCGATGAAGGGGTACACCATGTTCGCGTTAAGCACGGCAGCTGCGCCATGCCAGTTGTTTAGTCTGATGTTCTTCTTCCGGCGCTCCTCATTCAAAGCGGAGCCTCCTCCCGTATTGCCCATGTATTATACCACGCCTCCCCAAAGAGATGAAGCCAAGCAACAGCTCTTAATAGAGTTTGGCGAAAAGGAATTGCCAGCGCCGCGCCGAAGCGAGTATAATGCTTTCGACTAACGGAAGGTTTGTCATTAGAAGGAGCCCGAGCCTCTATGGAATCTGTCAAGAAGAACATTAATGAGCAGGCAGAAGACTTGATCGCAGAACCGGAGTTACCCGAACCAGAGTTCGTCGAAGAGCACGCTATAGTCCGCCAGAAGATCTGGCGCCTGGCCTGGCCGGTCATCGCCGAGCAGTCGCTGGGCACTGTGACCCAGATTGTCGACCAGGCCATGGTTGGCCGTCTGGGCGCAGCCAATATCGCGGCTATTGGCCTCTCGTTCCAGCCCCTCTTCCTCGCCATGGGGGTCTTCATGGGGATCGGGGTCGGAACCACCGCGCTGGTAGCCCGTTTCATCGGGGCCAAGCAACCCGAGGGAGCCTCCCGGGCCACCGCCAACTCACTAACGATTTCGACCATCCTGGCCCTGGCACTGAGCATCTTCGCTTTTACTAAGGCTGAGGCGCTCACCGCCTTCATGGGTGCCAGCCCAGAGGTAGTGGCCCTGGGTGCCAGCTACATCCGTTACCTCATTCCGGGGCTCGTCTTCATGCTGGCCGGTATGGTGCTCAGCGGAGCCCTGCGGGGCGCCGGCGACACTATGACTCCTATGAAGATCAACTTGGTGCTCAATGTCGTCAATGTCGTCCTGAACTACGGTCTTATCTACGGTCGCCTGGGTCTGCCCGAAATGGGACTGAACGGTGCCGCTCTGGCCACCAGTATCGCCCGCGGGTTGGGTGGCATTGCCCTGCTGGTAGTGGTGTTCGGCGGCAAGAAAGCTATCCGGGTCACCCCGCGCGAGCTTCTCAAGCTCGACCTCTCCAGGATTTCCCGTATTGTCAGGATCGGCATCCCAGCCGGACTGGAGCGGTTTTTCATGAGTCTGGGCCAGATGTTCTATGTTAAGATCGTGGCCAGTCTGGGCACAGTGGTTTATGCGGCCCATGCCCTGGCCATCAACGCCGAATCCATCTCTTATATGCCGGCATTTGGTTTTGCCGCTGCCGCTACCACTATGGTCGGGCAGAATCTGGGGGCCGGCAGGCCCAGGGCCGCCAAGCGCTATGGCTGGGAGACCTGGCGTTTCGGGGCCATTGTCATGGGCAGTATGAGTATCATCTTTCTCTTTTTCCCAGGCCTCCTGATGCGGATCTATACTAATGACCCCGATATCATCCGCTACGGTTCGCTGGCTTTGCGGATTATTGCCTTTGCCCAGATCCCCATGTCGGCCGGGTTTATTGTGGCCGGCGCGCTGCGAGGGGCAGGTGACACCATGTCAGTCTGGCTCTGGAGCATGGTCAGCGTCTGGGGAATTCGCCTGGTACTGGCCTATCTCTTGGTGGTCTATCTCGGGTGGGGCTTGCTCGGGGCTTGGCTGGCTATGTCGGCGGACTGGATCTTCCGGGGAACCATCTATGTTATCCGCTGGAACAGCGGCAAGTGGGCTAAGGTCAAGGTATAACTCGGAAGCCTGAGGGGCACGAAGCGTAAGGTGGGAGCAAACTGAAACCGCCCGTGACAGTGACGGGCGGTTTTCCTATCTCACTCGCTAATGGTCTCTCCGCTGACCGCAGCCTTCTCAAAGACATGCTCCATGACATAGATCGGTGCTCTGCTGCGCAGGGCCAGAGCCACTGCGTCACTGGGCCGGGAATCAATCTCCCACGGTTCGCCTTTGGTCTCGAAGGTTATTTGCGAGTAGAAAGTGCCGTCTTTCAGATCGTCAATCAGCACTCTGGCCACCTTCATCTCCAGACGCTTCAGAATCTCGATGATCAGGTCGTGCGTCAGGGGCCTCGGCGTCGCCATCTCCTGCGCAGCAATAGCAATGGCGGTCGCCTCAGCCGGCCCCACCATCAGCGGCAATACCCGCTCATCATGGGCTGGCTTCAGGAAGACTACTGCGGCACTGCCATTGGACAGGAACCGCACCTTATGGACATGCACCAGGATCAAGCTCGTTCCTCCCGCTCTCTATGGTCTGGTCTCATCCTCAGGGCCGGGTGGCTTCGGGCCAAGGGCATCGAACTCCTCGGCCGTCATCCCGAAGATGATGCTGTCATAATACGCCCATTGGTATAGACCACGCGTCTGAGTCGACCCTCCTCCCGGAAGCCCAGTCGGCGGTACAGTTCAACTGATGGGCCTTTGAACGTGTAAACCTCGGCATTGACCTTCTGGTAGCCCAGTTCTTGGAAGTAGTAGCGGAGAACCAGTCTGATCGCTCCACTGGCATAGCCGCGTCGGCGATAGGCAGAGCGTATGGCCAGACTATAGCGGAAAGTGTCAGACCGGCGGTCACAGGCGAAAGTGTTGATGGTGCCGACCATTTCCCCGGACTCGTTCTCGATGACGAAGCAGAAGTGGTCTCTGTCCGGTGTGCGCTCGGCCCCGGTCTTGGCCCAAGCGCGAGCGGCCTCCTGAGACTTGGGGAACGGGATGCAGTAGGAGGATCTGTCAGTCTAGCTCTCCCGCTTCCAGTCGAAAAAGGCCTGCCAGTCCTCGGGCTCCACCGCCCGAAGCAGGACGCGCTCTCCCTGCCAGAAGTAATCGGACATCTCAGCGCCCCCCCTGGTTACGCTCATAGACAATGCGCAGCCCGTCCAGAGTCAGCATGGCGTCAACGGCATCGATCTCTTCCGAGTCTGCAGCGATCAGTTCAGCCAGGCCACCGGTGGCTATTACCCGGGCCTCGCCGCCCAGCTCCTTCTTAATCCGGCGGCAGATCCCGTCCACCTGGCCGACAAAGCCGTAGATGATGCCAGCCTGCATAGCCGAAACGGTGTTCTTACCGATCACTGTCTTGGGGCGCACCAGCTCAATGCGGGGGAGTTTGGCCGCCCGCTGAAAGAGAGCTTCGGTGGAAATGCCGATTCCGGGGGCGATGGCTCCGCCAATGTAAGCCCCGTCAGCCGAAACCACATCGAAGGTAGTCCCGGTGCCGAAGTCTACGACGATTAACGGACCCCCATACTTCTCGTAGCCAGCAACGGCATTCAGAATGCGGTCAGCCCCAACTTCCCGCGGGTTCTCGTAGCGGATGTCGATTCCCGTCCGGACTCCGGGCCCCACTACCAGCGCCTCCAGATGGAAATAGCGCTGGCACATCTCTACCAGCGACCGCATGGTCGGGGGTACCACTGACCCGATGACGATTGCCTCCACCTGGTTCATGTGCAAACGATGGCTGGCAAACAGGTTGTGCAACAGGATTCCATATTCATCGGCCGTCCGGTTTCGGTCGGTGGAGAGTCGCCAGCTGACGATGATTTCTTTCCCCTGATAGAGAGCGAGAGTGATATTGGTGTTGCCTACATCAATGGCTAGTAGCATTTGTCTGCCTCCCTGGCCGCTCGTAGCGGCTGGTGGTCTCTAGTTTCTGAGGGCCCCTTTGATCGCCCGTTCCAGCATGAGCACCAAAGCCAGAGCCACCAGTATCTCTGGGAGCCCGTGCAGGATCCCTACCGCCCAGGCCGCCCCAGCCGGCAGGTAACCCCGGATAACCGATAGGCCCAGAACCCCGATGGTATTGGCGGCGGTTCCGGCAATCGCGGCTAGACCCGGGGCAGCCCGATCACCGCCAGTCAGTCGCCAGACGAGATAGGCCAGGCCGCCGGCAACCAAAATGATCATCAGCCACAGGCCCACCGGCGAGGCAGCCAGGCCGCCGAAGAGGGCGATAATCCCAGTGGTTCCTTGGGCAGCGGCCAGAGGCTTCAAAACACGGTAGAGGCCATCGGCCACGATCACCGGCACAGCGGCCGTCACCAGGGGTCGGGCGTGTCTGGCTCTGACTAAGGTGTAGGCATAATAGGCGACAACACCTATTAGGATACGGGGGACGAAGGTGACCAATGGGTCGGCGAACATCATCGCCGCCACCGGGTTGGCCGGTGCCATGGCATTGCGGACATAACTAAAGAGCCCAAACAATAGGCCAACGGTGGCGCCGACTACGGGCCCTTCAAAGATGCCCGCCAGGATGACCGGGATGTGCATGGTGGTGGCCCGGCCGGCTGGCCCCGGAACCGGGACAAAACCGATGGGAGTCATCCCCAGGACCACTACCAGCGCTCCGAGGAGACCGGCGATGGCCAACTGACGAGGGTTAATCTGCACTTTTCAGCACCTCCGTTCCGGTCTCACCAGGGAGTACCGGACGAAATATGGGGAGAGGGCAAGGAAGTAACCCCGGAAGTGGTCCCGCTCTGCTCAGATGCGAGCCTTCTCCGGTATCATCTTATGGTGCTCAGCCCAGCCTGGCAAGGTTCTTTTTTACATCCTGTGCCGCCGGAATGCCGGCTACCGAGCAAGCCGCCAGCACTGCCCGGCGTACTGCTTCGGCCATAACTTGTGCCGCCACTGTGCCGATAATGCTTACATCACCGGACAGATTGCCGTAAGAGAGAGCGAAGATAGTATCACCATCATACATGGTGTGGACCGGCGAGATAGCCCTGGCCAACCCATTATGGGCCATGGACGCCACTCTGTTGACTGCCGCCTTATCCAACCGGGCATTGGTCGCCACCACCCCGATGGTGGTATTCATGCCGCTCATATCGGCCCAATCAATGCCTTTGCGCATCAGGTCGGCGGTGTTGATGAATTGACCAGTCATGGGGTTCCTGGTGCCGGCAAGGATCTGTCCCGACTCATCCAAGATGTCGCCATAGGCGTTTACCGCGACCAGAGCGCCGACGGTAACCCCGCTATCCAACCGCTGGCTGGCAGTACCCAAGCCACCCTTCATGGCGCTCCCCAGGCCGAAGAGCTTGCCCACGGTGGCCCCGGTACCGGCCCCGACATTGCCCTCGGCAACCTCCTCGCCCGCGGCCCGGCAGGCCTGATATCCCGCTTCACGTCCGGGACGCACCCGAGGATCGCCGCAGGTCAGGTCGAAGAGGACCGCCGCCGGCACGATGGGAACCCGGGCCACCTGGACATCGAAACCGTATCCGTTCTCCTCCAGGTATTCCATGACACCGGAGGCTGCCTCCAGGCCGAAGGCGCTGCCTCCGCCAAGGAGGATAGCGTGGGCCCGCTCTACCAGGTGCCCCGGTCGGAGCAAATCGGTCTCCCGAGTACCCGGAGCCGCCCCGCGCACATCTACTCCGGCCACTGCCCCGTGGGGACAGAGTACCACTGTACAACCGGTCAATGCTTGTTCATCAGTGTAATGCCCTACCTTGATCCCATGAATATCGGTAATACCTCTGGCCACACCTGCTCACCTCGAGAGAGTAGTTCGCCCGAACTTAGCTATTTCCTTTATCGGTCGCTTTTCGCCAGGGCCCTGGAGATGCGGGCCCCCAGTGCAGCTGCCAGTACGGCTTTGATCAGGTCCAGAGGAAGAAAGATCACCACTCCCTTGGCCCAGGCGGCTTCTAGGCCCCCCGGTAAAAAGGCCGCCAAGCGCCAAACCCCGGGTAGGTAGATGAGAGGCAGAACCAGGACCATGGCCAGGAGGTTCCGTCCGAATTGGCGCCCTCCCCGGGCCAGCCAGCTAACCACCGGTGCGGCCAGAGCGAAGCCTATGAGATAGCCACCCGTGGCCCCGGCCAACACGCCGGGACCGGCACCGAAGCGAGCGAATACCGGCAGCCCCATGACCCCCAGTGCCAGATAGGCGGCGAGAGCCAGGGCCGCGCCCGCCGGATCCAGCAGGCAACCGGCGAGAAAGACCCCCAGTACCTGCAGGGAAAAGGGGACACCGGTCAAGGGAAGAGGAAAAGAGATCTGAGCTGTTACGGCCATTACCGCTACCAACAAGGCAATGCGGCTTATGTTTCTCCGTCTCATGCACTATCACCCCGGTATCCGCCGAGGCTGACTTCACCGGCAACTACCCGTCGCCGGCCGCCGTCCCCGGTCTGTACTATTAGTGCCCCGTCAGAATCCACATCGATGGCCAGAGCTCGATACTGGCTACCGGACTCTTTCACAGTAACCGTGCGGCCCAGGGTAACCGAGCGGCACCGCCATCGCTCCAACCAGGTCAGGTCACCGCCCAACCAGCCCTGGTAGTCATGGTCTAGCCAACGCAGAATGGCGGCCAACAATGCCGGGCGTGTTGGGACGTTGCCTCCGGCCTGCGCGAGCGAAGTGGCTGTCGCCCTGAGCTCCGGTGGGAAATCCTCGGGCCGGTGCAAGATGTTGATCCCAATGCCGATGACGATATAATCCACCCGGTCCAGCTCGGTACCGGCTTCGGTGAGGATGCCCGCTGTCTTGCGACCACCAATGACCAGGTCATTTGGCCACTTGATCCCCACAATGGTGCCAGCAACTTCCTCAATACCTTCAGCTGCTGCCACCGCGGTAAGCAGGGTCACCAGGGCCAGTTGATGCGGGGGAACAGAGGGGCGGACGATCACGGAAAACCAGAGTCCAAGGCCGGCCGCGGAAACCCAATGCCGTCCCAGACGACCCCTGCCAGCCAGTTGCTGGTCGGCAGCGACTACCGTCCCCTCGGGAGCGTTGGCCATGGCCAGCCGCCGGGCAGCCAGATTGGTGCTGTCGAGACTGGGATGGTAGTGGTACTGAGCACCGAACCGCCGGGGCAGTCGCTGCCGCTCCAGATTGGCCGGGATGAGCAGATCATCTCCGTTAACCAGACGGTAGCCCGACCCCGGTTCGGCCTCGATGCGGTATCCCTCTTCGCGTAGAGCAGCAATGTGCTTCCAGACCGCGGTCCTCGAGAGGCCCAACCAGGTCGCCAGCTCCTGACCGGAGAGGCCGCCAGCGCCGGCAGCCACCAGTCGGGACAGGATCTCCTGGCGCATAAAAACACCTCCATGCCCGACTATAGCAGTAGCCGCCAGCGCCGTCAACCCCAGTCTGCCCTCATGGTTAACAGGACGGCCACCAAAAACCCTGCCCCGAAAGGCAGGGCCGGCTCAAGGGATGCGCCGTCCCCCGATGAAGCGGCTGGCCAGATAGGCACTGTAGCCGGGGGTGCCGGGGATCAGGCTGTTGATGGCCACTCCCCGGTCGCCGCAGTGAATAAACCGCCCCTCGCCGAGGTAGAGGCCGACGTGAGACGGCCCTGACCGGTAGGTCGAAAAGAAGACCAGATCACCCGGGGCCAGGTGAGCGGCGCTCTTAATCTCTACTCCCACTGCATATTGGAGGTCGGTATCGCGCGGCAAGGCGACGCCGGCGGAAGCCATAATCGCCTGGATAAAGCCCGAGCAGTCATAGCCCTCTGGACTACTGCCTCCCCAAAGGTAGGGCACACCCTGCATAGCCAGAGCCCGCTGGCTGATGACGCCAAACCCCTCGCGGCTCTGGCGCAGCTCTTCGAGAGAGCGCCCCACCTTTAACGAGCTGGCGGCGATCCACCCGGCCTGACCCTGAGCCGTACTGGCTCTCAAGAATCCCTGTTGGCCGGCGCCGGTCTTGACCAGAGCTCCGAACGGCAGTTCCCTGACCACCAGAGCACTGCTCCGGGGTAGCGAGAGTACCTGGGCGGCAGGCTTTATTACCATGGAGATTCCGGCTCCCATCCACTCGGCAGCCTGTCGGCCAGTCAAAGGGACCAGTGCCGAATGGTCGACCCAGCCAATGTAGCCGTCGGGAAGACGGACGCGCTGCCAGTTGCCAGACTGGTCCAAGAGGGTAACCAATTGCCCGTGCAGGGCCTGCGTCATGCGGTCGCGCTGGCCCGTCTGCCCCGGGGATGGCCAGACATCCAATACCGCGCTGGCTACGACCGCCTGTCGCACTCCGTCCGGACCTTCCACAGGCAAGACTACTATGTTTTCACTGAAGCGCCTGATACCAGCCCCCCGGCGGCCGAGGTTCAGAACCGCCCGACGGACCACCTCATCACTAACCTTTCCCCAGATCCGGAGCTGACCCTGGTTGAGGGTATATTCGATCTCGAAGATAGCCAGCCGCTTATCAGGAGCATATCGTTTTTCCAGTTCGTTGAGGTGCAGTGTGAAGTTCTCAGGGGCTACCTTAGCCCCACTGTAGAGGCACAGAAACCCGGCCAACAGGAGAAAAAGAAGGCAGCCCCCGATTAGGACTGCCGCTGGTTTTCGGCGCGAGTGGACCGGCACAGTGTCACCCCGTTTTAACTAGTCTTTTTGGCCAACCAGACATCGGTCATCTTATCCGCCATCGGGATAAGGAAGGGAACCATGCCCCGCACTTCCGGCTGGTAGACCATCCACTCCACCGGATGGTACAGGAAGACCCAAGGGGCCTCCTCAATCACCTTGGCCTCCACCTGCCGGTACAGCTCGGTCCGAGCTGCCGCATCCACCGTGGCCAAGGCCTGCTCGATGAGGGAGTCCAAAGGTTGGCTGGTCAGCCGGGCCCGATTGCCGCCGTCGCCGATATTGGCTGAATGGAACAGGGGCCAGAGGAAGTTGGAGGCTTCCGGATAGTCGGCCAACCAGTTGAGGTAGGCCATCTGGAAGTCGCCGCTAGGTCCCACCGCCCGGAAGAACTCGTCTTTGCCCAGAGTCCGGATGCGGACCTTAACCCCAATCTTGCCGAGCATTTCGGCGATGGTCTGGGTCACTGCGTTCCTAGTGGAGCGCTGGATCAGGTCAACGGTGAATCCCCGCGGGTAGCCGGCCTCCCGTAGCAGTTCCTTCGCCCGGTTGATGTTGTGGAGATAGGCAGTCGCCTGGCTGACTTCGCCCAGAAGCCCCGGCGGGATGGGCGAATTAGCCACCACGGCCTGGCCAGGCAAGAAGCGGTCAACCAGTAACTGGCGATCGACGGCATAGTTGAGCGCTTGCCTGACCCGAACATCGTTGAAGGGTGCCACCGCGGTGTTGAGGCAGATGTAGTTGACACTCAGCGAGGGCTGGCTGAGCATGAGGCTACTGTATCGCTGGTTGGCCCGGAACCGGTCAACATATCCACCGCTTACTTTGATGCTGTGAAGGTTGCCGGCCTCAAACATGGCAGCCTGCTCGACCGAATCTCCGACAATGTGGTATACGATGCCGTCCAGGAAAGCCCGGCCAGCGAAATACTCTTTGTTGACCTGGAAAACCAGGCGTTCATTGGGCACCACTTCGGTCAGGACGAAGGGTCCGCTGCCTACCGGGAAGCCGCCCCGACCTACCGACTGACGATCCACAATATAGCCGGCCGGCATGGCCAGGAGGCTCAAGAACGGGGCGTGCGCTTCCTTCAGCTTGATCCTGACCTCATACTTCCCCTTGGTCTCAATACCGGTTACCGCCGATACCACCCAGCTGCGAGGAGAAGCAGTAGCTGGATCGGCCAGCCGCTCCAAGGTATACTTGACATCAGCTGCCGTTAGCTCCCGGCCGTTAGAGAACTTGACCTTTTGATGCAGGTAGAAGGTGTAGGTCAGCCCATCAGAGGAGACCTTCCATTCCTTGGCCAGATCACCCACTACGGCACCGGAAGAATCGAAGCGCACCAACCCGTTGTACAGTAGTGAAGTGATGCTGGAGTCGAGGATGGTTACTGCGAAGGCTGGGTCGAGAGTGCTGGGTTCGGAGCCAATAGCCCCGTGCCAGACCCCGCCATACTGCTCGGCTGGCCCGCGGGGACCGATAGCGGTCTCCCGTTGGCAGCCCCGGAAGAGGCAGCCTGGCAGGAGTGAGAGCGCCAGAACGGCAACAAGCGCCAGTAGCGCCAGCTTCTTAACCATGCCAAATCCCCCTTTTCTCTCTAACCGATATTCGGTGGCGCGTCGAATAATGACAACCTACCGGGGAGGAGATCCAAAAGGTGACGGGGGGGGCTGGGGTGCCTGAGCACAAAAAAGCCGGCCCGCAGGCCGGCTACTATCGTGACGCTAATCGAAAGATGCTCCGGGACGCTTCCCGAGAGGGAGAAGGCCCAGAGAGAATCCCAACCTCTGCCCTCCCACGGGAACCGTGATCTCCCGATACCATGGTCGATAGTGAGGGTCCAAGGCGAAGTAGCCCAGGAAGGTTATGACAACGAGCGCGGCGGCCACTCCGTACGAAGGTAGGCGCAGTCTGAAGAAGCGCCTGGCCTTAAAACCAGTCAACCAGAATAACCCGAATCCCAAGAGTTTTAAGAACAAGCTCGACTACTGTTCACCCGCCTTACACAAGACGCTTCACTCTTACTACTATGTCAGACATCCTAACGATACTCAGCCTTCTCGACAACCTCCAGACTGATATCCAGCGCCCTGGCCGAGTGGGTCAGTGCGCCCATGGAGATGAAGTTAACCCCGGTCTTGGCCACTTCGGCCAGCTTATCCAGGGTGATGGTGCCCGAGGCCTCGGTCAGGGCCTTGTTGCCAATGAGGGCAACCGCCTTTTTCATCTCCTCGGGTTCCATGTTATCCAGCATAATCACGTCGGCCCCGGCCTCCAGTGCCTGCTTAACCTGATCTAGGTTCTCCGTCTCTACCTCAATCTTCATAGTGAACGGAGCCAGTTTGCGGGCGGCCACCACCGCTTCCTTAATGCCGCCGGCCAGCCGGATATGGTTATCCTTGATCAACACCGCATCATAGAGCCCATAACGGTGGTTACCAGCCCCGCCGACCCGGATGGCGTACTTCTCCAGCACGCGCAGCCCGGGGGTCGTCTTCCTGGTACCGACCACCCGGGTCGGGTAGAAGCGAAGCTGCTCGGTGGCCTGGTTGGCCATGGTCGCTATCCCCGACAACCGCTGCAGGAAGTTGAGGGCTACCCGTTCACCGGTAACGATGGCCCGGGCCGGACCCTCGATCTGAGCCGCAGCGGTCCCGGCCGCCACTTTGCTCCCTTCAGCCACCAGCCGGGTAACACTCACCTGCGAGTCGATGAGCCGGAAGACAGTTTCCACCACCGGCAGGCCGGCTATCACTCCCTCGGATTTAACAATCATCTGGGCCTTGGCCCGGAGCTGGGCCGGAACCGTGGCCTCGGTAGTGATATCGCCGGTGCCAATATCCTCGTCCAACGCTCGGCGGACAATCTCCTCAACCAGCCTGATATTCAACGATCTCGGCCTCCCCTTGTGGATCTTGTCTGACCAGGAGGTGGATTAGCCACCCCTCATCATCGCGCTTGGGAAAATCGCTCCGGTAATGGCCACCCCGGCTCTCTCGCCGGGCCAGCGCTGCCCGGGCCACCAGGCGGCCGAGGATAGCCAGGTTGGCAGTCTCCCACTGCTCAACGCTATCAAGGTGGCCTCCCACCTTCTGGCCTAGCCGCCCCAGAAGGGTCCCGGCCAGCTGCAGTTCGCCCGCTTCGCGCACCAGACCGACATGGTCCCACATGATCTCCTGGATCCGGCGCCGATCGCCGCTGTCGAGGCGAGCAGCGGTGCGGGGGAAGGATGCTGACACCCGCAACCCTTTCAGGTATTCTTCCTCAACCCCCCTCGCCTCCTCCACCATAGCCTCGGCAATCCGCTTGCCGAACACCAATCCCTCCAGAAGCGAGTTGCTGGCCAGGCGGTTGGCGCCGTGTACCCCGGCGCAGGCGGCCTCGCCGCAGGCGTAGAGGCCCGGCAGGGTGGTGCGACCATAGGTATCGGTGCGGATCCCTCCGGTGAAGTAGTGCGCCGCCGGAGCTACCGGGATAGGCTGGCGGGCCAGGTCAATCCCCAGGTTAAGGCAGGTACGGTAGATCTTCGGAAAACGCTCGGCCACCCGCGGGCCGATGACGGTGGCATCCAACCAGACATGGGGCGATCCGGTCCGGCGCATCTGGTCGACAATGGCCCGGGCCACCACGTCCCGCGGCGCCAGTTCAGCCCGGGGGTCATAATCGCCCATAAAGCGGCAGCCTTCTTTATTGATTAACCGGGCCCCTTCGCCCCGAACCGCCTCAGAGATAAGGAACTTGGGGCTGCCCTCATGAAAGAGGGCGGTGGGATGGAACTGGACGAACTCGAGATCCATCAGCTCGGCGCCAGCCCGGTAGGCAGCGGCAATACCGTCCCCCGTGGCCACCAGCGGGTTGGTGGTATTGCGGTAGAGCTGTCCGGCGCCTCCAGTAGCCAACACTACGGCCTTGGCCAGGTAAACCCGATAGCGCTGGGCCGGCCCATCGTAGGCCAATACCCCCACGGCCCGCCCCTCAGCCACCAGGATATCAATGAGAAAGACATCCTCATGTACCTCGATCCCAGATTCCTCCGCCACCCGCCGGCTTAGTGCCTGGCGGATCTCCTCGCCGGTGGCGTCACCACGGGCGTGGAGGACGCGGGGCTCGGAATGTGCCCCTTCCTTGGTCAGAGCATAGTCATCGCCGGCCATGTCAAACTGGGTGCCGATGCGAACCAGTTCCATGACGCATTCCGGCCCCTCATTGACCAGTGCCTCGACGGCCTCGGCGAGACAGAGGCCTACGCCGGCCGCCAGGGTGTCCCGCATGTGCAGGCGTGGAGAATCCTCATCGCCGATGGCCGCCGCTATTCCACCCTGGGCAAATTCAGTACTGCTGTCAGCGAGCTTGCGCTTGGTAATGACCAGCATCCGGCCCTGGTCCTTGGCCCTGAGCGCGGTATAAAGACCGGCGATGCCGGTCCCGATAACAATATAGTCGTAGTAGGCTTTCTCCAGCCGTTGGCTGTCGAAATCCACCAGGTACCTGGGTCCCATTGGCTCCCCCCGTTCGGCGGCAGCTACCGCCCTACCTCCAGCATCCGGTCGAGGGCCCGCTTGGCCCGGCGGCTGATCTCCTCGGGAACCGTAATCACTGGCTCCAGCTCCCGGAGAGCCCTGGCCACTTTTTCCAGGTTGGTCGCCTTCATGTTGGGGCAGATCTGCTGCGATCCGGCCGGCAGGTAAAACTCCTTGCCCGGATTCTCGCGGCGCAGCTGATGGATGATACCCATCTCGGTACCGACGATGAACTCCCGGGTCGCCTGCTTCCGGGCGTAACTGAGCATCCCTGAGGTGCTGAAAACGGCATCAGCCAAGTCGATGACCTCCGGGGCGCACTCCGGATGGACCATGACTAGGGCCTCTGGATGCTCGCTCTTTAGCCGCCGCACCTGTTCGGCGGTGATCCGGTCGTGGGTCGGGCAGTAACCGGCCCAGGGGATAATCTTCTTAGAGCTGGTACGGGCCACATAATGGGCCAGGTTGCGGTCAGGGACAAAGATGACGGTATCAGCCGCTACCGCTTCTACCACTTTGCCCGCATTGGCTGAAGTACAGCAAATATCGCTCTCCGCCTTGACGGCCGCAGAAGAGTTGACATAGCACACTACCGCCGCCTGGGGGTGCCTGGCCTTAAGCCCTAGGAGCCCCTCAACGGAGACCATCTCGGCCATAGGGCATCCGGCGGCCGGTTCGGGCAGGACTACTCTCTTATCCGGAGACAGGATGGCCGCACTCTCAGCCATAAAGTGAACCCCGGCAAACAGGATGACCTCAGCATCGCTAGTCGCTGCCTGCTGGCTCAGGCCAAATGAATCGCCAACATAGTCGGCGAGATCCTGGATCTCGGGACGCTGGTACAAGTGGGCCAGGACAACTGCCTTTCTGGCCACCTTGAGCTCCCCTATCTCTTTTATAAGCTGACGGTCTCTTTCGGTCAGTGCGTACTCCACAGGCTCACCCCTCATGATTTAGTACCACTGCCTTTCAGTTAACCATTCTATTCTTGCCCTTCCCACCTGTCAAGAAAACACCAGCCCCGGAGGGTTCCAGGGCTGGTGCAGGCCTGAACGAAGCTCTAGAAGAGGCCGATAATGGTCCCATCTTCCTGGATGTCGATAACCTCAGCCGCCGGCTGCTTGGGCAGGCCAGGCATGGTCATGACCTCGCCGGTAATGGCCACCAGGAAACCAGCGCCGGCTGATGCGGTAATCTCCCGGACGGTGATCCGGAACCCCTCGGGGCGCCCGAGCAGACTCGGATCATCGGAGAAGGAATACTGAGTCTTGGCCATGCAAACAGGCGTCTTATCCAGCCCGAGGCGGGTGAAGCGCCGGATCATCCTCTCTGCCTCCTTGGTGTAATCCACCCCGTCGGCGCCATAAATTTCCCGGGCAATAATCTCGATCTTCTCCTTGATGGGCAAGTTCGCGTCATAGATCGGGCGGAATTTGGACGGTTTGTTCTCGATGGTCTTCAGAACCTCCTTGGCCAGCTCGATGCCGCCTTCGCCGCCCTTAGCCCAGACCTCGGAGAGAGCAAACTCGGCCCCAGCCTTTTCGCACAGCTCGGCCAAAAGCTTGAGCTCAGCTTCGGTGTCGGTGGGGAAGCGGTTGATGGCTACTACTGCCGGGACACCGAACTTGCCCACATTCTCAATGTGCTTCTCCAGGTTGGTGAACCCTTTCTCCAGGGCCTCCAGGTTCTCGTGGACCAGGCTGTCTTTAGGTAGGCCACCGTGCATCTTGAGGGCCCGAACAGTAGCGACAATAACCGCGGCCGCCGGCCTGAGCTGGCCGAACCGGCATTTGATATCGAAAAATTTTTCGGCTCCCAGATCGGCGCCGAAACCAGCCTCGGTGACCAGGTAATCAACGAGCTTCAGCCCGTACTTGGTAGCCATTAAGGTGTTGCAGCCATGGGCGATGTTGGCGAAAGGACCTCCATGGACAAAGGCGGGGGTGTTCTCCAGAGTCTGCACCAGGTTGGGTTTGATCGCGTCTTTGAGCAGCAGGGTCATTGCCCCATCAGCTTTAAGGTCCTTGGCGGTAATCGGCTTCTTCTTGGCATCGTAGGCGACGATGATTTTGCCCAAACGTTCCTTCAGGTCCTTCAGGTCTGAAGCCAGGCAAAGGATAGCCATGATCTCCGAGGCCACGGTGATGATAAACCCATCCTCCCGGGGCACCCCCTGTCCCTGCAAACCGACGATGATCTTGCGCAGGGCCCGTTCGTTGAGGTCCATGGCCCGCTTCCAGACTACATTGGTCACATCGATGCCCAGCTCGTTCCCCTGGTAAATATGATTATCCAGCATGGCGGCCAGCAGGTTATGAGCAGTGGTAATTGCGTGAAGGTCGCCAGTGAAGTGGAGGTTGATGTCTTCCATCGGCACTACTTGAGCATAGCCGCCGCCGGCCGCGCCGCCCTTAACGCCGAAGCTCGGCCCCAGTGAAGGCTCGCGCAGGGCAATCATGCTCTTCTTGCCTAGCTTGGCCAGGGCTTGGCCCAGGCCCACCGTGGTGGTGGTCTTGCCCTCACCGGCCGGGGTCGGGGTGATCGCGGTGACCAAAATCAGCTTACCGTCGGGGCGATCCTTGATCCGCTCCCAGAGATCAGTCGAGACCTTACCCTTGTACTTCCCGTAAAGCTCCAGATCCTCGTCGGTGAGGCCGAGCTCTCTGGCGACCTCCACCAGTGGTTTCATCTGGGCTTCCTGGGCGATCTGAATATCGGTCTTCACTTAAATAGCCCCCCCCTTTATTCCACTTTCGTCAGCTGCGCCAACCGTTCGGCCGCCCGTCTGACCTGGGAATCCAGGTCGATGGCAACCGACCGCATGGTTTGACAGTAGTCGAAATCCTTGATGGAGTCAAGGTTGACCTCAACATTCCACAGGGCCCCCCGAGCAGCGGCCAGCCCAGATTTAAAAGCAACCTGGGCATCAGTCCTGGCTGAAGCAGCTCCGCGCTGGATAAGCGCCTCAGCCAATGGGAAGAGTCCGGTAGCCAAGCGGGCTACCTCCAATGGCACTTCGGCCGCCCTCTTCAGGGCTTCCTGAATCGCCTGCTGCCTGATCTCCTTTTCCTCCGGTGTACCTTTGGGGAGGGCAAACCCCCGCCTCACACCGGCGTAGGCCTGGGCATCGTCGTCGACCAGCCGCCCCAATCTCTGCCGGGCGACCTCAGCCTGGTCCAGAATGGCCTGGAACTCGGTTTCGTATTCCTTATATTGTTTCTTCGAAAGGGATAGCCTAGCCACCATACTGACTAGAGCGTAACCCACTGCCCCGGTGAGTGCAGCCGCACTACCACCGCCCGGTGTGGCCTCGCCTGAGGCCAGCCTGTCCAAAAACTCCTCCAGGGACAGCGCGAGAAAATCATGGTCAGACACCAGTTACCCCCTCCTCGTCAACTGGGTGTGCAGGCCCGGCCGGTCATGTAACCCATGACCACAAAGAGCAAGAAAATGAGAATGCGCGCCAGGCGGCTGCCGGCAGCCTCGGCCGGCCGCCCTTCGTCCTCGTCGTCTTCGAACTCGTCATCTTCCAACTCGTCGTCTCCGAATTCGTCCTCATCCAGATCCTCGTCTACTTCGTCCAGCTCCTCCTCGGTATGTTCCAGGTTGTGCTTGTCTTCGATCATCCCGCTCCTCCTTCCTCAGGCCGTCCGGTCATAGACGACCCTTCCCCGTTTTATGACTGTCGCCACCAGGTTAACCCCATAGTGGTAGGGCAGATGGCGGTAGTTGGGCATGTCGAAGATGACCAGATCGGCCTGTTTCCCCGGTTCCAGGCTGCCGATGGTGTCGCCGCGGCCAATGGCATGGGCCGCGTTGATGGTGGCCGCGGTCAGTGCCTCCTCCGGGGATAGCTTCATACGGCGGCAGGCAATGGCCATGACCATGGGCATCGATTCGGTGAAGCATGTCCCTGGGTTGCAGTCGGTGGCCAGCGCCACCGTAACACCCAGCTCGATCATGCGCCTGGCTGGCGCATAATCGTCGTGCCCCAGGGTGAAGGGAGTCCCCGGTAGCAGGCAGGCCACTACACCGGCTGCCGCCATTTGCCTCAGACCATCTTCTGAGGCCCGCAGCAAGTGTTCAGCCGAGACAGCCCCCAGCTCAGCGGCGAGCTCTGCCCCACCCAGGGGCGATAGTTCATCAGCGTGGATCTTCAGCCCGAATCCGTGCTCTCGGGCGGCGATCAGCACCCGACGGGCTTGTTCCACCGAGAAGACGCCTTCTTCGCAGAAGACATCGCAGAACTCGGCTAAGCCACGTACCTCGGGCAGCATGCCGATAACCCGGTTTACATAGGTTTCCGGGTCCTCGTTACGAGGGACGGCGTGGGCCCCCAGGAAAGTGGCGACAATCTCTACCGGATGCGACTGATTCAGGATCTCAAGAGCCTGCAGTTGCTTGCGTTCGGTGGCCAGATCCAGTCCGTACCCGGATTTCCCCTCAATGGTGGTGGTACCGCACGCCAGCATCCGGTCGAGGAGTATGCGGTTAAACTCAATGAGTTCCTTGAGACTGGCCCGGCGGGTCTTCTCAACCGTGCTAAGGATCCCGCCGCCCACCTTCAAGATCTCAAGGTACTTGGCGCCGGCCAGCCGCAGGGCGAACTCGTCTTCCCGGTAGCCATAAAAGGGGAGGTGGGTGTGAGGGTCGACCAGTCCGGGAGTGACGGTGCGTCCCGCGGCATCCACCCGCGTCCCGCCCGGAACCAGCTGGCAGTTGGTCTCCACCTCATGGCTCGGGCCAATGGCGACAATCGTGCCTTCCCGGGCGGCCAGGGCGCCATCGGGGATCACGCCAACCGCCTGCATGGCTGCGCCGGTGCGCGGTCGGGAGGGGCCGGCCAGGGTCACCAGTTGCCCGGCACCAGACAGGATGAAGTCTACGGGTTGCCTCTTCATCTCTTCAGCTCCAGTCAGCGGATGCGGGTCTCCAGAACCTGATTGGATTTGAACTCCTCCAGGCGCAGGTAGTGGCGGGCCACGCCGATCAAGGCATTCATCGGCACCAGGCCAACTATCTCGCTGCCTACCACCGGAACGCCGTAGCGCTCAGCCTCCAACTTGACCAGCTCGAAAGCCCGGTGGATCGGGGTATCAATATAGTTGACCAGGTTCATAGAGATCTGTACCTGCTGGCGCTCCTTGAGCTCGACCGCCATAGCCTTAACGAAGACCAGACCGCCGCTGCTGCCGCGGACCGCCTTGGCGATCTTCTTACCGATCGACATATCGCTAGTCCCCAGATTGATATTGTAGGCCACCAGCGGCATACGGGCGCCCACCGCCGTGGCCCCGGCGGTGGGATGCATCCGGGCCGGGCCGTAGTCAGGTTGTCGCTCTGGGGTGGAGATCAGTTCCCTCAGGCCCTCATACTCGCCGCGCCGGACATCAGCCAGGTTTACCCGGTCGGGCCTCTGGGCGGCCTGCTCGTAGAGATAGGTTGGGATCCCCAGTTCCTCGGCGATGCGCTTAGCCACCCGGTGGGCAATGTCCGCGCACTCTTTCATGTCGGTTCCGGCAATGGGGATAAAGGGGATTACGTCGGTGGCCCCCATTCGGGGGTGTGCTCCCCGGTGTTCCTCCATGTTAATGAGTTCCGACGCCTTCTTACAGGCCCGGAAAGCCGCTTCGGCCACCGCCTCGGGGCCGCCGACAAAGGTAACCACGGTCCGGTTGTGGTCGGCATCGGACGGGTAGTCCAGGAGAATCGCTCCCGGCGTCTGCCGGATCTCGTCCACAATGGCCTCGACAACCTCCGGTCGTCTTCCCTCGCTGAAGTTGGGCACACATTCAATAATCTTATCCACTGTATCACTCCTTGGGGGTCCGTCCCATTCAGTCTCAAACAAGAGGGAGTGCTTAGCTCCCAAAGCGCCATACGATACGCCACCGCCGCTGGCAGGCGGCCAGTATCAGCCTAAACTCCTGTGGGCTGCTCTGCAGATAGTATACACTGCCGGTTCTGGCCTCCACCCGACCGTAGATGTTGGCCGCTACCCCCTGGAAAGGGAAGCTCAGAGTGGCGACGGCCCGGCCCCGGCTATCCAGCTTCACCACCCGCCCATCGGCCGTCTGGCTATTTAAGCTAAGGTAGACCGCTCCCCGGCCATCGGCGCCCAACACCGCTGAGCTCCTGATGGGCTGGCTGCCAGTATAGGTCAACTCTTTCACTGGTCGCCCGCGAGAGTCGTAAATCATCAGCCCCCTCTGGAGTGCCCCGGGGGTGAAGATTTCGCAGATGAGATTGCCCTGGGCATCCAGCGCGCAGCTGGCTATCACTTGGGAAAGAAGCGCTCCCTCCACTGGAGTATAGGAGCCGTCAGCGGTCAGGGCCGCGGCACTGATCAGCTCAACCTTACCGTTAGGATCTAGCCTCCGGAGACGGCGGATGTAGCGTTCTCCATCGAGTGCTATCTCTCGGAGATAAACCTCACCCTGCTGCCCCGACCAGACATGGGTCCCGGTCAGGTGGATCCTGCCCTCTCCCAGTTCCACGCGTTTCATTGAACTAGAGGCCGGGTCGTAGATGAGCAAGCGGCCAGTTCCATTGTCCAATAAGTACAGGGTGCCGTCACTGCCCACCGCCAGGTCGTCGATGTGCACCAGTGAGCCAACCTCGCCAGTCAGGTCGAGGCTGCCCTGCCATTCCCCGTCAGCCGACAGGATGACGATACGGTCATTGGCGGTATCGGCCAAGAAGATCCGGCCATCGGCCGCCAGGGCCAGGCTTTTAGGGCCGTAATCCAGTCCGGTGGCAGCCAGCATCCCCACCTGCCCCGGCCCTGATCCCCAGGGCAGAGCCGCCAGGGTGCTCATGCGGTACTCATCGACGGCCTCTACCCGGAAACCGATAACCGGAAAGAGACCGATGAGCACCACAGCCGAAAGGGTTCGCCCAGCCCGGCTTCTCAGGCTAAATATCTGCATTCAGATACTCCTTCCGAGCTGCGCCGGCTGCCCTCTCGACCCTACTTGATCATGGGGAGGTCGATCCCTTTCTCCCTGGCCGTCTTGATGGCCAACTCGTAACCGGCGTCAGCGTGTCTCATAACTCCAGTACCCGGATCTGTAGTCAATACCCGCTTCAGGCGACGGGCCGCGCCTTCGGTGCCGTCAGCCACCACGACCATGCCAGCGTGCAGTGAGTACCCGATGCCGACACCGCCGCCGTGGTGTACCGATACCCAGGTAGCCCCGGCTGCTGTGTTGATGAGGGCATTGAGAATGGGCCAGTCGGCGATGGCATCACTACCGTCCTTCATCCCCTCAGTCTCGCGGTTGGGCGAAGCGACTGAGCCGCTGTCCAGATGGTCACGGCCGATGACGATAGGCGCCCTAATCTCTCCCTTCTTCACCAGTTCGTTGAAGATCAGGCCAATGCGGGCCCGGTCGCCATAGCCCAGCCAGCAAATGCGGGAGGGCAGTCCCTGGAAATGGATTTTCTCCTGGGCCAGCTTGATCCAGCGGGCCAGTGCCTGGTCCTCGGGAAACTCTTCGAGAATGACCCGGTCGGTGCGGTAGATATCCTCGGGGTCGCCGGAAAGCGCTGCCCAGCGGAAGGGGCCCTTGCCTTCACAGAAGAGAGGTCGGATATAGGCCGGTACGAACCCGGGATAATCGAAGGCATTCTTGACACCAGCTTCATAGGCTTGCTGGCGCAGGTTGTTGCCATAGTCAAAACAGATTGCGCCACGCTCCTTCATCCCCAGGATGGCTCGGACATGGTCAGCCATACTGGCCATGGAGCGGCGGATATACTCCTTGGGGTTATGTTCCCTGAGCTCCTGCGCCTCAGCCAGAGAAAGCCCAGCTGGTACATAGCCGTTAAGCGGGTCGTGGGCCGAGGTTTGGTCGGTAACCACATCGGGGATGAAACCCCGCCGCAGTAGCTCCGGATGGGTCTCGGCGGCATTGCCCAACAGGGCGATGGATTTGGCCTCGCCCCTGGCCTTCAGCTCCTCAACGACTTTGAGAGCTTCTTCCAAGCTCCTGACCATCAGATCGCAGTAGCCGGTCTTCAGCCGCTTATCGATGCGGGATTCATCGACCTCCACTGCCAGGGCAATGCCCTCGTTCATGGTAATAGCCAGTGGCTGGGCCCCGCCCATGCCGCCGAGGCCAGCGGTGAGTACTACCTTGCCCTCCAGGCTGCCGCCGAACTCCTGGCGGGCCATTTCGGCCAGGGTTTCGTAGGTCCCCTGGACGATTCCCTGGCTGCCGATGTAGATCCAGCTGCCGGCGGTCATCTGGCCGAACATGGTCAGCCCCTTGGCCTCGAGCTCCCAGAAGTGCTCCCAGGTGGCCCAAGCCGGTACCAACAGTGAGTTGGCCAGGAGCACCCGGGGGGCGTCCTCGTGGGTCCTGAAAACCGCCACCGGCTTGCCCGATTGGACCAAGAGTGTTTCGTCATTGGCCAGCCGCTTCAGGGTTTCGACTATGGCTTCAAAGGCCTCCCAGTTGCGGGCCGCCTTGCCGCTACCACCATAGATAATGAGCTCCTCCGGCTTCTCAGCTACCTCGGGGTCGAGGTTGTTCATGAGCATGCGCATGGCCGCTTCTTGCTGCCAGCCCTGGCAGGAGATCTCAGTGCCCCTTGGGGCGCGGATGACGCGTGCCAAACCAATCCCTCCTTGAAGTCTATTCGCGTTTAGCGGTCTAATGACTTCGGCAACCCAACGCTGCCCGGTCCTACAGTCTTCCGGTGATACCTTCCACGGCCGGGAGAAACTCTCCTCCCTCCATCACCCGCCGGGCGGCAACGATGTCATCACTGATCACCCGATCGGCCCTCAGAGTGGGGACTGCCTGCCGCAACAGGTCATAGGCGGCGCGGGTAGCCGGTGACAGGGCCTCGGCCCCCACCCCCAGGTCAATGGCCTGCGCCGTGCAGAGCAGCTCAATGGCCAGGACGCTGGCCAGATTGGCGGCAATCTCTCGGGCATGCCGGGCCGCGATAGTTCCCATGCTGACATGGTCTTCCTGGTTGGCCGAGGAGGGGATCGAATCCACACTGGCCGGGTGGGCCAGCACCTTGTTCTCCGAGACTAGGGCGGCCGCCGAGTACTGGGCTATCATAAACCCGGAGTTGAGTCCCCCCTCGCGGGTGAGGAAGGCTGGCAGGCCGGACAGCTGCGGGTTGACCAGGCGCTCGATGCGCCGCTCGGAGATATTGGCCAGTTCGGCAGCGGCGATCCCCAGAAGGTCCATGGCCAGAGCCACCGGCTGCCCGTGGAAGTTGCCGCCAGAAATTACCTCCCCGTCTTCCGGGAACAGCAGTGGGTTGTCGGTGACTGCGTTAATCTCAGTGGCCAGTGTCTCTCGGACATAGTCCAAGGCATCCCGGCTGGCGCCGTGCACCTGTGGCAGGCATCGCAGGGTATAAGGGTCCTGGACCCGGATCTGGCCAGGCTCAGTGGTGGCCTGGCTCCCGGCCAGGAGCATCCGCAGGTTGGCAGCAATACGCTGCTGGCCCCGGTGGGGGCGCAAAGCATGAATGCGGGGATCGTAGGCCTTGGGGATCCCGCGCAGAGCCTGGACGGTCAGGGAGGCAATACAGTCAGCGGCCCGGGCCAGGTGCTCCACACGCCAGAAAGCCAGAGCCCCGATGGCCGTCATGATCTGGGTGCCATTGATCAGAGCCAGTCCTTCCTTGGCCTCGAGAGCGATGGGGGCGAGTCCCGCCCGGCTCAGGGCCTGGGCACCGCTGATCCGTTCCCCCTGGTAGAAGGCCTCGCCCAGCCCCAGCATGACCAGGACCATATGGGCCAGAGGTGCCAGATCTCCACTGGCGCCCAGCGACCCCTGCCCGGGGATGACCGGGTGGACTCCCCGGTTGAGCATCCCTACCATCAGGTCCATTACCTCGACGCGAACCCCGGAGTGACCCTGAGCCAGGGCATTAACACGCAGGGCCAGAGCGGCTCGGGCCTCGGCCTCGGAGAGCGGTTCACCCACTCCGCAGGCGTGGCTGACAATGAGATTATGCTGCAGCTGCCGGGTGTCGCTGCGGCTGATGGGGACATCACTGAACTTGCCGAACCCGGTGGTGATACCGTAGACTACCTGTTCTTCATCAACCAGCTTGTCCACCAGCTGGCGGCCGCGCTCCACCCGTTCCCGGGCTTCTGCTGCCAGGTGTACCGGGATACGCTCGATGGCGATGGCGGCCAGCTGGCTTAGGGTAAGCCGGTGGCCTGATAGCTCGACTCCCTCCATGTTGTTTCTCCCCCAGTATGTGCGCCTATTTCTTTCCGATCCCGCGGGGGGCTACTTCGCTCCCCAGAGACCAGTACTCACCGGCAGCGTAGGCCAGTGGGCGTATCTTAGATACATCAGGCCGACCGTTATCTCCAATGGTACCGGCATCAGCCTGCACCCCCACCACTTCGCCAATGAACAGGTCATGACTGCCCAGCTCAACCACCTGCCGGAGACGACATTCCACATTGACCGGGCACTCCTCAATGATGGGGGCTTTGGTCCACTTGCCGGGAGCCGGTGTCAGTCCGGTGGCCGCAAACTTATCTGTATCACGCCCCGAAACAAGACCACAGTAGTCGGTCTCCTTAACCTGATTGATGCTGGGAATATTGACAACAAACTCGCCGGACTCCACAATCATCTGGTGCGAGTGCCGGTTGGGTCGGACCCCGATCCCGAGCATGGGCGGCTCCGAGCAAACTACACCGACCCAGGCCAGGGTGATAATGTTGGGCCTCCCCTGGGCATCGGCGCAACTGATCATGGCCGCCGGAACCGGCAGCAGGACGGGGCTGGCCCTCAGTTCCTCCTTACTCATGTGCATCTTCTCCTTCTTGTGAGAATGCTGGGGCAAAAAGAAAAGGCCGGAGCGGATAGTTCCCCGATTCCAACCTTCTTACTTCGACCATTGACGTCGAAACCCTCCCTCAATGAGACTCCCTGGGGTAGACCACGGATAGCGCGCAGTTCTGCGGGTTGAGGAGGACGGCCAGCCGGTCAGATACCTGGTCCAATGATAGCTCCCGAGCCAGCTCGAACTGGTCGAAGAAGCTTACCCCCCTGAAGTAAGAGGCGGCTGACAGGTTGGCGATCCAGTCCAGGCTGTTCAGCCCGAACATGAAGGAACCCACCACCTTGTTCCTAATCCGGTTGAAATCCTCTTCCCGCAAGGCCTGGCACCTGAAGTTGTGCATGGCCTCGATGATCTCATCGCGCACCCTCTCCGGCTGGCGGGTCTCCCCGCTGACCGAGGCATAGCAGAAGTCCGTTTCGCCGGTATACCCTAAGGAAAAGGTCTCATCGATGAGACCATTATCGTAGAGCCGGGCCCAAAGCTCAGAGGCGCGCCCCAGAAAGAGATCGAGGATGATATTACTGGCCAACGTCCTGGTAACTAGTTCCTGGCCAGTGGCCTGCTGGTCCGGGTCCTTGATCCCAAGACTGAACAGGGGCATGGCCACCGCCAGCTGGTGGGAGATCTCCTTCCGGTATACACCGGGCGGTTCCTCGGGGTAGAGGCGCTGGATAGGGCCGGCCGGGGCAACTGCATGGCGCTCTAGGTTCTCGGCGGCCTGCTGAATCACGCTGGCCGGGTCGACATCGCCCACCACGAAGATGGTCATGTTATCCGGGCGGTAGAAGGTCCGGTGACAGCGGTAGAGCATATCGGCGGTAATCCGGCGGATAGACTCTACCGTCCCGGCGATGTCGCGCCGCACCGGATGGCGATGGAAGAGGGCCAGCATTAGGTTGGAGTGTACCTTCCACTGGGCCGAGTCATCGTACATCCGGATCTCCTGCTCGATAATGCCCTTCTCCTTCTCCACTGTCTGGTCAGTGAAGTAGGGTTCCTGTACCGAGTCGAGGAGAAGCTCGAAGCATTCCTCGAACCGCTCGGTAGTGGCGAACAGGTAGGAGGTCTGGGTATAGTTGGTATAGGCATTAGGGGAGGCTCCCAGTCGTGCGTACTTCTCAAATGTGTTCCCCTCTGCCTTTTCAAACATCTTGTGTTCGAGAAAATGGGCAATCCCCTCCGGCAGCTCCACCGGTTCCGAGCTGTCGGGCGGGACAAACGTCAGGTCATTGGAGCCACAGCGCACCGAAAGGGTGGCATACTTTTTGACAAAGCCCGGCTTGGGGATGACATGCACCCGCAGTCCGGACGGGAGATCGGCCCAATAGATCTCCTCGTTGAGGGCCTCATAGTATAGACGGTTCACACGAAGCTCCTCCTTTGGACGAAAGAAAGTAGACAGTGTCCGGCCGGACGCTCTGGGCCACCTCGACCACCTGGTCACGGGTGACCTGCATTATCTCGGTCCGGGCCTCATCGAGGGTCTGGCGGGACCCGGCGGCAATCCGCTCCAAGAAGAAGCCCATCAGGTCACCCGGACTGTCGCTCGCCTGCCGCAACCGGCTAACGAGACCGGCCCGGGTAAACTCCATCTCCTCCCGGCTGATCCGGCCGGCAGCCATGGCCATCACCTGCTCCTGGATGATCTCCCGGGCCGGCTGGTAGTTGGCCGGAGCAATCCCTGACTGAATGAAGAGCAACCCTTTATGGCGCTCCAGCGACGAGCTGGCGTAATAGGCCAGACTGGCCCTTTCCCTCACATTCAGGAAGAGCTTAGAGTGGGTAAAGCCCCCCAGAATCCCGCTGTAAACAACCAGGGCTGGCAGCCGGGGATCGCCCAGAGCTATCCCCGTACGGTAGCCCATGACCAGTTTCCCCTGGTTGACTTCCTGGTGTTCTACGACCTCCTTCACCACATCAGGAGCCTTCCCGAGATGGGTGGGAGCGAGAGGGACAACCTGGCGCTCCACCATCGCTGCCATTGGCGCGAGAAGCTTCCGGACTCGCCCGGGCGGCTGATCCCCCACAAGACCGACCAGCAAAGGGCTGTGGGCCAGGAGGTTCTGGTAGGTCTGATACAGCGCGCACGGCTCGATAGCGGCCAGCCTGTCTAGAGAACCCAGCCGGTAGGTAGCGTACGCCTCACCGCGGCACATCTCTTCGATGCACCGGTGTAGCGCATATGAGGTCTTGTTATTGGCTAGGCTCTCCAGGCGGCGGGCCATCACATCGGCCTCGCCGGCCACATACTCAGGCAGGAAGCATCCGTCGCGCGTAGTTGGGCGGTAGATCAGCTCGGTGAGGACTTGTACCGCCTCCTCCACCAGCCTTCCCACTCCGGGCAGGCGCTGCTCGTCGACTATGTCGATGCCCATCAGCACCAGCTGGTGCTCGCCAACCTTCAGCACATCGGTGGAAAGGCGCGCCCCATAGAGCTCCTCGGCCCGCCGGGCTAGAGAGCTCGCGGTCGGGTAACCTACCGTGCCCCGCTCTAATACGGCTGGCACCATGGCCACCGCCGTGGCCCGCTCAGGGTCGAGCCCGGTAGCAAGGACTACCCGTATACTGATGGTCTTGAACTGGTTGGTCCGGTAATGAAAGAGGGTGAGTCCACCGGGGAGCTCATCCACTGTAAGCTGTTCTCTTTCCGTCCCCTAAACCTCCTGGGGGCGGAGCTCGCGCGGGTACCTGGTGAGGGTTTCAGCGCCCTCCGGTGTGATGACAACATCATCCTCAATGCGCACTCCGCCTACTCCCGGCAGGTAGATCCCGGGCTCGATGGTGAAAGCCATTCCCAGCTCCAAGAGAGCCCGGTTACCTCTGACAATGTACGGCTCCTCGTGAACCTCGAGGCCCAGTCCGTGGCCGGTGCGGTGAGTAAAGTATTCCCCAAAGCCGGCGTCACGTATCACCGTTCTGGCGGTCTCATCCAGAGCCTCTCCGCTGATCCCCGGGCGAGCCGCGGCCCGGGCTGCCGCCTGGCCCCTATAGCAGACCTCATAGATCTCGCGCAACTGCCCGGAGATGGAGCCCACCGGAAAGGTGCGGGTGATATCGGCGTAATACCCTTGGTAGCTGCCGACCAGATCCACCACTACCAGTTCGCCCTGGCCGATGACCCGATCGCCAGTCTGTCCGTGGGGAAGGGCCCCCTTTGGACCCGAGAGGACGGTAATCCCCAGGCCGCGCCCTCCCTCGGCCTTCATGGCCCGCTCAATGGCGTCAGCCACCTCCAGTTCGGTCACTCCGGCGGCGATGGTCGCTGCAGCCGCCGCGGTGCCGGCATCGACGATGCGGGCAGCCTCTCGCATAAGCTCGATTTCCTCGGCGCTCTTGCGCATGCGCAAGGCCGCGAAGATCTCTCCGGCATCGATCAGAGGACCCCCGACAGTGGCGGCCACATACTGGTGCTCCAGTAGCCGCATGTACCGGAACTCAACCCCCAACCGCTTCCGCCCGGTCAGGGCCCGCCCCACTGCGGCCATTGGCCCCTCCTCATCAGAGTAGGCGTGGACTGTGGTCACCCCGGTTATCACCTGAATCCTGGTGGCCTCCAGGCGCGGGGCCACAAACTCCGGTTCACCGTTGACCGGGACCACCGCCAGAGTAATCCGCTCCGAGAGGTGCATGGCCAGCCGGGTGAAGTAGTAAAGGTTGGGGCCGGGTACTAGCACCACGGCGTCCAGCTGCCGCTCGGCCATGGCGCGCTGCAGGCGGACCAGCCGGTCTTTCTTCATCATTAATCCCCCCAGTGGGTTTCGTGGTCGGGCTCAGCGACCCAGCACGATAATGATATCCAAAAGGATGTGGAAAACGGCTGCCCACCCGATCCCGCGGCTGCGCCGGGCCACCCAGCCAAGGTAGAGGCCGACAAGGGTAGTGGCGAGTACCCCCCAAAGGCCATGCGGCCGGGAGGCCAGCCCGTAATGAAAGGCTCCGAAGAGCAGAGCCTGCCAGAAGAGCGCGGCCCTGGCACCCAGCCTGGGCAAGAGTTCCGACAAAAGCAGGTGCCGGAAGATGATCTCCTCTAGCACGCCATTGGTGACAACAAAGACAGCCATAATCCATACCAGAGCGGGAGTCGGCCAGGTAAAGTAAGCAGCCAGATGACTGGGGCCGGGTGGCTGGTAGAGGAGATGGAACCAGAGACCAAACAGGAGAAGCAGTCCCACTCCGGCCAGCAGTTCGGAGCGGCCGGTGCGACCGGGTCGGAGGGGTACGGCCGGTTCTTGCCAGCCGGCCGCCCTGAGAACGCCGAAGAGGCTGACGGCCCAGACGAGCTTGAGGATGGCATTGCTGTAGATAGTGTTGACCTGCCAGCCGATGGTAGCCAGACTGGCCACCGCCCAGGTTCCGGTGAATAGCCCCAGGGAGAGAGCAATAAAAGCCAGAACCAGGCGGAAACTGCGCAGACCGCTGCGGCTCGGGCTGACCAGGATCCCCAGGGCCACCAGTCCACCCAAGGCCAGCAGCCGACCCGAGGGGTACAGGGCGGCGGTGATACTCAGACCGGCGCAGACCAGAGCCAGGGCATTCTCACGAACTCTCATTTCCAGACACCATCCCAGTAGGTCAGCTGCCGCTGCCGACTTTGTCGCCAATAATGGGCAATCAAAAGGGCCAATACCGCGGTGGCCAGAAGGCTCCCCTCGGGGCCATAAGCCCCACCCGTTATCCACCACGGGCCGGCCACCTCGGCCGTGAACAGACTGTTGGACGGAGCGCCCCGGTACATGGGGAGCCCATAGAGAAAGATAATGGACCAGTTCCAGGTCCAGTGGAACCCCACCGGGAGCCAGAGCGAACCGGTGGCCAGCCGGGCGAGTCCGAAGAGCACTCCAGCCAGAGCGATGTTGAGCGGCCCGAGAAGGGTCTGGTCATGCGCCTGGTTCAGGAAGTGAAGCAGGGAGAAAATGGCCGCCGATAGGAGAAGCGCGACTGGGAGCCCCAGGCGGCGGAAGCGCTCCAGCATGTAGCCCCGGAACAGTAACTCCTCGCAGACGGCGACGCCCAACATGCCCAGCAGGCCGGGGGCCAGATGCGGGGCCAGTGACTCTGCTTGGCGGGTGGTCCATTGAAGGGTCAACCTCACCAGCCATCCCCCGGCAGCCAGGGCGGCGACCAGGGCACTGACCGCCAGCACACCGAGAACCATCCCGGCCACCAGTTGCCAAAGCCACCCGCGCCTCGTGGTCAGACCCAGCTCAGCGGCAGGGCGTCGGTTCAGGTAGCACTGGGCAACCAGGACAAGGGCCACCACGAGCAAGTTGAGGATCAACTGGAACCAGAGCGGATCCCGGATGGGCCGGGCCAGGACTGAGACGGCCATAGCTACCACCACCATGGCCGGTCCAGCCAATAACCCGTGAAATACTTCATGGCGCAATGAAATCCCCCCTTGAAAGGGCAGCTAGGCGATGAGCCCCATCGCCCGCCACAAAAACACGGCAAAGCTGATGGCCACTAAGGTGGCGGCCATGAAGGCCAGGGAGTAAAGGCTAGCCTGACGCGGGGTATTCACCGCCCCGCCCGAGCTCTGATAGGCCACAGCGTAGACTGAGTTCTGGTACTGCATGAGAAAGGTGGCCTGGGCGGCCAGCTGGATGATCATCCCGAGCGCCCAAGGCGAAAAACCAACGGCATTGGTTATGGGCATGAGGATGACCATGAGAATAGTAGTTAGCGCATTGTAGCTGACCATGACCAGCCTGAGAAGGTAGACCATGAGGGCCAGGACCAGCGCGAAGAGGTAGGGGTTGGCAGTCAGTGGAGCCAGGACCGGCAGGATCTGTTGGCCGATGTAGATATCGACCCGATGGTGCTGGACGATGGTACTCAGGTTCAGGATGATCCCGAGGAAAACCAGTGACGACCAGCCCAATCCCGTCTGGAAGGCGTCTCTGTCCAGAACCCCCAGCGTCAGAAGGACGGCCAGAGCCCCCAGGGCAATGGCGGTGGAATTTATCCCATGCCAGCTGCCTGTGGTCCAGAGGGCCAGGGTGGCCACCAGGACAACAGCAGTGATTTTCTCTGCCCGACTCCATTTTCCCAGCCCGGCCAGCTCCCGGGCGAGGACTTGACGGTCCAGCTGCTCCGTCCCAGCCGGAAAGAGCCAGCGGATGGCCAGATAGCCTAGGGCCACCAAACCGAGGAGCACGGGCGCTGAGTATAGGTACCACCTGGTCCAGGTCAGCTGGGCCACCAAACTCTCAGGCAGCAGAGCAATGATCACCAGGCTGGTGAGAGTACCGGTCAGGTACATGGGCGCGGCCAGGCCGAACCCCAGGAACATAGAGAAGAAGAGCGCGGCTCCAGCCCGGCTGCCCCGGGGAAGCTGCATCGCTTCGGTTACCCCCCGGACCAACCTGCCGGCAATGGCCATCTTGGCGATAACACTGGGGATAGCCGGACCGATGAGCAGACCGGTCCAGATCAGCCCCAGCGACTGGCCTGGTACTGTAGCCGGGAAGAGCAGCAGGGTACGGAGGGCGATCCGGCGCAGCAGCCCCGAGCGAGCCACTGCCGTACCCAGCCCCAGGGCGCCCAGGATCATCCACCAGGAGGCCCCCGAAAAGGTGTTAAAGGCTACTGAGAAGGGGGCCACTTCAAAGACAATCCAGCCGACCGCCAGAGCAAGGGCAATCACATAATCCTCAGCTATCTGGCCCAGCCAGGCCAGAACCGCCCAAAGAAGCAGGGCAATAGCGCGCATAGCCTCCGGGGTCAGGCCGGCCGGCGGCTGTCTGGTGGCAAACCAGAGACTGACGAGAGACGAGATGATGGCATAGACAAGCTTTCTGTCGACCCGGAGCTTCACTGGAACCACTCCTATAGCGGCAAGAGCTTTAACATCTCCAGCACTATGCCGGCCGAGATACGGGCCACCTCCGCCTGAAACTGCCGAAAATCCACGGGAGCCTGCCCATCGGCAGTATCAGAAATGGCCCGGATAACCGCACAGGGAACCCCCCTCCAGGCACAGACCTGAGCCACTGCCGCACCTTCCATTTCCACAGCCAGCCCCTGAAATTCCTCCCGGAGTCGAAAGACCTTCTCCCGTGAGACCACAAACTGGTCGCCAGTGAGGATCCTTCCCTCCCTCAGACGGCCGCTGTCAATGGTCAGGGTTTGGAGAGCAGCCTGGCGAGCCATAGCAGTCAAGGCCGGGTCAGTGGGAACCACCAGCCCGCCGGGGCAGGGTACTTCCCCAGGAGCGTAGCCGAAAGCAGTGACATCCACATCGTGCTGGACCAGTTCGGTGGCAATCACCACATCGCCGACCCGAAGCCGCTCATCCAGGGCACCAGCCAGGCCGGTAAAAACCACCCGGGTAGCGCCGAAAACATCCATCAAGCTCTGGGCGCAGGCGGCCGCAGCTACCTTACCGACCCCGGAGCGCACCAGGGCAACGGGACGGCCCTTCAGCTTCCCCTGGTGGTAAGTAAATGCCGAGTGGCGTTCCTGATGGGCGCCGGGCATCTGCTCCAGCAGAGCGGCAATCTCCACATCCAGGGCGCCCATAATCCCGACTGTCATGGAAGCCCTCCTTAGACTTGAGTCTCCAGCCAACGGCCGCGGTGAAGGGCTCGCCAGGTCAGGGCGGTTCTCACCGCCCACTCAACGACAATCACCCACCAGACCGCGGTCAATGGCCACTTTAGGACCTTCACCACCAATGCTGAGATAATGCGCAGATAGGAGATGCCCAGGGCATTGACCTCCGGTCCCAGCTGGGCCAGCCCAAACAGGGCTGGGGCCAGGGCGAAGATGAGAATACCCAGAGATAGTGCCCCCAGAAAGGCCAGAGCCAGGGCTTGGCCGCCGGTGCGGCCGGCCTCCTCCCCGTCGCCGGCGCCAACCACGCGAGAGACGAAGATAGTGGCTCCTGTCCCCACCGCTCCAAAGACGAATCGGACGATCCAGTAGATCTGGCCTCCCAGGCCCACAGCACTCAGGGCTTGCGCTCCCAGGCGGCCGACCATGGCCGTATCGAATACCCAGACCACGGTCAGCAGAGCCATATCGAGGATGGTGGGCCACGCCAGGCTGAACACTCGCCGGTAAAGGTTGGGCTTCCCGGTTGGCCCGGCTGGCTTGCCTAACACCTGGGTACTCAGTGTCTCACCCATGGTCTTCTTCACCAGACACTGAATCCGGTAATGCAGCCAGGCGCTCCCGGGCCAGCGCGATCAGAGTCTCCTTCTGGTTGACCTTGGGGTCCTCCAAAACTGCCTCCAGCAATTGGCTCAGTAATCTGCCCACCATCGGACCAGGTTTCAGCCCGGTGGCTTCCATGATGTCGTTGCCGTTCACCGCCAGATCCTTTAGTCCAAAGGCGGCATCCTCCTTGAGAATGCGGTCGATGCGGCGCAGGAGCTCCAGAGTGCCCCGGCTCACCGGTCCAGGTTTCTTGCCCGAGGCCCGGCGGTCGGCTTCCCTGAGCCGGAGCAGGGTATCCATGTTCTCCAGGCCCACGCGGCGGATGAGGCGGCGGATGGCCGCGTCTTTCATATCGGGCGCCAGGTGGAGAGCCATATGGTAGCGGACCAGGTGCACTACCCGGGAGACGGTCGTTTTCTCGAACTTCAGGCGTTTTAAAATGTGGTAAGCTAGGTCAGCGCCGATGATCTCATGGTTAAAGAAATGTCGCTCCCCTTCTTCATCAACCGAGAGGGATCTTGGCTTCCCCACATCGTGAAGCAGAGCTGCCAGCCTCAGCTCCAGTTCGGGTGGAACCGATTCCATGGCAATGAGGTTGTGCTCCCAGACCGTATAGCGATGGTGACGGTTCTGGGGGAAATCATAGCCTTCCAGCAGCTCGGGGAGGAACTCGGCCAGTAGCCCGGTCTCCCGCAGCCGCTCCAATCCGATGCGGGGATGTGGTGAGACCACGATCCGCCGGAATTCATCTCTAATCCGCTCGATTGAGATATGCTGCAACTTACTGGCATTCTCTCTGATAGCCCGGTAGGTGTTTCGCTCAATGTCGAAACCGAGTTCGGAAGCGATGCGCACAGCCCGCATCATCCGCAGAGCATCTTCGCCAAAGCGCTCACCGGGCTCCCCTACAGCTGCCACCCACCGCCGCTCCAGGTGATCGATGCCGCCGAATAGGTCCACCAGACGGCCACTGGCATCCGCGGCCAGAGCGTTAATGGTGAAATCGCGCCGGGCCAGGTCATCGGCAAGGCGCCGCACATAGCGGACGGCGTCGGGATGCCGGCGGTCGCTGTAACTGCTCTCCACCCGAAAGGTGGTCACTTCTACCTGGCGGTCGCCTGAGAGCACGGTGATGGTTCCATGGGCCATACCTGTTGCCACAGTGCGCGGAAATAGTCCCCGTACCCGGTCGGGGAGGGCGTCAGTGGCCACATCCCAGTCCTTAGGGGGTCTGCCCAACAGCAGGTCGCGCACCGAGCCGCCCACCGCGTAAGCCTGGAAGCCGCGCGCCAAAAGGGTCCGCATAACCTGGCGGATCTCCGGAGGGCACTGCCAGCGGAAGGTGATCCGCAGGACGCTGGCCCGGGCGCGCAGTGAGAGCTTCATCCACTTCACCCCCTGAGTTGGGGTTGCCATTGGAAAGGCCAGCCCATTGGGCTGGCCCGGTCCTTGGCGAGCATCAGTCCTTGATCAGTTCCTCAAGATCGGCCTCTTCAAGGGTCTCCCGCTCCAGTAGGGCCTCGGCCACCTTTTCGAGCCGATGGCGGTTGGCGGAGATCAGCTCCTGAGCCCGTCGGTAGCAAGACCCGATAATCTCCTGGACCTCCCGGTCGATGGCCGCCGCCACCTCGTCACTGTAGTCGCGGTCGCGGGCAATATCCCGACCGAGAAAGACCTGATCCTGTTTGTTGCCAAAGGTCAGCGGGCCGAGCTTCTCGCTCATCCCGTACTCAGTTACCATCTTGCGGGCCAACTTGGTCGCTTTCTCGAGGTCATCATGGGCTCCGGTGCTCATCTCCCCGAAGATGAGCTCCTCGGCAGCCCGTCCGGCCATGCCCACCGTAATCTGATTCAGCAGTTCGGTCTTAGTGACTACATAGCGATCCTCGGTGGGCATGTGCAAAACGTAGCCCAGAGCCTGCCCCCGCGGGATCAGAGTGATCTTCTGGACCACCTGGGCATCAGGCAACAACCTGGCCACCAGGGCATGGCCCGACTCGTGGTAGGCCACAACCTTCTTCTGCTTCTCACTAATGACTCGGCTTTTTTTCTGTGGGCCGGCCACCACCCGGTCGACAGCCTCGCTCAGCTCTTCCATGCTGATCCGGCCCCTACGGTTACGGGCAGCCAGAAGCGCTCCCTCATTGAGCAGAGTCTCTAGATCGGCCCCGGTGAAACCAGGGGTGCGCTTGGCCATGCGTTCCAGATCCACATCGTCGGCCAGCGGCTTGTTCTTGGCGTGAATCCTCAGGATCTGCTCGCGCCCCCGAACATCCGGGCGATCAATAACGATCTGCCGGTCGAACCGGCCGGGGCGCAGGAGGGCCGGATCCAGGACATCCGGACGGTTGGTCGCCGCCAGGACAATGATCCCTTCGTTAACTCCGAAGCCATCCATCTCCACGAGCAGCTGGTTGAGGGTCTGCTCCCGTTCATCATGTCCGCCGCCGTAGCCGGCGCCACGCTGGCGCCCGACGGCGTCAATTTCATCGATAAAGACAATACAGGGTGAATGCTTTTTGGCTGTCTCGAAGAGATCGCGAACGCGCGAGGCACCAACACCCACGAACATTTCAACAAAATCCGAACCGCTGATGCTGAAGAACGGTACTCCAGCCTCACCGGCCACCGCCCGGGCCAGGTGGGTCTTGCCGGTCCCCGGTGGGCCGACCAGTAAGACGCCCTTGGGGATGCGGGCTCCGATCTCGAGGTAGCGCTTGGGATGCTTCAAGAAGTCGACCATCTCGGCCATTTCGTCTTTGACCTCGTCTACCCCGCCCAGGTCAGCGAAGGTGATCTTCCGCTTCTCCTCGGTGTGAAGACGCGCCCGACTGCGGCCAAACTGCATCACCCGGTTGCCCCCACCCTGGCTCTGTTGCAGGAGGTAGAAGAAGACGCCGGCCACCAGCACCATCGGCAAAATAGTGGTTAGCAGTGTCATCCACCAGGGCGGACGGGGTGGCGGCTCGATGGTGATCTTCACACCCTTGGCGCGGAGGAGACCAAAAATGTCGGCATCGTTGGCCGGAATTGTCGTCTTGAACTGGCTGTTGTCCTCGTACCTACCGGTTACCGACTGGTCAACTACGGTTACCTCTTTCACCTGACCCGCCTCAACGCTGGCTACAAACTCCGAATAGGAAACAGCCTTGGCACTGTCGACTTCGCCCGTTACATAGTTGGCGAGAGATAAGGTAAGAAAGACGAGAACGAGGTAGATGAATAGAGTCCGAAATCCCCTCACAAATTGCCTCCTCTCCGCCTCTGGCTGGCTGGGTGATACTTTCTAATTCTATCATACTGACCCAGGCCTGACAACTTAGCGCCTAAGCCGGAGCCGGGCCGCTAGCCGGGTCTCAGGGGTAATCCTGGCTAGTTCGCTCGGCCGTATCCCAGCCACCCAGGCAATCCAGCCGTCAGTCACTTCCACAATGGGGTAAGAACCCCGTTCCGGCGCGGGAATGCCCTGGTCCACCAGAAGGTCGCTTACTTTCTTACTACCCTGCATCCCCAGGGGGATCAGCCGGTCACCGGGGAGCCGCGACCTCACCTTCAACACCGACCCGAGACGGTCGGCATCCAGCCAGGCTTCATCCTTCCCGGCGGTGAGCCAGGGCTCTCCGGCCAGATCTTCACGGCGGCATAGTTCCGCCTCCAAACGACAACCGGCTTCGGGTAGTTCGAGACAACCAGGTATCGTCCAGCGATAGGAATAGACTGGTTCCGTGCCGTCGGCCTCGGCCACTGTCAGGTGGCCGTAATCGTAACGCACCCGGCAGCCAGGCAGGTCCGCTGCCCGACCGCTGGGGCCGCTGATCAGCTCCCGCACGGTCTCAATATGGTTGTACCCCAGCTCCGCGCCTCGCCCGACCTCCTGCAGAAAACGCCGGATTGTGCGACGGGCAAGGGCTGCCGGCAGGGCAGTGATAGCCCTGGCCTCCAGACTGGGGAAAGGGGCCGCATTGAAGGCCTGACGGTAAGCCTCCTCAGCCTGTTCGGCCAGATAGGTATCCTCATCCCTAAGAATATCGGCCAGGTTGCAGAGAGTTTCTACAAGATTGGGATTGTAGGATTTGAGCCTCGGCAGGAGGTCATGTCTGAGCACATTCCTCTGATACTTACGGGTGAGATTGCTTGGGTCCTCGCGGTAGACCAGCCCCTGCTCCCAGCAGTAGGCCAGTATCTCTTCTTTGCTGACCCAGAGCAAGGGGCGGATGAACGGGCCGCGCACCGGGGGAATGCCAGCCAGCCCCTCAGCCCCGCCTCCCCGCAGAAAACGCTGTAAGACGGTCTCGGCCTGGTCATCGGCATGGTGGCCGGTGGCGACGCGCGCCGCTTGCAGCCGACCAGCAACCCGTTCGAAAAAAGCGTACCTGGCCTCCCGGGCCCGCTCCTGCACACCCGCAGTCAGTGATGAGAGGTCGACCCGCTCGATGACCGCGGACAACCCCAGCCGGTCGGCCAGGTCGGCGACGAAGCGGGCATCAGCCGCGCTTTCCTCGCCGCGCAATCCGTGGTCAAGGTGGGCCACGGCCAGCTCACAGCCGAGTTCCGGAGCCAGCCGGTGCATTACATCGAGCAGGGCCACCGAGTCCGGCCCGCCGGAGACCGCTACCAAGACCAGATCGCCGCGGGCAACCATGCCGTGCCTCCGGATCGCCTCCCGAACCTTGTCCAGCATGGCCTCCCTCCCCCTGCTTGCTCACTGCTATCACCTTCGGTATGATTATCCCCATTCCCTGCGAGAAACGGAAACGTCCGCCCGTATCAACTCGCGAATGAATGTTACCGAAGGGACGCCTGAGCACTAGTCCGGAGCGGCCACCGGCGAACCCCCGCCGAAACTTCTTCGGCAACATAATAGCCGGGAGGTTGCGCAACCTTGACAAGCACGTGGTCCAGCTCAACCTGCTGCTGAAGAGCCCCGATCGGTTTCAGGAGATGAAGGATATCTTCAGGAAGCACTTCCCCAGCGGCTTCCCGGCCAGAACCACCTATGTGACGGGTTTCCTCAACCCGAGGATACTAGTGCAGATGGATGCCATCGCGTATCTGGCGCCAAAGACTGATGCTCCCACCAGCCCCTGCCGGCCAGCCGGTAGGGGCTTCGCCGGCTGCCACCCGGGCAAAAAAAGCGGTGTGATCCATTTGGATCACACCAACCAGGTTGGGGGAGGGCAAGGAAAGCCTATCTCAGTCTTCCCTGAGGAAGACCTGAACAACAATGGCGGTCATGTCATCGGCCCCAATCTCCCGGTCGCCGGCTGCCTGCTCGACGATGTCCCGGGCCAGGACCTCAGGATCACGGGTGTCACACCGCTTCAGGTAGCGGGCCAACCAGTCCTCGTTTCGGCGCGTCTCCCGGCCGCTGGCCAGGGCCCCGTCGGAGACTAGGACTACGATGTCATCGGGGCGCAGAGCCACCTGGCAACGTTCAATGTCGACAATGCTCAGGATACCCAGAGGCAGCGAGGAGCGCTTGATCACTTCGACGGTATCCCCGCGACGGTGGAAGGACGGTGCCGCGCCTATCTTTATGAACTCGGCATCCCCGGTATGCAGGTCCACCACCAGCATGTCGAGGGTGGCGAAGATCTCTTCGGGAGACCGCAACACCAAAATGGAGTTCACGGTCTGCACAGCCAGGTCGGTATCAAAACCCACCTCCACCAGTTCCTCGAGGAGGGACACGGTGGCCCGGCTCTCCAGGGCAGCCCGGGGACCGTTGCCCATTCCGTCACTGAGGATAACCATCAGCTTGCCATCGCGCACTTCCTTGATGGCGTAACTATCCCCACTGATGACATTGGGTTCCTTGGCCCGACGGCTGGTACCCACCCGGTAATCGTAGGAGCGGGCCGGGTAGATCCGGAAGCTACAACGGCTCCGCCCATCGCGCCAGTGGCACTGGCGCTTCTCGCAGGCCAGGTTCTGCCCGAGGAGGCGCCCGACGACAGGTAGTGCCTGTCGACTGCAGTGGTCATATTGCCAGCAAGGGGTGCTGGTGACCGTTATATCAAGGTGACGCCCACCCATGCGGGCCGCGCTGAGCTGCTCCACATCTATCCCCGCCGACTCCAGCCCGTCAGCAATCATCTCCTCCAGTTCTTCGTGGAACTCCACGTCCAGCTGGATCTCACCGGCCAGGCTATCCATGATGCCGGCGATCCCGCGGAGCTGCCCCGAGATGAGCTGCCGGCTCTCGGCCACCCGCTTTTGCCAGAAGTGGTCGGTCCGATAGAGTTCGAATAGGTAGTTGATGGTAGTACCCAGGTCGGGGACTTTGATGCACTTTTGCCTCGTCTCCTCGGGTATTTCCTCGGAGAGCAGGCCGTTGTTGAGCTCAGCTATGGTCAACAAGTCCAGCATTCGCTGGTATGTAGCGTAGAAGTCTTGCTCCCAGCAGTGCCGGTAACGGGGACAGTTCTCGCAGAGGCGACTGGCGACAGCTGAGAAGAACTTGGAGAGATTGCGGTCCTGCGCTTTATCCTCGGCCGTCTCAGCGATCTGCTCGAACGAGGATGACAGTTCCAGGAAGACCTTTCCGAACTCCTTCAGTCGCTGTGAGGTCATTTCCCGTAGTTGCCGGTCGTGCAGGGCCTGGCGCTTGCTCTGCTCACCAGTGCCGGCAACCAGCCGGCTCAGGGCCTCCAACTGCCGACGTGGCCAGATAAGGAAGAGTCCGGCCGCCGCTGCGGTCTCCAACAAAGCCAGCATAGGCTGGTCAGCCGCCTGGAAGTACAGTAACACGGCAAAGCGTCCAATCAGGTACCCAGCGGCCGTTCCGGCCTTGCCGAACTCCCGGAAGGCCCCTCCCAAGAGACCGGAGAAGGCAGCCGCGCCCAGTGCAGCTGGTGTCGGAGTTCCCGAGAAAGAAGCGATGGCCCCGACAATGGCCCCAATGGATGCGCCCATCCCGGTCCCCCCGGCCAAAGCGGCAGCCATAATCAGTAGCCCGGAGAAGACATCTTGTATCGACATGCCGGCCACCGAGAGACCCTTCATGCCGGTCATCGCCCCGGTGATCAGGATGACCAAGCAGAGCACCTCTTCGGCTGAAAGCACCCGGAGCTTGCGCTGCTTTACGATGAGGGGTACACCGGCCAGGAAGATGAAGCACAGGATAGTACAGAGCATCACATCAAAACCTGCATTGAACAGGGCATAGGGCGTTCTCTCGATAACCAGAGCCGATGACAGTTTGACCACGGTGATAAGCCCGAAGGTCAGCCCGGGCGTCGCCCGGCGTTTCTGCGCTCCATCCAGGCGGAGGACAGAGAGGGCTGCCGAGAAAGCCGCCATAAATAGAAGGTTCTCGGCTAGGAACCGCAGGCTGTCGTTCCAGGCAGCTCCGAAGAGAATGGCCAGTCCCACCAGCAACGAGCGGGAGCTCTTGGTGGCCATGACCGCCGCGAAGTAGGCCGGGGCAAAGGGCGACAGGTTTGTCAGGATCATAGCCCGACCCAGAAACAGGGCGACCAGTGTCAGGTAAAGCGCATCATGGCCGATGAGGGACGACGCCATCGCCGACAGGTCGCGCAGGATTGAGTTCCTGACAATAACGCTACCAGTCGTAGCAGCTCTCTTCACCGATGTATCACCCTGTCTGGTGTTCTGCTTCCCATTCTACTCGCGATAGCGCGCAGTCTTTGTCAAAGTGCGCACCAATCGCTCGTCGGATTGCGACAGAAAGCTAGTTAGAAAGCCCGCTCTGGCAGGGCCTGCTTACTAATGGCAGCTATGGTAGGCTCTTTTGGCCATCGACACATTTTGGCGAGCGCCTTAGTATTGAGTGGTACATGTGGTGAAGGGTGAGGGGAGCGGCAGGGGAGAACTGTCGGCTGTAGGCAGGAAGGGTCTGTTGGGGGCTCTCTACGTGTCTCAATCTGGTTCAGAGGGAGCAGAGCTCGATAGGCTTGCAGCACATCTCCCGAGTGTATTGACAAAACCTTATACCCGCCGCAAGTTACCGGGCTGGACGGCTGGGAAATTGGCCCCCATGCGGTCATACAAAGAGAGGTGTAGTGGCACGCTATCCCCTTATCCCTTGAAGGCCCTAATTCTAGAGCATTTCCGCGACTCGAGGTGTCAAAGTCGAGGTAAGGAGAGAAATTCATGAGAAGTGTAAGCCAAGAGGTATAAGGCGATTTGAAAAAACAGGTAATTACAGGAAATGCCCTGAATAAAGATATGGTTTTGCTGTGCTGTTTAAGGTATTTGTTCAGCTTGGAGCAATTTTGGCGGTGATATATTTTGCAAAGAGCTAAAACCGGGGCAGGTGGAATTTAATTTATGGTCAAAGGTTTTGATAGCATTTGCCTTCGGCTATAGTGTTAACCATTTACGCAAGACTTATTACGCTCTCCACCCAACCGCATACGGCATGACAAAAAGGGGGGCAGTCCGCATCAGCCGCCGGCTGAGCTGTCTGAACCCCTCTCCTGCGCCCATCACAGGGCACTTGTCAACAGTCTAAAGCCACGCAGCCTTGCTGCGTGGCTCCGGTGACCCCACCGGGATTCGAACCCGGGTTACCACCTTGAAAGAGTGGTGTCCTAGGCCTCTAGACCATGGGGCCAACAACTGTGGGCCATATAGGACTCGAACCTATAACCTGCCGATTAAGAGTCGGATGCTCTACCAATTGAGCTAATGGCCCAACAAATGTAGCGGCGGCTGGATTCGAACCAGCGACTCTACGGGTATGAACCGTATGCTCTGACCAACTGAGCTACGCCGCCGCTTGGTGACGCACAACGTATTATATTATAGTGCCATCGGCTTCGTCAAGCCGATGTTCAGGCCTGGCATCTTTTCCAAAACACCTAGATACCCCGTCGTCCGCCGCGCCCACCGCGCTTTGAATCAGTGCTTCGGCGCAAGTCCTGTTGACGCTCTTCGCTATCCTTCATGAACTTGGCCAGACGATCTTCGAAGTTGAGCTGGTTCTGCCGGCTGCGCCGAGAGCTCGGGTTAGCCTGGCGCACTGACAGGCCAATCTTGCCCTCTGGTGACATAGAAAGGATTTTCACTTTTACCCGGTCGCTCTCTTTGAAGTAATCGCGGATGTCCTTCACATAGGCATCGGCAATCTCCGAGATGTGTACCAGACCGGTCTTCCCGCCAGGCAGTTCTACAAAGGCTCCGAAATGAGTTATCCCTGTAACTACCCCTTCAACAATGGCCCCGACTTCCAACGACATAAAATCCGGCTTCCTCCCTGAATTTCTCCTCTATCATAGTTATTATATAGAATGAGCGATTAAGTGTCAACGAAACACCAGCTTAACAGGGTGCTCAGAGCTATTTTTTGGGAACAGCTGGGAGGTAGAGCAGTTCGTTTTCCTTAATCATCCCGAGTGATTCCCGGGCTGCTCTCTCCACATATTCGCTGCTTGATAGGTATTCTACCTCCTGCTCCAACCTAACCGCCTCTTCGCTTAAGGCAGCAATTTCCCGGTTTAATGTCGCGATTTCCTGGCGTAGGCCGTAAATGCGTAGTTCTACACGTATAAATGTGAGTATCAGATAAACAACAAAAAGGCTGAAGCCAATCCTTCCCCAGCTCAGCCTGATCTTCCGTCTTCTGCGCGTCGGCTTGTCCGCGGATAACGGAAACGGAACTACCCGGGTAGCCTCCTTGTCCGCCATCGCCGCCCACCTCCCGCTGAGTCTCTGCCGGAAAGCTTCAACAGGCGTTAGCGGGTTCCTCCTACGTAGGCTTATTCCTTCTTCTTGGGCCGGAAGCGAGCGAGCCAATCTCGCCACCTGACACCAGCTGCCACCAGGCCAGCGGTTAGCCGCCGCTTGCCTCGGGCTATCCGTTTAGCGATCCGGATCAGACCCTTGATCACTAGCCGGCTGACCAGGCTATGATAGAGACTGAGTCCGGCCGCCCAGCCCAGAAAGACATACAGCCTGAGCTCGCCCCAATTACCTACCACCAGCCCGAACCCGAGGATGCCTGTGGCCAGAAGCCAGAAACCCAGGTCGCCCAAGATGGCCCGGTAGCCGGCGGGGCGCCACAGTCCTCGCCAAACCCGGTAGATGTCGTAAGCCAGACCGAGGGCAATCCCGGACAACAGCATCACGGCAACCATGTATAACTGGATCGGTAATGAGTACACCGGCGCTCCCCCCCAACACAATGGTATGACGGGGTGAGACGCCACTTGCCAGTCACCGGAGCAACCAGATTAAGAGAATCCCGCACAGGGTAAGGCTGGCCAAGCGCAAGTAGTCATGGAGTCGCCTGAGGCTCAATATCAGAGCCGGTGGAAGATGCCAGCCCTCAGATGATGCCCGCCAGCGTTCCAGAATGCGATCCACAAAGTTCCTGGTCTCGGGGTAGTTGGGGACCGTGCTCCCTTTAGCCATTACGGCCGTCAGGCCTGCGTTGTAGGCAGCCAAGGCGAGGGTAACGTCGCCTTCGAAGGTCGCCAGAAGAAAGGCCAGATGGCGGGCTCCGACGGCAATATTGGCCGCCGGGTCAAAGATACAGTCCTCCTCCTGGCTGGGCGGAGCATGCCGCCCGTCGCAGGTCGACTCGGGGCGGTATTCCCGCCAGAGGGCCGGCATTATTTGCATCAGCCCTTTCGCGCCGGCCGAAGAAACCGCATTGGGGTTAAAGGCACTCTCCTGCTCAATGACGGCCGCCAGGAGGCTGGGATCCAGATCGTTACGGGCCGCTTCCCGGTTGATGATTTCATCAAAGGGAGTGCCCGAAATGGCAGTGCGGTAGCCGGAATGGTGCTGCAAAATGCCGCCGAGCACAGCCTCTTGACGGTCCAGATACAGGTCGATGGCCAGCGAAGCCGCTAGGATCAGGCCGAGAAGTATCACCGTTCCCTTGGCCCAGCGCTGGTTCCGGTTGAGTGGCGAGAAGAGTGCTTCCCAGAGCGCGACAAAAGGCCCCAAGCAGATGGTCATTAACCAATGACCGACCCGGGGTAACCTGGAGGCTTTCCTAGCGGTGCGAATGAAGGGGTATGGTGGGAGTTGATTTAGCTCCAACTGCTTCTACCTCTGCCAGCGATGTTGTTTAGACATTCTCCCCGGCCGCCCCGAATTCCTCCGCCCCTCTGTCAGCGCAGGATGCGCTCGAGAAATCCCTTGCCCTTCTTACTGCTCTTGCGGTGGGCCAGGTAATTAGCGGCAAAGATCTCACCCTCAATAATTACCTTACCGCCGTTCTCCAGGTCCAGGTGCTTGATGCGCAGCTCTTCACCGGAGATGCTGAGAACCCCCATCTCGGTCTCCAGAACGATCTCCTGATCGTCAAAGCTCTCTACGGCGATGACTCCGGTGATGTTGGTCAGGTTTCTCCCGTCAATGGTCAAGCGATGCAGGTTACTGAACGACCGGTCCTCCATTGAAAAATCCCTCCTCTGGCTAGACAATCCTATGCCAGAAGAGAGATAGTGAGAACTGCGCACCGAGTTGTCGCCGCCGGCCAACTCGCTCAGTACAGCGTCTCAATCACTTCACCGAATAGCTGATCCGGGTAGGGGAATCCCAGTGGCGGCCGCTCCTCCGCGGCGAAGAACTTCAGCTCGACCGATTCACCATCCTGGCCTCCCAGATCCCCGCCGCTGATGCGACACTCAAAGACTATCACCACATTCTCCACCTGATCGCCATTGGGGTAGCTACAGCGATAAGCCGGACCGCCAGAGACACCTAGTACCCGGGTGGCCATACCCTTGAGCTAGTCCCACCAGTCCTCCACCTTAACCCCCTTGTAGTAGAAGCTGACTATCTCTTCTGCCTTGGTGCCCTGTTCGGCTATGGCCTTTGCTCCGTGCTGGGACATGCCGACGCCGTGCCCCCAGCCCTTCCCTTTGAAGGTGACTGAACCTCTGCCCACCGCAATGCCGGTGAGAAGCGTCGAGCGAAACTCCTTACTGCCGATGGCCACCCTGAAGTCGTTGGCCACTACTGTGGTCTGGCCAAAACGCAGTCGGGTTGCCCGCCCGGAAGGCCCTTTCCGGACGATTTTCACCGGAGTGACCTGGCTGATGTGTTCACCGGTCACCTTGGCCAGGGCTTGGCGGATGGCATCCAACGGGAAACTCGCCTCCCAGGTGTCGCCCGCCCCCTGCGGGTCCTTTTTCACTTGGGTATAGGGGGCTGGCTCCCTGGTGTAGTTGAGGCCCTCCACGGCCGTAGCCGTTATTCCACCTGATGATGAGTGAAACCACGCCTTGATTGGGCGCCCCCGATAAGTAACAACCATCCCCCGGGTCTCGCGCACGGCCTGGCGAATCCGCTCATTGACCTTATCGGCATCATAGGCCTGGAACTCCTCGGGGTCGGTGGAGGCATCGGTCCCGTAACGGTCGCGGAGTCCGCCGGCAGATATCTTCTTCAGGGTAAAGGTGCGCGCCAGTATGGCCTGGGCCTTGAGTGCCTCCAGGGGCCAGTCTCCGTCCATCTCGCCCGCCAATACCCCTTCCAAGTAGGTCTCCAACCTGACCTGCTTCTTCTCACCAGTGGTGTGGACATAGAGACTGATAACCGGTTCTTCAGTGGGATGCCCCGGTTTGGCCAGGGGGCGGGCGCAAAACCGTGGGCTGGTTAATGCGAGAAAGGCGAGGAGCAGGGCCCCCGCCGTCAGGTACTGTCGCCGATCGAGCTTCATGGCCTACCTCCCGTTGAGTCCTATGGCTAGTATCGGGAGGCTGACCCCTCCTTATCCTCTGCTTCTGTCAGCCAAGATCATCTACAGCCGTCTGGTCAAGGACCTCGTACAGATCCTGGGCGGCCTGGGCGGGGACGGTCTCCCTGATCTCCACTACCCGTATCCGCAACCACCGTCGACCCAGGGAAAGGCTAATTTCGTCACCCACCCCCACCTCAGTGCCGGCCTTGGCTACCCGATCGTTAACGGTTACCCGGCCGGCGTCACAGACCTCCTTGGCCACGGTGCGGCGTTTGATCAGCCGGCTTACCTTAAGGAACTTGTCCAATCTCACCGCTCTCCGACTCCTCTCCCAAAAGAAGAACCAGGCCGCTGAGGGCCTGGTGGTTGATTTCTACCTTCCGGCGGTGGAGTCCTTCAGCATCTTCCCGGCCTTGAAGGTTGGCACCTTGGTGGCTGCGATACGGATTTCCTCGCCGGTCTGAGGGTTCCGGCCTACCCGGGCCGCCCGGTCCTTCACCTCAAAGGTGCCGAATCCGACCAGGGCAACCTTATCACCCTTGGCCAGGGCCTCCCCGATGGCCTCAAGAAGAGCATCCATCGCCTTCTCGGAGTCTTTCTTGGTGAGTCCGCTCTTTTCCGCCATAACATTGACCAGGTCCTGCTTGTTCAAACTAGTCCCTCCCAGTTGATTTCGGTAGTTCCTGCCCCTGCCGTTCGGCGTGCTTCACCGCCTGCCACAGATCCTCCATGGCCTCCAGGTTCATCGACTCAAAGCAACGGCCAGTCGCATCGACCAGCTGCTCCATCTCCCGGAAGCGGCGGCTGAACTTGTCCACCGCCCGGGCCAACGAACCCTCGGGGTCGACCTTGGCCAGTCGGGCAACATTAACAGCGGCGAAGAGCAGATCCCCTAATTCTTCTTCTATTCTATCCGTCTCCCCAGACGAGTATGCTTTTTGCAGTTCCTCCAGCTCTTCTTCTAGCTTGAGCAAGGCGTCTCCGGCATTGGCCCAGTCGAAGCCCACCCGGGCGGCCCGGCGGCCGATCTTCTCGGCCCTGGCCAGGCTGGGGATGCCAGAAGGGATCCCATCCAGGATCGACCGGCGCTCCTCGCAGCTTCTCTCCTTCCGCTTGATGGCCTCCCAGTTCCGAAGCACCTCGTCGGCGCCGCTGACTGTCACATCCCCGAAGACATGCGGGTGACGCCGGGTCAGTTTCTCGGCAATGCCATTCACCACCCGGTCCCAACTAAAGCCCCCGGCCTCCTCGGCAATGTGGGTGTGCAGAGCCACCTGGAGCAAAAGGTCGCCCAGCTCCTCAGCCAGCTTAGCCGGATCCTCCGAGTCAATGGCCTCGGCGACCTCGTAGGCCTCTTCGATGACATACGGACGAAGTGTCCGATGGGTCTGCTCCCGGTCCCAGGGGCAGCCGTGCTGTGACCTGAGGGCGGCGACAATCTCCATGAGGCGGTCCAGGCTGTATGGCAAAGAGGTCACTCCTTATCGACCAGACCAAGCGCCCTAAGCTTGGCTCCGAGACGCGGCCCGATCCGTGGGATAACTTCAAAATCCTGTTCCTTAAACGCCCGGATGAAAACGAGGATGGTAAAGTAGATGATGGCACCCAGGCCGATGGCCACCGCGGTGGCCAGGTCGCGGGGGGTACTGCCCCCCAGGCCAGATAGCCAACGGTGAGTAGCCAGGAACACTCCTTGCACAGCTATGCCCATGGCCGATACTGCGATAGCTGGCTTCAGCATCATTGAACGGAAGTCAAAAGAGAAGCCGACCAGACAATTGACCGAGTAGATGTTGAGGCTGGCGGCGATTAGGAACCCAATAACACTGCTGTAGGCGGCACCGACAATCCCCAGACTGGGGATACCGGTCAGGATATATGATGCCACCAGTTTCCCCAGGGCGCCGATGGCCATGTTCCGCACTGGAAGGTCGGTTCGGCCCAGCCCCTGGAGGGTACCGGAGGTGGTCTGCTGCAGGGCCAGGAAAAGCAGGGCGGGTGAAAGGACAGCGATCAGCGGCCCGGTCTCAGGGGTATCGCGGTACAGCAAAAGGGCGATGGGGGTACCCAGAATGTACAGGCCCACTACCGCTGGCAGGGTCAAAAGCAGGGTCATACGCACCCCGGTGGCGGTTTGCTCCCGTACCCGTGGAATGGATCGCAGGGCATGCGACTTGGAGATGGCCGGCACCAGACTGAGAGAGAGCGCGTAGGTGATGACCGTGGGCATGGTCACGATGGGCAGGGCGAGCCCGGTTAAGCGCCCGTAAAGTGCCCGGACCGTCTCCACCCCATAGCCCAGCGCTCCCAGCCGGGCCGGGACTACCATCAAGTCCACAGCGTTCATGATGGGCAGGATGACCGCAGCCAGAGAGACCGGGATCGACAGGCGCAGAATAGACTTGACCAGATCGGAACTGCTCTCCTGTGGCAGGCCGGCATCTCGCTCCAGAAGATGGGCAAGGCGGGGCCGGGACCGGAAGTAGATGGTCAGCAGCACCGTCAGGCTGGCTACCGCGCCAGCCGCTGCCCCGAAGGTAGCGCCCCCGGCGGCATAGGCCAGGTTAACCGGCATCAAGGCGTAAGCCAGCGGAAAAGCCACTGCCACCCGGACGGTTTGCTCGACAATCTGGGAGATGGCGGTGGGGGACATCCTCTGGTGTCCCTGGAAGTAGCCCCGGAAGGCGGCCGAGACCGACACAAAGAGAACAGCCGGCGAGAGCGCCACAATGGAGTAGTAGGCCAGCGGATCGCCAATCCACTCGGCGATGGTGTGGGCGCCCAGCAGCATGATGAGACTGAAAGTAAGGCCCAGCCCGGTCAGCAGAGCCAGGGCTGCCTGCAGGGTGCGGTTGGCGCCCCGGTAATCGCGAAGGGTAATCTTCTCTGAGACCAGCTTGGAAATGGCGATGTTGATTCCCGAGGTCGACACGGCGAGGATGGTGACATAGAGCGGATAGGCCATCTGGTAGAGCCCCATCCCCTGCTCGCCGATGACGGCAGTCAGGGGAATGCGGTAGATGGCACCGATGATCCGGCTGAGGAACCCGGCCAAGGCCAAGATCAGGGCCTCCCGTAAGAAGGATTCTTTAGCCAAGTACACTCCTCCCTCCTGCCACGCTGAACACCTTTAATCATTATACCAAATTGCGGGAGCCATGACGACAGAGCGTAAACAGCGGGCCGGAGCCCGCTGTTTGCCGTGGGGGGATGAAAATAACTATTGCTCCATCTGTTTGGCCAGAAAGCCGGCGGCCGTCTCTGCCAGCTTGAGTTCGAGCTCGCCCATGGAGACCCCGGTTTCCCGGGAGCAGAGGATCACAGCTCCAATGGGATCGCCGCCGGCAATGATCGGCGCAATGACCTCGGCCGTGTATTTGCAGTCGTCGCCCTCCTGGTCGAGTAGACACTCGCTGCAGTACTTGCCCTCGCCCTGACAGTTCATAATCACACTCTTACGGTCTTCCATGATCCTTTCGACCGCCGGCGAGATGCGCTTCTCCAGGAATTCCTTCTTGGGCCCACCGGCAACGGCGATGATCTGGTCACGGTCGGCGATTAGTGCGATGTGTCCTGTGGCTTCATACAGCGAATCGGCGTATTCCTTGGCGAAATCGCCCAGCTCACCGATGGGTGAGTACTTCTTCAAAATAACCTCGCCATCTCGGTCGACGAAAATCTCCAGGGGGTCGCCCTCGCGAATCCTCAGGGTTCGCCGGATTTCCTTGGGGATAACTACCCGGCCGAGATCGTCAATACGCCTGACTATGCCCGTTGCCTTCAATATCACCCCTCCTTCTCTGCAGCGGCTTTAGTTTAGTGATAGTATGCCAGAGGGTGCTCCGCAATTATTCACTTATACCAGTTAACTGGTTACTGTGTAAAACTCGCTCTAAGCTGGGCTATGCTATCCAACACCCGGAGAAGCTCATCCAGGTCTGGCTTCTCCCTGCGGCCCTGCCTGATCACCAGTTGGCTGGCCCGGTTCGGGTTGAACAGGATCTTGCCCCGGTACTGCCGGGCCAGGGTTGACAGAATTTCGGCCGGGAGTGCCCGCTCGGCGTGGAAGCGAAGGACAATCCCCTCGTTGCCCTGGGCCAGTGTCGCCAGGCCGATGTTTCGACCAATGATCCGCAGGCGGGCGACGGTCAGGAGGTTGTGGACCGCCGGTAACGGTTCACCGAACCGGTCTTCTATCTCTTCGGCAACCTCATCCAGCTCGGCAGTGTCGGCTGCGGCCGCAACTTTCTTGTAGAACTCCACCTTTTGCATGCTGTCAGCGATGTAGCCGACTGGGATATGGGCATCCACCGGCAGGTCGATGGTGAGTTCAGCCGGCTCTGGCGGCTTCTCGCCCCGAAGTTCGGCAATGGCCTCTTCCAGCAGCCGGCAGTAAAGGTCGAAACCGACCGAGACAATATGCCCATGCTGTTCGGGCCCGAGGATATTCCCGGCGCCGCGGATCTCCAGGTCACGCATGGCAATGCGGAAACCGGCTCCGAGTTCGGTGAAGTCTTTCAGCGCCTGCAGCCGTTTCTCGGCCACCTCCGACAGTACTTTCTCTCGGCGGTAGATGAAGTATGCGTAGGCCAGCCGGTTGGAGCGTCCCACCCGGCCCCGCAATTGGTAGAGCTGGGCCAGACCGAGCTTGTCGGCATCATCAATGATGATGGTATTGACATTAGCTATGTCCAGACCCGACTCGATGATAGTAGTACAGACCAAGATATCGTACTCGCCCTCCAGGAAGTCAAGCATCACCTTCTCCAGCTGGTCCTCGCTCATCTGACCGTGCCCCACGCCAATCCGGGCATCGGGCAGCAGCTTGCCCAAGCGGTCAGCCGCCCGCTGGATATCCTGAACCCGGTTGTGGACAAAGAAGACCTGTCCATTCCGGTGGAGCTCTCTCTGGATTACCTCGCGAATCAGGTCATCGCTGCTCTCAACCACATAGGTCTGTACCGGAAAGCGATCCTCCGGCGGGGTCTCGATAACCGACATATCGCGCATACCGACCATGGACATATGGAGCGTGCGCGGGATCGGAGTAGCCGATAGTGAAAGGACATCCACGTTCTTGCGAAGCTGCTTAAGCCGCTCCTTGTGGGCCACGCCGAAGCGGTGCTCTTCGTCAACGATTAGCAGCCCCAGGTCCTTGAACCGGATGTCGGCTTGGACCAACCGGTGGGTGCCGATGACGATGTCCACCTGGCCGCGCCCAAGCCGCTTGACCGTTTCTCGCTGCTCCTTAGGGCTACGGAAACGGGAAAGGAGATCAATCCTGATTGGGTACCCGGAAAGGCGCTCCGAGAAGGTAACGAAGTGCTGCTGAGCCAATATGGTCGTGGGCACCAGCACGGCCACCTGCTTGCCGTCCATCACTGCCTTAAAAGCCGCCCGCATGGCCACTTCTGTTTTCCCGTATCCCACATCACCGCAGAGCAAGCGGTCCATGGGCCGCGGCTTCTCCATGTCCTCCTTGATCTCAGCCGCCGCACGAAGCTGGTCCGGGGTCTCCTCATAGCGGAAGGCATCCTCGAACTCAGCCTGCCAGACTGTGTCGGGCGAGAACTGGTGACCCGAGACTGCCTCCCGTTCAGCGTAGAGCTTCAGTAGCTCCTGGGCCATATCCCGTACCGATGCCCTGACCCGGCTCTTGACCTTGTTCCAGTCATTCCCGCCCAGCTTATAGAGTTTAGGCTCGGCCCCCTCGGCCCCGACATATTTCTGGACCAGTTCGATCTGGTCGGTGGGCACATACAACCGGTCTTCGTCGGCGTACTTAATGGTCAGGTAGTCCTTGGTAACCCCCTGTATCTCCAGGGTCCTGATGCCCAGATACTTGCCGATCCCATGGATGGAATGGACCACATAGTCTCCCATCTTGAGATTCTCGTAGTTGGTGAGCCGCTGGCCATCCCGGGGGCGGGCCTTTCGCCGCCTCCGGCGTGCCTGCCCGAAGATGTTGGCCTCACTGATCAGCACCAGACCCAGGGAAGGCAGCTCAAAGCCGGTATCGAGGTAGGCATCGAGGAAATAGAGGCCAGGCCGCCCGTCCAGGAGGCTGCCCGGAGGCCCTGGCACCAGTTCGGCGGCGTGCAGGGTCTCCAACAAGCGCTTCCGCCGGCCGTCAGTCCCGACAGCCAGTACCAACCGGCGCCCTGCTTCCAGGTGGCGTTTCACTTCATCCAGGAGAGTATCGGGCTGGTTGTGGAAGGAGATCATCGGCCGGGCCGGGACAGAGACGATCTGCCCCGGATCAACCCCGGGAACAGGGCGTAGGAGCAGCGAAAAATAGACGGTGGGAGCTCGCCCGGTCAGGGAAGCCAGCATCTGGTCGACGGAGAGATAGAGTTCACCCTGGGTCGGCAAGAGCTTTCCCTGCTCCAGTAGGTGGGCGTGCTGGGCTCCGGCCTCTTCCTGGATCCGACCGGCCGCCTCGCGCAGTCGGATAGGCTCATCGACACATACTACAGGAGGTTCGGCGAAGTAGTCGAGGATGAACCCAAGATCGGGGTAGTAAAAGGGGGCGTACTGCTCGAGCCCCTCGCGGTGAAGCCCCTCGGCCAGAGACTCCAGGTCGTGGTTGATCCTGGCTAGCAAGGCCTGGGCCTGAGCTTCGCGTTCAAGCTTACGGAGTTTCCAGAAAAGGGCATCCCGCTCGCGGGCAATGGCTGCTAAGGCCGTCTCGCGGCTGGCCGGGTCGAGAAGGAACTCGTGGGCCGGGTAGATAATGGCCTCGGTCAGGTTTTCCACCGAGCGCTGGGTGGTCGGGTCCAACCGGCGGATGGAGTCTACCTCATCCCCGAAAAACTCGACGCGTAGAGCGTCACCGCCCAGAACCGGGAAGATATCAACGATCCCGCCTCGGCGGCTGAAATGCCCCGGCCCCTCTACCATGTCGGTGCGCTCATACCCCATCTCCACCAGCTGGGCCACGGTTTCCTCCAGGGCGAGGGTGGCGCCCCAGGAAATGCGCAGAGTAGCACTGTCGAAGACCCGTACAGGCAGAAGACGCCGCAGGAGAGCCCCAGCCGTGGTTACGACGGCCCGGAGTTCACACTGCCGCAGCCGGGCCAGCACCGACAGGCGCTGACCGAGGAGCTCGGGGCTATAGGCGATTATCTCATATGGCAGTACCTCCAGGGGAGGGAAGACAGCCACCTGGTCGCCGAGAAAGGCTTCCAGTTGTTCAGCTGCCTGCTGTGCCTGGGGCAGTCCCTCAGTGATCACCAGCAACGGTCGGTTAGTGGCCCTAGCCAGGCCGGCCATGAAGAAACTACGCTGGCTCCCCGTGAGTCCGTAGACCATTTGGTGGCGGATCCCCTGGTCCACCGCCTGTCTGACTTGCTTGAGCTCGGTGCCGGACTGGGCGACGCTCAACAGGGCATCGCTCATCTTCATCCAGTAACCCCTCCCACAGACAACGCCTAAGAGCCAGCGATCTCATCCCACGGGGGGTAGAGATCCCTGGCGATGACCGTAGTTTGGTCAGCTAATGGAGGTACGGGGTGACCCGTCCCTCGCAGAGAGCCAGGCCGACTTCCTTAAGGCAATCATCACAGATCGAAGCGACCCGCAGATGACCAGTCTGGCTATCGACCTTAATTATATCGACCCTCTCCTCGGGGGTCAACACGTTGAACCCCAGGGCCACCGGGTCCAGGCTATCCAGGGTCATCTCGCGGATCAGCTTGCCGCAGTGGTTGCAGTGGTACTCCAGGTGCACCGGCACTCCTCCTTCGCCGGGGCGCTCCGTAACAGAAAGCGAGAGTTCCACCCTCGGCGGTTCTCTCGCTAGTCTGCTGAGTAAGTAGGCACCTTATTCTGTGTCCTGGTTGAACTGGTTCATGGCGCTGGCAAACCCGTGCGCCAGATAGTGCTCAATGGCTGCCGCTGCTCTGGTCAGGGCCTGTTCAGTGGTGGTGCGCTCGCTCTCACCCGGTGCCTGAAGGACATAGTCAACAACATCGATGGGGTCATCGGGGCCAGGGCGGCCGATTCCGACCCGCAGCCGGTAGAACTCTTCCGTCCCCAGACAGGCGATAACCGACTTAACACCCTTATGTCCGCCACTGCCACCCTTGGTCCGTAGACGGATCCGTCCCGGCTCCAGGTCCAGATCGTCGTAGACGACCAGGATCTCGCCGGGGGCAATGCGCCACCAGTTAGCGGCGGCCAGCACCGACCGGCCGCTCAGGTTCATGAAGGTCTGGGGCTTGAGGAGAACCAGGTTCTCTCCGGTTGCGTTACAGTACAATCCCTCGAACCCTCTCCTCCAGGCCAGACCCCGCTCCCGGGCCAACCGGTCGACCACCATGAAGCCGATATTGTGGCGCGTGGTCCGGTATTTCTCCCCTGGGTTACCCAGACCAACGATGAGGCGCATGACTAGAGCTCGGGTTCAGCTTTTTCGCCGACGCGTTCTGGCTCACCGGGCTCTTCCTCCACCTCAGGTTCCTCGGCCACCCGCGGTGCGACCACTGAAGCCACTACCTCACCGGGCTCGGTTATAATCGTCACCCCGGGCGGCGGAACAATATCGCCCACCGAGACGTGCTCGCCTACCTGAAGGCCAGAGATGTCGATGACCAAGTAGTCCGGGAGATCAGCCGGCAGGCACTCGATCTGGACCTCGCGCGCCTGGTGCTGGATGATGCCACCGGCCTTCTGGACCTTTTCTTCGCCGGTGAGCACGATGGGAACGGTGGTGGTCAGTTTGTCCCGCATGGAGATGACATAGAAGTCAATATGGAGAATTTGACCATTTAGGGGATCGTTCTGCAGTTCTTTGATAATGCAGTTATGGGAAGTACCATCATCCAGGTTGAGCTGGATCAGGTTGTTTCGCCCGGCGCCGGTGGTCAGTACATGGTACAATTCCTTCTGGCCAACCTGGATAGCAATTCCGCTCACACCATGGCCATAGGCTATGGCCGGAATCATACCATTCGCCCGAACCTGGTGCGAATGGCCCTTGCCGACTTCCCGTAACTGGCCTTTCAATGATACCTGTTCCATACAGCATTCCTCCTTACCGTGGTTGCCCACTCTTCATGGTACTTTCTGGGCACCCAAAAGTCAAACTGGACCAGCCTAGCTGAACAACTCAGACACCGACCGGTCCTCGTGGATCCTGAGAATGGCCTGTCCCAGAAGACCAGCCACCGAAAGAACCTTGAACTTGTCGCCGAGGCCCGAGCCAGAGTGGTCAATAGTATCGGTGACCACCACCTGGCGCACCGGCGACGCGGTTAGCAGCGGTACCGCCTCGCCCGAGAAGACCGCGTGGGTGCAGCAGACATAGACCTCACGGGCCCCCATGTCCAGCAGTGCCCGGGCTCCCAGATCGATGGTGCCGCCGGTGTCGATCATGTCATCAATCATGATGACCGTTCGGTCCTGGACCCGACCGATGATGTTCATCACCTCGGCCACATTCGGCTCGGGCCGCCGCTTATCGATGATGGCCAGTGGCACCAAGAGGCGGTCGGCCAGCGCCCGGGCGCGAGCTACCCCGCCCATGTCGGGGGAGACAACGGTAATATCGGTCAGACCGAGTGACTGGAAGTAGTCGGCCAGCAGCGGTACGCTGGAGAGATGATCGACTGGGAGGTCAAAGAAACCCTGAATCTGGCCCGCGTGGAGATCCATGGTTACCACCCGGTCGACGCCAGCGGTGGTTAGCAGGTTGGCCACCAGTTTAGCGGTGATCGGTTCCCGGCCCCGGGTCTTCCGATCCTGCCGGGCATAGCCGTAGAATGGGATAATGGCGGTGATCCGGCCGGCCGAAGCCCGGCGCATGGCATCGATCATGATCAGGAGCTCCATCAGATTCTCATTGACCGGTGTGGAAGTGGGCTGGACCAAGAAGATATCGTCCCCGCGCACGTTTTCCTCTACGATGACCCTGATCTCTCCATTCCTGAACCTGGTTACCTCAATGCGGCCAATTGGCAGCCCTAGACCGCTGGCTATTGCAGCAGCCAGGCGCGGATGGGCATTGCCCGAGAATATCTTGAGCGATTCGTAACGACCCACTGCAGATTCCTCCCCGCGATGGCATTCGTCGTTTCCCTTCGGGGGTAAACCTCTATACCCTCCCGCTAGCTGTAATGTCTCTCAATTCCGTCTATTGGCCTCGCCGATCTTTCCAGCCGGGCTTGTTAACCTGTCGCTCCCTGGCAACGGCCAGAGCCCCTTCCGGGACATTCCTCGTAATGGTGGAGCCAGCGGCGATGTAGCTATCATCACCGAGACTGACCGGAGCCACCAGGTTGGCATTGCAGCCGACCATCACCCGCTGACCGACGATGGTCTTGTGCTTCTTCTTGCCATCATAATTAACGGTGATTACTCCGGCCCCGACGTTGGTCCCGGCACCAATCTCGGCATCGCCGATATAGGCCAGGTGGTTGATCTTAGTCCCCGCCCCTACTTCGGACTGTTTGATCTCGACGAAATCACCCACCTTGGCACCGGCCCGCAGGACCGTGCCCGGTCGCAAGTGAGCATAGGGGCCGACCTCGACCCCATCTTCGATTACCGCCTGGGTGGCCACTGAGAACTGAACCCTCACCCCGTTCCCCAGCCGGCAGCCCCTCAGGCGGCTGGCCGGACCGATCTCGCAATCTTCGCCGATGACCGTACCGGCTTCGATGAAGGTCTGGGGGTGAACCACTGTATCCCGGCCGATCTGGCAATCGGCATCGATATAGGTCGAGTCTGGGTCAACCAGGGTCACTCCTTCCAGCATCAGTCGCTCACGGATACGGCCGCGCAGGGTCTTCTCTACGACCGACAGCTGGGCTCGGTTGTCGGCGGCTAGGATCTCGCGGCAATCCGCCGCCCGGTGAGCGATAACCCGCCCCCCATCGGCCATCAAGATCTTGAACACATCGGTCAGGTAGTACTCGCCCTGGGCGTTATTGGGGCGTATGCGGGCCAAGGCATCAAATAGGGCCGGACCCTGGAAACAGAAGACGCCACTGACCACTTCCTTGATCTTCCGCTGTTCTCCGGTGGCATCAGCTGTCTCCACCGTTCCCAGGAAGTTGCCCTCCCCGTCCCGCAGGACGCGACCCAGCCGGCCCGGGTCAGGCACCTCGGCCGTAAGCACGGTGGCCTGGGCGCCGGATGTCTGGTGAGCCCGGATAACCTCACGCAGGGTTTCCGGTGAAAGTAGCGGGTTATCGGCAAAAACCACCAAAACATTGCCGTTAAAACCGGCCAGGAGCGGCCGGGCGCAATTGACGGCGTGTCCAGTCCCCTTCTGCTCAGGCTGCAGAGCGTATTCCACCGAATCTCCGAGCACCTCCCGGACTCGGTCCGCCTGGTAGCCGATGATCACCACCTGACGGTCAATCCCGGCCCGACGGACTGCTTCGCTGACATGCTCGACCATGGTCCGACCAGCCACCCGGTGTAGGCCCTTGGCCAATTTCGAACGCATCCGGGTTCCAAGTCCTCCGGCCACGACAATCGCAACAACAGGCTCCATTGACCTTCCTCCCACCTAGTGATGGTGATGGCTACCAAACCAGTATACGCCATCCCGCTACCTTTCTCAAATGACCAATACTTCGCCGTCTCCCCGGGCGACCCCTGCGTACCCTGGCTGATCGGGTAGGAGGCAGGTTTGCCCCGCCGTCCTCCCCACACCACCGTACACGCGGCGAAGCGGCCCGATGAGGGCCGCTTCGCCCGCTACCGTTCAGCCACCGTAGCCGCAGCGTTCATCTTCTCGTAGTAGGCGGCCAAGACCGATTGCCGGATCATCTCCCGGTTGCCGCTGGTGATCGGATGCGCCACATCGCGGTACTCGCCGCTGGCCGTGCGACGGCTCGGCATGGAGACGAAGAGGCCAGTGGGCCCTTCCACTACCCGCAGGTCGTGGACCACGAACTCGCTGTCGATGGTGATCGAGCCTACAGCCTTCAGTTTACCTTCGGCCTCGATCAGGCGCAGACGGACATCGGTGATCTGCATGTCAGAACCCCTCCTAAAGACTGATAGGGTCGGAGTTCTTCCAGGATCTGGCAACTCCTGTTGCCTTGTTGGCTCTCGCCGCGCTCTTTCGGCTAATCCAGGGCCATACCGTCATTGCCCCAGTGTCAGCAGCCGGGGATTGGCCCTTATGGCAATCTGCCGCTCGGCCTCGTTTACTTCATCCAACACCAGAAGGGAGAGGTAATCATCTATGAGCTTTTGGGCCGGGCCGGCCGTCTCAATGAGTACGCCGGTCCCTACCACGGTCGCCCCGAACTCGGCCATGAGGTCACAGACTCCCTTGGCCGTCCCGCCTGCCTTCATGAAATCATCGACAAAGAGGACCCGGGCCCCCGCCGGCAAGGAGCGGCGGGCCAACGACATGTTTTGGAGGCGCCGGGTCGAACCCGATACGTAGTTGATGCTTAACGAAGGTCCCTCGGTCACCGGGCTGTCTCGCCTGATGACCACCAACGGCCGGTCAAGAGCCCGAGCCGTAGCCAGGGCAATAGGAATCCCCTTGGTTTCCACGGTAGTGACAAACTCGGCGCCGCTTTCGGCGAAGAGGCTGGCCAGGGCTTCGCCCACCTGGTGGGCCAGATAAGGGTCGAAGATGAGGTCATTGAGGTAGAGGTAGCCACCAGGCAGGATCCGATCCGGTTGGCCGATACGCGCGCCGATCTCTTCGGCCAACTTGATCAGGGCCTGGGAGGATCGGCGCGGCACATAGCGGACCCCACCAGCCGCCCCGGCGAAGGTCTGGAGCTTGCCCAGGCCGAACTTGCGCAGGCTGGAGTCGATGGCCTCCAGATCCTCGCTGATAGTAGACTTGGCGGCACCGAAAAGATCGCCGAAGTAGGCCAGGGAGAGGAGGCGTGATGGCTGGTCCACCAGGACCTTGACAATGCCGGCAATGCGCTCACTGCGTCGCCACTTTCGTTCTGTCATAGGGTTCACCTCAAAACCGAACATTTAAACCACTTTCATTCTATATCATTCACTTCTAGTCTCGCCAGCACTCTCCTGTCGGATCCACCCCAAAAGGTGAAGCCCGGGCTAGGCCCGGGCCAAAACTTGCTCCACCAGTTCCAGGTCAGACGGTTTGTCAACATCAATCCCCATCTCCACTTCTTGGGTTATGACTACCCGTCCGGTCACCCCGAGAATCCGCTGGGCCACCTCCTCCAGTTCAGCCAGGCGCGCACTCCCCAGGAGCAACTTAAGGATGAAGCCAAACCCCAGTAAGCTGGCCATCTTCAGCGGGCTCTTGCGGGCATCCACAAAGCGACCGGCCACTTCAGCCACCTGTTGCAGTGCCCCCAAGCGGACCAGCACCATGTTCGCCCCGGTGAAGGTCCCATCCTTCAGCCGGGCATAGGTTCGCGTGGTGGTGGGAAACCGGGCCTCCATGGCCTTCCTCTCAATGATCGGGTAGTAGAGGTCGGCCGGATTCCGCCGGCACTCAGTTATGAAGCCATCCACGGTGCCGGAGGTGATCAGGGGAATATCCGAGGTGGTGACCAGAATCTGGTCAGCCTCTCCCAACCGGGCAGCACCGGCCAGTACATTCTCCATAATTCCCCCGGCGGGCTCAGTGAAGGTCACCTGAAATCCTTCAACGGCCGGGCCCAGTTCCCCGGCAGGTCCCACAATGACTATGCGCCCGATATCCCTGGCCTCGGCCAGAGCCTCAGCGATATAGCCCAGCATCGGCCGTCCGGCAATGGGAATCATCGCCTCCTGCGACACCTGACTATAATCCCGAAGCTTCCCTTCATTGGCCCGACCGGCCAATACTATTGCATCGATCATTACCGCCACCCCCAGTTACCGGCAAGATTCGACCGGCCTCACCGTTACTCCTGCCGAACGGAGAGGTACCACTGTGCTCCAGACGGCTGGGAAGCACTCCCGCAGTAACCACCGGGCCTCGCGGGCCGCAGTCTCTTCCCTAGCCAGCGCGAATACCGTCGAGCCGCTGCCGGTCATCTCGGCCACCGGGAGGCACTGGGCTAAGAACCGCCGGATCTCGCCAATGATGGGGTACTCAGCCTCAACCGCAGGCCGAAGATCATTGACCACCAGTTCGGTGAGGCTGGTTAGGGTAGGAGGCCATTGGCCCAGGTTCAGGTGGCGCCCGCTGGGGCAGCAATGGGCGTAAGCCCAGGCGGTGCTCACCCCGACCGGTGGTTTGGCCAGCACCACCCACCAGTCGGTGAGTAGGGCCAGAGGGGTCAACAGCTCGCCGCGCCCACCGACCCGCAGGCTGCCGGTGTTCGCATCAGCGAGAAAGAGGGGGACATCGCTACCCAGCTGAGCCCCGATCTCCCGTAATTCTCCGAGAGTCAGCGGCGAGCCCCAGAGCCAGTTCAGGCCGGCCAGAGTGCCGGCAGCATCACTGCTGCCACCCCCCAGACCGGCTGCGGCGGGAATCTGCTTCCAAAGGAAGATATTGATGCCGGCCTGGCCCTCTATGTGCCGGCAAAAGAGTTCGGCAGCCCGGTAAGCCAGGTTATCCGGGCCAGTGGGCAGGTCAGGCTGATCGCTACCGACGGTGATCCTCCCACTACCCGGCACCACCGTCAGCTCCACTGTATCCACCAACTCCACCAGCTGCACCACCGTGTCCAGCCGGTGATAGCCATCGGACCGGCGGCCCAGCACCCGCAGGGCCAGGTTGATCTTGGCCGGAGCCTCCACCAGTACCCGTCGTAATTCCATCGCGCCACCTCCTGCCCGGCCTACTTCGGTGGCGTTGGCTAGAACCCCTGCCGTCCTGTTCAGATATGGGTGGCAGCTACCACCGTTGGCAGGGTGGAACCCACTGGTGCCGCAAGCTCTTCTGTCTCCCGCAATACAGCCAAGACCTTATCCAGCTTCTCATAGAAAATGATCACCGTATCTCCCGGTTGGGCCAGGCTCAATCCACGCCTGGTTGCCTCGGCCTCGTCGAGTACCGTCTCGATAAGTCCGGCAGGCAGTCCGCCGCGGCGAACCCCCTCCGCCAGGATTTGGGCTACCTCTCCCGGCCGGCGCCCCCGTAGGTCAGCATCCTCCTTGACCACCACCCGCTGGCAGTAGCGGCCGGCGACCTCCCCCACGCCCAATAAAGTTTCATCGCGTCGGTCGCCAGGGGCCGCAATAACCCCGATAAGACGCCCTTCGGTGATCCCGCGGGCGGTCTGCAGGGCGGCCTCCAGGGCAGCCGGGTTATGGCCATAATCGACGATTACCTGGACTCCGCCCAGCTGGTGGAGGTTGAACCGCCCCTGGTTAGTGGCCAGGTCACCAGCAAAGCCGCGCAATCCATCACGGATCTCCTCATGGGTCAGTCCCAGACCGGCAAGAGCCCCCACCGCGGCCAGGCAGTTCTCCACATTGTGCTGGGCCCGCCCGTCAAGAGTGGCCGGTACATCAGCCAGATAGAGAACCGCCTTCTCGTCATGGCCCTGGGCCAGCCAGATACAGTTACCGCGCAGGTAAACCGCCTGTCCGCCTTTGGCAATATGTTTGCGGACATTCAGATTATCCGGTTCGGTCGAGAAGTAGATGATCCGCCCTCTGGCATAGCGGGACATGCCAAAGACATGGGGATCATCGGCGTTGAGGACTACGTGGCCATTCCGCCAGACCCGCTCCACAACCAGTGATTTCACGTAGACCAGGTCTTCCAGATCTTCGACTCCGTCCTGGCCCAGGTGGTCCCCGCTGATATTGGTGACCACCGCCACATTAGCCCAGTCATAGCCGAGTCCGGCCCGTAGTATACCGCCCCGGGCCGTCTCCAGCACAGCGACTTCGGTCCGGCAGTCGGTGAGGATTGTCTCGGCCGACCAGGGTCCGGTGGTATCTCCCGTGAACAGGCAGCGGCCGCCCATATAAATTCCATCGGTGGAAGCCAGTCCTACTGTCAGGCGTCTGACCTTGAGCGCGGTGGCAATCATCCGGGCAGTAGTGGTCTTGCCATTGGTGCCCGTCACCGCCACAATGGGAATGCGGCCAGTCTCGTTGGGGCCGAAGAGGGAATCGACGATGGCCGCTCCCACATCCCGGCTCTCCCCCTCCACCGGATAATGGTGCATGCGAATCCCCGGAGCGGCGTTGACCTCGATAATCGCGCCACTGCGGTAATCAATGGGCATCGAAAGATCCTCGGCCACCAGGTCAATTCCGCAGATATCCAGGCCAATGGTGCGGGCCACGATCAGGCAGAGCTCTCGGTTATCGGGGTGCAGCTCATCAGTGGCGTCGCGTGCCGTCCCTCCTGTGCTGAGGTTGGCGTTTTCTCTGAGGTATACCACTTCGCCGGCGGCCGGGATATCAGTGAGTTGCTTGCCCTGTTTGGCCAGAACCAGCTGGACCGCGGCATCGATCTTAATCTGGGTGAGGGGTTTCTCGTGCTCGACCCCGCGCCGCGGGTCGCGATTAACCTCGTCCACCAATTCTGCTATGCTCCGGTGGCCATCGCCCACCACTCGGGCGGGCAGGCGCTCAGCTGCAGCCACCACCCGATCCTTCACCACCAGAACGCGATAGTGCCGGCCAGAGATGTGCCTCTCTACGATAACCCGCGGCGAGTAGATGGTTGCCAGCTTGAAGGCAGCCCGAACCTCGGCTGGCTTGGTCAGGTTCAGGGCCACTCCCTTGCCCTGGTTGCCGTCGAGGGGCTTGACTACCACCGGGTACCCGATCTCGGCAGCCAGAGCGAGCGCGTGGTCTACGGTGGTGGCTACCCCTCCCGGCGGAACCGGGATACCGGCCCGGTACAGAATCTCCTTGGTCAGGGTCTTGTCACCGGCAATATCCGCCGCGAGGCAACTGGTAACATCGGTAGTGGTTGCCCGGACCATTCTTCGTCGGGCGCCGTAGCCCAGCTGCACCAGGCTGGAACCCGCGGCGCGGATAACCGGAATTCGGCGCCGCCGTGCTGCATCGATAATCGCCTGGGTGCTGGGGCCGATTCCCCCTTCCCGCCAGAGGCGCTTGAGTTCCTCCACAGTCTCATCGGCGGAGGCAGCCTGCCCTTTCATAATGCTGGCCACCAGGTCCACGGCCGCCAGGCTGGCGCAGAGCCCGGCCTCGGGAAGCCAGCACTCGAAGACCACCCGGAAGAGACCGGGTTGTCGTGTGCTGCGCGTCTTTCCATAGACTACGTTCATACCGGCTGCCGCCTGGAGCTCCAGGGCAACATGCTCGATGATGTGGCCGATCAGGGTTCCCTCGCGCAGGCGCTCGATGAAACCGCCGGGCCTCCCCAGTGAGCATTGGTGCTCCTGCAATCCGGGCAGGACAGCCAGAAGGCTATCGGCCAGCCCGGCCAGTTGGTCTGAGCGGGTCGAGGCGTGGGGGCTGATATCAATCAGAGCCTCAACCACCATGGTGCCACAATGGATATTAGGTCCCCTCAGGACTCTGATATCCTGAAGTTTCATGGGCCTATTCGGCCTCCTTTCGGGGCAGTGCGAGACGCTCGTCGATGATGAACCGATATCCGGCCGGGAGCACATGCAGGGTCACCCCGGTCAGGGCCAGGGATTGGTCGGATGAGGCCTCGCTGGCATTGGTGTGCTCACAGCTACTGCCGTCGAGGACCATCACCGTGCCCGAGCCGATGACCTCCAGCTCCCCGGCCGGCCCGACCTCGACGGCCGTGTCCTCATCAATGCCAACCGCCAGAACCCGGGGATTCTGAGCCAGCGCGGTCAGCAGTCGGCCAATCCGACCCCGCTGGGCAAAATGCTGATCAACTACAACCCCGGTCAGCCAACCCATCCCGGGAGCCAGGCGCACGGTATTGCGGGTGGCGGTCTCGTCATCGTGGCCGCCAACAATCATCGTATCGCTCATGGCCGAGGCCCCGGCGCTAGTCCCGGCAATCACCGCTCCCCGGCGGTGGAGCTGCCGCAGCGCCCGGTCAATGGTGGTCCCGCCCAGCAACGCTGTGAGGCGCAGCTGGTCACCACCAGTGAAGAAGACGCCGGTGGCGTGCCTGAGCAGCGACAGAAGACCGGGGTCATTGGCTTGAGCCCGGTCGCTCACATGGATGATGAAGGTCTCGGCCACCCCCAGTTCACCAAAAACCCGTCGGTAAGTGGCGCCCACTACCCCAGGTTCTTCGGCGGCCGCAGTCAAAATCAGCATTCTAGCCCGGTCACCGCCGGCCATTTCAACTAACCGACGGAGGATGCGGCATTCGCCGTGCTTGTCTTCGGCTCCGCCGATAATCACCAGAGAGCCAGTCTCTGTGTCAGTCATGAACTGCCCCCATAGGTCGCGTCCGCACAAACGGACCAGTTGTCAGCCTTCTAAGGTGTTGATCTCCACGACCTTAGTCAGGACATCGGCATAGCTATAGGCCACCCGGCGCTGCCAGTTGCCGTCATCGATCACAACCACGAAGATGCTTGGGTAAGTACCTTCCAGCACCCCGTCGCCTTCAAAGGTCTTCCTCCGGCCGGCATGGGCCCGCACATGGACCGAAGAGCCTACCTTACCGTGGAGATCCTCTTTGATCGACTCCAGTAGCCTGCGTTTGTCCATTGTCACAATCCTTCAGTAGTTTGCTGCTATTTTTCCCCTGGGTCGACACAATATGCACTACCAAGGAAGTTCCCGGCAGTGCATAGTATAAAGCGGATAACTTTGGGCCGTGACTATTTGGTATAGCGGTCAGCCACACTGGAGGCCCCGTATGACTCGGGCTTGATACGGGCATCGAAGCCACTGCCAATGACCATGCCCACGATCTCCCTGATCAGATGCTTGGTATCACCCTCGTGGCCCAGGTCCAAATGGATCTCGATATTCAGCTCGGGGTGTCCTTGGGCGGCCAGAAGGTCAGTCAGCTGACTGGCCACAGTCAGGCTCATGGCCGCCTCAAGATAGATGCGCTGCCGCAGGCTCTCGATCTTGCGCTGCTGGGTGCGCCGGTAAAAGTAACGGGCTCCCTTGCCCTGGCGATGGATGACAATAGCGGTCACAAAAGTGAGCTCTTCTCTAGTTTGCGAATCGGTGCCGATGATCAGACGGTAGTTGGCCTCTGGATCTTCCTCCACATAGCTGACTATATCGGCGAAGAGTTCAGCCAGGGTGAGCCGTCCCCGGGACGGGCTAATGTAGAAATCACCCATGTCTCTCCTCACCTCTGGCTGCGTCAGCCAGACCACTGGCCAACTGCACAAATTGGGCAACCGAGAGCTCCTCGCCCCGTATGGTCGCTGGCAGACCCAGGTGCTGCAGGGCGACGGCCACCGCGTCCTTGGGGAGGTTCATCCCGGCTGAAACCGCATTAACCAGTGTCTTGCGCCTCTGACCGAAGGCGGCCCTGACCACTGGTTCTACCCTGGGCCAGGGAAGCGGCCAATGGTCTTTGCGCCGGTCCAGCCGGACAACCGCGGAATCGACCTTGGGCGGGGGCTGAAAAGCACCGCGCCGAACGCGAAACCCCAGCTGCGGCTGGGTGAAGTAGTTAACGATTACGCTCAGCGACCCGTATTCCGGGCTCCCCGGGGTGGCTACCAGCCGGTCGGCCACCTCCTTCTGGACCATGAGGACAATGGTCTCAAACCCGGCCTCGCCGGTGAGAAGCTTCACCAGGAGCGGGCCGGTTATGTAGTATGGGATGTTAGCCACTACCTTCCGGGTTAGCCCAGAGCTCCCCGGTAGGTCGTCCAATAGCCGGGCCAGGTCAATCTGGAGGGCATCGCCAGCCACCAGCGTAAAGCGGGGATCGCCCCCGAACTCCACCTCCAGGACGGGTAGGAGCTCTCGGTCCAGCTCAATGGCAACCACTCGACCGGCCCGGAAGAGCAAAGAGCGTGTCAGGATGCCCTTCCCCGGGCCGACTTCGACCACCAGGTCTCTTTCCTCCACTCCGGCCAGCCCGACAATGCGACTGATGATCCCTGGGTCAGTCAGGAAGTTCTGCCCCAATGCCTTCTTGGGTCGTACCGGTGATATCATACCGCATCTCCCATCTGATAAGTTAACCGCTCCAGAAGCATAATAGGCGGCCGGGGGCCGCCTACCTGAGTATATACACTCGGACCGTCCTGCGCCCCCAGCGAAGCGCTTCGGCAACCGTGTCTACACAGACATCGATCCTCTGGCCCCTGATGGCACCCCCTACATCGCCGGCGATGGCCAGTCCGTAGCCCTCCACATAGACTCGGGTTCTCAGTGAGATTACCCGGGGGTCAACGGCGATGATCCCGCGCTGAGCCTTAAGACCTATGGCCGTGAAGCCATCACTGTAGGGGCCGGTGCTCTCGGGGCCGGGGGTATAAGCAGTGGCCGTCACCGTCAGCTGCCGACTGAAAGCCAGGGTCTCTCCGCCCACCTTGATGGTGCCGGCAGTCCCCACCTCCACAATCCGGGAGACGGCCGGTGCCATGACTTCTTCGTCGATCCTCTCGCGGGAGGCGACAACTCCCCCTTCGTACCGTACCCGGTAGGTTACCTGTTTGGCGCCGGGCATCCCCGCCCGGACCTCCCGTTCAGTCCCCAGCGGCAGTTCGGCCGTGGGACGTCGCTCGGTAAGGTAGGGAACTATCTCGCTCACCACTTCATTAGCGTAGGTCACCCTGATGACCGTGATCCGGCGCAGGGGGCCACCAGCCTCAATGAAGTCCTGAACGACCAGGTCGTCAGCGGTTAAGCCGATTCCGGCCTGGCTCAGAACAGCTCGCGGATCGGTCTCGGCGCTGGCCGCGGCTATGTGCTGGCCATCGGCCACCAGCAACACCGGCCGGGCCCGCTGCACAATAATGGCCTGCCCGGAGGGGACCGGGGTCTGCCTATCCGGGGTTACCCGGTCGTTTGGCCCCAGGAGCACTCCAGCGGCCCAGAGGGCTCCCTCGACCGTGCGACGCCAGGTGACTCCGGTGATCACTCTCCCGTCGACCTGCACTATAACGTTCTGGCCCTGGGTCGATACCCAGCCCGCGGCCATGAGGACTACTGCCACAAGAAGGATGGTCAATGCTTTGTGGTTCGCCAGCCTTACCGCCAGCTTCATGCCCCGACCTCCGATAATAGGCAGGCGCCGGCGCGGCAGCCCGCTAGTCTCTTCTGGTCTAGTATTCTCCGGGGCTTACACCCTGCCCTGCCCACTGTAACTGGCACTTTTCACCACTTAAGCGCTGGTGCTTACGCGGTTGCGGCCACTAGCCTTGGCCCGGTAAAGCGCTCGGTCGGCCTCTTCGACCAGGCCTGTCCGGTGGGGACTGTCATCAGGGTAGGTAGCAATGCCGATAGCGATGGTTAGCCGGATCCCTGACGGCAGATCGCCGCCGCTGAACTGGTGCTGCTCAATAAGGCAGCGTATCCGCTCCGCGACCTGACAGGCAGCTTCCTTATCAGTATCGGGCAATAAAGCTGCAAACTCGTCGCCACCGTAACGGCAGATGATATCGGCCTCTCGCAGGGCTTGGCGCATCACGCCGGCTACCTCATGCAGTACGCCATTCCCCCGTACATGCCCACAGTGGTCGTTATATGACTTAAAGTGATCGAGATCCATCATCAATAGTGACAGCTTACGCCCGTAGCGGCTGGCCCGGGCCACCTCCTGCTCTAACCGGGTCTGGAAGTAGCTGTGGTTATGGAGCCCGGTGAGGCTATCCGTGATCGCCTGGCGTTGCGCCTCTGCCGCGTAGCTCCGGAGCTGACTATGGGCCTCCTTCAGCTGTTCGAGGAGAGCCTCTTTCTCTTCCCTGGCCAGTCGCTCGATCTTCTCGTTTTCCCCCAGGTAACCGATGAAAGCACCGACAAGCAAGAAGAAAAAGGCGCGGATGATCCAGCGCTCAAGTGGCACACCGTCGGCGGTAAAATAGAGCACTGCTCCGTAGAAGAGGGCACTGGCGGTGGAAGCCGCCAGGCTCTCGCGCAGGCCGAATAGAATGGCTGTGGCGATAATGAGCAGGTAGTATAGGTGGTAGGTGTCCGAGGAGTAGCCACCCCGGTAGTAGACCGTCGTAGTTACCAGCACGAGATCCAGAGTAATGAGAGCCGGGTGGCGCATCAGGTTGCTGGTGCGCCGGGCAAAGGCTACCAGGCAAGCGGTATAAGCCCAGTAAAGCCCTATTACAGCCGCCAGAGGCCACGACCAACCCTGTCGGTGACTGACAATCACCAGGGCAGGGGCGAGTATGGCCAACACTATGCGCCCTCCTAAGAGAGCCTTATCTTGATTGCCCGTCTGGAACATCCAGTGCTCTCCCTCGGGTTCCTCTCCCAGAAACCCAAATGTATATACTTCGGCACATTGGTTGTGATTCCTCTTACCACAACTGTCAGATACCAAAGAAGCGCCGGCAGTTCTCGGTAGTCTGACGGGCCACCTCCTCGGGACTCCTCTTCCGTAGTTCAGCTATCTTCTGGTTTACCAGCGCCGTGTAAGCCGGTTCGTTGCGGCGGCCCCGGTGCGGATGGGGAGTGAGATAGGGTGAATCGGTCTCCAGCAGAAGCCGGTCCAACGGTACCCAACGGGCCACTTCCTGGGCCCGGTGCCCATTGTCGAAGGTGACTGGTCCGCCCAGGGCCAGGTAATGCCCGAGATCCAGCGACCGCCGGGCCAGGTTTAGATCACCGGAGAAACAATGCATCAGCACCCGCAGGCGGGGGTGCTCTTTGAGCATCTCCAGAATCTCCTCGTGGGCATCGCGGTCGTGGACGACCACCGGGAGACCCAGTTCACCCGCCAGGTCCAGCTGGGCCTGAAAGGCCCGCCACTGGTCAGCCTGGGGAGATAGGTTCCGGTAGAAGTCGAGCCCGATTTCACCTATGGCCACCACTTTGGGCGACTGGGCCAGTGTCTTCAACTGGCTGATGGTCTCATCGGTCAGGCGTGATGCACTATGCGGGTGGACCCCCACCGTAGCATATACTTCGGGATGGGCCTGGGCCAGAGCCACCGACCGGCGTGAGCTGGCCAAGTCGGCACCAATGTTGATAATGGCCACTACCCCGGATGCCCTAGCCCGCTGCAGGACCTGCCTGCGGTCCGCATCATATTCGCGCCCATCAATGTGGGCGTGGGAGTCAATTAGCTTCATTTGACCCTGGCCCCGCTGGCTATATCGCCATCCACCGTCAGGATGCGGGTGTGGCCTTCGGCCGAGGCGGCCAGGAGCAGCCCCTGGGATTCCACGCCCCTGATCTTGGCCGGCTCCAAATTGGCCACGATAACGATCTTCCGGCCCACCAGCTCCTCCGCCCGATAATGCTGGGCAATGCCGGCTACGATCTGCCGCTCTTCGGCGCCGAGGCGGACCTTCAGGCGCAGTAGCCGGTCGGCCTTGGGCACTGGTTCCGCCTCCAGTACTTCGGCTATTCTGAGCTCAGCCTGGGCGAACTGGTCATAGGTGATGCAGGCGGTCCTTGGCGCACCCGGTGTCTCAGTTGGCGTGGCCTGGGACACATCGACCGAAGCCGGGCATTCATCAGATGGCTCCTCAATACGGGGGAAAATGGGGTCGCCCCGCCTGATGCCGGTCCCGGGAGCCAGGCCTCCCCACTCAGTACCCTGGTCCCAGGGGATGGCCTGCAGATCCGATTCAGCCCCCAGCTGGCGGCATATCTTCTCCGGCGCTTCCAGCAGGAAGGGAACCAGAGCATAAGCGGCCAGCCGCAGTGTCTCCGCCAGGTTATAGAGAACCGTATTCAGGCGGTCGGCCTTGGCCGGATCCTTGGCCAAATCCCAAGGGGCTGTCTCTTCAATGTACTTGTTAGCCCGGTTCACCAGGCGGTTAATGGCTATCAGTGCCTCCGGCACCTGCATGGCATCTATCGCCCGCTCAATCTCGCCCACCACCTGTCCAGCCAGTTCCCGCAGCACGCCGTCGTCAGCGGCAGCTACCGGAGAGGGAATCGTCGCCTGGCAGAACTTGTTGATCATAGCCGTGGTCCGGGAGAGCAGGTTACCCAGGTCGTTGGCGAGATCGACATTGGTCCGCTGGACCAGGCCGGCCTCAGAGTACTGGGTGTCTGAGTTTATCGGCCCCTCACGCAGGAGATAGTAGCGGACGGGATCCAGCCCGTACTTGCCGACCAGCACCTTGGGATCGATGATGTTCCCCTTGGACTTAGAGATTCTCTCTCCGTCCAGCTCCAGCCAACCATGGCCGAAGACCCGCTCGGGCAGGGGCAGGTCCAGGGCCATGAGGATGATGGGCCAGATGATGGCGTGGAACCGGACGATCTCTTTGGCCATCAGGTGGACCTGGGCCGGCCAGTAACGTCGGAACTTATCCTCATCACGCCCATAGCCAATCGCGGTAATGTAGTTGGAGAGAGCGTCAAACCAAACGTAGATAGTATGCTTGGGGTCAAAGGGCACCGGAATCCCCCACTCGAGAGTGGTACGCGAGACACATAGATCCTCCAGGCCCTGCTTGACGAAGTTGATCATCTCGTTCCGCCGCGAGGTCGGCTGGATGAAATCGGGGTGTGCCTCGATGTGCCGTAGGAGCCGGTCAGCGTACTTGGAGAGGCGGAAGAAGTAGCTCTCCTCCTTAACCAGCTCCACATCGCGCCCACAGGTGGGGCACTTGCCATCAACCAGCTGTCGCCCCAGCCAGAAGGTCTCACAAGGGGTACAGTAGAGCCCCTGGTATTCTGCCTTGTAAATATCGCCCTGGTCGTAGACTCTCTTAAAGATCTCCTGGACCACCGTCTTATGGCGCTCTTCGGTAGTGCGGATGAAATCATCGTAACTGATCCCCAGCAGCCGCCAGAGGGCTTTATTGGCTTCAACAATGCGGTCTACATAGGCCTGAGGCGATACTCCGGCTTCAGCCGCCTTGCGCTCATTCTTTTGGCCGTGTTCATCGGTGCCCGTCAGAAACCAGGTGTCATATCCCTGCAGGCGCCTGAAACGGGCCAGGGCATCGGCGATCACTGTGGTGTAAGCATGGCCGATATGTAGGTTGTCATTGGTGTAATAGAGCGGAGTAGTCACATAATAGGTCTCTTTGCTCACTTGGCATTCCCCCTGACAAATGAAGTGGCCCCTCGTCAAGGGACGAGAGGCTCGTGGTACCACCCTAATTCGCCGGCCAGCGGCCGGCCTCAGCGCAACCAATCGGCTGCTGCCCCGCTAACGGTGGGCTGCCGTCGGCCCTTACTGACCAGGAGCCTGGGGTTGGGGGGCAAAGCTCGGGGGCCATGTTCACGACCTTTGACAGCGCCGGCTTGCACCGACCCGGCTCGCTGGAGGCTGCGCCAGTCGCTAATCTTCCCCGTCATGGCTTTTATGGATATGGCTTACTAAGTATCTTACCCAGTTACGCGTTTTCCTGTCAAGTAACATTCGTTCATGGGTGAGTGTCAAGAGAAGGTAGGAGGAATCCCCAAAAAGGAAATTGTCAAGCCATTTTCGCGAAAGGGAATGTGTGTGTCGCTATCTGCCGTAGTTTCCTGAGCCATTCGGCATTCGGCATGGTTATCTGTTTGATGTGTCCGCCGCCCTTCGTAGCGTTTGGTCAAGTGGTCTCTTGGTGCCAGCATCCCGACCACCTTCGTTGGCCGCCGCTCGCACATGTGATAGAGTTCTGAATTAGCCCTGGTCGCACATAGCTTAGCCATTCTTGCTGCCCCAGCCTCTCCCCACCGGGCACCAATCCCCTTCATCCGGCTGGATACTATGTGGCGAACCTGCCCTTCTATGACCCCTAACCTACCATTGTTGTTGCTGGTTATCTCATCCCAGTTTTGTCCTCGAGATACCGTCGCAGACTCTCCATCTTCTTACGGGCCTGTCCGCTGGTTCCTACTGCCTCTTCCCAGATCTCTTCTTCTGATCCCGTTCCTGCTACGGCTAACCGGTGTTCCAATCGCTTACGGCTCGGCCGTTCTTCTTTCTTCGCTTTGTACCCCGCTACCAGCTTTACCTCGGCCCGGCGATTCTCACTGCGCTGCAATCCAACTACCACGCCATCAGCTTCCACACAAAGTTGACTGGCTTCTCTTGTCCCCGTTGCCTCTTTGCCATACTCAAACACTGCCCGGCAATTGGCGTCCTCCATCTCGGCCTAACCACTACGTGAAGGGGGTAACGCTACCAGGTGCTGACCATGGGCTGTTATGCACTTATGCATTGTCGTAGCCGAGACTCCCGGGATCACAAGCTCCAGCATGCAGCTCCCCTTACGAAGCGTCGTTTCACCTCTACCGTCAGCATTGACTTCTGCATCGCTGGTGTCAGCCGTTCTCTCTTCTCCCAGCCCATTGCTTCCTCTGGCGTTTTAGTGGTTAGTGTCCGACCTAATAAGCGTGAGACAAGACTTCTCGTCCTGCCTATTCCCATTAGTTACCCTAGATGCTTTACTCACACCAAGTATTTCGCTATCCTAACATTGCCCCGACAAGAGGCTTATGGTACAATTAGGATGGACAGCCAAAGAATACTTAGACTTAGTTGGTGCCTCTCAAGTAAAATGGTATACATGTACTTTCTTGACTAAATGTTGACAACTGTGGTACTTTGTAATTGGGGGTTTGTCCAATAACATGGATAGGGGGAACCAAGATGATGAAGTCCACCGGAGTGGTCCGCAAGGTCGACGAACTAGGGCGCGTAGTCATCCCGATTGAGTTGCGTAGAACGCTGGAGATCGAGGAAAAGGACGCCCTCGAGATCTACGTGGATGGCGACAAGATTATTCTCAAGAAGTACGAGCCCGCCTGCGTCTTTTGTGGTAATGCCATGGATGTGGAGATTTTCAAGGGGAAGAAGGTTTGCCTCAACTGCCTAGAGGCCATGCGCAACCAGGCTGTCTAAACAGCCAGCTAATGACAGAATTGTCAGGAAGGCCCCGGTAACGGGGTCTTGTTTTTTCGTTGGGGTGACGGACTGGGCGTAATCATCTTGGCCGGCGGTGCCAGCCAGCGTCTGGGAAGCGACAAGTCCGAATTGACACTGGGCGGCGTGACCCTGCTCGAGCGCTCGCTGGCCCTGGCTCGGGCGCTCAGCGATAAGGTGCTGGTGGTCGGACGGGCCGTACCCTTCGCGGTAGATCTACCTTTCTTCCCGTCAGCTCTCGGCCTTTTCCTGCTGGAGCGGCTGGAGGAGAGCCTCTCCAGCGCAGTGGTGCCGCGCCTGGGTCCCCACTGGGAGCCCCTGGCCGCCGCCTACCATCGCTCGTGTCTCATCCAGCAGACCGTGGCCAGGGGAGAGAAGAAGGGCAGCGCCTTCTACGGTCTAGTACAGGTCGTTCCCATCGGCGAGAGGGGATGCCGGGCTTTCGGCGATCCGGCTCGTCTCTTCCACAACATCAACACGCCGGAGGAGGCGGCACTGGCCGAAGCCTGGCTCAGCCATCGCCCGTAGGGGAGTTCAGTTAGGGGCATCCGCGCTCATCCGGCCGGGCTGTTCGCGCGGGGTACACTCTTCTTACCAGGCCAAGACAGGAGTTGTTGTTCCCGATGATAAGACCAAGCCTTATGCAGCAGGTATGCAAGACTGTTGACGTCAGTGGGAGTCGCCCCTGGCTGACAGGATAGCCAGCCGGTGGGGCTTCCCTCCCCGAGCGGCCAGGTTCGTCCGCGCCAGCACCAACTTTGTTTCATTCTCCTGGGAAAGGGCGACACCCGTCACTTCCTCCGCTTCAACCGGCTGGCCGAGCGAGATCCGGCCCAACTGGCGGATGAAATCCGTCTGCTCAAGGACCTGTTGGCCGCCGGATTCAGGGTCTCTGATCCCGTCGCCTCCCGCGCCGGTAACTGGGTGGAGCTGATCGACAGCGACCTCGGGTTCTTCGCTGCAGTCGTCTTCACTCAGGTCAAGGGTAAGCCACTCGACCTCGAAGGAATGGACGAAGGTCAGGTGAGAGCTGGGGTGCCGCGCTCGGCCGCCTAGCACCAAACGATGAAGAGATTGCAGATATCAGCTATGCCCTGCGGGGGCTGTTCTTCATCGCTCGCCTGCGTCGCTCCATCGAAGGGTGCTCCGGCGATGACGGTCCAGAATGGCTGACCGGGCTCTACGACAAGTTCGCCAGGAGCATTCAGCAGTACATCAGAGAGGTTGAGGTCGGTCGGATGATAATCCACTAACCCGCCAGACCAAGGGAAAAGGGCGTACTCGCATAGAGCACGCCCTTGTTGCTTATAGAAAAGCCTGCGACCGCTATTTACCCCGCTTGGTGTAGTGAGTGTGGAGCAGATGGTGACTGCGCTCGCCCAACGGGTGGCCCAAGAAGTCCTCATAGAGTTTGGCGATAGCCGGGTTCTCGTGGGACTTGCGGATGGGCAGCCCCTCATCGGCCTGATAGATCCCCTTAATGCGCTTCTGGCGGATCTCATTGGTGGTCGGAATGGGCTGGCCGCCTCCACCGATGCAACCACCGGGGCAGGCCATCACTTCGATGAAATGATACTTGGACCGGCCGGTGGCCACGTCCTCCATCACCTTGCGGGCATTGGCCAGGCCGTGGGCCACCGCCACCCGGACGACAATGCCATCCAGATCAACCTCGGCCTCCTTGATGCTGGCCATCCCGCGCACAGCCCGGAAGTTGAGATCCGGCAGGGCCTTCTTGGTTACTACCTCGTAGGCGGTGCGCAGAGCGGCCTCCATCACCCCACCGGTGGCGCCGAAGATCACAGCCGCGCCAGTGCTGATGCCGAAGGGATCATCGTATTCCTCATCAGGTAGCTCGACAAATTCGATGCCGGCCTGACGGATCATTCGGGCCAGCTCGCGGGTGGTGAGTACAGCGTCGACATCCTGGTAGCCACTATCCCGCATCTCGGGCCGGGTAATCTCAAACTTCTTGGCCGTGCAGGGCATCACCGATACTGAGTAGATGTTTTTAGGGTCGATCCCCATCTTCTGGGCGTAGTAGGTCTTGGCCAGAGCGCCGAACATCTGCTGAGGTGATTTGCAGGTGGAGAGGTGATCAAGCTCCTCGGGAAAGTTGTGCTCGATGAACTTGATCCAGCCCGGGCTGCAGGAGGTGATCATAGGCAGGATCCCGCCCTCGGTCAGCCGCTTGATCAGCTCGTGACCTTCCTCCAGGATGGTCAGGTCGGCAGTAAAGTCGGTGTCGAACACCGCATCAAACCCCAGCCGCCTCAGGGCCGCGGCCAGCTTACCGGTGGTTACCGCGCCCGGCTCATAGCCGAAGGGTTCGCCGATGGCGACCCGGACGGCGGGAGCCGTCTGGACCACTACGTGCTTCGTGGGATCAGCCATGGCCGCGTAAACCTCGGCCGTGTAGTCCTTCTCGGTGATCGCGCCCACCGGGCAAGCGTGGATGCATTGCCCGCAGTTGGTACAGTCGATACTGCCCAGGGGCAGATCGGCCGGGGTGGCCACGATGGAATCGGCTCCCCGGTGCTGGGGATAGAGCACCCCCACTGACTGCACCACATGGCAGGCTTCGACGCAGCGTCGGCAGAGGATACACTTCTGCGGGTCGCGGATAATCGATGGACTGCTCTCATCGACCGGCAGGTCGCGTAGCTTGCGGTCGAAACGGACCTCTCTGATGCCCATCTGCTCGGCCATGGTCTGCAGCTCACAATTGAGGTTCCTGGCGCACTGCAGGCAGTCCTGCGGATGGCGCGAGAGGATCAGCTCGACGATCATCCGCCGCGCCTCCCGGATGGCCGGGGTGGCGGTGCGAACCACCATTCCCTCGGCGACCTGGTAGGAGCAAGCGGTCTGGAAGGTACGCTGTCCTTCAATCTCAACGACACAGACCCGGCAGACGGCTTTCACCAACTGGTCGGGATGGTGGCAGAGGGTCGGAATGTGGATTCCCATCTGCCTGGCCGCCTCGAGAATGGTTGTCCCCTTGGGGACGCTGACCGCCTTCCCGTCGATGGTCAGGTTGATCATGGTCATCTCTTTTCCCTCCCTCAGTCGGCCACCGCCGGAGCGCCGATCTGGCAGACCCCGGTCGGGCAGGTTTTTTGGTTGATGTGAGCGTCATACTCCGCCCGGAAATGGCGGATGGTGGTCATGATCGGCACCGGTACCGTCTGGCCCAGCGGACAGAGAGGGGCCTTCAGCATCACCCGGGCCAGCTCCTCCAGGAGAGCCAGGTCTTCCTGACGCCCCTGTCCGGCGGCGATTTTCTGCAAGATCTCGAGGAAGCGAGGGGTGCCTTCCCGGCAGGGAGTGCACTTGCCGCATGACTCGTGGGCGAAGAAGCGGGCGAAGGCGATGGCCATATCCACTACGCAGTGGGTGTCATCCATCACCAGCAGGGCACCGCTGCCGAGGCCGGAACCGTGGGGAATCAGGCTATCGGCATCCAGCGGTACATCCAGGACCGTGCCTGGCAGACAGCCCCCGGAAGTGCCGCCAGTCTGGGCCATCTTGAAGGTCCGGCCCCCGGGAATCCCGCCACCGATCTCGTAGACGATCTCCCGCAGGGTGATCCCCATCGGCACCTCAATGAGTCCTTTGTTAACGATATCGCCGGACAAGGTGAACACCTTGGTCCCCGGCGAGTTGGAGCTGCCAATGGCCGCAAACCAGGCTGCGCCGTTGAGGATGATGGGGGGCACATTGGCCAGGGTCTCTACATTATTGACCACGGTCGGACATCCCCAGAGCCCGCTGTCGGTGGGATACGGGGGCTTAATTCGCGGCTCACCGCGGTTGCCCTCCATCGACTCAATGAGGGCTGTTTCCTCGCCACAGACATAGGCGCCAGCCCCGGTGCGGATCTCGATGTCGAAGGAGAACTCGCTGCCAAAAATGCCTGATCCCAGCAGCCCATACTCACGGGCCGCGTCGATAGCCTTCTGTAGACGCTCGATGGCCAACACATACTCACCGCGGATGTATACGAAGCCCTGACAGGCTCCCACCGCGTAGCCGGCAATAGCCATCCCCTCCAGTACGGCGTGGGGGTCGCCTTCCAGAATCAGCCGGTCCTTGGAGGTCCCTGGTTCACCCTCGTCGGCGTTGCAGATGATATACTTGGTCTCGCCAGGTGCCTTGCGGCCAGAGCTCCACTTGAGCCCGGTGGGGAACCCGGCGCCGCCGCGGCCGCGCAGTTTGGATCCTTTGATCTCCTCGATTACCTGGTCCGGGCTCATCCCGGTAACTGCCCGACCCAGCGCTTCATAACCATTGTTGGCGATATACTCGTCAATTGACTCCGGGTCGATGGTGCCACAGTTCTTCAGGACAATTCGCTGCTGCTTCTTGAAGTAGTCGACTTCGGGTGCCAGCTGAATCGCCTTGGGCACGGTCGGCTCCTGGTACAGGAGACGCTCGACCCGCCGCCCCTTCAGAAGATGGGTCCTGACGATCTCGCTGACATCAGCCTCGGTAACCTTACAGTAGAGAACTCCCTCGGGGTAGACAATCATGGTTGGTCCCTGCTCGCAGAGGCCGAAGCATCCGGTCTCGACCACCTTGACCTCACCAGCCAGGCCGGCGGCGGCTACCTCTCTGACCAGGGCCTCACGCACGGCCCGACTCCCCCGCAGGGAACAGTTGGAGCCGGAGCAGACCAGGATGTGTGAGCGGTAGAACTGCATCATTCATCTCCCCCCTTCTCGCGATAGGCCCGGACGATCTCGGGCACCGAGTCCGGGGACAGGTTGCCGTGAACTTGGTCATTCACCATAATGGCCGGCGCGACCGCGCAGATTCCGAGACAACTGGTGGTTTCCAGGGTAAACAGCCCGTCGGGGGTGGTCTCCCCTGCAGCGATCCCCAGTTCCCTTTCCAGCTGCTTCAGGACTGAACGGGCTCCCACCATGTGGCAGGGAGCACTCTCGCAGACCCGGATAATGTACTTCCCTTTAGGGGTGATGCTGAACAGGGTGTAGAAGCTGGCCACCCCGTATACCTGGCTGAGGGGTAGATTAAGCCCCTTGGCCACCTGGTCGAGTAGCTCGGTGGTCAGATGGCCGGCCGCCCTCTGCACCTCTTTGAGCGCGGGCAGGAGGGCTCCCGGCTGGCCGGCATACTTCTTCACGATTTCGGCTACTGTCCCCAGGTCGGCCGTTCGCTGACAACACACGGTCATGGCTATACCTCCGGTCTGGGATTTGTGGTGCGGGGTCAGCTCCCGGCCTGCCGGGCAATGACCCATTCGCCAATGATCTGGTCGTTGACTACATGCCGGGCCACAATCTGACGGGCCCGCTCTGAATCGACCCGGCCGTAGGTCACCTTGGGGCTGCCGGCCTTCTCCACCTCGACCAGGGGCTCTTGGTCGCACAGGCCGATGCAGCCGGTCTGGGTGACCACTACCTCACCCAAGTTGCGCATGGCCAGTTCCTCCATGATCGCGCCCAGTGTCTGCCGGGCTCCGGCCGCAATACCGCAGGTGCCCATGCCGATGGTGATTTTCACACTCTGGCTCCCCGCCCTCAGGCGTGTCTGTTCCTGCGCCTTGAGGCGCAATGCCTCCAGATCCTTGAGACTCTTCATCTGCTCACCTCCTTGTCTTGTAGATGGCACGAAGCCAAGGAAGCTCTCGGCGATATCTCCGAGTGCGTCCTTGGCTTCGTCAGTTGCTGCGTTGTGTGCTATATAACCGGGCTAAGCCAGCCCTTACTTATACAGGCTCCGCTTGGTGTAGTGGGTGTGCAGGAGCTCGTGAGACTTGTGGCCTAACGGCTCGCCCAGGAACTCTTCGTAGAGCTTCCGGACCGCTGGGTTCTCATGGGACTTGCGGATGGTCATCCGCTCGTCGGCTGTGTAGATCCCCTCAATGCGCTGCCTGCGGATCTCGTCATTGGTCGGGATCGGCTGGCCGCCCCCGCCAATGCAGCCGCCGGGGCAGCACATGACTTCAATGAAGTGATAGTCGGCCTTGCCGGCCCGGACCTTGTCCATGATCTGGCGGGCATGGCCAAGGGTGTGGGCAACCGCCACCTTGACCTTGAGGCCACCGACATCGAGAGTGGCCTCCTTAACCCCATCCATACCACGGACAGCAGTCAGGTTGATGTCGGGCAGCTCCTTGCCTGTCAGTACTTCATAGGCGGTGCGGACCGCTGCCTCCATCACGCCACCCGTGGCGCCGAAGATCACCGCAGCACCGGTAGAGATGCCCAGCGGGTTATCGAACTCCTCTTCCGGCAGGGTGACAAAATCAATGCCTGCTTCCTTGATCATGCGAGCCAGTTCTCGGGTGGTCAGTACGGCATCGACATCGGCGTAGCCGCTGTCGGTCATCTCCGGTCGGGTCAGCTCGAACTTCTTAGCCGTGCAGGGCATCACCGAGACACTATAGATGTCCTTCGGGTCAATGCCCGCCTTCTTGGCGTAGTAGGTCTTGGCCAGAGCACCGAACATCTGCTGCGGCGACTTGCAGGTGGAGAGATGATCCAGCTCTTCCGGGTAGAAGTGCTCGATGAACTTAATCCAGCCCGGGCTGCACGAAGTGATCATCGGCAGCACTCCACCATTCTTAATTCGGTGGATAAGCTCGTGACCCTCCTCCATAATCGTCAGGTCGGCGGTAAAGTCGGTGTCAAACACCTTGTCGAAGCCGAGCCGCCGCAGGGCAGCTACCATCTTGCCGGTGGCCACTGCGCCCGGCTTGAGGCCAAATGGTTCGCCAATGGCCACGCGCACCGCCGGAGCGGTCTGGACCACCACATGCTTCGTGGGATCAGCCAGGGCCCGCCAGACATCACCGGTGGAATCACGCTCACGCAGAGCGCCGGTGGGGCAAACCAGGATGCACTGGCCGCAGAGGGCACAGGCTACGTCGCTCAACGGCTGGTGCTCGGCGGGAGCAATGACCGTGTTAAAGCCGCGCTCCTGGGGGGCGATTGCTTTGACGCCCTGCACCTTCTCGCATACAGCAACACAGCGGCGGCACAGAATGCACTTGGCTGGATCGCGCACGATGGACGGGGTGGATTCATCCTCCGGATACTCGGTCTTCTCGCCCTCGAACCGGATCTCGCGGATCCCCATGCTCTCGGCCAGCCCCTGCAGTTCGCAGTTGAGGCTGCGGACACAGGTCAGGCACTCGAAGGGGTGGTTGGACAGGAGGAGCTCCACATTGGCCTTACGGGCCTTCAGGACCTTGGGAGTGTTGGTGCGGACCTCCATCCCCTCGGTGACCGGGGCCACACAGGAGGCCACAAGCGTTCGCGCCCCCTTGACTTCGACCACGCACACCCGGCAGGCGCCGATCTCGTTAATCCCCTCCATATGGCAGAGGGTCGGGATCTTAATCCCCGCCTGGCGGGCGGCCTGCAGAATAGTTGCTCCTTCTTCGATCTGGATTTTGTGGTTGTCGATGGTCAGGTTAACCATACCCATGGCTCTTGCTCCTCCCCTCATATCTTGACGTCGCAGCGGAGGCATCGGCTAGCCTCGCAGACGGCGTCTTCTTCGGAGAAGCCCAGTTCGACCTCGGCAAAGCCCCGCCGCTTGGCCACGACTAGGCAAGGCATCTTCCTTCTGGGCATTTCTTCTTCAATCAGTTCACCCGAGATCTTCCGCTCTACGGCCAGATCGGCCACCACCTGACCATCACCGCCCAGGTAGGCGTCGATGGCTCCCGCTGCCTTCTTGCCGGCGGCGATGGCGGCAATCAGGGTATCGGGACCAGTGACACAATCGCCACCAGCGAAGATCCCTTCTGCAGCAGTCTTGGTAGTGCGGTCATCGGCGTCAATGGTGCCCCACTTGGTCAGGCCGACGCTCTCGAGTCTGTCGGCATCGGGCTTCTGGCTGACCGCCGGGATCAGTAGGTCACAGGCAATGCGGAACTCGCTACCCTCGATGGTCACCGGGCGGCGTCGGCCACTCCTGTCGAATTCGCCCAACTTCATACGGACGCATTCGACCTCAGTCAGCCGGCCATTGCCCAGGGCCTTGACCGGGTTAGCCAGGAAGATGAACTTGATCCCTTCGTGCTCAGCCTCTTCGATCTCTTCAGGCAGGGCCGGCATCTCGTCACGCCGTCTCCGGTAGACCACGGTGACCTCCGCGGCGCCCAGCCGCAGGGCGGTACGGGCGGCATCCATGGCTACATTACCGCCACCGACCACGACAACCTTCTTGCCCTTGACTGCCACTTCCTTGCCCAGGGCCGCCTCCCGCAGGAAGTCGGTACCGTGGACAACACCTGCCAGTTCCTCGCCGGAAATGTTCAGCTTCTGGCTATTATGGGCGCCAATCCCCAGGAAGATGGCCTGGTAGCCCTGGGCCTTCAGCTGTTCCAGAGTAATGTCCTTCCCAATGCGGGTATTGGTGATGATCTCTACACCGGCTTTCTTGATCGACTCGATCTCCGCATTGAGCATCGCTTTGGGGAGGCGGTACTCGGGGATGCCTACGGTCATCATACCGCCGGCCACCGGCAGAGCCTCGAATACTGTCACCGGATAGCCCCTGAGCGCCAGGTAGTAGGCACAGGTCAGACCAGCCGGGCCCGAACCGACCACAGCCACCTTGGCCTCCTTGCGGCCCTGGCGGAGCGGGATCGGCAGCTCGCCGGTGTGCTCAAACGCCCAGTCGGCGGCAAACCGCTTCAGAGCCCGGATGGCAATGGGCTCATCCAGCTGGGCCCGGCGGCACTTGGCCTCACAGGGGTGATGGCAGACCCGGCCGCAGACACTCGGGAACGGGTTCTGCCGCTTAACAGTCATGTATGCCTCAACATACTTGCGCTGCTTGACCTGGTCGATATAGATGGGGACATCTACCTCAACTGGGCAGGTATTCTGGCACGGTGATTCAAAGAGCGTCGCGCAGACCGAAGCAGGGCACTTCTTGTCCCGAATGTGCACCTCGTATTCGTGGCGGAAGTACTTGATGGTGGAGAGTACCGGGTTCGGGGCACTCTGGCCCAGGCCGCACAGGGCAGTGCTCTTGATCTGCTCGGCCAGCTCCTCCAAGAGCTCGATGTCGCCTTCCCGGCCCTGGCCCTTAGTGATACGGTCCAGGATCTCCAACATACGCTTGGTGCCGATCCGGCAGGGAGCGCACTTGCCGCACGACTCATCTTGCACGAACTCCAGGAAGTACTTAGCCAGGTCGACCATGCAGGTGTCTTCGTCCATAACGATCATCCCGCCAGAGCCAACTATGGAGCCCAGTGCCTGCAGCGATTCATAGTCCACCGCGGTATTCAGGTACTCGGCCGGGATACACCCACCCGACGGACCACCGGTCTGGACCGCCTTGAAGGTCTTACCGTCGGGAATACCGCCGCCCAGGTCGTAAACGATCTCACCCAGGGAGGTCCCCATAGGCACCTCCACCAGGCCGGTGTTGCGGATCTTGCCGGCCAGGGCGAAGACCTTGGTACCCTTGCTCTTTTCAGTACCGATGCTGGCGAACCAGTCGGACCCCTTGAGGATAATCGGAGCAATGTTGGCGTACGTCTCCACATTGCTGAGGAGAGTCGGCTTGCCCCAGAGGCCGGAGACCGCCGGGAAGGGCGGACGGGGGCGAGGTTCGCCGCGCTTGCCCTCAATGGAGGCCAGGAGAGCGGTCTCCTCGCCACATACGAAGGCCCCGGCGCCGACCCGGTAATCAATGTCGAAATCAAAACCGGTACCAAAAATGTTCTTGCCGATAAGACCATACTCGTAAGCCTGTTTAATGGCGTGCTTCAGGCGCTGAACGGCCAGAGGATACTCGGCCCGGATATAGATGTAGCCCTGGTTGGCGCCCACTGCATAGCCGGCGATGGCCATGGCCTCGAGAACACTGTGGGGGTCGCCTTCCATGACACTGCGGTCCATGAAAGCACCCGGGTCGCCCTCGTCGGCATTAACCACTACATACTTGGGCGAGCCCTGAGCCTTGGCAGTGAAGCTCCACTTGAGCCCGGTGAGGAACCCGGCGCCGCCGCGGCCGCGCAGCCCGGACTTCTTGACCTCTTCGACCACCTGTTCGGGGGTCATCTCGGTTAGGACCTTGCCCAGCGCGGCGTAGCCGTCGCGCGCGACGTACTCCTCGATATTCTCGGGATTGATAATGCCGCAGTTGCGCAGGGCAATCCGGGTTTGCTTGGTGAAGAAGTCCATCTCCGAGACCAGCGGGATAGTCTCCTCGCTACCCGGGAGGCGGTAGGTCAGCCGCTCGACAACGCGCCCCTTCAGCAAATGCTCCTCAACGATGGCCAAAACATCGGCCGGCTTGACCTTCTGGTACAGTACCCCCTCGGGGTAGACAACCATGACCGGTCCCAGGTCGCACGGACCCATACAGCCGGTCTCAACCACAGTGATCTCTTTGTCCAGGCCGCGAGCCTTCACCTCTTCCAGCAGTGCGTTCTGCACGGCCTTACAGCCGGAAGAAACGCAACCGGCGCCGGCGCAGACCAGGACATGTGAGCGGTACATATGCATAGACTTAAACCTCCTTTACCTGGTGGAGATGGCCCACTCGCCGATGGGGTGGCCGTTGACGATGTGTTCTGTGACAATCTTCCGGCACTTGGCGGCATCCAGGCGCCCGTAGGTCACCTTGGGTTGGCCCTCAACCTCCACTGAAACCAGGGGCTCCTGGTCGCAAAGACCCAGACAACCAGTCTGGACTACCAGAACCTCGGACTGATTGCGGGCCGCGAGCTCCTCCAGAATAGCCTGCAGGCACTCACGGGCCCCAGCAGCGATACCGCAGGTTCCCATAGCAATGGTGATCCGGGTTCCGGCCTGGCCCCCACGCAGTTTGGTTTCACGCTGGGCCTTATCTCTGATCTTTCTCAGGTCCTCCAAAGACTTCATTTACACCCCTCCACGCAGCTGTTGTAGTTCCTGGGCAACATATTCCCTGATCCAGAGGATAATCTCGGGATGGCTCAGAGGGATCTCCCCGACCCGGGCCCTCAGTTCGCGAGTAGACAGCTGGAAGCTGCGGCCGTCGATCCGGTGAAGGTAGTCTAGTTCCAGGTCCGGATTAGCGGCAATGATAGTGGCCAGGGTAGCTCCCAGATCCCCAAGAGGAGCCCGATCAATGTGACTGTGCTGGAACTCGGCGGCAACCTTCGTCCCCTGCCCCGGCGCCGACTGGATAACCAGGCGGCCGGCACAGCGCTGGGTAGCCGCGTCCAACAGAGGCAGGCCCAGCCCGAAGCGCCTGGTGGTCCGGGTGGTGACAAAGGGGTCAACGACCCGGCGGACAGTCTCTGCATCCATGCCGGCTCCATCATCGGTAATGGTGATGGTCAGGCGGTCAGCCGCCAGATCCTCATCGATCACGATGGTGAGCTTACGGGCGCCGGCCTCCACTGAGTTCTGAGCCAGGTCCAGGATGTGCAGGGAGAGTTCCTTCACTGCCGGTCACATCCCTTATTGGTAGCTCTTAAGGATGCCCGGAACCTGGTCGGGCTTGAGCCGGGCATGGACATCATCATTGATCATGATGACCGGACCCAGGCCGCAGGCGCCCAAGCAACGAACAACCTCAATGGAGAACTTGCCGTCCGAGGTCGTGTCGCCAGCCTTGATGCCCAGTTCCTGCTCGATACGGGCCAACACCTGCTCGGCTCCCTTAACATAGCAAGCAGTCCCCTTGCAGGTCTGAACCTTGTACTTCCCCTTCGGCTTCAGTGAGAATAGTGCGTAGAAGGTGATAACCCCGTAGATCTCGCTCATGGGCACACCCAGCCCTTCGGCCACGCGCACCTGGACTTCGTGAGGCAGATAACCGAAGATCTCCTGTGCCTGGTGCAGCACAGTGATGAGCGCGCCCTTTTCGCCCCTGTACTTCTCGATTACCTCGTCCAGCTCCCGGAACTGCTTATCGGTGCAGTTCACGCAAGACTGCTCCATAACCCTTTTCCTCCTTTACTGTGTCTCGTCTGAAGTGGATAGTTGGCTGCGTCTAGTCGTTAACCCTCACCACCCCTCGACCATTGCGGCCCGCCAGTGCCTGGACCAGTTCAGCCCAGGTTGGGGCCTCCATCAAGAGACTAACTTTAGCTGGGGTTAGCTCCTCCGGGCGGTGGGCGTCTGAAGCGCTTATCATAGTTACCCCATCGAGTTCGCGAAACTTTTCACAAAACTCGGCAGGGGTAACCCGGTAAGAGATCTCGGCTGTGCCGATCCCCAGTTCCGGAGGAAGGAAACCCAGTATACTCAAGAGACTGTTGGCCGGACGATCCAGATGGGCCGGGAAGCAGATGCCCCCTAGAGCTCTCACCCGGGTGAAGATCTCGGTCACCGTCAGACCGACCCCGGTCAGCAAGAGTCTCTCCTCAACACCAAGGCGCTGGTCGGCTGCGTCCATCTGCCACTGCTCGCCGAAGTACTCGGGACGATTGCGGAGTCTCGGTAGCCGTTCATCCACCATCGCCTGCCATTCGGCCAGAGTGTCCAGATCCGGGAAGAGACAGATCAGGTGTGCATCTTCTCTGGACTGAACTTCCATTCCGGGGATGACTGTCACCCCGTATTCCGGGGCTGCCCCCAGCATGGCGCCAACGTTGGCCGAAGCGTTGTGATCAGTCAGGGCAATGATCTCTGTGCCCTGCTCCCGGACGCGCTCCACAATCTGCCGCGGAGTCATTCTCCGGTCGGCACAGGGCGAAAGCACCGAGTGGATGTGCAGATCAGCCGGATACTGCCTCATCGCTTTCCCGGCTCAACAAGAGATAGAGCTGACCGACAGCCTCATAGGTGAACCTGGAGGTACTGTAAAGCGCTAATCCCTCGCGGCCGGCCTTCTCTACCGTATCCACATCAGGCTGAGCGCCGCCGGTGAAGATCACCGCCGCCACTCCGGTCAGGCAGGCCACGGCTGTTACATTCTGGTGCGTCTGAATAGTGAACCAGACATCGCCCTCCCGGGCGTGGGCCATGACATCCGAAAGGAGATCCGAGGCATAACCACCCCTAACCCGATGGTCAGGATTGCGGGGGGCAACCACCTCTCGCCAGGCCAGGCGCTGGGCAGCTTCCCGTAGTGTCACTTCTTTCCACCCCGTTTCCCATGGTTATCAGTAGTCCCCATGGCCGGCGGCGCCTGGCGGCTAAGGGCCGCCAATTCCTCGGCCAGTTCGGTAACCCGCTCCCTGAGTTCAAACATGCAGTCCGTCTTTACAGCCAGTCCCCGCACGATATCCTCGGCCAGCGCCCGGCAACTGGGGGCTCCACAGGCCCCACAATCCAGTCCGGGGAGTGCTTCCTCGGTCCGCTCTAACTGCTCCATCTTGGCGATGGCCACCGCCATATCCTGATCCAGCGGAGAGGGGGGCCGGGGTTCTAACGGGTTGCGCAGCTGGAAGAAACCCTCCTCCACCAGCTGATCTAACCCCTCGATCCCGTCACCCGCCGCTCGCGCCGCCAGGCCTTCCGACAGGCGCCGAATGCGCACTCGCGCCACAAAGGGGTTCTCCACGGCCAGAGGACCGCCAACGCACCCACTGGTACAGGCCTGGGCCTCCAGGTAGTCCACATCGCGAAGCTTCCCTCGCTCAACCTCATCCAGAACGCTGATAACATTGTGGATACCGTCAACCGCCAGGGTGTTGGCATCAAGTCCGATACACTCTCCACCCGAGCGCCCCCAGCCAATTCCCCAGCCACTGGCCCGCTGGGCTGCGGCATCATCGGGGGCCTTGAGTACCTGTCCGAGGAGGCGGCGGTAGGCTTCGGTAGCCGATATCACTCCATCGACTGCCGATTGCGACAGTCCTACTGGCTGCTTGCTGGCTGTGACCTTCGCCGGACAGGGGGTGATGAAAAAGGTACCGACAGCCTCTCCATAACGCGCCTTGGCCAGCCTGGCCGCCATCTCCATGGGTGACTCGATGGGGATGATGTGCTGGATCAGGCCGGGAAAGCGTACCTGGATCAGCCGCACTACTGCAGGGCAAGCCGAGGAGATCAAGGGGCGAGGCGTCCGATGCTCCCGGAGATACCGCTTGATGGCAATTCCTACGGCATCGGCCGCCAGGGCCACCTCATAGACCGCATCAAAACCCGCGTCCCGAAAAGCGGCAATAACCTGTCCCGGCCTGACTTCCGGCCGGAACTGGCCGAAGAACGAAGGGGCCGGTAGCGCCACTGATCGGCTGACCTCGGTCAGACGCTCCCACGGGTCGGTATAAACCACTTTGGCATGGTTCTGACAGACCCGAATACACTCGCCACAATCGATGCAGCGCTCCTCAAAGATAAAGGCTTTTCCGTCCCTGATCCGGATAGCCTCGGTTGGGCAACGCTTAATGCAGTTGGTGCAGCCGCGACACTTGTCACGATCCAGGCGCACAGAGTGGAAGTAGTTGACAGCCAAAACCAGCCCCCCTGCCTAACCCGCTGCGTTAATCCGCAAAACGAGTTTGGTTCCCCGGCCGACCTCCGAGGTGAGCGTCAGCTCATCGGAGCACCTCCGGATGTTGGGTAGGCCCATGCCGGCGCCAAAGCCCATCTCCCGGATGCGGTCGGGGGCGGTCGAGAATCCTTCCTGGAATGCTTTCTCGACATCGGGAATACCCGGACCAGTGTCGGTCGCTGTGATTACAACAGAGCCTGGTGAGATCTCAGCTATCACTTCTCCATGGTAAGCGTGGATGACGATGTTCATCTCCGCTTCGTAAGCGGCCACCGCGGCCCGCCTCACTACCTCGGACGGAAAGCCCAGTTGCTGTAGAGTCTTCTTGATGCGTCCAGCGGCCTCTCCGGCCGAGGCAAAATCCATACCGGTAACCGGGAAGGCCAGACGTAAAGAACCGCTGCCAGCCCGGGTCATTCGGCCTCGCCTCCCGGCACACCCGCGGCATGTAACCGACCACAACTATTGTAGAGGATGAGGGGTGTAACGAGGAGCGGGATTCCTTTTTCTTTTGCTAGCTCAACGGTTTCTGGAGCGGGGCGTTTGCCCCGGACGAAGATAATGGCACAGCTGTCGATGAGCTCGGCAGTGCGTATTACCTGGGGATGGGTCAGACCCGTCAGGAGCAGGCTGCCTGGCCGGGCGAAGGCCAAGACATCACTCATCAGGTCACAGCCGAAGGCATAGGGAATATCAATGGCAGAAAGCGGGGCGGGCCATAGCGGCTGGGCCTCAAGCAAGTCGGCTGCCTGTGATAGTTTGATGGCGCTCCACCTCCCCGCGTTGCTGCTTGTACCTGCGGAATTGTGATTTCATTCACAAGCCGATTATATACTATCGCCCCAGGATTGTGAACCGTTTTTTCCTTCGCGCAGCATGTAAATGCTGCAAAAGTCTCCTTCTTTTATGTTAACCGATTTTTCAGGCAAATGAAAGGTCGAAAGGAGGCCGCAGAAGCGGCCTCCCCGAAACGGCGCGTCTTCTATTCTAGCCCCGGTTCTTGCGCAGTGCCCGGCCGGCCCGTGCTCCGGTGTGCTGGCCTTCCTCGACCGTCACCACACCGTTGACTACGACCAGGTCGATCCCAGATGGATACTGGTGCGGGTTCTCGAAAGTAGCCCGGTCGCTGATGGTCTCAGCGTCGAAAACCACCAAGTCAGCGCGGAAGCCGGGAAATAGCTGGCCCCGATCGTACAACCCGAACCGGGCCGCCGGAAAAGCCGTCATCTTGTAGACTGCCTCCTCTAGGGTTAACACCCGTTCCTCCCGGACATACTTGCCCAGGATCCGGGGGAAGGTGCCATATCCCCGCGGGTGTGGCCGTCCCTCGCCCAACGGGCCATATGGCGCCACCGCACTGGCGTCGCTTCCGACCATTACCAGCGGATGGCGGAGGACGGTCACCACATCCTCCTCACACATGCCGAAGCGAACCATCCCCACCTGCGAGCCTTCGGCTTCGAGGAGGATATCGAAGGCTACCTCTACCTCCGGCCTCCCCTGTTCCCGGGCAATGGTCGCAATGTTCTTCCCCTGGTAGTTAGCCCGGTTCTTGCCGCTGAAATGGGAGACAAAGATGCGGTCCCACCCGCCCTTATGCAGCTGGCGGGCGTTGACCTCGGTGGCCAGGCGGGAGCGTGTCGCTGGGTCGCAGAGGCGGGCCCGAAGCTGGTTGACCCCGCCCTCGTGCGCCCAGCCCGGAAGGATGGAACTCAAGCCGGTAGCCGTAGCAATATAGGGGTACTGGTCGCAGGTGACATCGATCCCCTGGGTCCGGGCCTCTTCCAGGCGGGCCAAGCTCTGCCGCACCTTGCCCCAGTTATCGGGATCCACTGCCTTATGGTGGGAGATCTGAACTGGTATCCCGGCCTGGGCCCCAACCGCCAGTGCCTCTTCTACCGAATCCATGAGCCGGTCGCCCTCGTCCCGCATGTGGGTCATGTAGATGCCGCCACGCTCGGCCACAACCCGGGCCAGCTCTACGATCTCCGGGGTGAGCGCATAGCTCCCCGGCGGATAGATAAGGCCGGTGGTCAGCCCAAAGGCGCCGTCGTCCATGGCCTCGGCCACCAGACGCTTCATCTCGGCCAGTTCATCCTCGGTGGGCGGACGGTCGTCATAGCCCATAACTCCGGCCCGAATGGTGCCATGGCCGGCCAGAGCAACCACATTCACCGCAATGCCCAGCTCCTCAAGAACGCTCAGATACTCGCCCAAGCGCTGCCACCTATGGGAGATGCCATAGCGGTCGAGCATGGTCCGGGCTTCCTCCTGGGCCGCTCCAGTGAGAGGCGAGGCAGAGGAGCCGCACTGCCCGATGACCTCGGTGGTGACTCCCTGCCTGATCTTGCTCTCAGCCAGCGGATTCAGGAGCAGACTACTGTCCGAGTGGGAATGGCTGTCAATGAACCCAGGGGCGATGACCCGCCCGGCGGCATCGATAATCCGCTTCCCCGACAACGGGGCATGGCTGATTTCAGCTATGCGACCTTCGGTCACAGCCACGCTGCCATATCGCCAGGGACTGCCAGTACCATCAACGATACGGGCGTTGTTGATCACCAGTTCGTACATGGCTCTCCTCCTTAGATGTTTCGCTTTACGAAGGGTTTCGCTGTTCGGCGCCAGTATCCTTTTTTAGTCCTTGCCTTTGTCCAGTCCCAGCTGATAGGCCTCGTTGCGGCCCATCCCCGAAAACCGGGCGACGATGAGAGCAGCAACCCTGCGGCCCAGTCCTTGCTCCAGCAAAGCCTCCATCAACTCGGTCGGATCGAAACCCATCTCAGCGCGCTCTTGGCCAGAGCCGGGAGGCGCCCCGGCCACCAGAAGCACAATCTCCCCCAGGGGCGCGCCTTCGACCAATGATTCCATTAGCTGCGAGATGGTGCCCCGACGGAACTCCTCGTAAACCTTGCTTATTTCCCGGGCAATCACCGCCCGGCGATCGCCAAGCTCGGTCAGGAGATCCCGCAGAGATTCTACCAGCCGATGGGGGGCCTCGTAGAAAATGAGGGTATCCGGTCGGTGAGCCAACTCCTGCAAGAGCGCCCGGCGGTCCTTCCCGTGACGGGGTAGGAAGCCGCAGAAGGTGAACCGGGTAGTCGGCAGCCCACTGGCGCAAAGAGCAGCGACAACTGCCGACGGCCCCGGCACCGGTACCACCGGGATCCCTTGGTCGATAGCCGCCCGAACCAGGGCTTCGCCGGGATCGGAGATCCCCGGGGTTCCCGCATCGGAAATAACAGCAACGGTCTTCCCGGCCAGCAGCTCTTCGATGACGCGCGGGGTGCGGGTGGCTTCATTGTGCTGATGATAGCCAATGAGCCGCCGCCTGCCAATGCCCAGGTAATCCAGGAGTTTCGCGCTCTGCCGCGTATCCTCGGCGCAGATCAGATCGGCTTCGGCCAGGATGCGGCCGACGCGTCGTGTCACATCCTCCAGATTTCCGATGGGGGTGGCACAAAGGTAGAGGGTCCCGGTCATTGTTAGTTCCTCCTCGCTCAGCCGGCAGGACAAGCAAGAGAGCGTCCTGCTGCACAGGCGGTGGTGATGAAGAAAGAAACAGTCTGCCCACCGGCCAGCGACAGCCCAGACGCTCTCGTTCTATTTCCTGCTCACGGCTATTTCTTCTCCGAGGTCAGGTCGATTTCATCGGCTGGGAACTCCATGACTTCCTTGTTCTCCAGTTCCACACTGACAGAATTCTTCAGGACATTGATGCCGACTACCCGCCCCTCGCCCTCGGTAGTCATCACCCATGACCCCACCTCTGGCAGATTCTCGCGCGACCCTTCGTAATGGTCACACTCGTAGCGAAGGCAACACATCAGGCGACCACACAGCCCCGAGATCTTGGCCGGGTTGAGGGAGAGATTCTGCTCCTTGGCCATGCGGATGGAGACCGGAGCAAAATCACCCAGGAAAGTCGCGCAACAGAGAGCGCGTCCACAGGGACCGAGCCCGCCGATCATCTTGGCCTCATCGCGTACCCCGATCTGTCTCAGTTCAATGCGGGTCCGAAAGACGCTGGCGAGATCCCGGACCAATTCCCGGAAGTCCACGCGGCCCTCGGCGGTAAAGTAAAAGATGATCTTGCTGCCGTCGAAGGTATGCTCCACATCGACCAGGTTCATCTCCAGCCCGTGCTTGGCAATCTTCTCTTCGGCAATGGTGATGGCCTCTTTCTCTTTTTTGCGGTTCTTCTCGTTCTGGATCCGGTCCTCATTGGTAGCCACCCGGACGACCTTCTTGAGGGGAGAGACGATCTCGTCATCGGCCACTTCCTTGGGGCCAACCACCACTTCGCCGAACTCAACTCCCCGGGCCGTCTCGACCACTACCTCCTGTCCCCTGGTCAGATCTAGCTCACCCGGGTCAAAATAATAGACTTTGCCTGCTCGTTTAAACCTTACTCCGATGACCTTTGTCAAGAGTTTTCCTCCAATCTATCGCTACCGGCCGACCAGGCAGCCGAGGCCACCGCGAGCAAGGTGGCTTCCACGGCCAGCCGGGGGTTGACATGGGATCTCAGGGTAGCCGCTGCTGCCTGGGCAGTGCCAACAGCAAGGGCCAACACTGAGGGTTCATGCCGGCTGGCGGCACCTATCTGGGCTTGGTAATCGGCATTCCACAATAGCCCCTGGGCGCCCGGTCCCATCAACCGGAAGACCAAGGCGTCCCGGGCTGCAATGGCCAGAAGGGACAGAAACTCCGCCACCTGTCCTTCGCGGTCCAGCTCCTCGGCCAGTCCCAGCAGTCGGTCCTCCTCGTAATCAGCCAGCTGGGCCAGTAGCTCTACCGCCAGGCGACGGGTACGGGCGAAGGCGGACGACCCGTATAGCTCCGCAGCCACGGCCACCTGGCCCCCGGTGTAGCGGGCTAGGAATTCAGCCTCAGCCGATAGGCAGCCAGTGGCACTGGAGATGGCCCGAACCGCCTCAGCACCACCGGGCGCCTCCAACCTCAGGGTCTGGCACCGGGAGCGGATAGTCGGCAATAGCTGCTCCGGGTTTTCGGTAACCAGCAGAAAAACGGCATACTCCGGCGGCTCCTCCAGGGTCTTGAGAAAGGCATTGGCCGCTTCGGGAGTCATTCTATCCACCTGGTGGATCACAAATACCTTGTGGTCAGCCAGCGCAGGCCGGGCGTAAACCTCACCCACCAACTCGGTGATCTGGCCCAGCTTCAGCGTACTGCCCTTCGGGGCTATCTCGCAGAAGTCGGGATGAAGCCCCTCCCCCAGCATGGTACAGGGACGGCATTGACCACATGGCCTGTCCCCTTCGCCGGCGCAGAACAGAGCCGCGGCCGCCCGCCGGGCGAACTCCGCCCCCTGCCGACCCGAGGTGCCCACCACCAGGGAGGCGTGATGCGTCCCGAGCATGGGCTCTCAGACCTTTTCGTACCGCTCTACATCGAGCACGAAGACTGTGGCACCGCCAACCAAGACCTCCACCGGATAGGGGAGATAAGAATCAGCCGGTCCGGAGACCGGAGTCAGTGGGGTCACCAACTGCTCCCGGGACTTACAGGTGGACTTGATGATCCCCATAACCTCGCCTACTGCTTCAGTATCCACACCGATGAGGAGAGTGGTGTTCCCTTCCTTGAGAAACCCGCCGGTACTGGCCAGCTTGGTAGCCCGATGCCCTTTCTCCACCAGTGCCGAAACCAACTTGGCTGCATCTTTGTCCTGAACGACCGCAACAATTAGCTTCATGGGAGAACCCCCCTTACTTAATGATCTGTTTGCTCTCGAGAATCCTCACTACCTCCCGTTCGATCTCATCAGCCATTTCTTCCACCGGGCGTGATGCGTCGATGGCTACCATCCGGTGAGGATAGCGGACCAACAGGTTCCGGTAACCCTCTTCCACCCGTCGATGAAACTCCAGGGTCCGCGCCTCAATCCGGTCAGCAGGCCCAGCCGACGAACGGCGGCGCAGTCCTTCGTCGGGAGGCAGCAGGAGCACGATGGTCAAGTCGGGCTGCAGCGCTCCGGTGGCCAGGGCATTGGCTCCGGCCACAGCCTCAAACCCCAATCCCAACCCGTAACCCTGGTAGGCCAGGCTGGAGTCAACATAACGATCGCAGATGACCACCATACCCCGATTCAGGGCCGGACCAATGACCTCCTGCACCAGCTGGGCCCGGGAAGCCGCGTACAGCAGCGCCTCGCACTCAGGGACCATCTGACTCTCCCGGGAAAGCAGTATGGCGCGTATCTGTTCTCCCACCGGCGTTCCGCCGGGCTCCCGGGAGACTATGTAATCAATCTGGCGTCGGTCAAGACGACGGCATAGCTCCTGGAGCTGTGTGCTCTTGCCGACACCCTCCCCACCTTCGAAGGTGATGAAACACCCGTTATGTTGCATGATCAGATTCCCTCATTTATCTCTTTTTCTGATACGACATTCACCCATCGGGGCAAGTAGCCGGCGGCAGCGTCAGCCAGGAGCCGTTGTTGGATGACGGGATCAATGCGCTCTCCCGGCACCAGCAGCGGTATCCCCGGTGGGTAGGGGCAAACAGTCTCAGCTGCCGTGCGGCCAGCCGCTTCCTCAATTCGTACCGGCTCCCAAGGTTGATGGAAGGCCTCCGCCGGTCGGCAGATCTGGACTGCCTCGGGCCAGCTTGTCCCGGTGGCCGGCAGCGACAGTCCCGCTGGCACAAAAACCTCCAAAGCCATTACCAGCCGTTGGGCCTCCTCTGGCTCCAGCGCCGGACTAACCAGGAACAGTAGCCAGTCCCGGCCATGCATCTCCGGGTCAAGTCCCGCTTGAGCCAACTCCCGGGCCACAGCCTCGCCCCTCTCCGGCAGCCAGACCGTCACCTTGGTCGGATCCAGCCGAAACCCAGGTCCGGGTTGATAGCAGGAGAACCCAGCCGAGGCCAGTCTGTTGCGCAGTTGATCAGCCGTGGCGATGGCCCTGCCCGCCGCCTCGGGGCCGGACTCCCGCAGCTGTTCAGCCGCGGCCTCCAGTGAAAGCAGGAGCAGATAAGATGGGCTGGAGCTAGACAAGACACGTAGTGCCCCATCCAGCCGCTGTTGGCTGACCATTCCCGGGCGGCCAAAGAGAATTGCCGCCTGGGTCAGCGCACCGGCCCCTTTATGCCAGCTCTGGATGACCAAATCGGCGCCGGCCGCTACTCCGGAGTCGGGCAGGTCGGGGCTGAACCCGAAAAGACTCCCATGGGCCTCATCGACAATGATTGTGGCTCCCCTGGCATGAGCTTCAGAGACTACCGGTACCAGGTCGATAGCGGCACCGTGATAGGTAGGATGGGTGACTAGTACTGCCTTAAATGGCCTGGTCGCGAGCGCGGCCAGGTAATCGTCAGCCGTCACGCCATCAGCTATCGGTCCGCTCATCCTTGGCTCAAGCCACACTGGCTCCGCCCCACTCAGGACCAGTCCGTCCACCACCGACCGGTGGGTGTGCCGCGGCAGTAGAACTGCGTCGCCCGGACCCACCGCTGCCAGAAGGGCAGCCTTGATCCCCTGTGAGGCGCCGCCAGTCAGATACCGGGCGTAGCCCGCACCAGCTAGCTCAGCAGCTCGGTCCTGGCTGGCCGCCAGCGGTCCGGTGGGCTGTAGCAGACTGTCCAGGCCGGCCAGTTCGGTCAGATCCTGCGACCACCAGGCAGCCTCGGACAGCCCGGGCGGCCCGGCCCAGCGCCCGCCCCCGTGAGCCGGGGTGTGGAACCAGCCCCGCTTCCTGGCCAGGTGCTCTCTGACCGCCGTAAACAGCGGCCTTTTCTGATCTCTCCCGGGCATAGCGCTCTCCTCTTCTGAGTCATTCGGCGCGGCGTGTCTTACTTCCTTGTCTGGCTGCCGGTAGCCGGGTTTTCGCCCGGGGCCGACCGACCGCTCCACAGGCGCTTGACCTTCTCCACCAGGTTATCGTATTGCAGCTCCCCCGGCTCGGCGGTAAGCAGCTGCCGCTCACACCAGTGACAGATGGTAGTCTCCCCGATCTTCAGCCCCCGCGGGGCCGGCTGGCCGCATAAGGTGCAGTGGGTATGCTTACGCCCCATATCTCTTCCCTCTCTCCACGCTGTGGTATCCACGATATGCCCCGGGGTGGGGAAGGTTCGGGCCCTAATGGCGGCAAGTACTGCATGAGCCGGTGGTACAACTGCCGCAAGAATCGCCTCTGGAACTCCGGCCCTTGATGCTGAAAGTGGCCAGCTGGCGCCTCCCAGGAGCGCCACAGACCGGACACATGTAGCCCCGGTCGCGTTCGGCCATGGGGCAGGTTACCTCGAATTCCTGCTGGCACTGTTCACAGCGGTAGCTATAGGTAGGCATAGTCTGAGAACATCCCTCTCTTTGTTGTAATCCCTAGTATAAGTTTACACAAAAATCAATAGACTACAAAAGTGAACTCCGAAACGATGGGAGGACTAAGTATGACAGAGGATATCGGAAGGCTGTTCGCCTCCGAGGTGCGGGAAAAGCGGATAACTGCCAGCGGGGTCAACGGCCGTACCGGTAAGACCGGACGAATTGGGAAAATGGTTACACCAGCCGACCTGATTGGCGCCGACTACAAAGCGGCTGTTGATGGCCCTAATTACAGCTTCCTCGCATTGCTCAAGAAGCTCAATGAGTCACCAGCCCTGAAATCAGTCCTGATGGAGCGGTTGGACCAGGAACACCGCAATTACCGGTTGGCCATCGAGCGAACACTGGACGCCGTGGGCGAGATTATGCTGAATGCGCTGGAGCCGGTAACCCAGCAGCTGGATGACCTAACAGCTCGGGTGTCTCGTCTGGAGCAGTCGCCGCTGGCAGAGACCGCTGATGTAAACGATCCTGCTGAATTCGGTGCGCTCGATGCTGACTTGGAGCTGGAGGGCACTCGCACCGCCAGTGGCCGCATCCGCTGGGGGAAAACCCCGGAAGAGATCCGCCACCGGGTTCTGGAGGAACTGCGCCGCCTGGAGAGGGAAGGCAAGGAGGTTTGCATTAAGACACTGAGAGAGGAACTGCCTAGCTGTCTGCGTTGGCTCTATGGAAAAACGGCTGTCTTCAATGGGCTGGGCGATGCCAAGGAGGCTATGAAAACAGCCGGCACCTGATGCCGGGGATTGGTTAGCGAGAGGCCAGCGCGATAATCATCCCGGAAACCGACAAGACAAAAGCCAGTAGGTACATGAGGCCAGCCACCTGTGGCTGGCTATACCCTTTCTCCATGAGCCGATAATGTAGATGGTCACGGCCCGCCTGGTAGACGGGGCGATGCTCCCGCAGGCGGCGCAGGGTACTGGAGAACCCTTCGTAGATGGGGAGTCCCAGCGCGCAGATAGGAACAATCATCCCCAACGAAATGGTGGACTTGAAGTAGCCGACTACTGAAATTCCAGCCAGGAAGAAGCCGATATAGTTGGCGCCTGCGTCGCCCATGAAGACGCGGGCGGGGTGGAAGTTGTACCTCAAGAAGCCCACATTGGCCGCGGCCATGACCAGGGCGGCCAGAGCCACGGCAGGCTCGTCCATAATGGCGGCAACGACAAACATTGAGAAAGCACCAATAGCCGGTACACCTGCCGCCAGTCCATCGAGACCGTCGATGAAGTTAACAGCATTCATACATCCGACGATCCAAAGTACCGTCAAGAGTATGCTCAGCCACGGCACCAGTACCAGCTCGCCGCCGAGCGGGTTGGTCATTACCTCGACCCGGAAACCTGCCAAGACCGGTAGAGACGCGGCGAGGATCTGGCCGATGAGCTTGGGCAGGGGGCGCCACTCGCGCCCACGGCTTTTAAGCCAGTCATCGATGAACCCTACCAGCCAGGCTGCCCAGCCGCCGACAATAATCGGCCACCAGCTGCGATAAACGGCGGGTTCCAGGAAGAAAGCAAGGATAATGGTAGTGGTGAGCGCGATGGCAAAGCCACCCATGAGCGGGGTAGCCCGGTGATGCTTCTTGCGGTCGGTAGGATAGTCCACTACGCCCAGGTGCTGGGCGAGAACCATCGATAACCGGGTGAAAACCACGGCCAGCAGAACAGTGGCAGTAGCCGCAAACAGGAATCTTGCCATCGTCTCGCCTCCTGTGGCGATGCTGACTAGCTGACGATCAGAGTTGATTGCTCTGGAAGCTCTTCGGCACTGGTGCCTTGAAAACCTGCTAAACACGGGCTAGTGCAATCTGGTGCCCATGTTGATTGTAGCCAGAAGCCTACTTCTCGATACTCATTTCGTCCCCCGCCTGAGGCTTGAGGGGGCTTCTCAGGAGCTCCGCGGGGATCTCTCCGGCCTGGGCCAGCGCCCACTTGGCCAGGATCGGTCCTAGGAACTCGTAGACCACAACCCCGGCCAGTACCGAGGTGGAGAGAGTCGCCCCGATCTCAGGTAGCATGATGCGGGCCAGAGAGGCCAGACCTATGGCCACACCGGCCTGGGGAAGCAGAGCGAACCCCAGGTACCTGACGACGGTAGGCTCAGCGCTGGTCAGTTTCGCGCCAACCCCGGCTCCGGCCACCTTCCCCAAGCCTCGAGCCAGAACATAGACCACACCCATCATACCGACCTGAGCCAGAAGGTTCAAGTGGAGACTTGCTCCGGCCAGAGTAAAAAAAGCCGCATAGATCGGGGGTGTAAACCCATCGATCAAGTGGAAGGTTCGTTTGGACTGCCGTAGATTGGTGATGACCGTGCCTGCCACCATGCTGGTCAGCAATGCTGAGAAATGCAGAACTGCCGCCAGCGCAGCCGTGGTGAAAATGGCGCCCAGACAGATGATTAAAGTATTGTCTTCGGTCTTCTCAAACCGCAGGACATAGTGGAGCAGCAGCCCACTTAGGGTGCCAAACAATACTGAGCCGCCAATCTCCCAGAAGGGAAGCAGGATCTCCCATAACAATGTGGCTTCGCCCGCCATGTGCAGATACCGCTGGGCAACGGCCATGGCAAAACTAAAGAAGAGAATACAGATGGCATCATCGAGGGCCACCACCGGCAACAGCATTTCGGTGACCGGCCCTTTTGCTTTGTACTGACGGACAACCATAATGGTGGCGGCCGGCGCCGTAGCCGCCGAGATGGCGCCCATGGTGATGGCCAGAGGCACCGATTGTCGGCAAAAAACTAAAACGGCTATAAAGACCAGCCCAGTGGCGGCTACAGCCTGAACGACGGTGATCACCATTACCTGAGTCCCCAGCTTCTTGATATGACTCCAGCGAAACTCGGCACCGATACTGAAAGCGATCAGAGCCAACGCCATCTCGGCAATGACCGCTAGCCTCTCCTCCATAACGAGATCAACCAGTCCAAGAACCCAGGGACCGATCAGGATACCGGCGAATAAGTAGCCGACTACCAACGGGAGCTTCAGGTAACTGGCCGCGCGCCCTCCGACAACTGCAGCGACGAGTATTATGCCTATAGCCAGCAAAACGCTCAAACCCATCAACCCTTCTCTCTACAGGTTCCTGCGAGCCTTCCCAGGGGCATTCTAGTGAGAATTCGGAACGAATGTCCCACTTCCTGCCAAGGATTATTGGGCGTGCTGCCAGGACAAAAGAAAAACCCCGAAGCGTAAAAGCTTCGGGGTCAAATACTTTCCGGCAGCGACCTACTCTCCCAGGCAGTCTCCCGCCAAGTACCATCGGCGCTGGAGGGCTTAACTTCCGTGTTCGGGATGGG
>JBFLWA010000005.1:0-141660 GCA_040758135.1 Bacillota bacterium | reverse complement strand
ACGCCTGCCCGTCATACTTGCATTTCAGATCAGCCTCCTATATAATTGAAAGTGCAAAAGCGGGAGTAGTTCAGCGGTAGAATGCTGGCTTCCCAAGCCGGAGATCGCGGGTTCGAATCCCGTCTCCCGCTCAGTTGTTGTGGATCGCCACCAGGCGATCCATCTGTTTGCCGGCGTAGCTCAACGGTAGAGCAGCTGAATCGTAATCAGCAGGTTGCGGGTTCGAATCCCATCGCCGGCTCGAGAGTCCGTCCGTTACTGGACGGATTCTTCTCTTGGAGGCCATTAACCATCATCCCCGTTGGTTGGCAGTTGTCCAAGAAAGTGTTACGGCCAAATCACTTGGTCGTGAAAGGAATAAGTGAGGGGATAACGAAGCTCAATAGGGTACGCACCTGTCAATCAGGTTTTGTGCGTATACGATTAATCTTAGGAGGGGAGATCTTGAGCAAGAAGGTTTTTGCACTGATGCTGGTCGTTGTGCTGGTTCTCTCCGTAGCCCTCGTTGGCTGCGGCAAGAAGGAGCCGGCCCCGGCCCCGAAGATGAAGGTTGGTATTGTCTACGATGTAGGTGGACGCGGCGACAAGTCGTTTAACGACACCGCCTACGCCGGTCTGGAGCGCGCTGGAACTGACTTTGCTGACAAGATTGAGATCAAGGATCTGGAGCCAGCCAAGGATGGTTCCAACCGCGAGGATCTGCTGCGCTCTCTGGGCCAGCAGGGCTATGACCTCATCTTCGGTGTCGGGTTCCTCTTCGCCGATGCCATGGAAAAGGTGGCCAAGGAGTTCCCCAACACCAAGTTCGGTATTATCGACGGGTACATTGCTAACCTGACCCCCGAGTCCAATGTGGTCTGCCTCGGCTTCGCCGAGCACGAGGGCTCCTTCTTGGTGGGCGCCGCCGCGGCGCTGGCTACCACTAAGAACCATGTGGGTTTTGTCGGTGGCATGGAGATCGACCTGATCAAGAAGTTCGAAGCTGGCTTTAAGGCTGGGGCTCTCTACATCAATCCCAATATCAAGATTTCTTCGCAGTACATCGGGACCGATGGTAGTGCCTTTGCCAACCCCGAGCGCGGCAAGGAAATCGCCCTTTCCTTCATCGAGAAGGGTGCTGATGTAATCTACCACGCCTCGGGTGCCTCGGGCGCTGGTGTCATTGCCGCCGCAGCCGAAAAAGGCGTTTTAGCCATAGGTGTTGATGCCGACCAGAGCCTTACCGTTGACGATGACGCCCAGCGGGCCAGGATCCTCACCAGCATGCTGAAGAAGGTTGACGTGGCGGTATACGATACCATTAAGGCTCTCATCGAAGGCAACTTCCAGGGCGGTTACCAGAGCTTCGACCTGAAGGCCAATGGTGTTGGCTATGCGGTCAACCAGTACAACACCAACCTGCTGACCGAAGCTATGCGGACCAAGCTCGATGAGCTGAAGACCAAGATCATCAATGGCGAGCTCGTGGTCCCGGCCACCTACGCCGAGCTTGATACATTCAAGGCAAATCTCGGCAAGTAAAGCTACTTGACAACGGAAGGTAGGGGGGTGGCTCTGCCGCCCCCTACTTTTTCAGTAAGCAGGAAAGGGGGGGGGTGCGTGGCCAAGCTAGTGCTGGAATTGACGAGTGTGACCAAAACCTTTCCCGGCGTCGTGGCCAATGATGACATTTCGTTGACCATCACCGAGGGGTCAATCCACGCCATCTGCGGCGAGAATGGCGCCGGCAAGAGCACTTTGATGAAGACCCTCTATGGGCTGCATCAGCCGGATGCCGGCAGCATTAAGGTCCGGGGCGAGACTGTGCGCATCGATGGCCCCGGCCGGGCCGTGGCTCTGGGGATCGGCATGGTTCACCAGCACTTCATGCTCATCCCAAGGCTCAGTGTGATGGAGAATATTATCCTGGGGTACGAGGGCGCCCGCCTGGGCATCCTCGACTATCAGCGCGCGCAGCGCGAGATCTCGGAGCTGTGCGCCCGGTACGGATTCAAGCTGGATCCAGCCCGCCTGGTCTCCCAGCTCTCCGTCGGAGAACAGCAACGGGTGGAGATTCTCAAGGTTCTTTTCCGGGGGGCCGATATCCTCATCCTGGATGAACCCACTGCGGTCCTGGTCCCCCAGGAGGTTCGCGACCTCTTTCGCAACCTGCGGGAACTGAAGACCCAGGGGAAGACCATTATCTTCATCAGCCACAAGCTGGATGAGGTGATGGAGATCGCTGACCGCATTACCGTTCTGCGGCGGGGGAAAACCATTGGCACTGTTGAAGTCAAAGATACTAACCAGCGTCAGCTGGCCGAGATGATGGTCGGGCGCCCGGTTTTCATGGAGCTCAACCGGGACGAGCGGGAGCCCGGCCCGGTGATGCTGGAGGTCCGCGACCTGAGGGTACAGGGCGAGGCGGGCCACCAGGCCCTCTCCGGCCTCAGCCTCCAGATCCGGGCTGGCGAGGTGTACGGGATCGCCGGTGTCGAGGGTAACGGGCAGACCGAACTGGTCAATGCCATTATTGGTCAGCAGCCCATTCAGGCTGGCGTCATCCGTATGAAGGACCAATCGGTGGTCGGCCGCCGGACCCGCGAGATCCGCCAGTTGGGGGTGGCGTACATCCCTGAGGATCGCCACGCCCAGGGGTTAGTGTTAGGCATGTCTATCTGGGAGAACAGCGTCCTGGGTTATCACCTTGACAGGCAATTCCGCAATGGTTGTATCCAGAACCGGGAAGCCGCCCGGCGCTACGCAGAAGAGCTGATAGAGCACTTCGATGTACGGACCTCGTCGGCCGAGATTCCGGCGCTGGCCCTTTCCGGCGGCAACCAGCAGAAGGTTATTTTGGCCCGCGAGTTTACGCCCGATCCCGACCTAATCGTGGCCTCACAGCCTACCCGGGGCCTGGATGTCGGTGCCGCCGAGTTCGTCCGCCAGCAGATCCTGGCCATGCGGGACCGGGGCAAGGCAGTTCTGCTGGTCTCAGCCGACTTGGAGGAGATCCTCTCGCTCAGCGACCGTATCGGGGTAATCTATGGCGGGCGGATTGTGGCCGAAGTACCCGGTAAAGAAGCTACTGCTGATCAGCTGGGACTCTACATGACTGGCTCCAAACCAGGGAAGGAGGCGGCAACACCGTGAAGCTCCTGCGCAACAGGGAACGCCTGATCCAGCTGTTTACACCTCTGGGCGCAGTCCTCGCCGCTTTCCTGGTAGGCGCCCTCATCATTCTGATTCTTGGCAAGAACCCGCTAACCGTTTACGCGCGAATGCTTTCTTACAGTTTCGGGCGGGTTGACAGTATTGCCATTATTATGTATCGCGCCACTCCCCTGATTTTCACTGGCCTGGCGGTGGCCCTAAGCTTTAAGATCGGGCTCTTCAACATTGGAGTTGAAGGACAGTACCGGATGGGGGTCTTAACCGCGGCTGTCGCCGGCTTCGCCATCCGCGGCATCCCGGCATTCATCCACATTCCCCTGGCTATCCTGGCCGGGGCTCTCGGCGGGCTCCTCTGGGGACTACTGCCCATTCTGCTGAAACTTAAGCGCGGTGTGCACGAAGTTATCACCACTATTATGACGAACTATATCGGGCTCAACCTCATCCACTATCTGTTGACTGGCCCGCTGCTCGACCGGAACCAGGTTACCGGCTTCGGCGGAAAGATCATGCGCACCCCGTTCATTGCTGAATCGGCCCAGATGCCTAAGCTTCACGGGCTGTTCAGCCTATTCAGCATCAAGCTACCGGGCTATATCTACCTCAACTGGTTCTTTGTTATAGCCATCATTCTCTGTATCCTGGTCTACTACCTCATCGAACGGACCACCTTCGGTTACGAGGTCCGGGCAGTGGCCGGCAACCCTACCGCGGCCCAGACCGCTGGGATCAACGTCAGATCCATCTATCTCAAGGTCTTCCTGATGAGTGCCGGTATCGCTGGCCTGGCCGGTCTCAGTGAGCTAATGGGCTACTATCGCCATATGGAGGTCTCGTTCCCCTCAGGGTACGGCTTCCTGGGCATTGCAGTAGCCCTGCTCGGCAAGAATTCCCCCTTTGGGGTAATTATTGCGGCCCTGCTCTTTGGCTTTCTGGCCCGGGGGGCCGAGGGGATTCAGATTCTGGCTGATGTCCCCTCAGAGGTCATTACCATTCTCCAGGGCGTGATCATCCTCAGCATTGTGGTCGCCTACGAGCTGGTAAACCGCTACATTCGCATCCAGCGCAAGAAGGAGGCGGCCTAAATGTTCATGGCACAACTGCTGGCCTCGGCTTTCCGCATGGCAACCCCGATTCTCTTTACCTCACTGGGTGCCATATACTCGGAGCGCAGTGGTGTGGTGAATATCGGTCTGGAGGGCATGATGATCGTCGGTACCTTCTGGGGTGCCTACGGGGCATATAACTATGGGCCGCTCTGGGGTGTGGTGTTTGCCATAGTGGCTGGCATGACCCTGGCTCTCATCCACGCTCTTGTGTCGGTTACCTTCAAGGTCGACCAGATTATCAGCGGTACGGCCCTTAATATTCTGGCGGCCGGCCTCTCGCGCTTTTTCTGCCTGGTCATCTTCACGATGGCCACTACTTCGCCGACCGTCAAGGGCTTCACCACCTGGAACCTGCCGCTGCTGAGCCGGATTCCCTGGCTCAAGCCAATGGTGACCAATCTTTCTCCCCTGATTGTGGTAGCTCTGGTCCTAGTCCCGGTCAGTGCTTTTGTCCTGAACCGGACCGTTTTCGGATTGCGCCTCCGTTCCGTCGGCGAGAACCCGCTGGCCGCAGACACCCTCGGGGTCAATGTTACCGCCATGCGCTACGCTGGCGTGCTAATCAGCGGGGCTCTGGCCGGTATGGGCGGGGTCTATATGGCCATGGAGCACACCGGTATGTACCTCGAGGGAATGACCGGCGGGCGGGGCTTCATCGCCCTGGCGGCCATGATCTTCGGTAACTGGACACCTACCGGGGCGTTAGTCGCCTCACTGCTGTTCGGTCTGGCCGGTGCCATTACCATCCGGGTGCAGATTCCGGGGATTCCGTACCAGTTCATTCAGATGCTCCCCTACGCCCTGACCATCGCCGTCCTGGCCGGAGTGGTGCGCAAGGCGACTCCGCCGGCGGCAGCTGGCCAGCCCTACGAGCGGGGCGAGAAATAGCGAAACCCGAGCCTGTCCAGAGACCGGCAGCCCTACTGCCGGCCTCTTTTTCTGTCTTCAGGGCGCGCAGAACCCGGGAACAAAAAGTCCCCGGGTTAGGTATTTCAGTAGCCGATTCTCCTACGGAAGGTGAGGTCTGGGATCGATGGGCCGCCCACTGACCCTGATCTCAAAATGGAGATGGGGCCCGGTACTGCGACCGGTGCTTCCCACGCGGGCGACTACTGTTCCCTGCTCAACCCATTGGCCGGCACTGACCAACAGGGCCGAGTTATGGGCATAGACGGTGGACATACCGCCGCCGTGGTCGATGACTACCGTATAACCGTAATTGCCGAGCCATCCGGAATGAGTCACCTGGCCGGCCCGGGCGGCTTTAACCGATGTTCCGGTAGGTGCCGCAATGTCGATACCGGTATGGATCGTCCCCCACCGCCAGCCATAGGGAGATGTGATGCGGCCCCGCACCGGCCAGATGTAATTGCCGGTGACGGTGGCGGTCTGTCCCCTGCCCGCTCCAGTGCTGGCGGTCTTAACGGTTACCTGGCGGGGAGGAGTGGCATCAGGCAGGATGAGCTGTGTCCCGATAGCTAGCAGCGAGGTGCGGTCAATGCCGTTGGCTTCCTCGATCTTGCTAATTGAGGTGTCAAATCGACTGGCAATGCCGGATAGGGTATCGCCCGACTTAACCTTGTAGAGCAGTCCGTCGATGGTAAGGATCTTAAGCTCTTGGCCCGGGCGCAAGGTATTGCTGGAAAGACCGTTATTGTACTTGACGGAGGTGATAGTCGTCTGGTGGGCAATGGCAATATCCCACAGCGTATCACCACTCTTCACGACATAGGTAACTACCAGGGGAGTGCTCGTTTCTTCCCCCGCTTCACACTCCTGTTCGGAAGCTACTGCATCAGTAGTCGCATCGGATGCTTCGTCGCCTTGGCTCAGGGCTGCCGCCCCCGGGCTGGGGCCCAGATCGTCAAGTTGATCATACCCTGCCATACTGGGCGAGCCGCTCGGCTCCATAGCTGCTGCCGCCCAGAAACCGCCAAGGCCTAAACCCACCAGCACTACCAGGGCCGCGAAAAGCAGCCACGGCCGGGAATGCCGGGGATTCGGCTCCGGCTTCGGCATCACATCACCTCTTTATCTGTTACTTGGCTAGGTACATCAATTATACCACCTTATGTAAAGGGCGGTCACCTGCCAATCCCTGCCAGGCATCGCTGCCTTTACCACCATCACCCCTTGTGGTATAATGCTCCTAGCCATCTAACAGGAGGGACATCCTGACCATGAAAAAGACGCATGTCAAGACAGTCCTCAAGGCTCCCATCAAGCATATTCAGGTCGACGAGCGTTGTGCCGCCTGCCAGAGTTCATGCCAGTCGGCCTGTAAGACATCCTGCACCGTCGGCAATCAGGTCTGTCCGCGCTAACTCTTACTTTACCCAAAAACGCGGAAATGTACTCCCGTTGGCGGCTGACGCCTGACGGGAGTTGCTTTATCGCTGCTAGCGGAGGTGGCCCCATGATCCACCGTTTTACAGTCGCTGGGCGTCGATTCGTACTAGATGTTTTCTCCGGATCCCTCCACGAAGTCGATGACCTCGCCTGGGAGCTGGTTGAGCCTTTCTGCGCTGGGGATGAAGCCGCGCTCGCCCGGGCATCGGCGAGTCATGATCCACCAGCGGTGGCGTCCGTCCTGGCTGAGCTGACGGCCCTGCGTGAACAGGGTCTGGTCGACGCGCCCTGTCCGGTGCCTGACGGGTTCGAGCCCGAGCCCGGTGGCTTCAAGGCCATGTGTCTGCATCTGGCCCACGATTGTGATTTGGCCTGTGGCTACTGCTTCGCCGAGGGCGGGCCCTTTGGCAGTGACCGCGGCCTCATGTCAGAGCAGACCGCCCGGCGTGCCATCGACTTCCTGCTGGAGCACGGGAGCGACCGCCGGCATTTTGATGTCGATTTCTTCGGCGGAGAACCCACCCTGAACTTCGAGGTGCTGCGCCGGACTGTGGCCTACGCCGAAGAGTGCGGCACCCAGAAGGGCGCAACCTTCCGCTTTACCGTCACGACCAATGCCTTTGGCCTTACCCGCGAAATGCAGGAATACCTCAACGACAAGGGCATCGCCGTAGTGCTGAGCCTGGATGGCCGTCCCGAAGTCCACAACCGACTGCGCAAGACCCGGAGCGGCCAGTCCACCCACCAGGTCATCCTGGAGAATTCCCGGTCCATGGTCAAGAGCCGTCAAGGCCAGAACTATTATGTAAGGGGAACCTTTACCCGCCACAATCTGGATTTCACCAATGACGCCAGGTACCTGGTGGAACAGGGGTTTAACATCATCTCTCTGGAACCGGTGGTAGCCGAGGGGCACTTCCGCCATGCCCTGCAAGACGCGGAACTGCCGGCGATCCTGGCCGAATATGATCGGCTGGCCGAGTTCTGCGCCGAGCGAGCCGAAGCCGGGGCGCCGTTCACCTTTTTCCACTTTGCCCTGGAGCCGGCCGCGGGCCCGTGTGTCACCAAGCGGATTACCGGTTGCGGGGCGGGCTGGGAGTACCTGGTGGTCACGCCCGCCGGCGAGTTGTTTCCCTGCCACCAGTTCGTGGGCCGGAGCAAGTATCGCCTGGGCACCCTGGAAACCGGGATTGAGCGGCCGGACCTCACCGAACAGCTCCGGCTGACCCACGCCCGCAGTAAGCCAACCTGCCGTGAATGCTGGGCCCAGTTCTACTGCGGCGGTGGGTGTCATGCGAATGCCGATCTGTTCAATGGCACAGTATCAGAGCCTTATGCCCTGGGCTGTGAGATGCAGAAGAGGCGCATCGAACTGGCCCTTTACCTGCAAGCCAGAAGGGGGGAATTGGTCGCCGAGAGTTAAGGCAATAATATCTTTGCCCAACGATACTGGCCAGCAGCAGCAGGATTTAGCTGCCGATTGGGAGAAACCAGTCTTTCCAGGCTTCTGGCGATGGAAGGAGGGCCAAGTTGAGTAACCCGTTGGCTACGCCCCAACCGCACTCCGTACTACCAAAACCGAAGTACCGGGTGAACCGCGTCAAGCTGGCCGCTCTGGGCATCGCTCTGCTGGCCCTTACCCTGTTCGTTGTCAACACGACCGCCACCTACGCGGTTACCTTTGATGGCAGTACGGTAGCCTGGGTCAAGACCAGCCGTGAAGTACGAACCATCATCGCCCAGCTCACCGCAGAAGCCCAGGCTATCTACGGGGACGAGGTCTGGGTCTCCGGCGAGGTTCGCTTCCGCCGAGACCGTCTGCCGGCCGATACCCCAATTGACACTGGTGAGGTTCTCAGACAGAAGCTCGCTGATGCACTGCCACTGCTAACTAAGGGTGCCTACATACTGGTCGGTGGCCGCAATGTGGTCGCGCTGGCCAGTGCCGCCGAGGCCGAGCAGATCCTCTCCGACATCATGGAGCACTACAAGCAGCTAGCAAGCAGCAATGGGAGCATACTGACCTCGGCCAGGTTTGAGGAATCGTACAAAATCCTGGAGAGCGGGGTCCGGGTATCTCTCATCAAAACCCCGGAGCAGGCCCGGAACATTCTGGAGCAGGGTTATGAGGTCATCCAGGAGCGCACGGTTCAACGAGGCGAGACGCTGTGGAGCATTGCGGCAGCCAATGGTCTGACCGTCAGTGACCTGTCGGCTGCCAACCCCGAGATCAAGCCTAACCTCATCCGTCCCGGGCAGACCATTAAACTGGTAAAACCCCAACCCTACCTGACGGTTGTCACCACTGAGGAACGGACCTATACCGAAGCCATCGGTTTTAGCACAGGGACCGTCGAAGACCCCACCAAGTGGCCCTGGGAGCGGGTCATCCAGACCTATGGGCAGAACGGCTTGCGGGAGAAGACTGTCTCCATTGCCCGGCGGAACGGCCGGGAAGTAAGCCGCACTGTTTTGAGTTCGCGCACATTGCGCCAGCCGGTTACCCAGGTGGTGCTGGTCGGCACCAAGCAGATTCCCGACCGGGGAACCGGACAGTTCATCTGGCCGGTGGTGGGGACTATCACCTCCGGGTTCGGGTGGCGGAGAAGCGGTTTTCACTACGGTATCGACATTGCCGCCCCAACCGGCACTCCCATCAAGGCCGCGGATAGCGGCACCGTAGTCGAGGCCGGCTGGACCGCCCTGGGGTGGACAGTTAAGATCGACCACGGCCGGGGTCACCTGGTTACTGTTTACGGCCACTGCTCTAAGCTCCTGGTGAAGGTGGGCGACATCGTTACCAAGCAGCAGGAGATCGCTCTGGTCGGCAATAGCTATGACGTTAGGTTGGGCGGACGCAGCACAGGATCGCACCTGCACTTTGAGGTACGGGTCGATGGTACCGCCGTCGATCCCATAACTTACTACCCGAAATGAGCTCACCAACATGCAGCCACCGAAGTGGGGCGCCGGGGCGCCCTGCTTCTTTTCCATGGTGAGGAAGGAAGGGATAAGACATGCTGAAGCGAGCCATCCTGTGGACTCTGGTTATCTTCCTCACGGCCGGCTGCCGTCTAGCCGGGTACAGCCTGACCGTTGATTACCGTCCGCCGGGAGTGGTGGGCGAAGGGTCGACCTTCCTCCTCTACTTCCTGTCGCCCGAGGGTTGGCTAGTGCCGGTGACCCGCACTGTCCCGGCTACTAAGGCTCTGGTCTGGGCGGCTCTCGACGGGCTGAACCGCGGCCCGGAGAGCGGTTCCGGGCTCAGTCGGCCCAGTCCGTACGAATTGCGCAAGGTGATGTACCGGAATGGCGTCGCCTTTCTCGATATTGCCCTGCCGACGGCAGCCAACCCGCCGTCGGGAACGTGGAAAGACCTGCTGACCGCTACCCTGGCCCAGTTCACCGAGCTTCGGAGCTTTCGGGTTAGCCCCGAAGGCGGTGCGGCCGTCCCGGCTGACCTGGCCATGGCGGTGGATCTCGATACCTGGCGTTCCCGCATCCACCTGTGGCGTCCGGCCACCATTGGTCAGCGAACCTACCTGGCCATGCAGCCATTGTCCGACTCAGCCACCTCGGCCGCGGCCGGCGATGCGGTGGCCCTCTTCCGGGCGATCTTCGTCAGCGGACCCGGGGCCCAGCTGATGGCTGCCACCTTTCCGCCAGGGACCAAGATTGTGGATTGCCGGGTCAGTGGCCGGGATTTTACCCTGGATCTCTCCCGGGAGTTTGTGGACAATTTCCGAGGAAATGAGGCTGGAGCCAGACTCCTGGTTGACCTGCTGGTTATGACCATTACCGAGCTGCCTGGGGTGGAGCGGGTGAGGATCACGGTCAACGGCTCGCCCATTGGAAACAGACCACCCTTTGATGTGCCCGAGTGGATTACCCGGCCTACCTGGGTCAACCCCGAGTCCAAGCCAGCCGCTGGGGGGACGGGGACTGTCGACTTCCTGGCTGTAGGCGATGTGATGACCGGCCGGCGGATCCAGCGGCGCATTGCTGAACACGGCTTGGATTACCCTCTGGCCAAGGTCAACCAGCTGATGGCCAGTGCCGACCTGACCTTTGCCAACCTGGAAGCGGCCCTGTCCACCAGTGGCACCCGACTGCCGCCCAAGAAGGGGATTTGGCTCCGGGGGACACCGGAATCGGTGGGTGTCCTCACCAGGGCCGGAATTGATGTGGTGTCCCTGGCCAACAACCACATCCTCGACTACGACTCCCCCTCGCTTCTCCAGACCTTTGATGTGCTGGCTGAGCATGGTATCAACTACTGCGGTGCCGGGGAGAACATCACCACCGCCCGGGCCCCAGCCTGGGTAGAGATTAAGGGGCTCAAACTGGGTTTCCTAGCCTATAATGCCATGGCCGAAATCTTTTGGGACTGGGACTACCGGCGGAGCTTCGAGGCCACCGAGACTCTTCCCGGCAACCCCATGCTCCGGGAGCGAGACATCCTCCACGACCTCAGCCTGGCGGTACCCCGGGGCGACCATATCTTCGTCTCCCTCCACTGGGGAGTCGAGGGTAGTCACGAGGTATCTGTCGACCCGCATACCGGTTACGACCAGCGGCAGCTGGCATACCGCCTCATCGATGCCGGTGCTGCGTCTATCCTTGGCCAGCATCCCCATGTGTTGCAGGGGGTCGAGATCTACCGCGGCGCGATTATCGCCTACAGCATGGGCAATTTCCTGTACGACCAGGACAGTACCCGCTTTCGTGATACGATGGTCCTCCGGATGGATGTCACGCGGGAAGGGATCCGCAACCCTCGCATCTATGTAGGGGAGATCATCGAGGACCAGCCCACGGTGTTGACCGGAGCAGCAGCCCAGCCGCTGCTCAGGAAGATGCAATCTTGGTCTCGGGCACTGGATACAGATTGGATTATAATTGACAACTATCTTACCATCCGTTAGCATCTGTTCCAGTAAGAATCAATGAGCTTATCACCTCCCAGCTGGTATAATTATGTTAAGTACTGTGCTGGGAGGAGATTGGCCGGTGAAACGCCTATCGCTATTGCTTTTGCTGACAGTCGTTTTGGCTGCTGCAATTCTTGGCCCGGCCCGCCTGGCAGCCCTCGGACAGACTGCCCTCTACAGCACGGCGCGGGAGGCGGCCCGTTTCTGGGCCTACCGCAGCCTGCGCGACAACTTGGTATACGAGGGTACCGGCTACCGCATCTACTTCGAGCCCGCAGACGAAGAGGTGGTCGGGCTGGTGGCGCAGACCATTGAGAAGTATCGGGGTCGCCTCAGCGAGATGCTCCGGGCTCAGCTACCGGAAGTAACGGTAGTGATCCATCCTGATCAGGCATCGCTGGCTAAAGCCCTCGGCTGGGAGCACGAGCGCAACGCGGTCGGAGTCTACTGGGCCGGACTGATCCGGGTATTATCACCCAAGGCCTACATCGCCGATCCCCTCAGCCTGGGCGGCCGAAGGACCTTTGAACGACAGGGTCCCATGGTGCACGAACTGACCCACCTGATCATGGATTACTATTCAGCGGGCAACTACCCGCGGTGGTTCACTGAGGGAGTGGCGCAATATGTCGAGCGGGAGCTCACCGGCTATGAGTGGATCTCGCCGCGGGTTGACCTCACCCTGGAGCGGTATAGCCTCCGGGAACTGACTACCGCGTTTGACCGTCTCACCGATCAAGCGCTGGCCTACCGCCAGTCGCTATCCCTGGTCACCCTCATGGTGGATCGTATCGGTGAAGAGGGACTGGCCCGCATCCTGGCCCGCCTGGGTCAGGGGCACCCCTTTCAACAGGTACTGGCTGAGGAGATCGGCTTAAGCGGCCAGTCGCTGGAGGAAGCCTGGACCCGGTGGCTTCTGGAGGAAACCGGGTGAGCTTGCCGAATAGACACAGAGCGAATAGACCATTGTCGGAGGTTAGGGCTTTGGGACAGCTGGTTATCAGAGGGAATAAACAGCTCAGGGGACGCGTACGGGCCGGTGGGCGCAAGAATTCAGCGCTAGCAGTAATTCCCGCCACCCTGCTGGCTGAGGGAGAGAGCGTAATTGAGAACCTCCCGCACATAGAGGATGTGCGGGTCTATACTGATATCCTTCGGGCGGTCGGTGCCGATGCCACGCTGGTCAATGGCACCCTCCGGGTCAACCCCGGCGCGGGCTCGATCGATACAGCCGGACCGTACGATCTGTGTAAGCGGATGCGAGCCTCCTACTACCTACTGGGTGTCTTTCTGGCGCGCTACGGCCGGGCTGAGGTGGGGATGCCCGGAGGCTGCGACATTGGTCCCCGCCCCATCGACCAGCATCTCAAGGGATTTAGGGCCCTGGGCGCCGAGGTTAGCCTCGAGCACGGGGTTATCAAGGCTTGGGCCGACCGGCTAGTGGGGACTACCATTTACCTCGATGTGGTCAGTGTTGGTGCCACCATCAATATTATGCTCGCTGCATCACTGGCTGAGGGAACTACGGTTATCGAGAACGCAGCTAAAGAATCACATATTGTGGATCTGGCCAACTACCTCAATGCAGCCGGAGCCCGTATTCAGGGGGCCGGTACCGAAGTCATCAAGATCAGGGGAGTGGAATCACTATCCGGGGTCCAGCATTCGGTAATCCCCGATGAGATTGAGGCGGCCACCTATATGATTGCGGCAGCTACCACCGGTGGTGAGGTAGTGGTTGAGAATGTGATTCCCAAGCACCTCGACCCGGTCACAGCCAAGCTGGCGGAGTCGGGTGTCCAGGTGATGGAGAATGGCGACAGCATCAGAGTGGTCGGCAACGGCCGTCCCCGGGCGGTGAATATCAAAACACTTCCTTACCCTGGGTTCCCCACCGATGCCCAGCAGCCAATGACGGCTTTCCTGACTACAGCCGAGGGTACCAGCCTGGTCACCGAGACTATCTGGGAAGACCGGTTTAGGTTTGTGAACGAGCTCAACCGTATGGGGGCCAATATCCGCGTGGAGGGCCGCACGGCGATCATCGAGGGCATCCCCCGGCTGAGCGGGGCGCCGGTCCAGGCTACCGACCTGCGGGCCGGGGCTGCCCTCATTGTGGCTGGCCTATCGGCCGATGGTGAGACGGTCATCAGCAACATTGAGCATGTAGACCGTGGCTATGAGCGTATGGCTGAAAAACTCAGAGAGCTGGGAGCCGATGTTTCCCGGGTTGACTTGCGGGGCGACGACTAGCAGACGGGTGGCTGGCCACCCGGTTTCTCGCGCCAACGATAGGCGTAAGGAGGCGCACATGATGGCCGACGGGTTTTCCATGCCTGGGTATGGGCATAATTGGATGGGAGATCACCTCCCGGGCGAAGCAGGAGTTCCGCGATTCCGGCGAGGTTTTGGGTGGCGGCGATGAAATGGAGTGAATGGACGAAGGCCCTGGCCACGATCAGCCTGGTGACCTACATCGGGCTGATCATCAGTGCCTCCATCTATATTGGTTTTTTTGTGGGGCACAGGCTTGACGCCAAGCTAAACACAGGTTATGTTTTAACTGTTGTGGGTCTGACTGTCGGTGTTGCCTCTGGTTTCTGGGGGGCTTACCGTGTCGCAATGAGACTGATCGAGAGAGTCGAGAAGTGAGGGACAGATGCCAGACCAGTGGGATAATGTAGCCGCCGTCTACCGCGCCTTGGCTGGGCGGACCTTGCTGGTGATGGCACTGCTCGTTGCGACTTCCCTGGCCTTTGGAGACTGGCCGGCAGCCCTTGGGGTTCTTACGGGGGGCTGTGTGGCCGTTCTCCACTTGCGCGTTATAGCCCTGGTGGCTCACCGCTCGCTAGGCATGAGCAAGAGACAGGCCCAACTGCACACCTTCGGCAACTATGCAGTGCGCTATGCCCTGGTGGCAGGGATTCTGGCTGTGGCCTACCTTAACTCCAGCCTGAATTTCTGGGGTGTTATCGCCGGGTTATTTAGCTTGCGTATCGCGATATGGATGACGGCCGCTGGCAGCTGGCTGAGCCGCCGGCGGGGTAATTTGACCGATGAAGGGGGACAAGCTCCAGATGGAGGTCAGGATCACCGGCCCGAAAACGGCCTTTGAGCTGTTGGGCATCCCCATCACCGAGACCATCATCAACACTTGGATTATCATGATAGTCCTGATCGTCGGGGCCTATTTGCTCACCCGCAATTTCAAGCGGTTTCCGTCGGGTACCCAGAATACTATCGAGATGATGGTCGAAGGGGTTAACGGCTTTACCGCTTTCATCATGGGCGAGAAACGCATGGGCTTCGCCCCCTACTTCGGAACCCTTATTATCTATCTTTTCCTGGCTAACACCATGGGCCTTTTGGGGTTCCGCCCGCCCACGGCCGACATTAACACTACCGCAGCTCTGGCTACCCTCACCTTTATTGCCATCCACTACTATGGGATTAGAGCCAAAGGGTGGCACTACCTCAAAGGTTTCACCGAACCTTTCATTCTGTTTTTACCCATGAACATCATTGGTGAAATCGCGAAACCCTTCTCCCTGGCCTTCCGCCTGTTCGGCAATATCGCCGGCGGAGTTATCATCATGGGAATCATCTACTCCCTTATGCCGGTGGGCATCCCGGCGCCCCTGCATATCTACTTTGATCTCTTCGCCGGGCTCATTCAGACTTTTGTCTTCACCGTGTTGTCTATGGTCTTCATCCAGATGGCCATGGACTGATCCCACGGGGCAGCCTTGGAGAAAGGAGGGGAATCGCAGTGACAGGGTTTGATGCATTCTTCATTGCCGGTATGGCGGCCCTTGGCGCCGGTATGGCCATGATCGGCGGTCTTGGCCCTGGTATCGGTCAGGGTTACGCTGCCGGTAAGGCTGTGGAAGCCGTTGCCCGCCAGCCGGAGGCGCAGGGTCGCATTATGACCACTATGTTCCTTGGCCAGGCCGTGGCCGAAACCACGGGTATCTACTCCTTCATTATCGCTTTCATCTTGATCGGTATCGTTAACCAGGTAATGTAGGCCAGCCCGGAAGGGCTATGGGCGGGGCCCGGGGCCGGGCCCCGTCGTATTGCTGCATTGCTCATCCCCCCAGAAAGGGAGGATCCAGGATGCTGGAATTCAACTTAACACTTTTGCTTCAGCTCATCAATTTCCTGATCCTGTTCCTGATCTTGCGGAAGATTCTCTTCCGCCCGGTCACCCAGTTCCTGAACCAGCGGGCGGAGAGCGTGGCCCGCCAGATTGAGGAGGCCGAGCGCGACCGGGCCGACGCAGCCCGCCTGGTGGAGGAGCAGAAAAAGCTCCTCGAAGAGGCGCGTCAGGAAGCCCGCCAGATCATCGAGGCCGGCAAGAAGCAGGCCCAGGCGGCTAGCGAGGATATTCTGGCTGAAGCCCGGGATCTGGCCGCCAGGACAGTGGAGCGGGCCCGGGCCGAGATCAGCCTCGAGCGGGACAAGGCCCTGGCCGCACTGCGCGACGAGATCAGTGCCCTGGTAGTCTTGGCCAGCGGGAAGGTCATTGGCCGCGAGCTCGATGCCGCCACCCATCACCAGTTGGTGAGTGAGGTCATCGAAGGGATGGGCGGACATGCGGACTGACCAAATAGCTGACCGCTACGCGCGGGCCCTGTATGACTTGGCGGTCGAGCGCCAGGCTCAGGCTGAGGTCAGCCAGGCTTTGGAGCGGCTTCAGGCTGCTCTCGACGCCAGTCCGGAGCTGGAGGACCTCTGGCACGACCCGCGCCTTTCGGCCGCTGACAAGAGCGACATCCTCAATGAAGCCCCAATTCTGGAGAGCCGCGTGACGCTAGCCTTTCTCCGGCTGCTCATCGTCAAGGGTCGCATTGACTACCTCAGGGCAATCATCCAGCGCTATCAGACTCTAGCCCTCGGTGATACCGAGGCTATTGCCGTCACCGTCACCTCGGCCGTGGACCTCACCGCCGAAGAAGAGAATAACCTGGTCAGCAAGTTGACCGCTCAGACTGGGCGGTCAGTGAGCCTGACCAGAGAAGTGGATGCGAAAATCATCGGTGGGCTGGTGGTCCGCATCGGCGACCGGGTCTACGATGGCAGCATCGCCGGGCGTCTGGCCCGCCTCAAAGATAGACTGCAGGAAATCCACGTATCAGAGCTAGGGGTGAAAGAATGACCGCACGCCTCAGACCAGAAGAGATTAGTTCTGTCATCAAGCGGCAGATTGAGAAGTTCCAAGACCGCCTAGAGGTCGTCGACGTCGGCACCGTTCTCAGCGTGGGTGATGGCATTGCCCATATCTACGGGCTGCAGAACGCCATGGCTGGCGAGCTCCTGGAGTTCCCGGGCGGCGTCCATGGTATGGTACTGAACCTCAATGAGGACAGCATCGGCTGTGCCATCATGGGCTCCGACATCGGGATCAAGGAAGGCGATACTGTTAAGCGCACCGGTCGCATTGTCGAGGTGCCGGTGGGCGACGCCCTGATTGGACGCGTCGTCTCCCCGCTGGGCCAGCCGCTGGACGGTAAGGGCCCCATCGTCACCGACAAGTACCGCCCGGTGGAAGTTATTGCACCCGGTGTGGTCAAGCGCCAGCCGGTTAACACCCCGCTCCAGACGGGCCTGAAGTCCATTGACTCCATGATCCCCATTGGCCGCGGCCAGCGCGAGCTGATCATCGGCGACCGCGGCACCGGCAAGACCGCTATTGCTATCGACACCATCATCAACCAGAAGGGTCAGGGCGTTATCTGCATCTATGTGGCTATCGGCCAGAAGGCCTCCAGTGTGGCCCGGGTTATGCGCACCCTGGAAGAGAACGGGGCCATGGACTACACCATCATTGTTTCGGCGACGGCCGCCGAATCGGCCCCGTTGCAGTTCCTGGCCCCCTACGCCGGTTGCGCCATTGGGGAGGAGTTCATGTGGCAGGGTAAGGACGCCTTGGTGGTCTACGACGACCTCTCCAAGCACGCGGTAGCCTATCGGGCCATGTCGCTGCTGCTGCGCCGTCCGCCGGGCCGCGAGGCTTACCCGGGCGATGTCTTCTACCTCCACTCCCGCCTGTTGGAGCGGGCCGCCCGTCTCCACGACGACTTGGGCGGCGGGTCCCTGACCGCGTTGCCCATCATTGAGACTCAGGCCGGAGATGTCTCGGCCTACATTCCGACCAATGTTATCTCCATCACCGATGGCCAGATCTTTCTGGAAACCGACCTCTTCTTCGCCGGCTTCCGCCCGGCGATCAATATCGGTATCTCGGTCTCCCGCGTTGGCGGCGATGCCCAGATCAAAGCGATGAAACAGGTGGCCGGACGGCTCCGCCTAGACCTGGCCCAGTACCGGGAACTGGCCGCCTTTGCCCAGTTCGGTTCCGAGCTGGACCGGGCCACCCAGGCCCGCCTCACCCGCGGTGAGCGTATGATGGAACTGCTCAAGCAGCCGGAGAACGAGCCGCTCCCCGTCGAGGAGCAGGTAGTGATTCTTTACGCCGGCGTCAACGGGTATCTGGACACCCTGCCCAGCGAGGCGGTGGGCCGTTTCAGCGATGAGTTCCTGCGCTTCGTGCGTGAGACCAAGAAGGACCTGCTAAAGGCCATTGCTGAGGAGAAGAAGATCTCCGAGGCCAGTGACCAGGGGCTCAAGGACGCCATTGCCGAGTTCAAGAAAATCTTTGCTTGAGGTGAAGCCGCATGGCTAGCATGCAAGATATCCGGCGGCGGATCCGGAGCGTGAGGAACACCCAGCAGATTACCAAGGCCATGAAGATGGTCTCCGCCGCCAAATTGCGGAAGGCCCAAGCCTCTCTGCTGTCGGCCAGACCGTACGCCGAGAAAATGACAGAGGTGTTGGGCCGGGTGGCAAGTCGCACCGAGCCCGAGGCCCATCCGCTGCTTCAACACCGCGAGGTCAAGACCATCGGACTGGTGCTGGTCACCGCCAACCGCGGCCTGGCCGGCGGCTATAACGCCAATCTCATCCGACGGGCCGTCCGCTTTGTTAGAGAGCACGAGGACAAAGAGGTTAGGCTAATCTGTGTGGGCAAAAAGGGGCGGGATTACTTCCGCCGGCGCCAGACCGAAATCATTGGCGAGTATAGCGGGCTGGGCGAGGAGATTAAGTTTGGCGATGCCCGGAATGTCTCGCGGGCCATCGTCCAGTTCTACCTGAACGAGTATGTGGATGAGGTCTATATCATCTACCCCCGGTTCATTAATGCCATGGTCCAACGCCAGACGGTGACCCGAATCCTGCCGGTAGAACCGGCCGGGGTGGAGGAAAAGCAGACTACGACCTATCTCTATGAGCCTTCACCAAAAGCAGTCCTCAGCGAGCTTCTGCCCCACTATGTCAATACCGTTGTCTACCATGCCCTAATGGAGGCGAAGGCCAGCGAACATGGGGCCCGGATGGCTGCCATGGACCAGGCCACCGAGAACGCTGAAGAAATGATCAAGACTCTCACTCTGAACCTGAACCGAGCCCGCCAGGCGGCGATCACCAAGGAGATCTCGGAGATCACCGGCGGGGCCGAGGCACTGAAGTAAGGAGGGTAAACATGAGCACAGGAACGATTACCCAGGTTATCGGCCCGGTTGTCGATGTCCGGTTCCCGGCCGGTGAACTGCCTAACATCTTCAACGCTCTCAAGATTGAGGGTGACGGAGAGAACAAGCTCAACCTGACGGTTGAGGTTGTCCAGCACCTCGGCGACAATGTCGTCCGCTGTGTGGCCATGTCCTCTACCGACGGCCTAACCCGCGGCATGGAGGCGACCGATACCGGCGCTCCCATTAGCGTCCCGGTGGGTTCGAAGACCCTGGGCCGCATCTACAATGTGCTGGGCGAGACCATTGACGAGAAGGGCCCGTCGGAGACTACCGAGGCCTGGCCCATCCACCGGCCGGCCCCGACCCTGGAAGAGCAGGGCACAGCCAACGAAATTCTGGAGACAGGCATCAAGGTTATCGACCTGCTCTGCCCTTACGCCAAGGGCGGCAAGATTGGTCTGTTCGGCGGGGCCGGTGTGGGCAAAACGGTTCTTGTTATGGAGCTGATCCGCAATGTGGCGGCCGAGCACGGCGGCTACTCGGTGTTCGCCGGGGTCGGCGAACGTACCCGGGAGGGGAACCAGCTCTACCTCGAGATGCAAGAGTCCGGCGTTATCGACAAGACCTGCATGGTCTTTGGCCAGATGAACGAGCCGCCGGGTGCCCGTATGCGCGTCGCCCTGAGCGGCCTGACCATGGCCGAGTACTTCCGCGATGAAGAAGGGCGCGATGTGCTGCTCTTTATCGATAACATCTTCCGTTTCATCCAGGCCGGTTCGGAGGTTTCGGCGCTGCTCGGGCGGATGCCCGGCGCCGTCGGCTACCAGCCGACCCTGGCCACCGATGTCGGCGCCCTGCAGGAGCGCATCACCACCACCAAGAAGGGTTCGATCACTTCGGTCCAGGCCATCTACGTTCCGGCCGACGACCTGACCGACCCGGCGCCGGCCACCACCTTCGCCCACCTGGACGCGACGACGGTTCTTTCCCGTCAAATCGCCGCCCTGGCTCTCTACCCGGCGGTCGACCCGCTGGACTCCACCTCGCGGATGCTCGACGCCCGCTATATCGGGCAGGAGCATTACGATGTGGCCCGCGGCGTACAGCAGGTGCTGCAGCGCTACAAGGACCTGCAGGACATCATCGCCATTCTGGGTATGGACGAGCTGTCGGAAGAGGACAAGCTCACAGTGGCCCGGGCCCGCAAGATCCAGCGCTTCCTGACCCAGCCCATGTTCGTGGCTGAGGTCTTCACCGGGCATCCCGGCGTCTACGTGCCGCTGAAGGAGACCGTCAGGGGCTTCAAGGAGATCCTGGAGGGCAAGCACGATGACCTGCCCGAGCAGGCCTTCTATATGGTCGGCACCATCGAGCAAGCCGTGGAGAGAGGCAAGCAGCTACTGGCCGAAAGCGAGGGCAAGTAACGCATGAAGGGAATCCTCTTGGAAGTAGTGACCCCGGAGCGCAAGGTCTACAGCCGGGAAGTGGAGATGGTCATCGCCCGGGCCATCGATGGCGACATCGGTGTCCTGCGCGGCCATACTCCTCTGGTCACTGCTCTGCAGCCTTGGGTGCTCAGGGCCCGTATCGAGGAGAACGAGGAGCGCATGGCGGTCAGCGGTGGCTTCATGGAGGTCACGCCTGAGAAGATTACTATCCTGGCCGAAACCGCCGAGTTGGCGTCCGAGATCGATGTGGAGCGGGCCAAGTCGGCCAGGCAGCGGGCGGAGGCTCGACTGGCCGGTGAAGGGCTCGATGACGAGGAAACCGACCAGATCCGGGCCGAGGCGGCTCTCCGACGGGCCATGGCCCGGCTGCGGGCTGTCGGCATCGAGTAACGAGGTGGCAGTATGGGCGAGGAGCAGAGAGACCTAGAGCAGGGAGTCATCCAGAAGTTCAACCGCCAGACCGAACTGGAGAAGACGACCCAGGCCAGTCTGGGGCAGGTGCCGGAGCTGCGGCGAGGCGAGCGCAGTGCCTTCCTGGGCCAGTTCCGGGAACGGGTGGTCAAGGTCCTCAGTCGGGACCAGGTGCGGGACAAGGTAATTTCCCCCGTATTCTTGCGAGCCATGGATGACCACCGGGCCAAGATCGTCTTCCTCAGGGGAGACCTGATCGAAGAGGGCGCCAAGTACATGCGCCAGGCCGCCGAGCGGAAGCTTCGCTTCAAGGTGGTTGACTCGCCGGAATTCAGCGGGCCCGTAGGACTGGTGCTGGCCAGCGATGATGCGGTAAACGAAGACGACATCTACATTGGTTAAGCCAATGAAGAGGGGGCATCGCCGTAGGCGGGCCCCCTCGGCGCGGTCTCGTCCTCCGAGAAGCCTGCAGTATCTATTGAGCTTTGGTCTGGCCGTTGGCTATAATTGCAGTTAGGGAAGACTATCGAATACTGAGAAAAGGAGAGGAGACCATGGACGAGTTCTTTCGGCCAGACTACGAGGTTTTCCGGGGACACCGGGATACCCGTCGTAACCGCAGCTACCCTTCGTATGCTCTTGTCGCGCTGGTCAGTGCTATCATCGGTGGATTGCTGGTGGGCGCGATGTTCACCTATATGCCTATCTTTCAGGGTCGGCGCCCCTACCTCTATGAGCCACCGTCAGGTCAAGGGGTCGGGACTCCGACCGCACCGGGCTCCGCTGAGACCGCAGCCGCCTATGTCTCGGAACGGGTGGCCCCGGCGGTGGTGGGGATCATCAACAAAAGCTACGCCCGGGATCTCCTCGGCCGAACCTATGAGCGGATTTCCGGCGGCACCGGCGTTATCTTCGACTCCAATGGTTATATAGTCACCAATAACCATGTCATCGAGGGCGCCTCAGAGCTAATTGTCCTGCTGGCCGACGGACAGCGCCTGCCCGCCCAGGTAGTAGGGGCTGACAAGGCTACCGACCTCGCGGTTATCAAGGTTAACGCGGCTAACCTGCCGGTGGCGACCTTCGGCAACTCTGATGCCGTCCGGGTCGGCGAGTTGGCGGTGGCCATTGGCAACCCCATTGACATTGTGGAGTTCCAGCGGACAGTAACTGCTGGGATCATCAGCGGCCTCAACCGCAAGCTAAGTTACGGTGAGCGCACCTTCAACCTGATCCAGACCGATGCCGCCATTAATCCAGGTAATAGCGGAGGCCCCCTCTGCAACGCCCGGGGAGAAGTTATTGGCATCAATACCCTGAAGCTGCAGGGGGCCGATCGGGAAGGGCTGGGTTTCGCCATTCCCATTAATACAGTCCGCACCATCGTCAACCAACTAGTCCAGTACGGTCGGGTGATTCGCCCGTGGCTGGGTGTAGCGGTGATGGACAAAGCGACCGCGGCCCGGTACAATATCCAGATTGCCAAAGGCCTCTATGTGGGTGAGGTCATCACCGGTAGCCCGGCGGCGGCAGCAGGGGTCCGCCCGGGGGATATCATCTTGACCATTGACGGTCAGGCAGTGAACACGGTGGAAGAGCTCCGGGCCGTGCTGGATACAAAGAAGCCGGGCGACCGGGTGAGCGTAGTCATCGTGCGCAGCGGCCGGGAACGCACATTCCAGGCTACCCTCTCCGAGATCCCTGAAAGTCTGAACCGATGAAAATTCCCATAGACTACCACCAGCACCTGGAACGGGGACCACTAACCCCGGAGTGGGCGCTGCGCTTCATCGACCAGGGCGGGGCACGGGGCGTACAGGAGTTTGGCTTCTCAGAGCACTTCGACCGTTTCCGGGAGGCCGGACACCTGCGCTGCAACCACTGGAAGGAGCGGGACCTGGAGGATATCGACGGTTACTTCGCCCTTCTGCAGGGGTTGCGGGACGAGGGCTACCCCATCCGCATCGGCATCGAAGTCGACTTCGTGGCCCCATGGTGTGAGACGACCAGAGAGTTTCTGTCGGCCTACCCCTTTGACTATATCCTGGGCTCCGTCCACTGGCTGGGGGACTGGGGGTTCGATGATCCCCGCAACATTTTCGAGTGGGACGGGCGCGATGTCGAGGCCAGCTACCGCGAGTATTACCAGTTGCTGGCCCAGGCGGCCCGGAGCGGTCTCTTCGACAGCCTGGCCCACCCGGACCTGATCAAGATCTATGGTTACCGGCCAACCGAGCCGGTGGAGGAGGCAGTAGAGGAAGCGCTGCAGGCGGTAGCTACAGCCGGTATAGCCCTGGAGATCAATACGGCCGGGATACGGAAGCCAGTGGGAGAGATCTACCCCGCACCTGCGCTCCTGTCCCGGGCGCGGCATCTCGGTATCCCCATTACTCTGGGTTCCGACGCTCACGAGCCGGCAGATGCTGGCCGTGATCTCGACCGGGCAGTTGAACTAGCTCGCGCGGCCGGATATACTGAAGTCGTCGGGTTCGACCGGCGGCAGCGCCGGATGCTGCCCATCTAGCCAAGTCGACGCAAAGGGGGGAGAGGGCGTGTATGTGGTCTGCAAGGAACATCTAGAGGAGGCGATCGATGCCTTCCTCGAAGTCTACGAGGACCAGGCGCCCGATATCTACCTCCTGGCTGACCTCTACTTCAGTGAGTGGACGGCACCGTGCACCTGCGAGTTTTGCGACAAGCCACCCAAGTATCTGGTAGTGTAGGGGCAGGGCACCGGCTCAGCCGGTGCTTTTACGCGACCAGGGAGAGGAAGAGGGATATGCAGATCGAGATCATTGCCACCGGGAGATTGAAGGAGAAGTACCTGAAGGCGGCTTGTGACGAGTATCTGAAGCGTCTGGCCCCCTATGCCCGGGTGCAGGTCACCGAGGTGCCGGACTTGCCGGTGCCCGCATACAGCCCGGCCGAGGAGGCGGCAGTGCGCGAGGCGGAGGGAGAGAGCATCCTGCGGAAGGTCGGGGAGGGAACCTTCGTCATCGCCCTGGATTTGGGCGGTGAGGAGATGGGATCGGAGGAGTTCGCGGCCTACCTAGACCGGCTAGCGGTGACCGGGCGGAGCAAGGTGGCCTTCGTCATCGGCGGCGCGACGGGGCTGGGGGACAATGTACGGAAGCGGGCGGACCTGAGGCTATCGCTGGGGAGGATGACGTTTCCGCACCAGCTGGTGCGGGTGATTCTGCTGGAGCAGGTATATAGGGCGATACGGATACGGCGGGGGGAGCCGTATCATCGCTAGCGGCGAACGTGAGCCCTTTAGTACCCCCACGGCATCATGGCCTTCAGCGCTGTGCCGAGTGGTCAGTGAACTTCATCGAGCAGGCTCCGGTCTGCATCCTGACCCACAACCCCGATTCCAGCCCGGAAATGGGGCTGGAGACGCTCTGGATCTGCGATATCTTTGTGGCCGAACTGCTGATCGCCGAGTGGCTGGGGCGCAAGGATGAGCTGATCGCTGCGGTGTCTATCGGCTACGCGGCCGAGGGACGTCCGACCCCGCAAGCCACTGGACCAGATTACCTCCTGGCTCGAGCAGAGATCATTCCGGATCGACCAGGCGCTCCGCGAACTCGGCCGCCAGCTCCGGCTCGGCCTGAACTGCCCGGCGGCCCTCAGCGGTCAGATCATAGATCCCCCGCTCCACCCGCTCGAACCAGCCGTAGTGGTTGAAATGGAGGATGGACTGGGTCTTCTCGCCGGTTCCCATGGTCTTTAGACTGCTGGGCGAACTAGGCCCGGTCCGGGCCAGGGCGCAGGCGACCAGAAAGACGTTTTCCCAATATGCAGTGCGGATACGCTGACGGGTGCTGCCGCCCTGATTGTATTCGTGAGAGCGGCCGGCGATCTCCCGCAACAGCGCCCGCCTAGCCCGGGAGTTCCGCTTCCGCTCATAGGGCAGGGGATGGAAGAGTACCTCCACATGGGGACGCCGGGTGCTGAAGGCGACCGTAATCAGCCCCAGTTCCAGGCGGCGCAGAAGCCGCTGCACGCCCTGCCAGTGACTGCGCTTCACCTTGCCCGATGGCCGCGGAACAGCCACATAGACCGAATCGCTGAGGCGCTGCCGCTCCACTGCCTGCACCAGCAGGGATACGGAGAGGTTGCGCTTCAGCTCTATCACCACCAGCTCGTCGCCACGCACGGCGGTGATGTCACAACCCCGCACCTCGCTGTGCACCAGGTAGCCCTGGTTCACCAGGTAGTCGCGTATCGGTTTGTAGAGGTCGGTCTCCCTGATCGTCGTCTGGGCCATCAGGACTCGGCGGCGATCGCTGCCCTGATGCGAGCCGCCACCTCCCCGGCTGACAGTCCATCGGTATCAATCTGCAAGGTCTTCAGCTGGCGCGATTGCTCCAACCGGTCCAGGGCCAGTTGCGAGATATCGCTGCGTGCCGGGTCGCCCCGGTGCCGCTCGGCCAGAGCAGCGGGACTGCAGACCAGGGTACAGACCAGGGCCTGGAAGGAAAAGCCCTGCAAGGAGTCGAGCAGTTGGTCGATGATGATCTGGCGGTGCATGACCCAGGAGAGAATGGCGTAGTTGAAACCGGCCTCGATGAAGCCACGCAGGACGTACGCGATATTGTGCTGGACCATGGCGGTGGTCACCGCATCCACCCGGAACGGGTTCATCCGCCAGACATCGTCCCCATCCAACCAGGCACTGTTGGGCAGTTGGTTCATCAGCAGGCGGGCCACCGTGGATTTGCCGATCCCCGGGGCTCCGCCGATCAGAATGAGCTTGGTCATGTCGCCTCCTCCTTCCGCAGGTAGAGAGTTCAACAGGCAGCGCCGCTTTCCTCCGACCGGCAGCAGGCACGGAATAAACCGACCGCGCGGCCGTACTGCACTCTTACGAGAGAGGAGGTCAACCATGTCGAGCGACAGAAGGCCCTCGCCCTTCATCTATCCGGTCATCATCCTGCTTGCCTGAACCATCTATGACTCCACCAACCTGGTTGCAGCACCCGAACCGCTGCCGTCAGTGGTTGAGCTGCACTGCCGGATCGAATCCCTGCCCGCGGGAGAGTGGTCTGGCTGAAGAAAGAGGTGCGAGCATTCTCGCACCTCTTTGCTCTATATCGCTTTCTCCAGGTAGACATCATCCGGGACCTCCCGGAAGACGCTGAAGCACCAGTTCAGGTAGAAGGCGACTACCCCTGTCCAGTTGCGGTTGGTCTCCAGCCAGATTCGCTTCAGCCCGTTCTGCCGGCAGTGGGCAACCAGCCATTCCACCATCTGCCGGCCGAGGCCGGTGCGCTGCCCAGTGCGGGAGGCCGGACCAGCTGCCCCCTCCCTGCGCTCTGCTCTCTCCGCCTAGCTGTTTCCCTCGCGTCCGTCCAGAAACTCCCGGATCTGATCAATGAACCGCGTGGCCTGTCTCACCCACTCCCGTTACGTCCCAGGTCTGATTGCCTATAGGAAAGGCCAGCGGTCCACGGCCAAGGTCCATGGTGGTGAACACTATGTGCACTGCGACAGCGAAGCCCATCCCATCATTGGCCCAGCCGAGGCTGCTTTGCGTGGCATACCACCCGTTGTTGTTCAAAACCATGGGTCCGTTATATGGTCCCTCTGGCCCATACCATTCCTGAGGCGCTACCGCTGAGTGGGAGTCCATCGGACTGCTCGGGGCTCCCAAGAGCCTGTAGCCCTCGGGGGCATTTGTTCCGCTCCGAGGCCTGCCCCCTAGGCCCATCCCGATGTGGGCCGACTCTATGCGGAAAAAGCGGCCGATGGTCCACCTATGGCAAAGCAGGGGCCGTCCTCGCCAGTTCCCTCGCGATCTCGGGAATCGACTTGCCGCTCGTTCGTACCAGCTCAACGGCTCGGGCTCGGAACTCAGCGGGATGCGGAGGATGACTCTTCGGCATTGGCCCCACCCTTTCTGGACTTTACACCCCAAGTGCAGTGTTGTCCGCGAAAGCGGGTCAAGCCCAGACTCCCTGTTATCCCAGGGAGTCTCCATATGCGAGGTCCGGTGGCAATATCCATCAGGAATTGTGGCGGGAGTTAGCGATAACCACTGGAGCTTAAGGCTGTCTCAGGCCGGCTTCATTTAGCCGCCTGCTGCGGCGAAACAAAAGATCCCCTGCCGAGGCAAGGGAACTTTCGTTGGTCTCTAGTAGCGCCGATTATTCTTGCTGAAGCAGTCCCGGCAGTATACCGGCCGGTCATTGCTCGGGCGGAAGGGCACCTGGGTGCGGACTCCGCAGGCAGCGCAGGTGACTTCGTACATCTCCTTTCGCTGACCGCCGTCTCTGTTTCCGCCTCCCCGGTTCTGCTGCTTACGCGCTGCCCGGCAATCTGGGCACCGGCTCGGTGCGTTGGTAAAACCTTTTTCCGCGTAGAACTCTTGTTCAGATGCGGTGAAGACAAACTCGGTGTTGCAGTCGCGGCAGGTGATGACCTTATCCTGATACAATCAATTCGACCTCCCCAAGAGATTACCCGAACAGAGCTAGAGAATTGCTCACCGGACTCTCCTAACCGGAGGACGGATGAAAACTCACTATGCTTATTTACGGGTTAAACCTATAATACTACGATCTGGGGCAAAAGCAAACTCTTTTGGTTCACCGGTAAAAAGAGAGGCGGAGAAGCCCGCGGTTTTCTCTCAACCTCAGTCTGTTGAAGCGTCGAAAGCGGCCAACCCCTCAGGCGGGCCGTTTCCCCATATTCCAGACCAGAATATCCAGCCTCTGCACAGTCCCGGTTCCGCCGCCTTCCTTAGTTACCCAAGCTTTGTCGGCTCCGCTGATGAAAGTCAGGCCGATGCCACGGATAACCTCGGCCAGCACCACTCCGACGAAAAAGGGTAGAAGCCCACCCAGCCAGGGGACGCTGCCCTCTAGCCGGAAAGCGGCAGCCGTGATCCCGGTGCCGATAACCGTCGATGTGCGGCGGCTGAACGAGTCAGCGACCACGCCGGTGGGTACCTCGGAGAGGACTACTGCAAGCTCGCAGAAGGTCCCCGCCAGGACCAGCTGCAGAGGGTTCAGGCCGAGCATGGATACATAATAGAGAGTGTCGGTTGTAAACATGATCGACCCAGAGAGAGCAAAGATGGCGCGGAGGAAGAGGTAGACACGGGAAGCGTTCTGCTGCACAAGATGACCTGCCTTTCAGACTTGGCTGACACCTCTCTTTTCTCTATCAAGTATAGGCTGCGAAGCAATCAGAAGTCAGCGCAAAAACTAATAGGAAAGCACGTTGCCGATCGGTGGCGCCGGCTTCTGTCTATACGGTGAGGTGGCAGCCAACGCCTGCGTCTGAAGACAGACACCGGGTGAGTGGGCCGCCTGTAGGGAACAATATCAGCCAGAAAGGACAGCGGTATAGTTTCAATACTGGCAGCTCGTTACCGGTGGCATACAAGGAGGGATGCGCATGAAGCACCAGTTGGGTTCGCAGGTTCTGGCGGAACTGACTTTCTGCAGTGAGCGGGCGCTAGACAACGCCGAGTGCCTGGAGAGCATGCTCCGCCGCGCCGCGCAGGAGGCCGGGGCACAACTCATCAGTGTCTATGTCCACCGCTTTGATCCTCACGGCCTCTCTGGGGTGGCCATTCTGGCCGAATCCCACCTGGCCATCCACACTTGGCCGGAGCTAGGCTACGCGGCGGTTGATTCCTTTACCTGCGGAGACCAGGTGGATCCCATGGTGGCTGTAAGAGTAATTGAAAAGGACGTTGCGGCCAGGGGGATCACCACTATGGAACTGAGCCGCGGTGTCCAGCCTTCCATCGCCAGGGCATCATCACCGCAAGTTCAGCCACAGCACTAAGCCACGCCTGGTGCCCACCGCCAGCCCCGGTGGCCGGCACATCCTTTACGCGTTTCTCTCCAATTCCTCCAGATAGGCGTCCAAAGCACCGGCGGCCTAAGCGGTACGCCGGGGCCTCATTTCGCCGGATTTGCAGTTGTGCCTCGAGCGCCTTCACGCGGCCTCCCTGCCCTACCTGAAGGAATACATCCAGCGCTGGTCAGCAGCACGCTGCCCTGGACCATCTATCTGGAGAAGGTGGACGACTGGCGGGTGACTACCGGGTGAACGCAGCCCATCAACGACCACCAGTAGCACCCGCCGGGTCAGCCGGGTCCCAGCCATTGCGGTCGGAGGGACGGCCAGATAGAGGCCAATCAACGGGATGGTCAGCCAGCGCCACCAGCCGGTCCGACGGAACAGCATTTTTCAACACCTTCCTTTGAAGTAACAGACTGTGGAACAAGGGGCATTGAGCCAATTTTCTCTGGTGCCTGCCGGTTCCTTTACCGGCGCGAAAAGAGCCGCCCGCTTCGTCGGGGCAGCTCCTTGCCTTCATTCCCTCGTGATATAGTCCTTCAATATGGTCAGCGGCGGGAATTTAACCGCTTCCACCGGGCAAATGCACGCCTCAGCGTCGACTGTAGGATGCCAAGGAATCTGCTCGCGCGGCACATTGAACTTCATTATCTCCCTCCTCTACCGGCTAAACCAGGCCCTGATCTGTTGCTCGGTGGGAACCTTGCCCTCGAGCTTGATCACGCCGTCGATGGCCACAGCCGGGGTCATCATCACCCCCCGGTTGATGATATCGTCCAATTTGTCTATATGGACGATTTCGGCCTCGATGCCGAGGGAGCGGATGGTCTGGGCGATGGTCTCCTCGGTCTTCCGGCACTTGGGGCAACCGGTGCCAAAAACCTCAATCTTCATTGCTGTATACCTCCACAGTGAACTCACTCCGACAGCTTGGTCAGCCGACCAGCGAGCCGAACAGCCAGCCCGACAGAGTGGCCATGATCACTACCAATGAAACAAAGACCGCAGTCTTCTTGTTGCCCAGTACACTCTTGATAACCAGCATGTTGGGAAGACTCAGTGCCGGCCCGGCAAGTAGCAAGGCTAGGGCCGGTCCCTGCCCCATCCCCGAACCCAAAAGGCCCTGGACTATAGGGACTTCAGTTAAAGTGGCGAAGTACATGAAGGCACCCACCACTGAGGCCAGGAAGTTGGCGGTCAGTGAGTTGCCGCCCACCAGCGAGGAGACGATCCCCGACGGGATCAGTCCCGAATCAGTCCCCGGTCGGCCCATCAGAGCCCCGGCCACCAGCACCCCGGCAAAGAGCAGGGGCAGAATCTGCTGGGCGAAATCCCAGGTGGCCGCGACCCACCTCTTCCTCTCGTCAGCCGTGAACCATCTGACCAGCTGATAGGCGAGAACAGCTAGCAAGACGGCGACCAGGTGCCACTTGACTGAGTAGACGGTGTTCCAAAATCCGACCGGCTCGGCCGAGCGCCCCCAGGCGGCGAAGATCAGGATCAGTACCAGGGTCACCAGGTAAGAGAGGAGCTGCCCGGAAGAGCGGCCGGTGCCGGGGTTATCATCGACAGCCTGGATCTTGCGGACTCGCTCTGCCTCTTCCAGGCGGAACAGAGACGCCATGATTATACCGATGAGAATGGCAAAAATGACCGACATCACGGCTCTGGCGACCCCGAGCTGCCAGCCGAGGATGCGGGCGGTGAGGATGATCGCCAGCACATTGATGGCCGGTCCGGCGTAGAGGAATGACACTGCGGGTCCGAGCCCGGCCCCCCGCTTATAGATGCCGGAAAAAAGCGGTAGTACAGTGCAGGAGCAGACAGCCAGGACCGCCCCGGATACCGATGCCACCAGGTAGGCCACCCAGCGCTTGGCGCCGCCGCTCAGGTAACGTAGGACCGCTCCGGACGAAACGAAATTGGTGATGGCCCCGGCGATGAAGAAGGCCGGCACCAGACAGAAGAGGACATGCTCACGGGCGTACTCCTGAAGCATGTGGAAGGCCTCGAGAATAGCCTCTTCTACCCTCGGGTGACCGAGGGGAAGGAAGTAGGCGGCGAGAAAAACGGCGATGATGGTGATGAGTTTACGCCAGTCCATCATAGCTCCTCCCTTGCGCAACAGCTATCACGGGTGCACGCGTGATCAAGGCAGTCCAGGAGCTTCGCCACGCAGGGGAGAGTAAGCCGGTAGTGCACCTCAAGTCCCTTCTTGCGGCTGGCTACGATCCCGGCCTCCCTGAGGACCGCCAGGTGCCGGGAGACCATTGGCTGACTGGCGCCAACCAACGGGATGATTTCACAAACGCATTTCTCCTCAGCCGCTGCCAGCAGCAAGACAATCTGCAGGCGAGTGGGGTGGGCGAGGGCTTTGAACACCTTCGCTTTTCTTTCGAGATCAATCATAGTCACGGCTCCTTTCACCAACTATATTACCATGAGGTTATATACTGTGCAACGGTGTTAAACCCGATGAAGTTGGGTCGCTAGCGTTTGGCAGGTGCAGGGGCGGGCATGGCGTAGGCTAGAATAGCCAGTAACTGATGGGAGGTGAAACAGTGAGACCGGCAGCTGAGATTACTCTGGAACAGAGGAGGGCGGTCAGCCTGGCCCGGCAGCACCTGGCCAAGACCTGGACGCTTAGGGGGACTCTCCACGTGCAGCCGGTTGGGGGCTTCAACCGCTTCCACGCTGATATCGGTCACTCGGACTCTCCACGTGCAGCCGGTTGGGGGACTGGGGCGCCTGGTGGCGGCTGTCGGCAGCCATGAGCTGGCTCGGTACCGCCAGGCGCAGCCTCACCGGTTCCCTGAATAAAGACGAGCAGGACAACAAAACCTTGTGGAACAAACTCCGGAACATCGACGACTACGAAGCCCACCGGGTGTCCCGGCGGACAGTGAAATTTGCCCAGGAATATGGTGCAAGCGTCATAGAGTTTGAGCACCAGGGCAGGTTTAAACCGGAAAAGGCAGGTACAGTAAGCGGGCTAATTCGAAGCGGGCATATTGGCTCCGAGGCAGGATATTTCACTATGCAAAATACAAAGCCGGGGAGATTTATCCCCGGCGGAGTGTCACGGTAACACCTTTGCACCATCTAGGACCTAATGAACGCAAGTACATTACCGATCAGCTTGGCGACTTCTGCAAACGTCTGAGCGAGAACCACTATTCACGGCCTTCGAGACCTAGCTGCTCGAGGCCAGTATGACCACGGCCAGCAGACAGATGAGACCTACCACCAACAGGCGCAGGCCATCTCTGGTCGACCAGGCGGCCGTATCGGGCAGCAGTCCCGCGGCCGCATTAGCTCCGGCCCCCAGGCGCCCGAGGATTGTATCGGTGAGATGGACGCTAGCCGGGGGCAGCCGGAGCCAGCCACTGGCCGCCAGCCAGCCCAGGCCCACCAGCGCCAGGCTCCAGGCCAGGCCGGGCCCTTTGGTGTACGGCCAGAGGATGGTCATGATAGCCATTCCCGCTACGGGGATCAGGTCGGCCAGGCTCGGCCCGGGTGGCGTTGTGCGCCTCTCGGCCAGCCGCCTGTATCCTGACCCCAGATAAAGGGCGGTGAGGAGAGCTAGAGCCTCGAGCCAGCGGCCGGGCCAGATGACCGCCGCCCCGCTCAACCAACCTTTGATGTGCAGGGCGGGGGAAGGGATAGCCCCAGCCAGCCACAGGGCGGAGACAACCCATAGGCCCAGCGTCCAGCCGGCGGTCAATCGCTCCTTGCCGGCCAGGCCAAAAAGGAGAGCCTTGGCCAGCGTGTGGACGGCCAGGTGGAGGAACAGCAGTTCCGGTGGGGCACCGGCACCGGGCAGAATCAGGGCATACCCCATCTGGCTGATGGTGCTGAAAGCCAACAGGCGCTTTGCCGTGGGCTGCCTGACGGCACTCAATGCAGCCAGAGCGACCTGGAGGCCACCCCAGACCACCAGTGGCTGGCTGGCGGGCAAACCGAGACGGACCAGCGTCAGGGGGGCCAGGTTGACCATGACTGCCGATAGCACAATACTGGTGGGGGTTCCGACCTCGGCGTGGGTGCCGGGAAGCCACCAGTGAAGTCCCAGGAAACCGCCCTTAAGGGCCAGCGCCATCACGGCCAGCGGCCGGACCGGACCGACCGGCGCCAGTAGAGCAACCAGCAGCAATCCACCGCCCAGTAGCTGGAACACGGCGTAGACGCGCGCCCAGTAGGGCTTGCTTTGGGCAATCAAGATTACCGTGAGCAGAGTCGCCAGTTCGAGGAAGATGAAAGCCGAGAGAAGTGTAGAGGCAGACAGGAAACCGGCCAGCAATAGGGGATACCAGCCCAACAGCCGGATAACGGCCGGCTGAGCCGGCTTGCCGGGCGCTGAAACTAGTGTTTCAGCATAGGCCAGGGCGGCCATCAGCGCTGCCAAGAGAGGGTGGCCGGGGAACGGCAGGGCAACCTCAACGCCGAAGGGGATGAGCCCCGGACCCACCCGACAGGCTCCAGAGGCGAACAGGCTGAGAACGGCGGCCCATAGGGCAGACGCCCAGACCAGGGCTCTGCGGGGATGCACGGTATTGGCCAGGGCCAGCCCGACCAGGCCGCCCAGATAGAGACTGATACTCATGAGATCCTCCTGTCAGGGGATGGATGCTATGAGGACCGAGAACAGCCGGGGCAGCCACAGGCTGGCCAGGGCCAATCCGGCCGCCAGCCAGGGTCCGCCGGGAGGACAGGCCCAGCTGGTGATGGACTTGTTGGGTGACCACAGGTACCTGACCAGGGGCCAGTAGTAAAGAAAGGCGAGGACTGTCCCCACCTGAAGCACGATGGCCGGCACCAGCCAACCGCGCTCTACCAGGGTCCGGGTCAAGAGGTATTTGGTGAGGAACCCGGGCGTCAGGGGAAGCCCAATGAGATTAGCCACCGCGTAGGTAAAGGCAGCTCCCGCCACCGGCTGGTGATGTCCCGCTCCGGGGCGGCCGGTCGGGCGCGGGCCGCCCAGGTTCAGCTGGCCGACCGAGAGGAAGGCACAGGCTTTGCTGAACCCATGGACGACCAGGTGCAGGAGGGCGGCTGACAGACCAGCCGGGGTCTGGCACCCGACCCCGCATAGGATGTAGCCCATGTGGGCCACTGACGAGTAAGCCAGTAGCCGCTTGGTCTCCGTCTGGCGGCCGGCCCAGGCATGACCGGTCAGTACCGTAAGGGCACCAATACCGACCAGGAGCAGGTCGAGACGGCCACTGGCCAGCGAAATGCCGTTTTGGACCAGTCTGGCCAGGGTGAAGATCCCCATGGGCAGAAGGGCCCCCGAGAGAATGGCACTGATGGTAGCCGGCGCATGGGAGTGGGCCTCGGGAAGCCAGGTGTGGAAAGGAACCAGGGCGCTCTTGGTCAGGAGCCCGGCAGCCACCAGAGCCAGGCCCAGTCCTCCGGCCCCAGCCAGACCCAGGTGGACGATGTTGAGGTAGCCCGACTGGTAGTAAAGGCTGCCGATGCCCAGCAACATAATGAGTCCGCCCACTGAACCGAAGATAAGGTAGCGGAAAGCCGCCCGGTAGCTGGCTAGATGCCCGGGGCGCGCTACCAGCGAATATGCGGAGGCACCAGTTAGCTCCACCGCGACAAAGGTGGTGAAGATATCCCGGTTGGCTGCCCACACAGTCAGACCGGCGAGAATAGCCAGAAAGAGCGATGATCTCTTGCCTTTCAGCAGAAGTCCATCCTGATCCGCTGCCCAGCTAGCGGCGAGGATGGCGGCAAACAGACCGGTGACCGCCAGAAAGGGGGCATCAACCACCAGCTCAATCCCGAGATGGCGGGGCCAGCCGCCCGCGGTCAGACTCTGGCCGGTCGGGCTGCTGCCCCAGACCAGAGAGAGCCAGGCTGCCGCATACCCGAACAGGGTGACTCCCATCAAGATGCGCTTGGCCCGGTAGTCTTCCAGAACACCGGCCGCGAAGGCTGCCAGCAGCGCTCCGAAGATCATGAAAGCCAGTCCGGGCATGTCACTGCTCCTCCCCGGAGCCGGCGTTGCGCTCCAGTTCATGGGTGCCCTGAGCCAGGCTGAGCCCAAGCGCAGTCAGGGAGGCACCAATGACAATGGCCGTCAGAACCAGGGCGTGGGGCAGCGGGGCGACCATGCTGCCGGCGGCGTTGCCGACAATGGGCGCACCTTGGCCACCACTGCCGGCCCGTGCCACCAGCGCGAAGATTACCCCCGACTCCGCTACCGTCAGGTTCATAACGATCCTGGTCATCTCCCTGGATGTGAGGAGGCCATATAGGCCAATCAGGAAGAGAGCCAGCCCTACCCACGGCCCCAGGCTCAGGACATCCAATGACTCAACTCCCCTTCTTGAGCAAACTGTACAGGATTAGAGAAAAGGCCGCCGCCACTTTTACAAAAATGGCCAGACTAAGAACGGGAATGGTGCCACCGCTGAACAGGCTTCCCGGCTGCCCCAGTGGAAAGCCGGCCCCGCCGTTGGTCAGCAGGGCAGCGCCCACCACCAACGGGGCCAGGGCGATGACGACCAAGATGCCCCCTCCCAACAGCTCCAGCCGGGACTTGGTGTTCGGCGAGATCAGGCGATACTCATATCCGGTGCCAAAGGCAGCGATTAGCAGAACAGAGACCACCGACAGCACAACCCCGCCCTGGAAGCCGCCGCCCGGGGTCAGGTGACCAAAGAGCGCCAGGTGGACGCTGTAGACGAGAAGCAGCGGGAGCAGGCGAGGGATGAGGGTCCGGACCGCCACTGAAAGCCCGCCCTCAGCATCAGGCAGGCGCCGCTGCTGCATCAGACTCCAGACCGCTGCCGCGGCGGCGAAGATCACCGCTGACTCCAGAAGGGTGTCCAGGGCCCGGTAGTCCAGGAGGACCGCGGTGACCAAGTTGTAGACACCAGTCTCGGCGACACCGTTATCCAGGTAATGCTGGGCCACTGGTCCGATCTCGGTCCCTGTAAGCAGCGAGTCGCCCAGGGCAAAGACCAGGAGGAGGCCAAGGGCGGCGATGAGCAGCAGGGGGAACGACCTCATCATCCGGTGTCACCCCCGGTTCGGGCAATGGTGATAAGGTAGACTGCTGTCACCACTCCGGCTCCGATCACCGCTTCGGTGATGGCGACATCCGGGGCGTGAAAGACCGAGTAAAGGAGAGCCAGGGTAATACTGAGCACTGACAGCAGCACCACCGCAGTGAGCCGCTGGCTGGCCAGTACAGCACCCAGGGCAGCAGCCAGCGCCATCCCGTATAGGAGGATAATGGCCAGCGTCATGTGGTATCACTCCTCCAGCCGGGAGTTGAGGAAGTGCCCCCTGGCCAGGGCGTTGGTGGCCAGGGGGTTGGTGATCCAGAGTAGGATGACCATGAGCACCACCTTAAGGGTGCCCAGGCCAGTTGGCAGCCGAAGACCGGCCCCCAGCAAGACCAGGCTGGCGCCAACGGTGAGGCACTTGGTGCCAATATGCAGCTTTGCATAGGTGTCTTTGGTGCGCAACATGCCAATACCGGTGATGAGACAGAACAAAGCACCGGTCAAGAGCAGCAGCCCCGAGGCGAACTCTCTCAACGGTGGAGGTCCCCCTTTTCAAGGTACTTGCCGATGAGCAAGACATCCACGAATAGCAGTACGGCATAGGCAAAGCCTACATCCAGCAGATAGTGGAGTCCCTCCATGACCCCGAATAAGACGATGGCCGCGGCGAGCATGACACCGAGGGCATCGGCGGCGGCCAGCCGGTCGACCAGCCCCGGACCCTGGACCACCCGGATCAGGCAGAGGGCCGCTGCGACAACTACCATGGTGAAGGCCAGCTCAGTCACGAGAACAACTCCCTTACCCAGGACTCAAGGACAATCAGTTGGCTGGCGTCCTCGCGGCCTTGAAAGCGGAGCCAATGGACGGTGATCCGCCTGGATGATTCATCGAAATGCAGGGTCATGGTCCCCGGGGTCAGGGTGATCAGGACCGAGTAGACGGCTATGGCCAGCTGGCCCCGGAGTGTAGTGTGATAGCGAACCAGGGTTGATTCTACCCTTATTCGGGGATTAAGGACATAGAGGGCTACATGCCACGCTGAGATCCAGACCTCACGCAGGTAATACAGGAGGAACCGGACTATCAGCACCAGCCGGCCGATGGTCAGAGGACGGGTGGGCCCGGCCTTTTGTGGCAGCAATGGCCGGGTAACGGCCAGCGCGACGACTGAGACCGCCAGCCCCAACAGGAGGACATCCGGCCGCCAAGAGGCGGCCAGCAAGAGCCAGAAGATCAGCAATCCTACCAGGTTGGCTGGTCGCAGTGCAATCACCTCCCCGGTTATTCTTTCGGTATCCCCCTTACTCGTACCTGCCGCCATCCAGGACAAGGCCGGCCCCGCCCTGATATGTTGGTAACCCTTTAGTGGAACAAACTACCCCGGACAGCCGTAATATCGGCCAGAGAGGAAAATCCGGAGGGATGCCGGGATGTATTGTCCTCAGTGCGGAGCCAAACTGCCGGAGGAGGCCCGCTTCTGCCACCAGTGTGGGGCAGAGGTCTCGGCCGAACTGTACCGGCTGGCCAGGGGCAGCAGCCAGGTGGAGAGAAAGATTCCTTATCACCTCAAGGCTGCTGATTACGCTCACCCTGATGATGAAAAGGCCCTGGAGCAACTACGTCGCTTTCGGCCGGTGACTCTCACCAGGAACCTGGTCAAAGCCTGGGATGAGCCACTATTCAGGAGCACGGTCCTGGGCCAAAGTGTCAGGATCGGTCCCAACCAGTTCGCCGATATCCATGCTATGGTGCGGGAATCGGCTGCCATTCTGGACATGGAGACCCCCGAGGTCTTCATCAAGCACAATCCGTTCTTCAATGCGCTATCGGTCGGAGTCGATCGGCCATTCATTATCCTCCACTCATCGCTGGTGGACGCCATGGACCCCGACGAGCTGTATTATGTTATTGGTCACGAGATGGGGCACATCAAGAGCCAGCACGTGCTCTTTCTCAGCACCATCTACCTCCTGCTTCAGCAGGCCGGTCGTCTCGGTGCGCTGCTGAAGGCGCCGCCGCAGCTGATCATTGCCCCGGCGCGGCAAGCCCTCCTGGGCTGGCAGCGCAAGGCCGAGTTCTCGGCCGACCGGGCCGGCCTCATCTGCTGCCAGAGCTCGCCATCGGCTATCAGCGCCCTTATCAAGATGGCCGTCGGCTCGCGCGATCTGTTCGAGCGCCTGAATGTCCAGGAGTATCTGCGCCAGGGCGAAGCGCTCAGGGGAGACCATTGGGGCAGGGTGGTGGAGGCCCTGCACGACCACCCGCTGACCCTCAACCGCGTCAACGAGCTCCAGGCCTACTCACGGTCGGCTGACTACGCCCGGATCCTCTCGGGTATCGCCGAGACCGCGCTGGCCCCGGACGGCGAATGGCGGCCGAAGAAGGCCCGGGAGGCCCTGGAGGCAGGGCTGAAGGCTCTGCAGCAGGCCCAGGGGACCCTCAGCGGGATCATCAGTGGACTGATGGGCAACCGGGATCTACTGGAGCAGGCTCTGCACCACTTCGATGCCGCGGTGGCTGCGGCCCCCGAGTCAGAGGAGGGGACGGCCGCCCGGTTCTATGCCGCTCTGGCCCTGATGCTGATGAACCGTAAGGGCGAAGCGGCCCGGGGGTTTCGCGAGTTCGTAGCCCGCTACCCCGGGCACCAACTGGCTCCTGAAGCTACCAGTTTCCTCCGGCGCCTCGGAGAGGCGTTGTAGGAAATCCCCCACTCGGGCACCTCTGCGGAGGTGCCCATTTCTCTTATCAGGTTCTTGGCTCTTGAAGCGGTGGGTGATAAGCTCAAAAGTGAGGCTGGTCGGCTGGGCAATATGCAGCGACCGCCGCAGCTCTGCCAGCAGCTCTTCATACTTTCGTTGCCGGCCGGGGTAGAAGATTATCGGCTGGTGACCAGGGGAAGCTGGTAAAGGGCTGACGGCTTGCCCGTTTGAAAGGAGGCAGACTGGCGTACCCGACTACCAGAGTGCGCTTGGCCTCCTGATAGGCCTCGGCGGCGGTGCGTCCAGCTCCTTATTTTGCCTCACCGGACAGACCCGGTGGTCGCAGGAAAAATCCGAATGCCGACGAAACATTTCGGGTATTGCACAAACGCGGAAGGATGATGGAGTTGGACAGCCGTGCCTATATCAAACAGAAGCTGTCTGAGTTGAGAAACCTATATAACCAACGAGCTGAGCGGGCCTGGCTTCTATATACCCGCAAGGCCACCGTTTCTTACTCCGATCTCGACCAGCAGGTACAGAGAATCCTCTCCGACAGCCATCTCTGGCAGGCGGTAGAGGATTGCCTCGCTGCCCCCGAGTCCGAGGCAGAGCGACGCCTGGTGGCGCTGGTTAAGCAGCACTTAGTGGCCAATGCCATCACCGTGCGTCCGGAAGTAGCCTGGCTCCACGACCGCCTGCTCAGTGTCCATGCCAATACACGGCCGGTTGTCCACGGCCAGTCGGTCTCGGCCGGTTCGCTCTACCGTACGGTCCGGTCCAATCCTGACCGCGATGCCCGGCGCGCCGCCTGGGAGGCTCTGGGGCAGATTTCGGAGGCAGCCAGCGCCGACCTCAAGGCCTATCTGGCCGCCCTGAACGCGGCAGCTGCCGAATGGGGCTATCCCACCTACTACGATTTCATCCTGTCGGAGAACGATAGCGACAGTGACTTCCTGGCGGCCCGGCTAGAGGAATACCGGAACGGAAGCGACGAGAGCGCCCGGGAGGTCTACGAGATACTGGAGGCTCTCCTGGAGACGGCCCCCGAACCCTGGGATTGGTACTATCTGCGCGATGCCGTCCTGGGCGAGGTTGATCAGTACTACTTGGCCGAGCGGGCCTACCCGTCGCTGGTCGAGACCCTCGGTTCGGTGGGCTTTCACGTTGACCAACTGCCGGTCCGGGTCGATGCCGAGCCCCGCGAAGATAAAGTCCAGGGGGCCTTCTTCTTCGCTGTTAAGTCACCGCATGATGTGCGGATCAGCGTCAACCCCCTGCCGGGACGCGATTTCTACCACGATCTGTACCACGAGTTCGGCCATGCCCTTTACCTGGTCTTTAACGAACGGCAGGAGCTAATCCACCGTCTGGATGGCATCTATTTCGCCGAAGGGCTGGCTGAGGTCATTGCTGGACTGATCAATGAACCGGAATGGCTGGAACGGTATACCGACCTTACTCCGGGCCAGATCGCCCGCTTTGCCGCCTACCAGAAGCTCGCCATCTTTGACCGACGGCAGAATCTGGTGCGGGTGGCGTTCGAAATGGAAGCCTACCGCTCCCCCAGCGGCGATCTGGACTGCCTCTACCGCAGCGCTTGGGAGAAGTACAGTCTCCTTCCCTGGCACGATGTCCACCGCTGGGCCCTGCCGGTGCTGATGGTGAGCCACCCCGGTCACCTGGCCGGCAGCTTCCTGGCCAACTTGATTTCGGCGCAGATTCTGAGCCATCTGCGGGACGAAGGCGGCAGCCTGTTTCGGCCGGCCACCGGTGAATACCTGGTTGAGAGCTTCTACCGACCGGGGCGAAGCCTTCCATGGCCCGAGCGACTGGCCAAGGCCACCGGGCGCCCTCTGAGCGCTGGGTGCGCCCTCCCGAGGTGAGACCGGTGAAAGGATCTCTATCCGCCGCCCTTTTGTTGCTGGCCGGCTCCGGGTTCAGCCTGGCCGGTCTGGCCGGTGCCCAGCTCTGGCCGTCTTCCCTACCTTTTTGGGCCACACGCTGTATAACGCTTCCCTCCGCTCCGGCCGCGCCTTTGTGAGCAATCTCATCGCCACCCAGGAGGTAACCGGCAGAGTTCTTCTGGCTGTCCTGATCTTCGGTGGAAAAATCACCGCCAACCTGGTGGTTGGCGGTTCACTGGCTTTAGTCTCTATCGCGATGGTCATTCGGGCAACTCGGGAGCCGGGCTTGACGGACTGACCGCGGCTTTGCCCACTTCGCCGGCACCGACGATGGCAATCTTGGCGGTGAAGGGGCCGATCATCTCGTGCACCACCACTGCCCCCAGGATCAGAGTGGTCAGCATCGGGGCGATCTCCGGGAAGGCCTGAGCCGCCAGCAGGGTCAGACCGATGGCCACACCGGCCTGTGGGATCAGGGCCAGGCCCAGGTACCTCTGGACCTGGGGCGCCGCCCCGGTCCAGCGGGCTCCCAGTCCCGCACCCAGTATCTTTCCGATGCCCCGGGCCACGATGTACCCGATCCCCAGCAATCCCACCTGAGTCAAGAGCCGGAGATGGAGCCCGGCGCCGGCCAAGACGAAGAAGGCAATGTAAATGGGCTGGTCGATCCCGGCCAGGGCTCCGAACAGGCGCCGGCTGGTGGGCACGAGGTTGACGGTGAACATCCCCAGGGCCATGTTGGTCAGCAGTAGCGAGGTATGCAGGAGCTGGGCCATTCCCGAGGTAGCCAGGACCACCCCTAGCACCAGAGCGAGGCGGTCTTCCGGCCGGCGGATGCGGGCAGCAATGGTTCCCAATGCGATAGTACCGACCAGCCCCACCAAAAAGGAGCCAACGATCTCCCAGACCGGGGCGGCCACCAGGCTCCAGGCATTGGCGCCTCCGGCCACCCGGCCGGTAAGCAGCCTGGCCAAGGCCACCGAGATGCCGTAGAAGGTGATGCCGATGGCGTCATCCAGGGCAACAACGGCGATAAGGGTGTCGGTGAGTGGGCCTTTGGCCCGGTACTCGCGAATGATCAGGACGGTGGCGGCCGGCGCGGTGGCGCTGGCGATGGAACCGAGGATGAGTGCGACATAGAGAGGCTGGTGGAAGATGAAGTAAGTTACGGCCGACACTAGCAGGAAAGCCCCACTGGCTTCGGCCAGGGTAATCCATCCCACCCGGCCGCCCAGCTCCTTCAGGTGCCTCACCTCAAACTCACTGCCGATGGAGAAGGCAATGAAAGCCAAGGCCACGGTGCTAACCAGTCCTAGCGATTGGACCATGCCATCGCCCAGAATTCCCAGTAGCGATGGGCCGATGATAAGCCCAAAGATGAGATAACCGGTGACCGCCGGGAACCTGGCAGCTGCCGCGGCCTTGCCGCCTAACAACCCCACCAGGATCAGCGTCCCCAGGGCCAGCAGGGTATTGACTACAAACCCTTCCGCTCCGTGCATACTCATCTCCCCCAGACTGCGGTACTCGAAGCCCGCATCATCTGTTATATGCCGGTCCGCGCCGGGTGTCAATGGTGGATTCCAGCACAAACCTGGCAGGATCAGGGACCGAAGATAATGTCGAAGAGGCTCCGCCTTCGGTTCCCCTCGCCATCGCTAATCGGCTCGTCCTCGTCAGGGTCGGGAGGGGCAAAGTGAATGGCGGGGCACGGGGCGGTTGGTTCAGTCCCAGCCTTGAACAGCTCGGTTTTGGTGGGGCAGGTGGGGTTGGCCGGCAGGTTGGTCTCGGTGCAGAGGGTTACCTCGATAACCCCGGCCGGACGGGGAAAATCGGTGACGGGCAGGTTCTTGTGGGCATCATGCATGAAGGCTGCCCAGATGGGTCCGGCCAGTGTGCCTCCGTAGCCCGGTAGTGACTTGGTGGGGTCATCATAGCCAACATACACCCCGCAGACTAACTGCGGGGTATAGCCAATGAACCAGGCGTCCCGCTGGTTTTCGGTGGTTCCCGTCTTCCCAGCGGCGGGACGGTCAAAGGTCCAGCGGAGATGGGCCCCGGTACCTCCGGGCCGCAGGACGCTTTTCAGTACATCAGTCATTAGGTAGGCGGTGCGCTCGTCGAGGACCCGGACGATACGGGGCCGGTTTTCCTCAACGATCTGGCCAGCCTGGTTAATAACCCGCAGGATGGAAATGGGGGTCACCGCCAACCCGTTGTTGGCCAGAGGAGCATAGGCATTGACCAGCTCCAGCGGGGTGACTTCCGAGGCGCCCAGCACGAGGGGCAGACTAGCCTCCAGTCGGCTGGTGATGCCCATCCGGCGGGCATACTCCACCGTCCTTCTTGGGGCAATGGTTTCGTTCCAGCGGACCGCCACGACATTGTCGGAGATGGCTACTGCCTCCCGGATATCCATGGGCCGGTTGTGGTACGGCTGGCCGCGCTTGTAGTCGGTGGGCTCATAGCGGCCGCCTTGCCCGTCTGGGTAGGATACATGCTCGCAGACCTGCTGATCAATGATGGTATAGCCCGAGTCCAGGACGGCGGTATACATAAAGGGCTTGAAGGCCGACCCCGGCTGGCGTTTGGCCTGGACTGCCCGGTTGAACTGGCTGTTAGAGTAGCTGCGGCCACCGATTAGTGCCTTAATATAGCCGCTGGTCGGGTCGATCGCGACCAGTGCCCCTTGTGGCTGCAAGACCCCCTTTTCGTCGGTGTTTTCACCCTGGAGATTAGCCGCGAAGGCGGAGTTGGCCGCTTTCTGCATCTCCACATCCAGGGCGGTGATAATGGTATAGCCGCCAGTATAGAGATCACTGGCAATCTCCGGGTGGCGTTCGGTCAGCTGCTCGATGACATACTGGACAAAATAGGGGGCCAGGTTGTTCAGAGGCTTCAGCCCCACCAGCCGCACCTCTTCCGAGTCTGCCTGCCGTCGCTGTTCCTCAATGATATACCCCTGCTCCAGCATGTGCCTGAGCACCGTGGACCTCCGCTCCGCGGCCCGCTCGGCGTTTTTGTAGGGAGTGTAGTACTCGGGCAGGCGGATCAGGCCGGCCAGCAGCGCCGACTCGCCCAGAGTCAGTTCGGAGGCGTGCTTACCGAAGTAGATCTGGGAGGCAGTCTCCACGCCGAACGCGCCGTGCCCCAGATAGATGGTGTTAACGTACATCTGCAGGAGCTCTTCCTTGGTGTACTGGGTTTCCAGGCGCACGGTGAGGATGGCCTCGTATAGCTTGCGCCCCAGGGTGCGCTCGGCGGTTGTGTAAAGGTTCTTGGCCAGCTGCTGGGTGATGGTACTGCCGCCTTCCACCACCCGCCGGGCCCGTAGGTTGGAGATAAAGGCCCGCACCAACGCCCGGAAGTCGAGGCCGAGATGCTGGTAGAAGCGCTCATCTTCAATGGCCACCACAGCATTGAGAAAATCCACGGAGATACGGCTGAGCGGGACCGACTGGCGGTTTTCCACGAAGAGCTTAGCCACTAGATGCCCGTTGGCGTCCAGCACCCGGGTGGCCTGAGGGATGACCTTTTCGGGTATGCCAATGCTCATGACGGCCCCAATGAAGAGGAGACCGCCAATGAGGGCTAGGCTGACTGCGGTCAGCGCCAGCGCCTTCCACGGTATGCGGCGCACAAGGCTCAACCCATCACTCCTTGGTTCTGGGTGTCTTGACCCAATCCAGAGGACCCCGATTCAGATGCTTCAGCACCAGGGCACTGCTGTAGGGGACCGGGAAGAAAAAGGTGGCCAGTGGCAGGAGGAACAGCTGGGCCAGGGTACGCAGCTGCCCCGCCCGGCCCGCCGGACGGGCGGTATGGTCCAGGTACGGCCCGTAACGGTAGTAAGCATAGAAGGTAAAGAAGAAGTAGATAAGGCTGAAGAGATGCAGCCCCAGGCGCACTTCGCCCGGGAGAATCTTGGGGTCGACTGCCCCCAGCCAGTAGAGAACGATAACCGCCGGGGGCACAAAGGTAGCTGCCTGGTACAGTACCCACTCTACATTCCCTTTGACGAAGAGGCGGCGCCAGATGAGATGGGCCTGCGCGGCCGGGGCCTGCTCGTGGGCCCGGATCCGGTCCATCACCTGGAGGTGTCCGTAGCCCCAGCGCAGCCGCTGCCGGTAGAAAGCCTTCAGGGTGGCCGGTGTCTGCTCACTGCTGCTGTAGGGGAGGTACTCGGGCCATACCCCGGCCCGCAGGTAGGCCCGGGTCCCCAGCTCTAGGTCTTCGGTGAGGCACGAGTCGTCATACCCCCCGATCTGCATCAAAAGACTCCGTTCTATGTAGAGATTAGTGCCGCCGATGAAGGGCAGCTTCCGCAGGAGCGACGGCAGATACCAATCATGAGCAATGGCCTGGTAGAGGGCGGCGATTTTGCAGAACGGCCCCATCTCGTAGAAGTTGCGGACCTGGAAGACCGGCCCCTGAAAGATACGGGGCCGGGTTGGCTCAGTCAGGCAGCGGTAGGCCACGTATAATAAGACCTTAGGGTCGGGCCGGCTCTCGGCATCATAGAAGCCGCAAATCTCGGTGGCCTCACCCAGATAGGTCAGGGCGAAGTTCAGCGCTCTTCCCTTAGTGGAGGGGATGCTGCGGCCCAGGCACTCTCCGCCCACCCGGCCATCAAAATCGTAAGGTACATCCAGATGGACCAGCCGGGGGCGGCCGGGCGCGGCGGCCAACCGGTCGGCGCTGGCTTTCACCAGCTGCTGGGTGGTGGGGAAGCGGCTATCAAAGACCTCTCCCAAAAACTTGCGCATCTGGCCACGGGCCAGCAGTGTCTCAATCTCAGCGGCCATCAGCTCCGATAGACCCTGGACCAGGGTCTTAAGGATCTGGCGTGTAACCCGGTGGTGGGCATAGGCGGCCCGCGCCAGAAGCTGCTCGGTATAACGCTCCCCATGACGCCAGCTAAGCCCGAAGACCGTGGCGGCAACGGGCAATGCCAGTCCCAGATAATTGGGAAATACCCGCTCAATGTGGCCATCATCCCGGCCGGGCAGGGCCCGGCGCAGCCGACGGAACAGCTTTTCCAGGGAGAGGCGCCCCTTGGCGGTCACCAGATCGTCGGCGATCTCGGCCACCAGGCTCTCGAGGCGATCCCAAGAAAGGTCGCGTCGGGGGTCCTCGGGAACCAGCTGGCTGTAGCGGGCATCGGCTCGCACCCAGCACCGCAGACCCAGCCGGGCCACGGCCGCCGTCACCAGCGACTGGATTAGCTCCTCCCGGCCACCGCGCGCAATGACCCCGCCCACGAAGAAGCCGAGAGCTCCCCCCACTACCGCCTTACGCTGCTCCTCCCGTTCCAGCAGTTCCTTCTGGTCGGTGACTACCACCATCTCGAAGCGGTCGGCCGGATACTCTAGTGCGGCCATATGCTCAATGGTCTTTTCAATGACATCAGCTTCGTTACGGGCCGGCACCATCACTGAGATGAAAGGAAGGGTCGCGCCCCGCTCGGCCGCGAGCCTAACCAGGCCCGGTAGGGAGAGCCGGGGGCGCGGCCGCCAGTAGACGCGGTCGGCATAGTGCTTCCAGATGAAGAAACGGGAGAAGAGCAAGAAAAAAACGAGGTAAATGGCTACGGCGATAAGGTATATGATCTGCGCCGATGTCAATAAGGTCCCTCCTGCGAAGCTAACTGCCGTCTTGGTTAGTCTTTGACCGTACGGTGGCTACTATTCTGCGCCATGCCGGATCGTAATATGGGCGCCGGGGTGCAGAGAATAATAGGAAGAAAGCCAGCAACCATAAGGAGGGCCATCATGCTGCCAACACCCAAGAAATTCGCTCTGGTAGTCGGATACGGGGAAGGGAAGAGCCGCCTCAACGCCTTCGACCACGCTCTGCTCGATGCCGGGGTCGGCAGCCTCAACCTGATCAAGGTCAGCAGCATTTTGCCGCCCGGGGCCGAGTATGTGGACAGGCTGGAGATCCCACCGGGGTCGCTGACTCCCACCGCCTATGGTGCGATCATCAGCGACTCTCCGGGCGAGGTTATCTCGGCGGCCATCGGTGTCGGGTTCTCAGAGAACTCCTTCGGGATGATTATGGAGTTTTCGGGCAAGTGCACCCGCGAGGAAGCCGACCGGGCAGTTCGGGCCATGGTCGAGGAGGCCTTCGCCAGCCGCGGGATGTCGCTCCGGGAGGTAAAATCCAAGGCCATTGAGGCCCAGGTAAGAGGCGTCGCCTGCTGTTTCGCGGCGGCCACCCTCTGGTACTGAGCCCTGAACCGGGCCACCCCCCTTTCCAATGCTTCTTTACCTGCTAACAAGGGGTTTATTTGTCTACCCCCTTCTGATATAATGCATACCTAGAGTCGCCGGATGGGATGGGAGACAGGCGATCCCCGGCCCCACCGGAGTGTGGCTCAAATCAGAAGGGGGGAGGGGTCGCGAATGCTACCCGTGCCGACCAAATTCACCATGGTGGCTTCCGGAGCCGAAGGCGCTACCACACTCAATGCTTTCGACAATGCCCTACTGGGCGCAGGGATCGGGAACCTAAACCTTGTCCGCATCAGCAGCATTCTGCCGCCCGGGGCCGTGGAAGTCCCGCAGTTACAGATTGCGCCGGGGACGCTGGTTCCCACAGCCTATGGTTCCATCACCAGCACTACCCCTGGCGAGCTCATCGCTGCCGCTGTCTCGGTAGCTATTTCCGAGAACGATTTTGGTGTGATCATGGAGTTTTCCGGCAAGTGCAGCAAGGACGAGGCGGAACGGACAGTGGCTGCTATGGCCGAAGAGGCCTTCCGGGTCAGAGGAATGAAACTCGCCCGCCTGCTGGTCAAGGGCGCCGAGCACCGAGTGGTTGACAAAGGCTGCGCCTTCGCGGCCGTTGCTCTCTGGTACTGAGCCCAGGCACTGGAAAGGAGAGCCTAGCCCGTGGAAATGGAACTCTGGTTCACTGAGAAGCAGACCCCGGATCTGGGGATCACCCTCAGGATCAAGGAGAGTCTGCACACCGAGCGCACTCCTTACCAGGACCTGGCCCTGCTGGACACGGTTCAGTTCGGCCGGATGCTGGTCTTGGACGGCACTGTCCAAACCACCGAAAGAGACGAGTTTGTCTACCACGAGATGCTGACTCATGTCGCGCTCTTCACCCACCCTGAGCCCAAACGGGTTCTGGTAGTGGGGGGCGGCGACGGCGGTGCTATCCGCGAGATCCTCAAACACCCCTCGGTAGAAAAGGCCGAGCTGGTGGAGATCGATGGCGCGGTGGTGGAGACTTCCCGTAAGTATCTGCCGGAGATCAGCTGTGCCCTGGACGATGCCCGCGCCCGGGTGATCATTGATGACGGCGTTAAATATGTGCGCGAAGCGCACGAGAAGTACGATGTGATCATCGTGGATTCCACCGACCCGGTGGGGCCAGCCGTGGGCCTCTTTGCCGTGGAGTTCTACCGTTCGGTCTTTGAGGCCCTGAAGGATGACGGAATCCTGGTGGCCCAGACCGAGTCACCCTTTGTTAACCAGAACGTGCTGAGCCATGCCTACCAGGCCGTCGCCTCGGTCTTCCCTATTACCCGGCTCTACCTGGCCAGCATCCCGACTTACCCCAGTGGGCTCTGGAGCTTCACCATGGGCTCCAAGCGACACGACCCCCTGGCTGTCTTGAGTGACCGGGAGCTGAACTTTGAGACCAAATACTACACCCCTGAGATGGGGAAGGCCTGCTTCGCCCTGCCCCGCTTTGTGCAGGATCTGATCAAGCAGGGCAGATGAGATGAGCCAGCAACCGTTGGAGAATAGCCGTCGCACTCAGATCTTTATGGGCGCTACCGACGACTTCGGCGCGGCCAGGGCCGTGATCTACGGAGCCCCCATGGATTGGACGGCCAGCTATCGTCCGGGCTCGCGCCTGGGTCCAGCCCGCATCCGCGAGGCCTCCTATGGCATCGAAACATTTAGCTGGAACTCGGGCCGGGAGCTATTCGAGGTCTCCTTTTACGATGCCGGGGACCTGGATTTGCCTTTCGGCAATGTGCAGAGCTCGCTGGAGACCATCCGGCAGGCCGCCGGGAAATTGGTGGCCGCTGGCAAGATCCCCATCGGACTGGGCGGCGAACACCTGGTCTCCCTGGCTATGATCGAGCCGGTCTACCGGGCTTGCCCGGACCTGGCGGTGATCCACTTCGACGCCCACGCCGACCTGCGGGAAGATTACTACGGCGAGGAGCTCTCCCACGCCACCGTCATGCGGCGGGTGGCCAGCCTTCTCGGCCCCAAGAACATTTTCCAGGCCGGCATCCGTTCAGGTACCCGGCAGGAATACGATTATGCAGTAGCGAACACCAATCTGTTACGGGTCCCGATCCTGGAGGCGGTTGACAGGATGTTGTCCCTCCTGGCCGGGCGCCCGGTTTACATTACCCTCGATGTGGATGTAGTTGACCCGGCTTATGCCCCGGGAACGGGCACTCCGGAGCCGGGCGGCTGCACTTCGGGGGAGATCCTGGAGGCGGTGCGCCGGTTGGGCAGCGGGCTGAACCTGGTCGGTCTCGACCTGGTAGAGGTGCTGCCGGCCCACGATCTGTCCGAAAGGACCGGCATTTTGGCAGCCAAGATCCTGCGCGAAGTAATCCTGTCCTTCGCCTAAGCCAAAGACGCGCGCGGGCGTGCCGTATTGAGGCACGCCCTTTTTATTTCGCCTACAGAAGAGAGGTCATCGGATGAAGCCCATTCAGGAGCGCATCGCGGAACAGATCATCTCCGCCCTACAGCGAACAGTCGAGCGGGGAGAAGCCGCCGGACTACTGGCCTGGGAGGCGCGGCCGCCCATTACCCTCGAGACCCCCAAGGATCCCAGCCATGGCGACCTGGCGACCAACCTGGCCATGGCCGGGGCACGCTTGGCGCGGGTGGCTCCGCGGAAGCTGGCCGAGATCATCGTGGAGCATTTCGACCCGGCCGGGACGGCCGTGGAGAAGGTGGAGATTGCCGGCCCGGGATTCATCAACTTCCGGCTGAGCGATACCTGGCTGGCCGAGGCAGTTGCCGATGTGCTGGCCGCTGGCCCAGATTACGGACGATCGCAGCACGGGGCCGGACGGCGGATCAACTTGGAGTTCGTCAGCGCTAACCCCACCGGCCCGATGGTAATGGTCCAGGCCCGCGCTGGTGCCGTCGGCGATGTCCTGGCCGGTTGCCTTGCCTGGGCCGGCTGGGATGTGGTTAGCGAGTACTACTTGGACGATATGGGAACCCAGGTGGAGACCCTGGGGCGCTCGGTGGAGATTCGCCTCCGCCAGGCCCTGGGCGAAGATATCCCGTTCCCGGAGGGGGCCTACCCCGGCATCTATGTCATTGAGATCGCCAAACGGGCTACCCAGGAGTTCGGCCGGGAGTTGTTGGAGCGCCCCGAAGCCGAGCGGCAGCAGGTACTGGCCGATTACGCAGTGGGGATCATCGCGGCCCAGCAGAAGGAGCAGCTAGACCGCTACCGGGTCCACTTCGATGTTTGGTTCAGCCAAAAATCACTGGTGGAGACGGGCTATGTTGACCGGGCGCTGCGGGCGCTGGAGGAGCGCGGGGCTATCTTCGAGGAGGATGGGGCCAAGTGGATCCGCACCACCTCCTATGGTGATGACAAGGACCGCGTGTTGGTGCGGTCCAATGGCGAGCCCTCCTACTTTTTACTCGATATTGCTTACCATCTCAACAAGATGGATCGCGGTTTCGATCACCTCATCGACATTTGGGGACCTGACCACCACGGCCACATCCAGCGGATGATGGCGGCCATGAGCGCGCTGGGGCTCCAGGGCAAGCTGGAAATTGTTATCTCACAGATGGTGCGGGTCTATTCCGGCGGCGAACTGGTGCGCATGTCCAAGCGGGCCGGCGACTTCGTCACCATGGAAGAGGTGGTTGACGAGGTCGGAGTCGACGCCTGCCGCTTTTTCTTCCTGATGCGGGCCTTGGAGACCCACATGGATTTCGACCTCGACCTGGCTAAGCTGAACACCAATGAGAACCCGGTCTACTACGTGCAGTACGCCCACGCCCGCATGTGCGGGATCCTGCGGCAGGCGGCGGAGAGCGGGCTCCAACTGCTGCCTCCAAATCGGGTGGATCTGGGCCGCCTGACCGAGGAGGCCGAGAAGAGCCTCATCAAGAAGCTGGCGGCCCTGCCGGGAGAAATTGTGGCAGCCGCCGAAGGGCGGGAACCCCACCGCCTGCCCCGCTACGCCCAGGAGCTGGCCGCTGCCTTCCATGTCTTCTACGACCGCTGCCGGGTCCTGACCGACGATCCCGGGCTGACCCAGGCCCGCCTGGCCCTGGTCCGGGCCAGCCAGATCTGTCTGGCCAATGTACTGGGGCTCCTCAAGGTCAGCGCGCCGGAGAGAATGTAGGTAGCCATCGCCCTGTCGCCGGGGCGAATAAACAGACACTAAACGCGAGGAGGAACTGAAGATGAAGAGAGGTTGTCCGTACGGCTCTCACCGAGTGATCGAACCCAAGGGGGTGCTGCCGCAGCCAGCCTGGAGAATTGACAATACCATGGAGATTTACGACAACGAGATCCTCATCAATGTCCAGACCCTGAATGTGGATGCCGCCAGCTTCACTCAGATCAAAGACCAGGCCGGGCACGATGATGATAAGATCAAAGAGATCATGAAGGGGATCGTTGCCCAGCGCGGCAAGCACCACAACCCGGTCACCGGCTCGGGCGGCATGCTCATCGGTACCATTGCCCAGATCGGCCCGGCGCTGGCCGACAAACGCGACCTCAAGGTCGGCGACCGCATCGCCACCCTGGTCTCCCTCTCCCTCACCCCGCTGGTCATCGAGGAGATCATCGCCATCCACCAGGACACCGACCAGGTAGACATCAAGGGGCAGGCCATTCTCTTCGAGAGCGGCATCTATGCTAAGCTTCCCGACGATATGGATGATAAGCTGGCCCTGGCCGTCCTCGATGTGGCCGGCGCGCCGGCCCAAACGGCCAAGCTGGTCAAGCCGGGCGACACCGTGCTGGTCATCGGTGCCGGCGGCAAGTCGGGCCTCCTCTGCCTCTACGAGGCCAAGAAGCGGGCCGGGGTCACCGGCCGGGTTATCGGGGTCGGACGCAGCCTCGGCAGTGTCCAGCGGGCCAAGGATAGCGGCTTTGCCGATATCGTCATCCAGGGCGATGCCGGTAACCCGCTGGACCTGATGGAAAAGGTCAAAGAGGTCACCGATGGCCAGATGGCCGATATTACCATTAACTGTGTCAACATTCCGGGCACCGAGATGGGGACTATCCTGGCCACTAAAGATGATGGCCTGATCTACTTCTTCAGCATGGCCACTAGCTTCACCGCGGCGGCCCTGGGCGCCGAGGGCATCGGCCGGGACACCACCATGATCATCGGCAACGGGTACACCCGGGGCCACGCCGAGATCGCCCTGCAGTGCCTGAGAGAGAGCCCGGAACTGCGCCGGATGTTCGAGGAGCTGTACGTCAAGTAAGATTGGGAAGGGGGAGGAGGCCATGCGCGATTATTGGACTATCCCGCTCTGGCACGATATCACCCAGGAGCAATGGAATGATTGGCATTGGCAGATTGCCAGCCGCTTGACCACTGTCGAACAACTGAAGGAAGTCATCAACCTGACCACTGCAGAGGAGCAGGGAGTTATCCAGTGCCTGACGGCACTGCGGATGGCGGTCACCCCCTACTACGCGACCCTGATGGATCCGGACGACCCGCACTGCCCGGTCCGGATGCAGGCGGTACCTACCGCGCGCGAGCTGACGGTGGGCAGGAACGATATGCTCGATCCCTTGCACGAGGATGTGGATTCACCGGTCCCGGGGCTGACCCACCGCTACCCCGACCGGGTGCTCTTCCTCATCACCGACCAATGCTCCATGTATTGCCGACACTGTACCCGCCGGCGCTTCGCCGGGCAGACCGACCGGGCCCGCCCCGCGGCCGAGCTGGACACAGCCATTGAGTATATTGACAAGACGCCCTCGGTGCGCGATGTCTTGCTCTCAGGAGGCGACCCGCTGACTGTCAGCGAGGAGCGCCTGGAATATGTACTCAGCCGCCTGCGCCGCATCGACCATGTGGAGATCATCCGTATCGGCAGCCGGACCCCGGTGGTGCTGCCCCAGCGCATCACCGATGACCTGGTGGGGCTATTGAGAAAGTATCACCCCCTGTGGCTCAACACCCATTTCAACCATCCCAAGGAGCTCACCCCGGAGGCCGAGGCGGCCTGCGCCAAGCTGGCCGATGCCGGGATCCCGCTGGGCAACCAGACGGTGCTCCTGCGGGGGATTAACGATTGCCCCAATGTCATGCGGGAGCTGGTACACGGGCTGCTTCGTTTCCGGGTCCGCCCCTACTATATCTACCAGTGCGACCTCTCCCGGGGTATCGAGCATTTCCGTACCCCGGTTGCCCGGGGGATCGAGATTATCGAGCTGCTCCGGGGGCACACTACCGGTCTGGCAGTCCCCACCTTCGTGGTGGATGCCCCGGGTGGCGGCGGCAAGATTCCGGTCGGCCCCCAGTACCTGGTCTCGCAGGGGCAGGGGAAGATTGTCCTCCGCAACTACGAGGGGGTCATCTCGGTCTACAACGAGCCGACCGACCTCCCCGGCCAGCCTGAGGTTTGCCAGCTCTGTGGCACCAGACATGAAGGGTTCAACATTGGCCTGGGCAAACTGCTCACCGGCCAGGCCCCCAGCCTGGAACCCAAAGGGCTGGAGAGGAAGAAGAGAAAGTGAGCCGGTTGATCGACCTGATCGCCCGTGCCGGTGCCCGCACCATCGCGGTGGTGGGAATCGCCAAGAACGTAGGCAAAACCACAACTCTGAACCACATTATCGAGGAGGCCCAGGCGGAAGGATACTCCCTGGGCCTTACCTCCATTGGCCGTGACGGGGAGAAGGTGGACACCGTCACCCGGCTACCCAAGCCGCCGGTACGGGTTCCGGCCGGGGCGCTCCTGGCCACCGCTCTTGAGGCCATTCGGGAGAGCCGGGCGCCACTGGAGGTCATCGGAGAGACCCCCTACGAGACCCGCCTGGGAAGGGTTCTCCTGGCCCGGGCGGTGGAGGCGGGCGAGGTAGTGCTGGTGGGCCCGAGTACCATCAGCCAGATGCGGGAATGTCTGAGGCTCCTGCACGACCAGGGCTGCAGCCGCGTTCTGGCCGACGGCGCCTTCGACCGGGTGGCTTCGGCTGCCCCCGGGGTAACCGAGGCCACCATCCTGGCTACCGGTGCCGCCCTGGGACCATCGATGCGCCTGACCCTGGAGCGTACTCGCCAAGTGGTACGGACCTTCCGCCTGCCGGCCGTGGCCGACCCCGGACTGAGGGAGATGATCCTCACCGCCAGCGCGCGCCGGGAGGTCGCGGTGGTGGACGGTGAGGGCAACTACCGGGCCCTGGAGATCAGAACCGGGCTGGAGCAGGCTGAGGCCATTTCCCGGGCATTGCCCCGGGGGGGCCGGGGCATCATCTTCGGCGGCGCTCTCACCGGCAGAATGCTGGATGGGCTGATGGCCGCCGGAGAGCACCTGGCCGGGCTCGACCTAATGGTAGCCGACCCCACCCGGGTCTTCATCGACGGTGAACACTGGACCCAGATGGCTCGGCTGGGTCTGGGCTTGAAGGTGGCCCGAGACATCAACCTGCTGGCGGTGACCACCAACCCCTGGGCCCCGGTGGGACCATCTTACCAACCGGAAGAGTTTCTGGAAGCGGTGGGGGAGCTTCTCTATCCGCTTCCTGTATTTGATGTAGTTCTGGGCCGTCAGGCCCTAGGGAGGAGGGGAAGTGTATGAAAACCGGAGTACTAAAGCTGGATCAGGGCCTGATCAACCGGGCGCGGGCGGCCGCGGCCGAGATCGTCGCCCCTATCCAGGAATTTATCGAAAGCCACACCACCATCAGCGTGGAGCGCACCGTCCTCCGCCTGTTCGGCATCGATGGTGTCAATGAAGAGGGAGCTCCCCTGCCCAATGTGGTAGTGGAGAACATCGCGGCCGGTGGCGGCCTGACGCGCGGCGCCGCCTACTGGTTGGCCAATGCCATGCTGGCCCATAACCTCACCGCGCAGGAGGTAGCTGAAGGGGTAGCGGCCGGCCGCATCGACCTGTGTCAGGTGCCGCCCGGTGACCGGGAGGAGGTGCGGCAGGAGGCCTATTCACTGGCCCGGGAGGCCTGCCGGCGGATTGACGACAACCGCCGGGAGCGCGAGGCCCGCTTGGCCCGCCTGGGCGAAGGCCATAAGCCGTGGCTCTATGTGATTGTCGCCAGTGGCAACATCTACGAGGATGTAGTCCAGGCCAAGGCGGCGGTAAAGGCCGGGGCCGACATCATCGCCGTCATCCGCACCACCGGTCAGAGTCTGCTGGACTTCGTCCCCTACGGGGTGGAAGAGGGCTTTGGCGGTACCCCGGCTACCCAGGCCAACTTCCGCATCATGCGGCAGGCCCTGGACGAGGTCAGCGAAGAGGTCGGGCGCTATATCAGGCAGGTTAACTACTGCTCGGGCCTCTGCATGCCGGAGATCGCGGCCATGGGAGCGCTGGAGCGGTTGGATATGATGCTCAATGACGCTATGTACGGTATCCTCTTCCGGGATATCAACATGGAGCGCACCTTCGTCGACCAGTACTTCTCCCGGCTGATCAACGCCTACGCCGGGGTGATCATCAACACCGGCGAGGATAACTACATGACCACCGCTGACCCGGTGGCGGCCGCCCATACCGTCCTCACCTCGCAGCTTATCAATGAGCAATTTGCGCTGCGGTCAGGGCTGAAGCTTGAGCAGACCGGGTTCGGCCACGTTTTTGCCATCAACCCCGACTACGAGGACGGGCTGCTCCTGGAGATCGCCCAGGCCCAGATGACCAGGGAGATCTTCCCCCACTCGCCGCTGAAGTACATGCCGCCCACCAAGTACATGACCGGAGACATCTTCAAGGGTCACGCCATGGAGGCCATGCACAGCCTGGTCTCTATCCTGACCGGGCAGGAGATCCACCTGGTGGGGATCCTGACCGAGGCCATCCACACCCCCTACATGCACGACCGCTTCCTATCCATTAATAACTCCAAGTACATTATGAACAACGCCTGGCACCTGGCGGATGAAGTAATCTTCCGCGAGGGAGGTAGGATCCACCACCGGGCTAACCACGTGCTCCGGGAAGCCACCGAGACGCTGGAGAAGATCCGGGAGATCGGGCTGTGGACCGCCCTGGAGAAGGGCTTCTTCGCCTCGGTCAAGCGGCCGCGCAATGGCGGCAAGGGGCGCGAGGGCGTGATAGCCAGAGGGGACGATTACTTCAACCCGTTCTATGAATTGATGCTGGGAGGTGAAGGGGCATGACTGACTCTCGGGACCGGATCGACCTGACCCGCATCAGGCCCTACGGTGATCACCTGGACGATGGGGCGGTGCAGCTTAGCTTCACCCTGCCAGTGCCGGCCGGACCAGAGGCCATGGAGGCGGCCCGGCAGCTGGCTCTGAAGATGGGGATTGACCATCCCAATGTCACCTTCATGCACGACCTGGGCGTTGGTTTCACCTTCTTCGTTGTATACGGGAAGTGCCTGCACTCGGTGGACTACACTGCCATCGAGGTGCCCAAGGCCGAGGTAGATGTGATGGACTTCGACGAGTGCAATGCCTTCATTCGGGAGCGGATCGGGCGCAAGCTGGTAGTGGTCGGCGCCTGTACCGGTACTGATGCGCATACCGTCGGCTTGGATGCCATCATGAACATGAAGGGCTACAATGGCCGCTACGGGCTGGAGCGATACCCGGAGCTGGTCGCCATCAACCTGGGGAGCCAGATCCCCAATGAGGTGCTGGTGGCCAGGGCCATCGAGGAGAACGCCGATGCCATTCTGGTCTCGCAGGTGGTCACCCAGCGCAATGTCCATATCCCCAACCTGTCCCAGCTGGTGGAGCTGCTGGAGGCCGAGGGGATCCGCGAACGGGTGGTGCTCATCTGCGGTGGACCACGCATAACGCATGAACTGGCGGTAGAACTGGGCTACGACGCCGGCTTCGGGCCGGGGACAGTGCCGCCGGAGGTGGCCTCGTTTATTGCCCAGGAAATAGTGAGGCGAGGGATGTAAGGGTTAGGCCAAGACCTAGAATCAAAAACGCGAAAGCATAAAAGGCACAATATGGGTGGCAAATTGGCATAGTGGTGTATGGTAATGCGGAGATAGATGGTATGCCGTGGGCGACAGTCATCTAGAGTTACCGGCGCGTACGTCACAGGATGATGCGATGGCTTTCTTTAACACTGAAAGCCAGATAGAAGCCGGCGGGGTTCCTGATCAGGAACTTGCCGCTCGGGTCTTTTATCCCCACGGAGTACCTCTACGGGCTGTGCCGCTCGGTCCAGGCTGCCCACATATCAGGCACGGAACCCTAGACACACTTCCTTTGTGAAGACGAAGTTACCAGCTATATGCTATAGCGTCAAGGGGGATGCGGCCAGGGTGCCAGACCACGGAGCGTTGGAGAATGCTTGTAAACAGCCGGACAGCTAGACACCGGCCCCGCCGGGGGCCGGTGTCTGCCGTCTGCCGCCTCCTTACTCAGCGCCGAGGAAGAAGAACAGCAGGATGATGAGGATCAGCACCTGGAAGGCATCATTGCAATGGGTGACTCCCACGTGTATCACCTCCCGGGTTAGTGATGCGTGGAAGGGCTCCACTGCTCACATAATACGCCCGGCACGACTGGCTCCATAGGTACAGGCGTACCTCGATGGGGAAGACTAATCCCCAGGAGGTGAATAATCTGACAAAACCTTATACCCACCGTAAGTTACCGGGCTTTAGCCCGGGTAAATAGGCGGGTTTATCATTGGCTTTAGCCGAGGTCGTTTCTGGCAAAGTGTTGCAGCAGGTGTTGAGCCATGTTATGATGTAGACATCAACATCAACGGGGTGATAACACCATGGACTACGTAAGAGACGAGCATAGAGTGCATCTGATTGTATACCATCTGGTGTGGACGCCAAAACGCCGCAAGCCGGTATTAACCGACAAAGTAGCCTCCCGGTGCAGAGAAATCATCGAAGGCAAGTGCGAAGAGAAAGGCTGGGAGATTTTAGAGTTAGCCATCCAACCGGACCATATTCACTTATTTGTACGGGTATGGCCGTCCGATTCAGCGGCGGACGTGATTAAGGAAATCAAGGGAATTACTTCACACCACTTGCGTAAAGAATTCCCCCACCTTCTCAAATTGCCTTCCATGTGGACAAGGAGCTATTTCAGCGCCACGGCGGGCAACGTGTCAGGCGGAACCATCAAGAAATACATCGAGGCTCAAAAGGGGCTGTAACAATGCCTACCAAAACTATAGTACAAAACCTGGAATACCGGTTTCGTGATATGCAAAATACAAAGCCTGGGAGCACGGCCTAATCGCCAGCCGGGTCAACCCGAGGGATACCAGTAGGAGATGCGCTGTTTGCGGTTGAGATGTGGCCCGGTATGGTGAAAAGGACAGCCCGAAGGGATACCGGCCCGGCGCTCCGCAACGGGAATCAGGCCGGGCCTGGCACCGCCCGAGGTATCCGTCGCCCATTACGCCCTCAGCGTAGTAGCGGCCACGCCGCAAATACTACGAGCAGCGACTACGCACGGGTGCCCGAAGAAGCCGGGGGGATTTATCCCCGGCGGAGTGTCACTTCTCTCCCCGGCGGCCGCGATACTAACGCCCGCGGCTGGCGGTTCGCTCCGGAAGGGAAATCTTGCAGGTGAGCGAATATATACTATTCCAAATTCCGAGAAAGGGTTGATACCATGCCGGGTAGCGCACAGCGCCGAACCATCCTGGATAGGGCTCATGAGATCCTCCTCCAGCGAGGCGCCCCTTTGCACTATCGCGAGCTCCTGCTGCAGGCGGCTTCGCCAGCCGGTGACGGAGAGCTTCCCCCCGGTGAACTGGCGGCAATCTACACCGAGATGAACCTCGATGTACGCTTTGTCCATAGCGGCGGGGGTTTCTGGGGCCTGGCCAACTGGGCGCCCCGGACGATGCCGCGCAAGACGACGCCAACCCGCCGGCCACAGCCGGTTAAGCTGCGGCCTGTCCTGGAGCCGGAAGAGGATCTCCTATATGACGCCGGACGCCAGGATGAGGACGAAGACGATGACGATGAAGAGGTGGATATTGACGAACTTGAGGAGCCGGCCGAGTCGGACCCGGAGATCGACGAGGGCGACGAGGACTGGGAGCCCGAGGCCCGGTAAGTCACCACCAATGTTTGCCCCGAAACCCTTCAAGGAAAGGATAAGTCTGTGGTAGTATTGAACTATGTTTTGATAAGCCACAGTCGGGGGGGCTTTCCGTGAACACTAAGTTCATCTTTGTGACCGGCGGTGTTGTGTCTTCCCTCGGGAAGGGCATCACCGCCGCTTCGTTAGGGCGGCTGCTAAAGAGCCGCGGACTACGGATCAGTGTTCTAAAAATGGATCCGTATATTAATGTAGATCCCGGGACCATGAGCCCGCTGCAACACGGTGAGGTCTTCGTGACCGACGATGGGGCCGAGACCGATCTCGACCTGGGGCATTATGAGCGTTTCGTGGATGTGTCCCTGGGCAAGAGCAATAATATCACCACGGGCAAGATTTACTGGGCAGTCATCACCAAAGAGCGCCGCGGCGACTATCTGGGCGGCACAGTGCAGGTAATCCCGCACATCACCAATGAGATCAAGGAGCGGATCCAGCGGGTAGGCACCGAGTCCAATGCCGATGCGGTTATTGTGGAGATCGGCGGTACGGTTGGTGACATCGAGAGCCTGCCTTTCCTGGAAGCCATCCGCCAGATGAAAACCGATCTCGGCCGTGACCGGGTCCTGTTTATCCATGTCACGCTGGTCCCCTACATCCCCATGGCCGGGGAGCAGAAAACCAAGCCGACCCAGCATAGTGTGGCCGAACTGCGCAGCATCGGTATCCAGCCGGATATTATTGTCTGCCGGAGCGAGCGCGTGCTCTCCCCTCAGATGCGGGAGAAGATCGCCCTGTTCTGCGATGTCGCCCCCGAGGCAGTCATCCAGAATGTGGACGCCGAGACTATTTACGAGGTGCCGCTGCTTCTTCACCAGGAGGGGCTCGACGAGCTGGTGGCCAGGCGCCTGGGGCTGGACGGCGACCGACCCGATCTCACCCAATGGCGATCCATCGTCCACCGGGTGAAGAACCCCGGAAGCCAGGTAGAGATTGCCCTGGTCGGCAAGTATGTGGGGCTTCGTGATGCCTACCTGTCGGTGGTGGAAGCGCTGAACCATGCCGGTATCGCTAACGATACCCGGGTTAACATCCGGTGGGTCGATTCAGAGGAGCTAGAGTGCAAGGGCTGCGAGGAGAAACTGGCCGGCGCCGCGGGCATCCTAATCCCGGGCGGGTTCGGCTACCGGGGGATCGAGGGGAAGATCAAGGCCATTAAGTATGCCCGTGAGCGCAGCATCCCGCTTCTCGGGATCTGCCTGGGGATGCAGCTGGCAGTAATCGAGTTTGCCCGCCATGTGGCCGGACTGGCCGGGGCCAACAGCACCGAGTTCGATCCCGAGACACCCCACCCGGTTATCGACCTTCTGCCCGAGCAGAAGGAGGTCGAGGGGAAGGGGGGCACCATGCGCTTGGGCGCCAGCCCGTGCCGGGTGGTGGAAGGAACCAGGACCTATGAGGCCTACCGGGACGAAGTGGTCTATGAGCGCCATCGCCACCGCTATGAGTTTAACAACGCCTACCGTGATGAGCTGACCGAGTTGGGGCTGGTCCTCTCGGGGCTCACGCCCGATGAGCGACTGGTCGAAGCCATCGAGCTCCGGGATCATCCCTGGTTCGTAGCCACGCAATACCATACCGAGTTCAAATCACGGCCCGACCGCCCCCACCCGCTCTTCCGCGACTTCGTCGCCGCCAGCCTGAGGGCACAGGGATAAGGGGAGCGGACGCGCACAGAGGAGGTGGCGTATGTATCTGGGCCCGAGTTTCGTTGAGATCAACCTGGACGCGATCGGCCATAATGTGCGGGAAGTACGGAAGCTCATTGGTGAGCACCGGCGCTTCATGGCTGTGGTCAAGGGTGATGCCTATGGCCATGGCGCTGTGCTGGTGGCCAGAGTGGCTCTGGACAATGGCGCCACCGACCTGGGTGTAACCAACCTGATGGAGGCCATTGAGCTGAGGAACGCGGGTATCACGGCTCCGATCATGGTCTTAGGGAGCATTCTGCCCGAGGAGGCCGAACTGGCGGCAGAGGCCGGGGTCACTGTAGCCGTCTGGCAACTGGAGGTAGTCCAGGCACTGAACTGGGCTGCCCGCCGTTCTCGGGACAAGGTGAAGGTTCATATTGAGGTAAACACTGGGCTGAACCGGTTCGGCCTCCGCCCCACGGCAGTGCCCGAGTTCCTGGAGACCGTGCGTGAGCTGGATAGCATCGAGGTGGAGGGGATTTTCACCCACTTTTCTGCGGCCACTGCCGGCAACCTGAAACTGACCAGGCGGCAACTCACCATCTTCATGGATCTCGTGGCTGAACTGGCTTCTGAGGGGATCGCTATCCCTATCAAGCATGCGGCCAACAGCGAAGCGGCGATCCTGCTTCCTGAGTCGAGGCTAGATATGGTGCGCATCGGGAACCTGCTTTACGGGCGGGCCGGAGTCGAAACCAAGCTTCCGCTCCTCGACCCGTGGAAGCTGAAGAGCAAGGTAGTGAGCATCACCGAAGTGAAGGCGGGCGAGGGAGTCTCTTACGGACCCATTTTCCGGGCCAGGCGCGACATGCGAATAGCGGTCCTTCCGGTCGGCTACAGTGATGGGGTGGGGATGGAGCCGGTTAGCCGGACTCTGCGCTTCGTTTACATGGTTAAGGTAATGGTGGCCTGTCTGGCTAACTGGCTGGGAATGCCGGCCGGCAGATTCTCCCCCACCCGGGGACTGATCTGGTCGGAGTACGGCGAACTGCCGGTGGTGGGCCGGATTACCATGCAGCAGACGCTGGTAGATGTGACCTACCTGCCGGAGGTTGAGGCCGGGACACCGGTGACCATCGAGGCCCGGCGCATTGCGGTCAGTGCCCGGTTGCCCAAGGTTTTTGTCGCCGAGGGCCGGGTAGTCAGCCGTCAGGGCACCCGGGAACTCAGCGAGAACGGGACGGTGCAGGTCTCCGAGTGAGGATCAACATAGGAAGAAAAAGGGCTGGCAACGGCCCTCTTTTTTCGCGTTTTTTCTAGACGCCGTTAGTTATATGCTATATGCTGAAGGCGATTAGAGAGAAACCGGAGAGGTGAATGCCTTGCGGAAGAAGACTCTCGGGGGAATCGTTCTGCTGGTGGCCATCGTTGCCGCCATCGCGGCCAGCCTGGTTCTCCCTGAGCTGCAGAACGGTCCCCGGGGCCGGACCATCGGCATTATCGACATTGAGGGCGTAATCGCCGGTGGCCAAGGCTACTCGGGGCTGTTTGACTCGGCTTCGGGCAGTGACATTATCCTGCACTATCTGGAAGAGGCACTCTGGGATGATAACATCGCCGCCGTGGTCATCCGGCTGAACAGCCCCGGTGGTAGCGCCGCCGCGGCCCAGGAGATCGGCAACCAGATCAAGCGCCTGCGGTCGGCCGGCAAAATAGTGGTGGCCTCCATGGGCGATATGGCCGCCTCGGGCGGGTATTGGGTGGCGGCCGTCACCGATTATATAGTAGCCAACCCAGCCACCATGACTGGCTCCATCGGGGTCTTTATGGAGATCCAGAACCTCCAGGGGCTCTACGGCAAGCTGGGGATTGACTTCGAGATGATCAAGAGCGGCCCCCTGAAGGATATCGGCAATCCCAACCGGCCCATGACGGATACAGAGCGTGACCTCCTTCAGGCCATGGTCAACGATATCTACAACCAGTTCATTGATGCCATCATGGAAGGCCGCAACCTGACCCGGGCCCAGGTGGAGGCAGTGGCCGACGGCCGGATTATGACCGGGCGCCAGGCGCTGGAGGCCGGGCTCATCGACCAGTTTGGCAGCATCTATGACGCGATCGGTATCGCTGCCCAGATGGCCGGGATCCAGGACCGCTACCGCACCCAACGGTATGGCGAGCTCTCCAACTGGGAGATCTTGCTCTACCGCCTGTTTACTAAGCTGGATCGCATTCTCTTGGGCAGCTTCGGGGGTGGCGCGGTATGGAACGGCCTGAAACCGTAGAGATCCCGCCACAGCCCATGGGTATTCTGGAGCTCATCGGCGGCACGCTTAGTGCCCCGCGCGAGACGCTCCGGAGGGCCGCTGCAGAGCGGCCACTGTGGCTGGCTGGGGCGGTGCTGGTTGTCAGTACCGCAGCCGGGGCTCTTCCGGCGGCCATTGCCGGGCTGATGACCCCGATCGGCCCTGTCTTGGCCAACCCGTCGACACTGGTAGTTATCCGGTTGGCGCTGGCCTTGGCCGGCTGGCTGCTCTGGGGGGCGGTGGTGCATGCCACAGCCGGCCTCTTAGGGGGTCGCGGGAGCGTGGGCAGCCTGCTCAGTGGTTTGGCCCTGGCTTCGGCGCCACAGCTACTGCGGCCGGCGCTTTCCTTTATTAACCTGACCCCCCTGGCCTCAGCCTGGCTGGGAGTGCGGGTGCTGCTGGTTCTGTGGACTCTGGGGCTCCAGGTCCTGTCGGTCCACGAGGCCGAGGGGCTGCCAACCCAGCGGGCTGCCCTGGCCGTAGCCCTACCGGTGTTAGCGGCGGTCCTGGCTCTGGGGCTTATCATGTGGGTTTCGGGGACTCTGGCTTTTCTCGACCTCTTCATTGGTTGAGGTCGCAGCAATAAGGAATTCCAAGGCAAAACAGAGGGAGATGAGGTCACATTGAACAGGCAAGTGAAGATCACCGACACTACCCTGCGCGACAGCCACCAATCACTCCTGGCCACCCGGATGAAAACTGAAGACATGTTGCCCATCGCCGAGAAGATGGACAAGGTCGGGTTCCATTCACTGGAGGTCTGGGGCGGGGCGACCTTCGACACCTGCCTGCGTTTCCTCAACGAAGACCCGTGGGAACGGCTGCGCCAGCTGCGAGCGGCCTTCAAGAACACCAAGCTCCAAATGCTCCTGCGCGGACAGAACCTGGTCGGTTACAAACACTACGCTGATGATGTGGTCGAGGCCTTTGTCCGCCTGGCCATTAAGAACGGTATTGACATCATGCGCATCTTCGATGCACTGAACGATGTCCGCAACATGGAGAAGGCCATTGAGATCACCAAGCGCGAGGGCGGGCATGTGCAGGCCACCGTGGTCTACACCATCAGCCCGGTGCACGATGTGAAGCACTATGTAGAGACTGCGAAGATATTGGCCGGTCTGGGGGCGGATTCGCTCTGCCTGAAGGATATGGCCGGTATCCTTTCGCCCAGGGCCGCCTACGAGATTATTTCCGAAATGAAGGCCGCCGTTGACCTACCGCTGCAGCTACACTGCCACTACACCAGCGGCCTAGCCTCCATGGCCTACCTGAAGGCTATCGAAGCTGGGGCCGATATCGTTGATACTGCCATCAGCTCCCTGGCTCTGGGCACTTCCCAGCCGCCCACCGAGACCATAGTGGCCGCCCTGGAGGGCACCGAGTACGATACCCGGCTCGATCTTAAGCAGCTGTCGGAGGTCGCCCAGTACTTCAAGGGAGTGCGGCAGAAGTACGCTCCGTTTGATGTCGGTACGACCATTGATACCAACGTCCTGATCTACCAGATCCCCGGCGGCATGCTCTCCAACTTCGTCACCCAGCTGAAGCAGCAGAACGCGCTGGATAAACTGGATGACGTGTTGGCCGAAGTGCCGCGGGTGCGTGAGGACCTCGGCTTCCCGCCACTGGTCACTCCGTCCAGCCAGATGGTGGGCGCCCAGGCCTCGCTGAATGTCCTGGCCGGAGGCCGCTACAAGATGGTCACCAACGAGATCAAGCAGTACCTCAAGGGCTACTACGGCCGCCCACCGGGGAAGGTCAATGAGGAGATCCGCCGGCAGATTATCGGCGACGAGGAGCCGATCACCTTCCGGCCGGCCGACCTGATCGGGCCAGGGATGGAGGAGGCCAAGCGGGGCGTTGCCGAGTACATGGAGACTGAGGAGGATGTGGTCTCCTACGCGCTCTTCCCGCAGCAGGCCGAGAAGTTCCTGCAGGAGCGGATGGCCGGCAGGATTAAGACCGACTTGGCCATGGTCGACGAGAACCGGAAGCGGGATGGCGTAGTGAGCTATCCAGTGCAGTAGGGGAAGGAAGTCCGGGCAGCGGTCCCTGAAGGGGGCCGCTGCCCATGATATCCGAAACTGGCGGCTAGCTGCCGTCAGATCCGCTGAGGTACGGAGACAAGGCAAGGCGAGAGAGCATCAATGCCCTCCCGCCTTTTCCGCGCTTCAGAACTTCAGATACTGGACCTCAACCCCGTTAATGCCGGTCAGATCCTTCTCTAACTGCATGAACTCGTGGAAATCACCCTGAAGGGTCAGGCTGATCAGACCCTGGTCGCCACCGTCGCCGTGGAATCCGGTGCGGGTCGTGATGATCTCCCCGTGCCTGGTCAGTACCTCCTGTACTTCAGGAGCGTGCTTGTCACGCCCCTTTACCCGGATACCCATGATTCCCAGTTGCTTCATCTATTGCCCCCCCAAGACCTGCTGAACATTCTGAACCCCTTTTGGGAAGTGCTGCTCCTCCTGTGGGCCGAGGATATGAGCGTCATAGACCACGATTGCCTCTAGTCCGCCGTGGATGTCTACCCGAAGCGCGTTGAGTAGTTCTTCGGTTGTCATCTTGCGCGGGATGTTGGCCACAAATGGATCACCAATACTCAAGTTGGAACACCTCCATGTTTTTGATAGAACTGAAGATAGTATTGCCCACCCATCGCCGTCCGGACACAAGGAGATTGGTGGTGCCAACAGCGGCTCAGCTATTTCCTGGGCCAGTAACCCCTTAACAGAATGCTTAACAGTATTCTCCCGGTAGCGGGGCATTATGGGGAAGGAGGCAATGGCCAGCGGGGCGAAAGAAAAATGGCTGGATTTCCCCTTTTCTCCTGGCGTAGGCCCCCTGTCATAGGGAGTGGCCAGGCACCATACCTATTAACCCACGCCCGAGGAGGAGGAGGAGTTCGATGAGGGAGATTCCCTATTTCCGGGTCAATGCTTTCACAGACCGCCCCGGGGGAGGCAATCCGGCCGGGGTTGTACTAGAGGCTGAGGGGTTGCCCGCGGCTGCCATGCAGGTGATTGCCGCGCAGCTGGGGATGTCGGAGACGGCCTTCGTTACCCGCAGTCCGGGCGGCGCCGACTACCGGGTGCGCTTTTTCACCCCGGTCTGCGAAATCGACCTGTGCGGCCATGCCACCATAGCTACCTTTTTTACCATGGCTGCCCGGGGGATGGTCCCGGTCACCGGCCTCAAGACCCAGGTGTTACAGGAGACCAATGCCGGGAAGCTGCCGGTAATTATCCACTGGCAGGGCAAACAAGTCGATCGGGTGATGATGGTCCAGACCAGGCCCCGCTTCCTCCGGACTCTCGACAGTGCGGCCGGCCTGGCCGAGCTGGCCCGGCTCCTGGGCGCCGAACCGTTTTGGTTCAAGGTGCCTGGCGCGCCAGTGCAGGCGGTCTCCACCGGCGTGCCCGACCTGCTGCTGCCGGTGGTAAACCGCCCGAAGCTCTACGCGCTGCGGCCCGACCAGGAAGCCCTGGGTGAATACTGCCGCAGGCATAACCTGGTGAGCATCCACGCTTTCGCCTTGGATCCGGTGGAGAAGGGCCACGCGGTGAACTGTCGCGATTTTGCCCCGGCGGTGGGGATCCCGGAGGAGTCGGCCACCGGCACTGCCAATGGCGCTCTCGGCGCCTACCTGGTGGAGAACCGGCTGATTAAGGCGACCCCGCCTACCACCCGTTTCGTTTCCGAGCAGGGTGATGCGATGGGCAGGCCCAGCCGGATCACGGTGGAGGTAGACGGGGCCCCGGGAAAGATCACCGCGGTCAGGGCGGGGGGACGGGCAGTGGTGGTGGAGGAGAACAAACTAACCATCATCTGACGACCGGGCGACCTCACCAAATCCGTTTCCAGCTGCGAAGGACTATGAAAGACTGGAACATGGCGCGGGCCGCCAACGTCTATCATCTGCGCGCGAGGTGTTGCACTCATGGTTAAGGTACTGGTAACCGGTTTCGAACCCTTTGGCGGTGAGCAGATCAACCCTTCCGGCGAGGCGGCTAAGGCCCTGCACCGCCGCAAAATCGGTGGCTGTGACGTGGTGGGGGTTACCCTGCCCGTGGCCTGGGAGGAAGCTGTCCCCAAGTGCCTGGAAGCCATTGATGAGGCCAAACCTGAAATCATACTTATGCTCGGCCAGGCCGCCGGCCGGGCCGGGATCACGGTTGAGAGAGTAGCCATCAATGTCCAGAACGGGAAGGACAACCTAGGGGTTGAACGGGATGAGCACCCGGTAGTCGAGGGCGGACCCGCGGCCTATATGGCTACTGTCCCCATTGTCGAGATGGTCCGGGCGATGAAGGAGGGAGGGGTTCCGGCCTCTATCTCTAACACAGCGGGTACCTACCTGTGTAACTGCCTGATGTATGGGGTGCTGCATGCCGCTGCTATCCAGGGGCTTAACCTGCGGGGGACCTTCATCCACCTGCCGGCCCTGCCGGAGCAGGCGGTGGGGAAGCCAATGCTGGCTAGCATGAGCCAGGAGTTGATCGAGAGGGGAATTGAGTTAGCTATTGAATCTTTAGGATCAGGGATAAGTTGCCAGGACCAGACGGGTAGTGCTATGCCTGGGCCGGATGCCCGCACCCGGTAGGTTTTGGCCTGTGAAGGAGGACGCCCAGAGATGAGTAGATTGCGTATCGCATTGGGGTTAACGCTGATCCTGATGCTGCTAGCTGGGACCATCCCGGTGGCGGCGGCTACCAGCGGGCTGAAGGATGTTGCTGGGACCAAGTACGAGAATGCGGTTGACTCTTTATTTGGGATAGGGGTGGTCACAGGCACTCCGTCAGGGTATTTCGAGCCTAACCGCTTTATTACGCGAGCAGAATTCGCGACTATGGTTGTTAAGGCTCTTGGGTTGACCGCCGAGGCTCAGACCGTACAGAATATCAAACCTTCATTCCCGGATGTGGGAGATACCTGGCGCTGGGCCTGGGGCTTCATCAATGTTGCCTCAAACCGGGGAATCATCAAGGGGTATCCCGACGGCCGCTTCGGGCCTGGGGATTCGGTTAAGTATGAGGAAGCCATCACTATGCTGGTCCGGGCTCTTAGCAGGGACTCGGAAGCACAGGCTGCCGGGGCCTGGCCCATCGGCCACATCATGGTCGGCACCAGCCTTGGGTTAACCGCGAACACCGACTTCACACAGGGTCGCGCGGCCATCCGCGGCGATCTGGCCTTAATGACCAGGGTTGCTGTTTTCGACGTCAAGGATGTAAACGGTAAGACCCTGGCCGGGACTATCCATGTTGCTAAGGCGATAGCGGCTATCTTGGTCACGGCTGAGCAACCGACCGTCGGGATAGGGCAGAAGATCAAGCTGACGGCCATCGGGTACGATCTCAATGGGAACAAGATCGCAATCACCCCGGACTGGTCGGTTGATGGCGGTGGGATCATCAACTCGTCCGGTGAGTTCGCCGGGACTGAGGCTAAGACTTATCGAGTCACCGCCAAACTGGGGTCATTATCGGGTCATCTGGATATTACCGTCGGCGGTCGGGCGAGCCGGATCGCGCTTATATCTGACAGGAGCTCGCTCAATGCTAATGGTCAGGCGAAGGCGATCATCACCGTAAAGACTACCGACGCCAATGGCGTAATGGATACTACTTACTCCGGCAAGCTTACTTTCACGGTGATCGGTCCGGGCACTCTATCTACCATCGAGGCAAATGCCGTTAACGGGCAGGCCACCGTTGAGCTGACCTCAACTCATGTGCCTGGTCTGATAAGGGTAACAGCCATCGCCCCTGATCTGGCTGGTGCCTTCATCGACGTGATGAGTTCGACCCCTACCGCCAGTCAGGCGGTGGTCAGCAGTGACTTCAGTTCAGTGGCGGCCGATAATTCCAGCGTTGTGGTGGTTACCGCCAGCCTGGCTGATAGCGATGGTATCGCGGTTGCCAACGCCAATAACCTGATTACTTTCTCGATAAGTAACCCCCTACCGTTTACCGTCATGACATTGGACAGTGATCCTAACCGTCCCGGCATTCAGGTGCCAGCCTCGGGCGGAACGGCCCGCCTGCATCTTATGGCCAGGTCTTCTCCGGGAACCACCTATGTCACAGCCAATGCGGATGGAGTCCCTTCAGGTGGGAGCGTGATAGTCTCGAGCGTGGTTACCGGCGCACCGGCGGCTTTGGCCTTTGCTGAGCGCCCGGTAGATACTCAGGTGACCAATAATGTCAACAATGGTATGGTAGTAAAGGTCAAACTGACCGATGCCAACGGAAATACCATTACTGGAAACAGCAGCGCCCTGGTGACTCTTACTGTGACCGAGAAGGGTACCCGGCTGCCCAACTCTACAATTGGTAGTGTCCTTACAGCCAACTGCGTTCAAGGAGTTGCGACCTTTAAGGTGGTCAATACCGAGGCTGAAGAGGTGGAATTATCGGCTCGGACTACGATAGGTGGTGTCACCTACTATGCCCCGAAGACCACTGGCGTGTTCGTACCCGGGGCGCCCGCCGGCGTTCAGGTGACCTCCATCAGCCCAGGCGTCCTGGCTGCTGATGGTGTCCATCAGGCGGTGGTCACAGCCCGCATCTACGACACTTACGGCAACTTCGTCCCTACAGCCAATAACGAGGTGACCTTCACCAGGACTGCCAACCGGAATGCAGTCACGCTTCCTCAATTGCTCGCGGTTAGAGCGGTAAATGGTGTGGCTACCATAAATGTCACGGCCGGCACAGTGCCGGTGGGCGACGGCCTGTCATCAGGTCAGGGTGATGTCTTCAACGCCAGCGGCAAGAAGGCTGACGGCACCCCCCTGATTGATCTGGCTGAGACCGCCGGGGTCGGCAGCAATGAGGTCCACAGCCTTATCTTCGGCGTGCCGTCAAGCATGCGGATAATCGCCAGTAACACTACGGCCGGCACTCCGGTCACTATCAAAGTGGAGTTGCTGGACTATGCTGGCCGGGTCGTATCTTCCAACAATGGTACTCCGGTAACCCTGACCATCCTCAGCGGCCAGGGCAGCCTTGAAAAGGCCTCTGTGGTCACCGTTAACGGGGCGGCTACCTTCCGCCTGACCACCAATGTGGCCCAGACCGCCCTCACCGTCAGGGCGACAGCTGGGGCAATACCGTCCAAGCAGACCACACTGACCATTGCTCCGGGCCCGGTAGCGACGGTAGCTCTCAAGGCGAGCCATACCTCGGTGGCGGCCGATGGGGCCAGCCGGGTGACAATTACGGCCGAGCAGCGCGATGCCTACGGTAACGTCATCGGACCGAATACATCCATCATTACCCTTAACCCACTGGCGACGGGCGTGGGGACCCTGTCCAGTACTACCCTGGCTCCGTTCAGCAGTGTCACGTTCACTGCTAGCAGCCTTCCGAGTCCGGTCAGCCTCACCGCAGCCGGGAATATAGATGCCAGTGGGAACCCGGTGACGGGGGTCAATATCTCTACCTACCTGGTGGGAGCCGCTAACAAGCTGGGGATTGTCCTGCCCATCAATGAGTGCGTCGCAGACGGGTCGGCAACCCAAGTAGTCAGGGTGCGCATCTTGGATGCCAACGGCAACTGGCTGTCGAACTATAGCGCACCGGCGGGTACCGTAACCCTGACCAAGCCGGTCACGTCAACAGCGATCATTATTGGGAACGGCGCAGTCACCAATGGCGAGGCTGTGTTCAACGTGGCCAACACGAATGCCGAGACAGTGAGCTATACAGCCACGGCACCTAGCCTGGTCCAGGCTATGGCTACCGGTAGTTTCACTGCCGGGCCAGCCAGTCACATCGTAGTTTCTTCCAGCCTCAACTGGATCAGCAATGATGGGATTTCTCAGACCATGATCAGCGTAAGGGTGGTTGACACTCGGGGCAATACGGCCAAGGTCAATGGAACAGTGACCCTGAGCAATAGCAACACCGGTTCAGGGACGTTGAATACCAGCACTGTCTATGTCACTAACGGCATCAGTACAACGGCGGTGACACTGACCTCTAAGACACAGGTAGGCTGGTGCACCATTGGAGCCAGCAGCAGTGATATTGCCTTCCAAAGCGCAACTCCGCCGCATGTTGCCGCGGTGGTCAGCGTGGGAACGCCGGTCAGTAGCTATGCGATAGTACCGTCGACTTATAACCCCAGTCGGGGCGTGCCGTTTACCGTCATGATTACAGCGGTAGACGCTGCCGGGAACCCGGTGCTCTCGGCTAATAAGGTGCTAACCCTTAGCGAGAGTGGATCAGCCGGGCTGCAGATGGGGGGTGCCTATATCACCGGGCAGACAGTGGTGATGAGCGGCGGCTCAGCCCTGATCTCGGTGGTCGGCACCGGAGCGATAGGGGCATCGAGCTACATCTCGGTCACTGACGGTGTTCTGTTCAAGACCACCAGCTCGCCGGTGATTCTCCAGTAGGGCCGAGAGGGGTAAAGGCCCGGAGAGCAATTAGCTGTTAAGGCAACTGGCGAGGTGCTTAACTGCCTCCCAAGATGGCTATATGCAGGAATTGCTGGGAAAGGCCCAGAAGAAGTGGTTCGTATTGGGGATAATGTGTATCCAGTTCCACCAGCCATCTCAATGGTTAGTCAAACAGGCAACCAGGCTGATTTGTGGTGGGCGGACAGGCTTGGTATAATTGCAGTTGTTCGGGGGAGTATATTGGCTGGCATACCAGAAAGTGGTATATGCAGTATGCTCAGCTTTATCAGGATATATAGCTTGTACAGGCAAGGCGTATTGGTAGAACTAGGGTTTCCCAACCGGGTAGGCCTATGGTCTGCCTGGTTTGAAGAAACACGCATTAGGCTCTGATCAACGTTGGTGGGCGTAGGTCGGAAGCCAATGCGGACACCACAAAAAAGAAGGAGGAATTCGAGTCGTGAGAAGATTGCGCACTCTGCTGGTCCTCGCGCTGGCAGTCGCTCTCGTTCTCGGCACTGTGGGCTTTGCCTCGGCGTCCACCATCCTGCCGGATGTCGTGGGCACCAAGTACGAAGGCTCTGCCCTGACCCTCCACGGCATTGGCGTCGTGAAGGGTACTACGGCCGGGACCTTTGAGCCGCTTCGGACCATCACCCGGGCTGAGTTTGCCGCTATGGTTGTCCGGGCGATTGGTGCAGAAGCTGCCGCCGAGGCCGTAGCCAATCAGACCCCCATCTTCCCGGATGTCAACGCTTCCTGGAAGTGGGCCTGGGGCTACATTAACATCGCAACGAGCAAGGGCATCATTAAGGGTTACCCGAATGGTAACTTCGGCCCTGGCGACGATGTGAAGTATGAGGAAGCCATCACTATGCTGGTCCGTGCTCTCGGCCGTGAAGCCGAAGCTCTGGCCGCCGGTGCTTGGCCGACCGGTCACATTGCCGTCGGTACGGCCCTCGGCCTGACCAATGACACTGATTTTGTCATTGGCAAGCCGGCCATTCGCGGCGACCTGGCGATCATGACAAAGGCCTCCGTGTACGATGTCGAGGATGCCCAGGGCAAGACTCTGGCCGGCACCGTGCACGCGGCTAAGGCTGTTACCAGCATCATCGTATCGGCTGACAAGACCGCCACTGCCGTTGGTAGCAAGGTTGTCTTTACCGCCACCGGTTACGATGCCCGGGGTAACGCCATTGTCGTGAGCCCGAACTGGACCGTCGATGACGCCACCGGCATTATCAATGCCAAGGGCGAATTTGTCGGTACTGCCTCGAAGATCTACCGTGTGACTGCGACTCTCGGTAGCGTCAGCGGCTACGCTCAAGTTGTAGTTGGCGCCAAGGCGACCACCATTGCCCTAAGCACCAACAAGGCCGAGATCAATGCCAATGGCAAGGGAACTGCCACCATTACTGCGAAGATGGTTGACGCCAACGGTTACGTTGACCCCAGCTATACCGGTAAGGTCACCTTCACCCTGATTGGTGCCGGCACCCTGCCGTCCGCTACTCAGATCGACGTCGTCAACGGCGAAGCCACCATCGTCGTTACCTCGAAGGCCGTGGCCGGCGACATCCGTGTCACCGCCAACGCCCCCGGCGTCACCGGCAAGTACATTGACCTGAAGGCCGTCACCCCGGCCGCGACCCAGGTCAAGACCAGCACCGACTTTGTGCAGGTCGGTGCCGATGGTTCCAGCCAGACCACCATCACCGCCACCCTGTGCGACTCGGATGGCGTGAAGGTTGCCACCAACAAGGTCGTTACCTTCACTATCAGCAACTCCGATGCGTTCACCCTGCTCACCGCGGATGCGGACGGTAATACCGCTGGCATTCAGGTCAATGCGGTGAACGGCGTGGCTAGTCTGGTCCTCCGGGCCAAGACCGCCCCTGGCAGCACCGCTGTCACCGCCGCGGTTGCCGGGCTGACTAGTGATGCTGGTGTGGTCGTCTCTTCGGTTATCACCGGTGTTCCGAACGCCCTGGTCTTCGTTGAGACCCCGGCCAACGTTACCGTCTCCAACACCACTGACACCGGTACTACTGTTAAGGTTAAGCTCGTTGACGCCAACGGCAACATCTGCACCAACGTCACCGGTCAATCCGTTACCCTGAACATCACTGAGAAGGGTACCGTTAACACCAGCTACGTCGCTACTACGGCCAACCTGGCTCAGGGCGTTGCCACTTTCCGGGTAGCCAACACCGAAGTTGAGACTCTCGAGTACTCGGCTTCGGTCACCGTGGGGAGTACCGCGTTCACCACTGCTGCCAAGGTCAGCAGCAGCTTCACCGTCGGTGCTCCAGCCGGCGTTAAGGTCACCGGGATCAGCCCGAACGTCGTGGCTGCTGACGGCGTGGCTACCGCCACCGTCACCGCCAAGATCTACGACCAGTTCGGCAACTTCGTCCCGACTGCGACCAACGAAGTGACCTTCGTCTATAGTGGTGGCACCGGCAGTGGTGTTGTCACTGTACCTAGCAGTCTGACGGTTAACGCGGTTAACGGTGTCGCGACCCTAACCGTCACCGCCAAGAGCGTTCCAGAGGAGAATGCGGCCTCTTTTGACGCTACTGGTAAAAAGGCTGATGGTACTGCTCTCGCCAACCTGACCGATGCCAACAACACGATTACCAGCGCCCTGTTCGGCGTGCCGGACAACCTGGACATCGTAGTCGCCGATGCTACCGCCGGTGTGGCCAACACCGTCACCGTCCAGGTCCGCGACTACCTGAACCGGACCATCACCTCGCTGAATGGTGCTCCGGTCAGCCTGGTTATCGCCACTGGTGAGGGCACCCTAGATGTCGCCACTGCCAACACGGTTGCTGGTGTTGCTACCTTCAAGTTCACCAGCACCAAGGCTCAGACCGGCGTCACGGTGAAGGCTACCTACGGCTCGCTCACCGCTACCAGCGCTGGCTTCGCCGTGGCTGCCAACGTGGCCGACCGTGTCGTCCTCACGGTTAATGAGACCGCGGTTGCCGCCGATGGCGTCAGCCAGATCAGCATCAGCGCCAAAGAGTACGACGCCTACGGCAACCTCAAGGGCGCCAACAGCGCTGAGGTCAACCTCAACAACATCGTGGCTGGCACCGGCACCCTCAGCGACACCACCATCGTCGCTGGCGGCAGCGTTACCTTCACCGCTAGCACCAGCCCGAGCACCATCTCGCTAAGCGCCGTCAACGGCGTGGTGGCTGCCAATGGACTGCCGGTCACCGGCACCACCATCAGCACCTACTTCGTGGGCGCCGCCAACAAGCTGGCCATCGTCACCCCGATCACCGAGACCGTGGCTGACGGTGCGACCACCCAGACCGTTAAGGTCAAGGTCCTTGACTACAACGGCAACTGGCTCTCCGGTATGACCGCTGGTGCCGGCACCGTGGCTCTAGCCAAGAACTCCGGCGCTTCGGCTGTCATCAACGGCGACGGTTCGGTGAGCAACGGTATCGCCACCTTCACGGTCACCAATACCAAGGCCGAGACCGTCACCTATACCGCCACCGCCACCGGGCTGACCCAGTCGATGGCCACCGCCAGCTTCAAGGCTGGTCCGGCTAAGAACCTCGTGGTCGCCGCCAGCCCGACCTGGATCGCTGCTGACGGCGTTGCCCAGTCGCTGATCACCGTCAAGGTGGTTGACGCCCAGGGCAACACCGCCAACGTCAGCGGCACGGTCACCCTGACCAACAGCAATACCAACAGTGGCACCCTGAGCGCTACCACCGTGACCATCGCCAACGGCGTCGGTACTGCTCCGGTGCCCCTGAACTCCAAGACCACTACCGGCACCTGCGTCATCAGCGGCAGCACCACTGACATTACCCTGGCCGACGCGGGCAGCAATGTCACCGCTACCGTGGCCGTTGGCACCGCCGTGGCTGACTACACTGTGGTTCCGTCCACTACCAGTCCGACGAGCGGCACTGCCTTCACCGTGGCCATCACTGCGGTTGATGGGAATGGCATCACCGTTCTCGGCTGCAGCAACCAGCTCACCCTCGGTGAGACTGGCACCGCTGCCTTCACGATCGGTGGCAGCCCCATCGCCGCCCAGACTGTGACCTTGGTCAACGGTCAGGCGACCATCACCGTGACTGGTACTGGCGGTGCTACGACCGCTGGTACCATTACTGTTACCGACGACACCATTTCCGGTGCGTCGGCTACCATCACTCTCCAGTAAGCAGTAGCTGAAGAAGGGGGAGCTCTGCTCCCCCTTTTTCTTATCTCGATTGGGAGGAATCCTCATGCTCAACAGACCTGCCCGGCGGGTCGCCCTGATTGTGGGCCTCATCGGCCTTATCATCTGCGCGTCCCTGCCCGCCCAGGCGGAGACCGGCTCCTTCCTCGAACGACTGGACAATATGCGCTGGTATCTTCAGAATCTCGGGTTCTACCCGGTCACCGAGGAGCAGCTCCTGGAGGGGGCCCTCAAGGGGATGGTCAAGGCCATCGGTGATCCCTACTCGTCCTACCTGACCGACAAGGAGCTTTCTGATCTGCTTTCCGGTGTCTATGGCACCTACGGCGGAGTTGGGATGACCATTTCCCTCGACCGGGCCATGGTCAAGGTAAACTCGGTGATGAAGGGGCAGCCGGCCGAAGAGAGCGGCATCCGCGGCGGTGACTACATTGTTAGCATCGATGGGCGTTCCACTCACGAACTGACTCTCACCGAGGCGGCCACCCTCATCAAGGGACCACCCAACACCATGGTTAAGCTGGAGATTTGGCGGCCAGCCACCAACCAGACCAAGGTCTACGAGGTGACCCGTCGCATTATCCAGTACAACCCGGTTGAGTGGCGCTGGGAGGGCGATGTCCTGGTCATCACCCTGGCTGAGTTCAATGAACATATCGTCCGGAGCTTGGACACCGCTCTGGCTGAGCTCAAAACAAAGACGGCGCAGGGTATTATTCTCGACCTCCGTAATAACGGCGGGGGGCTCTTAGAAGCCAGTCTCGAAGTGGCCGGGAAGTTCCTTCCGCCTGGGCTGCCCATTGCCAGGGTATACAATGCGGACGGCAGCTACGAAGCGCTGAAGGCCCAGAGCAAGCCGGCCGAAACCCACCTTCCGATGGTCGTCCTGGTTAACGGCGGTACCGCCAGCGCTTCGGAGATTGTTGCTTCAGCCTTGCGAGACTACGGCCGGGCTAAAGTGGTAGGCGAGACTACGTACGGCAAGGGGAGCATTCAGGTCATATATACACTGTTTAACGGGGGCGGACTGAAGATAACCACCAGCGAGTATACAGGGCCGTTCGGCCGCAAGATCAACGGGGTGGGGATAGAGCCTGACCACGTGGTAACGCGAGAGGCCCAGCAAGAGCCACTTTTCGCCTATCTGGATGGGAAGCGAGTTCTCAAGCAGGGCATGGTGGGGCTCGATGTGCTCGCCCTCCAGCGGGCGCTAATGGCAGTAGGGCATGGTCCCATTGTCGACCAAGAGGGTTGGTTCGGCTCCCAGACGCTGGTAGCGCTCAAGGGGTTCGAGCGCTTGCGCACAGGTGGTCCCGACGGTTTGCTAACCGAGGGGGAGGCTGTCATCCTCTCGAATGCCTGGCGCCAGGCACTGGACAAGGACCTCCAGCTGGCCAGGGCACTGGAACTGCTGGGCGGCCGGTAAGTGCGGTCAGCCTGGCAGGAATGGGGCTAGTGAAGCCAGAATAGAAGTATAGTTTCGGGTTTTTTCGGAAGAGGGATGGGGCATGACGCACCTGGAGAGAGGGACGGTTTTAGAGGGCAGGTACGAGATCCTGCAGGTTATTGACCGCGGCGGAACCGCCATGGTGTATTTGGGGCGGCGCCTGGGGTTAGACAGCCGCGCCCTGGTAGCCGTCAAGGAACTCGACCCCGATGCGGTGAAGTACGACGAGTACCGCAACGAGGTCGAGGCCCTGTACAACCTCTCTCACCCTAATCTCCCAAAGATATACGACTTTTTCGAAGCCGAGGGCCGCTTTTACCTCGTGATGGAGTATGTAGAGGGCGAGGCCCTAGACCTACGGACTGCCCGGACACGGCCTAGTGAAGCAGAGATCCTCGATTGGGCAGCCCAGATCGCCGATGTTATGGCCTATCTCCATGATCAAGATCCGCCGTTGGTGCACCGGGACCTGAAGCCCGCCAACCTATTGGTGGATGTCAAAGGCCGGGTGAAACTGGTCGATTTTGGTATTGCGGCCCGGGTCAGTCTGCGCCGCAGTGGGAAGGTTATCCATGGGTACACGGAGAACATGGCCGCGCCCGAGCAGGTAGCCGGTCGCTTAGTGGACCAGCGTTCCGACATCTTCTCGTTTGGTGCAACCCTTTACTACATGTTCACCGGTGAGGCACCCCCTCGGGACTACGCCAGTCCCGACAAGCGAGAGACTGTGCGTCTGGATAAGATGCAGATCCCCTTCGAGGTTGATCAGCTGATCAAGAAGTGCTTGCAGCTAAACCCCGATAATCGGTACCAGTCGTTCCATGAGGTTAGAGAGCGCCTGGCTGACCTGAGAGGATACCCAGCCGCACCATCACCTGTACGGCTGGCCAGGCCTAGAAGCAGTAAAGCCAAGCCCAGAGTGATCGCCGGCCGGGGTATCGCCATGGTGGTAATGTTTGTGATAGTACTGGCTTGGAATGCTTATGCTGTACGTTCCGTCACAGGCCCTACCAGCGTGGTCTACGGTGAAACCGTTGAGCTGTCGGTTGATATTAATGACCCCGACCTGATCTGGAAGGTCTACGATCTCCAGGACCCGCAGCGGGTCAGACAGGACTACCGGGGTACCAGCGGGGGGAAGTCCCTTCGCTTCTCGCCTCCTTCCGTTGGATCGTTCAGGGTTGAGGTATATCGCAATGACCGCCTCGTCGCCCGGCTAAAGCGAATTGATGCTGTGCAGAGTTTCCAGGCAAGGCCCCAAAGCGTTATTCATCACCGGGCCATCCTTCGTCCCCTCCAGTCGCTGGGCGATGCCAGCAAGAGTGGGCAGTGGAGATGGCTCATCCAGAAGCCGGACGGTACAGTCGTCATTGTGCCAGGAGAGCCGGAGATTGCTGCCTACCAGTTTGATGCTATCGGGGCGCACGTGATCACTCTCGAGACGACGGTGAAGCAGGGCGATGCCAAGCCCGTAGTAGTTAAGAGCCCGTCTGTTACGGTGGAAATAGTGAACCAGTTTGTCCCGGAGCCAAAACGGGTTGTCAATTTGAACCCTGGTTTTGAGCAGCGGAGCGACGGGATGCCATTGGCCTGGTTCTTGGTGGGTAACCCGAGCCACTATGTGCACGATGTGGTCAAGTCCGGTTCAGCCGCCATGCGGATAGGCCCCGAGACCGGCGCCGGCTATGTGTGGTCACGCTGGGTGGGCCGTCCGGGAGCCTGCTACCGCCTTACAGTTTGGGTGAAGGGAGAGGCGGCAAGTCCTGGCAGTCTGCAAGTTATCAACATACGTTTTCGCTCGAAGACCTCCGAGGCATATATACTCCCCGAGGTCAGCACCGAAGAGAGCTGGGAGGGCAGCTGGGACTGGCGACAGATGGCCCTGGAGTTTTCGGTCCCGGAGGGAGTAGACCCCATGATTGAGATTGTCCTGAACCGGCTGGGTGATGGTACGATTTGGTTTGACGACTGTATTGTTGAAAGGCTGAAATAACGGCTTGTAGGGGGGCGGGCCTAGCTCAAGGAGTTTGGCTGCAGTGTTAATGGAGGGACTAAGAAGGGGTCTGTGGAAGTCGCATAATGCAGTGTCAATGTAAAGGGGGCCGCTTTCAGTTGACGAGGGGCCTGCTGATCATCATGCTCATCACCAGCATACTGCTACTCTCGGTCCCTGTCCTTGTGGCGGCCAGTCAGCTTAAGGATCTTGCGGGCACGAAGTATGAGCGCCCGGTGATAGCGCTGTTCCAGATTGGGGTTGTCAAGGGGACTCCGGCCGGCCGCTTCGAGCCCCTCAGAACCATCACTCGGGCTGAGTTCGCGGCCATGGTAGTGCGCGCCATTGGAGCGGAGGCTAATGCCCGCGCCGTAGGCAACCAGACGCCTGTCTTCCCCGATGTAAACGAGACATGGAAATGGGCCTGGGGATATATCAATGTGGCTACCAGCCGAGGGATCATTAAAGGTTACCCCGATGGTCGGTTCGGCCCCGGGGACGATGTAAAATACGAAGAGGCCGTCACGATGGTGGTTCGAGCTCTCGGCCACGAGAACGAGGCTTTGTCCGGTGGCAATTGGCCATCCGGCCATATTGCTGTTGCCAAAGGGCTGGGCCTGATTCAGGGCACTGACTTCACAGTGGGCCTCCCGGCCACCAGGGGAGATCTGGCCATCATGACCAAGGCAGCAGTCTATGATGTCAAGGACGGTCAGGGCAGAACCCTGGCCCAGACAGTCCACGCCTCACTCGTGGTTAGCAGGGTCACAGTCACCGCAGACAAGCAATCTACAGTGGTCGGAGACAAGGTAGTCTGTCGGGCAGTTGCCTATGATGTGCTTGGTAATACATTGGGCTTTGCTCCGGCCTGGTCGGTGGACAATCCTGATGGGGTTGTCAATGCCCGGGGCGAATTTGTAGGTACCCTCGGCGGGCGTTACCGAGTAATAGCCTCGGTAGGGCAGGCATCGGGTTCCGTGGTAATCACCGTTGCCGGCCGGGCCTCAGAGATTGCCCTGGAGGCCAGCCGGCCGCAGGTTAACGCCAACGGTCGCGCCACCAGCGTAATCACGGCTCGGCTGGTCGATCCGCGAGGTTATATTGACACCTCCTACACCGGGACAGTGAACTTTACCATTTCTGGACCAGGCACGCTCCCGGCCGTTTCCCGGGTTGATGTCGTCAGGGGCGAGGCTTCGGTGGTTGTAACTGCTGGAGATACTCCTGGGAACATCCGAGTGACAGCCACCTCTCAGGGCGTCGCCGGGCGGTACATCGATGTCAAGGCGGTACGACCGGTGGCCAGCCAGATCCTGACCAGTGTGGACTTTGCACAGCTAGGAGCCGATGGGGTGAGCCGGGCTGTGATCACGGCGACCATCGCTGACAGTGAGGGTTCAAGGGTAGTTACCTCTAACCATGTAGTCACCTTCCACGTGGTTGGCACCGAGGCATTCTCAGTAGTAACTATGGATGCTGACCCAACCCGCCCCGGAGTCCAGGTAACCCCCTTCAGTGGTCAGGCGCGGCTCGTGCTTCAGTCCAAAACCAACCCCGGGCGGGCTACAGTCGAGGCCTCGGTTGATGGGCTGCTGAGCGATGCGGGAGTGACCGTTCTTTCGGTGACCACTGGGCCTCCGCATGCCCTAGTCTTCGAGGGGAGGCCATCAGATGTCTCTGTAGACGATCCCGAGGGTATGGCGGTCTCGGTGAAACTAGTGGACAGCCAGGGCAATCTGTGTACCGCGCAGAGTGGCTGGCCAGTCACCCTTGGGATTACCGAGCGGGGAAGCAGGGTAGTCGGTTCAGCAGTGGCTATCCCAAGTACCGTTCCCCTTCAGCAGGGGAGGGCCACCTTCCAGGTGGTGAACACCGAGGCGGAGGAGGTTGAGCTGTCGGCCACCGCCGGTAACTTCATGGCCACGGACAAGGTCAGAGCGAAGTTCCTGGCCGGCGCTGCGGCCGGAGTGAAGATCACTGAGATCACCCCGAGCGTTCTTGCCGCCGACGGTTCAGCCCTGGCGACAATTACAGCGAGGGTATTTGACCAGTTTGGTAACTTCGTTCCCACAGCCACCAACGAGATCTCCTTCATTAAAGCAGCTGATGCCGGAGCGGTTACCCTTCACGGACCCGCCCAAACCAAGGCCACAAACGGCATAGCTCGCCTTACAGTGAGGGCGACAACAGTACCAAGTGTTCCCGACGGTGACCTGTTTGACGCGATTGGGCGCAAGACCGATGGCACCATGCTGGTAAACCTGCCTGAGGAGCCAGAAGCCAATAGGGTAGTCACTGCTGTATTCGGAGCACCCGATCATCTTGTGGTCAATGTGGCGTCGGTTACCGCCGGGAACCCACAGCAGATCACAGTAAGCGTCAAAGATTATGCAAGGTTGACGATTACCTCCCTCAACGAAGCTCCCATCAACTTAGCACTGGTCTCCGGAGAGGGGGCGTTGGTGCCATCTTTCGGCCGAACGCAGCGAGGTACCGCCACATTCACCTTCACAAGTACCAGGGCGCAAGACGGAGTCAGAGTAAAGGCAAGCTACGGGTTACTTACGGTAACCAGTGCTCCCTTCAGTGTATTGCCCGCACAGGCCGAAAGCGTCGCTCTGAGAGCTGACCATCAGGCCGTCGCGGCTGACGGTATCAGCGTCATCTCCATCAGCGCGGAAGAGAGAGACCGATACGGGAACCGCACTGGCCCAAATCAGAGCCACATCCTTCTCGCTTCGCTGCCAGAGGAGTCTGGCGTCCTAAGCCAAGAGACTATTGCCCCGGGAGGATCGGTCCAGTATACTGCAGGCACCAAACCGGCCACCGTTTCCCTGAAAGCACTCGATGGTGTCGACAGCGCCGGCCTACCGGTGAGCGGCATTACTATAAACACCTATTTGGCTGGTGCACCGCACCGGCTTGAGATAATGACTCCCATCCCTCACGTCGTTGCTGACGGAACCAGCACTCAGACCGTTGCCGTCAGGGCAGTTGACTATAATGGCAACTGGGTATCAGGTTTAAGCGCAGGCCCCGGATCTATTACCCTAGTTACCAGTTCAGGCACGGCCAGAGTGGTCAGTGGCGACGGTAGGATAGTCAACGGCATGGCCCGGTTCTCCATTACTAACACAATGGCGGAAGAAGTCACTTATACTGCCCGTGCTTCCGGACTTGGACTGGAGAGGGCCATGACCAGCGGCCGGTTCCACGCGGCGATTCCCGACCGGGTGGTACTGACAGCCAGTCCCACCTGGATAGCCGCTGATGGCATCTCCCAATCGGCCATTTTAGCTAGGGTGGTCGATGCCAGAGGTAATGTGGTGAATGTAGATGGCACAGTGACCCTGGTCAATAGTAGCCCGGTCCATGGCCGGCTTGATAGGAGCAGAATCTCGATAGTCGGCGGTATCAGCACCGCTCCTGCGATATTAACTGCAACAAAGACCGCGGGCACATGCACAATCTCCGCGTCCTCTGCCAACATCGCCCTGGCGACTCCGACTGACCATGTGCCAGCGATAATAGCTGTGGGAACGGATACCGTTCGATATACAGTAACACCGGCAAGCAGCAGAGTGGAGGCCGGCCAGCCACTAACTGTTACCATCACTGCCATAGATAGCAGTGGAATAGCGGTAGCCGGCGCAAACGGGGTCATTACATTGATGGAGTCAGGCAACCTGGGTCTACGACTCGGCGGTCTGCCCATCGCAGGCCAGACTTTGGCCTTGACCAATGGGCAGCTCAGAATTGTTTTGGTAGCCGGCGGCCCGGCCGGGGCGTCAGGAACGATTACGGTCAGCGACGGAAGCCGCACCGGCGAATCAGGTACGATCATCATCTCTGCAGCTCCTTAATGGATAGGCGGTAACTGTATGGAGCCGCGAAACGGTGGAGGGGACGATGGTCTCCTCCCTTGTCATCTGACACCCTTAAGGCTGTCCTTTGACCAACCGAAGTATGGATTGGGGGTGAGAGTGTGCGCCTGCGACTCTGCGGACTGGCCGTAGCAATCATCTTAGCGGTGGTGCCAGCGGCATCGGCCACAGTTTCCGACCGCTCGTTCGACTTAGCTGCTTACGGCATTTTGCGAGGTGATGCCTACGGTAATCTAAGGCTCAATGACCGAGTCACTCGGGCCGAGATGGCTGCTATCCTTTGCCGACTGAGCGGCTGGGATTATTCAGCCAGTGTCGCCGCACCCTTTACCGACATCTCCCCGTCTCACTGGGCTTCTGGCTATATTAGCCATGCTTCTCAGCAGGGGTGGATCAAGGGGTATGTGGATGGCCGTTTCCAACCTGAGACAGCTGTCAGTCACGCGCAGGCCCTAACCATGCTGGTGCGCCTTCTGGGCTACGAAGACCGGGCTAGCCGAAGCGCCTGGCCTACAGGATACTTGAATGTGGCTGGACAACTCGGCCTCACCACAGGTCTCAGGTTCGAGCTCAATGCCGCAGCCACTCGAGGAGAGATCGTGGAGTATAGTTACAGAGCGTTTTTTCAAGCCACCATGCCCGATGGCCTGAAGCTGGTGGACCGGATGATGGCGACCCGTGTCACTGAGGTGGAGGTTGAAGGCCTTCGTCAGCATCTCAGGGTCGGTGACAGTATCCGTTTGACTGCAACAGCCCGAGACGTGGCTGGCGACACGGTCCAAGCCAGGCCCATCTGGTCGGCTTCAGCAAACCTGCAGATCGATACCGAGGGCAATCTTACCGCGAAGGCACTTGGTGAAGGCTGGGTCACCGTATCCGTTGGTTCCGTGACCCATACCTTTTCCGTACTGGTTGCGGGAGAAGCGGTCCGGCTGGTCATGCAGTCAGCAAGTCAGGAGCTAGTTGCCAATGGAAAGGCAAGTGCCGAGTTGATAATCACCGCGGTTGACTCGGCCGGACGACGGACGCCAACCTCAGGGTTGACAGTCATTCTCTCCAGCAGTGATCCAACTCGACTTAGAGTTGACCGCAGCATCGTTGTCCTCAGTGACGGACTGGGCCAAGCCACAGCCATTGCGGGTACAGGGGCTGGGGCAGCGATCATTACAGCCACCTCTCCAGGCCTAATGCCAGCGACGGCCAGCATTGCCCTCCGTACTCCGTCTCCAGTCTCCATCAACTTGGAGGTTGACTCGGAGCAGATGTCCGCCAAGCCAGGCAGCTACCAAAGCCTGCGGGTCTACCTGACCGATGAGAGTGGTCAGGCCGTCCCAAACACCACGGGGCGGGGATTAATCATCAAGCTGACATCGTCGAATCCCCAGACCATTACAGTCAGCCACCCAGAGCTTACTATTGGTCATGGCCAGTCAGAGGCAAGGGCACTCATCATGGCTGGAGGACAGATTGGAGATGCCCTCATACGGGCCACATCACCGACCCACCGTTTGGCGCCAGCTCAGATTCCGGTTAGTGCGAGGGCAATCGGGCCCTCCACCCGCCTGGCCATGGCTGTCACCGGCCAGCCGGCTAATGCCGATGGGCACGCAGCAGTGACTGTCCGGGTCATGGTACAGGATGAGGCAGGTAACCTCGTCAGCGACCAGAGTGGACTGCCGATTACTCTGATCGAGACCAGTGGACGCGCTGAGATCATCCAGCCGACGGTCCTTACCAGTGGTGGTCTGGCCGCTTTTGCGGTTCGGAGCCGGAGCGCGGGTACGCTGACCTTGGTAGCCACCGCAACAGGCAACGGGATTGCCCCGGCCCAAGGTAACGTGACGTTCACCCCGGGGCCACCTGTGGCGGTCCAGCTATCGGCCGGTCCCCTGGCCACAGTGGCCGCCGACGGCCAGACCGGGGTGGTTCTTGAGGCCAGACTGGTTGACGTCAATGGTAACCGGGTGGAGCAGGACGGGGTAATAGTGACATTTCGGCGTGTCGGCACCCAGGGATCTTTTACCCTCCCTACCGAGATGGCAGCCGAGACCCGGCATGGAGTCGCTAGGATAAGGATAATAGCTGGAACCAAGCCCGGTGCTGACTCGTTTGTGGCCCAGGCTCCTCTTATGCTGACCTCCAACTCGTGTACTGTGACATCAGTGAAAACAGGCGAACCGTACCAGTTGGCGGTAGATGTGCCAGGCCGCGGAGTTGTTGGAGAACCACTGTCCATATCTGTCCGGGTCCTGGATAAGGACGGACAACAAGTCACCTCAGCAAACGGCCTTAAGGTGTACCTGCTGAGCCAGGGCAGATTGGCTACAGCCAGTCCCCAGCTGACCCACTATGGTGCGGCAACCTTTCAGGTGACGACCATCGAGGCCGGCACCACCGGCTTCTGGGTCAGTCTCCCAGAGCTATGGCTCCAGACTTCAGTCCAACAGGTATTTTTCGGCCCCGGAGAGCCAGCCCGCATAGTCTTGGTTGCTGATGCTGATCTCCTGCCGGCTGATGGCGTCTCCCGAGTCCGTGTCAAGGCGCGCGCTGAAGACCGGTATGGAAACCCCGTCCAGCACGGTGAATGCGTAGACATTAGCCTAATAGGTAATGCGGCTACGCTCTCCTCCGCTCAGCTCTTCCCGGGGGGCAGTGTGGAGGTGAGTTCTACTGGGAACCAGGGGATCGTTCAGATTGTGGGCAGCCATCCCACGCTACCAGTGCAGGGACTACAGTTGAGTGCGCACCCGGTCGGTGAGCCAGTGGCGGCTGTGCTCATCACGCCGGACTCTATACGGGCCGGCGAGGAGACACTCATACGGGTACGTCTGCTAGACGCCAACGGAAGACTGGCGACCAATTACTCAACTGGAGACCGCCTCAGTGCAGCTCTAGTACGGATCGACGGTACAGACCCCCATCGGACCATTACCGTAGGGTCTGTTCACGGCCTCGCCCCAAGTCTCGTTGATGGCCATAGTGGGGGAACAGCGGACATCTTAAACGGCGAAGCAGTATTACGGCTGAAGCCATCGAAGGTGGGAAGCCTTACCCTGAGCCCGACGGTTTACTACAGAGGGAGCCCACTGGCCAGTGTACCCGTGGAAGTGGTAGTCCGACCGGGGTACCCGTCTCGGTTAGTGGTATTTGCTCCAGAGGTCAAGGAGAAGAACACTCAACCATTCCGCCTGGAGGTTCAGATCACAGACAGCCTGGGTAATCCGGTCACCGCCGCCAATGACACGGTCTCGATTGTCCCAAGTCATCCCGACCTAGCTACGATCCTGAGCCCGCTGACGGTAAACACCGTTGATGGATGGGCGGAGTTCATAATCATGCCCAAGAAGGAGGCAGCCGGAGGGCTAGCATTCTTCACTATCAAGGGGCGCTATATGCCGACAGGAACAACAACCATGGTGATCATTGACCAAGCACCCGGACAGCCGCACGTTATTGCTACTGACCATCATGGATCTAACGCTGCCATAGACCCAGGTGAACACGCCCGCCTGGAGATCACTGTTGAGCCGCGTCTCTACGACCAGATGGTTGAAGCTCGGGTGGACAGCGTTGTGGTGCCAACCTATATATCATTGAGCCAGGCAACGCCTTATTCTCGACTATCGGCGGGACAGAGCCGGATCATCCTATATGTGCGGCGTGAAGACCTTGGGTCACCAGGCAGCAAGAGTATAACCGTCCGGCTAAGGAGTCCTATTGGTGAGGGAATGGAGTCGCGACCAGTGTCACTGCAAATAAAGGACTAGGCGCTCTGGTACCTGGCCCGGATGGTTGGGGTAATTACAATACCTCCTCCGGCCTTTCCTCCCCCACCCCCAAAAACCGTAGTCCGCCCACGATATACCTAGACGAAAACTCTTGCCACAAGGAGGAAGACCAAAGATGAGAAGGCTCAAGTGCTTTGCTGTCACTCTTCTCGCAGTCACCCTCATCCTCTGTCTCCTCGTTCCGGGCACCTTCGCCCGGGGCGGCTCGAGGCCGAGGGGGCTGTCGAGCGACTGCCTGGCGGGCAAGAAGCCCGGCCCGGCCTTCGCCGATGTCGTTGAGACCAGTTGGGCCGAGAAGCACATCGAAAAGATGGCGGTTAAGGGGATTGTCAAGGGGCGCACCGACGGCATGTTCCACGGGCGCGATCCGGTGAGCCACGCTGAAGCGGTGACCATGATCGCCCGCATCTTGGGGCTCGAGAACCAGGCACAAAGCCGCGTGCAGGCGGGAGCCGTTAACCTGCCCTTCAGCGACGGCGCTAAGATCCCGGCTTGGGCTGCCGGGTATGTATCAGAAGCCGTCGAGCGCGGTTTCCTCTGGGGTCCGGCCGGCAAGACCGGTAGTTTCCAGCCCAATAGTCCAACCTCGCGGCTCGAGGTCGCGGTAATGCTCATTCGGGCCCTGGGTCTGGAGGATGAAGCCAAGGCCATTACCGAGCTGCCTCCTTTCCACGACCTGCAGCAGATTCCTGAGGAGTTCCGCGGCCATGTAGCTCTGGCTTACCACAACGGTTTGCTCAAGGGCTATACCGCCGGCCCCTTCCTCTTCTTCCGGGGGATGCAGCCGGTTAGCCGGGCTGAAATGGCGGCCTTCATTGACCGCCTGGATGACGCTCTTCCGGACCGGGACGAGATCGAGGGCCTCCTGGTCTCGGTGGCCGATGACGGATCCAGTCTGGTGGTCGAGGCCCGCACTGGGGCGGTCACCGTGCAGCTAGCCGCTGAGGTCGCTGTCTACCTCAATGGAGCCTCAGCCACCCTGGCCGAACTGGCTGCCGGTGATGTCTTGGAGATCCAATTGGACGATGCTGGCCTCGGAGTCTTCATTGAGGCCGAGCGCGAAGACGATGAACAGCCGGGTTATGCCGATCTGGTAGGCACGGTCATGGGGATCATTGAGGCTACGGTGGACTCCCCGGTCAAACTCGAGCTAGAGATATCAGATGTGGACGGCGAGACCCGGATCACCGCCGGCAGTCAGGTCACCCTGCCTCTGGCCGATGGAGCCGTGATCCGCTACGCCACCCGTGTAGTCAGCCTAAGCGAGATTATACCCGGCGACGAATTGGAGCTGCGCATCGACCTTGAGGAGCGGATCATTCAGGTCACCATCGAACGGGCTGAGGTCGAGGGCACTCTGGTCTCCGTCGACCAGGAAAGCCGCGCCGTAGCCATTATCATCAATGATGATGATGGAGCTGCCGTTACCTACACTCTGGCCCAGGATGGTCAGGTTTTCCTGAACGGCGTCGCCGCCACCCTCGCCGACCTCCAGGCCGGCGATGAGGTTGAACTCTCCCTGAACGCGACCGGTCAGGTGCTCTACCTCAGCGCCACCTTTGATGTCAGTGATGTGGAAGGGGTTATCACCAGCATCACCGATACGGGCGACGGAGTAACCATTGCGCTCCGTACCGAGGCGGGCATAACGCTGGAGTTTGCCCTCGATGCCGGGGTAGAGGTCAGATACGGCGATGAGACGCTTTCCCTCAGTGACCTGGCTATCGGCGACGGTATAGAGGTGAAGTTCCACTCCACCATCCGGAACAGGGTGAGAGAAGTCATTATTGAAGACCGTTAGACACCTCCAACTCCCTATTGGGCCCATGGCCCGCAGAGCGCCTTCCCCCGGCGCTCTTTTCCTGTCTTTATGGTTCGCAGCTGTATGGCAAAGAGGGATACCGGCCAACACGTCGAAGAAAAACTTGTAGGCCTACTGCCAAAGGCCGATTCGCGTCCAGAAAGGTGAATCCTATGCCGATGCACCGCACCCTGGTCGGCATCCTGGTCGTCGTGGCCCTGCTGGTGGGACCCCTGGCCTGGTCGGCTCCGTTTCCCGATACAGATGACCACTGGGCCAGGGTCGAGATCTCACGGCTCACCGCCAGCCGGGTCATTGATGGCTACCCCGACCAGCGCTTCCATCCCGAAGATCCCGTTACCCGCAGCCAGTTTGCCAAGATGATCACCACTGCCCTCGAAGAGGCGGCCGATGCCGCCAACCTCTCCAGCCTCCCGTCTTCCTTCCCGGATGTCAACCATTACCACTGGGCCAAGGGCTACCTGGAGGCTGCCTATGAGCTGGGCATTATGCGCGGAGATCAGGCGGGCGCGGCCAACCCCGACCTGCTCATCTCCCGGGCCGAGGTTGTGGTGATGCTCCTACGCGCGCTCAACCTTGAATCCCTGGCCGCTGAGTATGCCAACGCCCCGCTCTCCTTCACTGATGCCCACACCATCCCGGGCTGGGCTTGGGGCCACATCGCGCTCGCCCAGCGTCTGGGGCTGGTCAAGGGCTACAACGACGGCGGCTTTCACCAGGCCGATACCACCTCCCGGGCCCAGGCGGCAGTTCTCGTAGCCCGCCTGCGCGACTACCTCGGCTACTCCTACGGCCATACCGGCCTCATTCTCTCGTTGGACCGGGTGAACCGAGAGATGATGGTCAGGACCGGCTCCGGCGTCCACCGGGTCTACCGGGTCAGCCCCGGCGCTTCCCTGTTCCGCCATGGTCGAGACGCAACCCTGGATGATCTCAAGCCCCTGGACCAGGTCCGGCTCACCCTTGATCCCCATGGCCTGGTCACCCATCTGGAGGCCGCGAGCCAGTCAGTGGCCGGTCGCCTGGTGGCAACCAACAGCTACGACGGCCAGCTGCAGCTGGTCCCGTTGAAGGCGCCTGATGGCGAGGTTACTCCCCTGCCCACCCAAGAGATAACCCTCTCGGGCCAGGTGATTATCTACCGCCACGGCCAACCGGCGGGCCTGGCCGACCTGCGGCCCGGTGACCGGGTCTACTGTCTCCTGGACTCCCAGACCGGGCTCGCCCTGCTAGTGGATGCCGCTGCTGTCCACCTCAGCGGCGAGATCCAATCCGTTGTCCGTGTGGACGACTCCTGGCAGCTTAGCCTGGCGGCGGCTGAGGAGACGATGCCCTTTGCCGCCAACCCTACCGTCTTCCTCAACGGCCAGCCGTCCAGCCCCGACCAGCTACAGGCGGGTGATCAGGTCACTGCCGCCCTTGACGAGAACTTGGCCATCATCTACCTGGAGGCGCTCCGCGACACCTCGGCCGGGGGCGCCGCCCAGCGGCTGCGGCCAGTGGTGGCCGCCATCACCGGGCAGCCCAACCCGACCCAGCAGGCTGCCGCCAGCCTGGCCCTTTCCCGCCAGATTCTGGGCCTCCCCTCTGAGTTGGTTCCCGGCGACGGACGGGGTCAGACCATCGCCATCATCGACTCCGGCGTCGATGTCGCCAACCCCGACCTGTCCACCACAACGGCGGGAACCCGCAAGATTACCGAGTGGGTTGACTTCACCGGCGAAGGGGATGTAGAGACCAACCTCACCGGCGCCATGGTCTGGGGGAAGCTCAAAACACCATGGGGAACCTATCGGCTGGGTTCGGTGCCATCGGTAAGCGGCCACTACCGCTACGGTCTCTTCCGCGAGAGCCAGCTGGCCGCAGGCAGCCCGTTGAAACAAGACATTAACCGGAACGGCTCCAGCAATGACCAGTTCCTGGTTATGGTTATTGACTCTAAGGTAGCCGGGGTATATGATACTGTCTACGTCGATACCGATATGGACTTCGACCTCTCCGACGAGGTCGCTCTCCGTCCCTACTCCGTGAGCCAGCAAATCGCCTACTTCGGCGATTCCGGCCGTGCCGTTGAGGAACGAGTGGCCTTCATTGTCACCCGCATCCACCGCGACGGGCTGGGCGTTAACCTGGGCTTCGACGGTAATGGCCACGGGACTCAAGTAGCAGCCGTGGCAGCTGCCAACGGGCGCACCCCGGATGCGATGCGGGGGATTGCCCCCGGCGCCTCGGTTATGGCCCTCAAAGCTCTTGACTCAGCCGGCAACGGTACCTGGGACAACATTGTCACCGCCGTGGAGTATGCTGCTTCCCGCGGCGCCAAGATCATTAGCCTCAGTCTGGCGGTAAGCAACGATTCCAGCGGGCGCTATTCTCGGGAGTCGCAGGAGCTTAACGACATAGCCCGGCGCTACGACTGTTTGATTATCCTGGCCGCCGGGAACACCGGGCCCGGACTCGGCAGTGCCTTTGCTCCGGGCGATGCTGACTGGGTGCTCACGGTGGGTGCCTACATGTCAACGGAGATGTGGAGCAGCAACTACGGCTACACAGTTCCCCAGGAAACTTTGCTCTACTTCAGCGCCATTGGTCCGCAGCGGGATGGCACCATGACCCCGGGCTTGGTAGCACCGGGTAGCCTCTGGTCGGCGGTTCCCCGCTGGCTCGATCCCCGCGGCGTCCAGCTCTACGAGGGTACCAGCCTGGCCGTCCCCCATGTGGCCGGCGCGGCTGCCCGGCTTTGGGACACCGCCCTCCAGGCCGGGATCTCGCCCAACGCGGCCATGGTCAAGCGGGCCCTGGAAGTGGGTGCCCGGCCCCTCGCCGGCTACGGCCCGGTGGAGCAGGGCCACGGCTTGCTCAGCATTCCCGGTGCTATGCAGGCGCTGGGCAACATGGCCTGGGCCGGGCGGATAACTGCCACCAGCTACGCCACGGGGTGGCCGACCGGCGGCACCTATGGGCGGGAGTACTATCCCGGCCGGGTACTGTATTACCTGTACAATGATGTTGACCGGGACCTGGTTTTGGAGCTCAATAGCACCGTCCCCTGGGTCCGTTTCGACCGGACCCGGCTCCATATTCCGGCGAAAACTGAGCGGACCCTGACCCTGGAGTATGATACCGGGCTACCCCCCGGACTGCATAGTGCCCTGATCACGGGCACCGACCCGGATACCCACGGTCCTGATCTGGAGATTCTGACCACCATCACCGTCCCCTTCGAACTCGGGCCTGGCCAGTGGAGTCACCGGGTCGTCGCCGAGATTCCCGCCGGGCGGCTGGAGCGCTATTTCTTTCGGATTCCCCAGGGACTCCAGGGGTTCGATGTCACACTGAGCGTCCCCGTAGATACCCAGGGCAAGCGCCTGGGGCGAGTGCGGGCCTACCTGTTCCGTCCCGACGGGCAGCAACTCTGGGAATCGCCTAACCTGGGGGTAGGGGTCTCGGCCACCTCCCGAACCCGCAGTGTGGACTACCCGATGCCCGGTGTCTGGGAGCTGGTGGTCTACAGCTCAGCCATGATTGGCAATGGCGGCCTCTCCGCTTCTCAAGTGGAGTTCACCTTGCAGGCCCGGGGTTTCCAGGCGGAACTGGGCCCCCTGGCCGCCAAAGAGGGATTGCTGGGTGGCGACCTGACTATCCACCCCCTGGCCGACCAAACCCTGCAGATCTCAGCCCCGGGGCTGACCGGCCAGCCGCTGGTCCACGGCGATGAGCTGCATAGCACTGGTGGTGGGCAGGGTGTTACCATCTCCCTGCCCGCCGTGCCGGAAGGCTGCCGCTACCTGCAGGTAAGGGTAGCCAATCCGGCTGTGGCCGGAGCCGACCTCGACCTCTACCTTTACCGGGAAGAGGCCGACGAACAGCTGGCCCTGGTGGGCAGCTCAGCGGCGACCAATGTCTCACTGGAGACGGTGGCCCTGGCCGATCCGGCCCCCGGACTCTATTACGCCCATGTAGAGGGCTACGGGCTGGGCGAGAACCCCACCTTCGAGCTGAAGTACGTTATGGCCGGAGGCGAACCGGCCCAGCCGCAGGAGGTAGCGGTCGGCCACCTCACCGGGGCGGTGCAGCACCCGCTGCAGTGGCCGCTGCCTGATGCCGCCAGCCACTATGGCCTGGTGATTATCACCGACCGCCTGGGCCAGAGCCTGGTGCTACCGGTGGCCGTCCAGACCGGCCTGCCCGAACTCTGGGTGGAGCTGGGACATGCCCCCCTGGAGGAGGGGTGGCCCGGTTATGCCACTCTGTTCGTGCACGATGCTGAGGCCGGGTGGCCGGCCGACCTGCCGGTAACTGTCAACGGGGTACTCTACGAGGCGGTTGACGGCCGGATCCGACTGCCGGTGACCATGACCGGCTCCCGACTCTTGCTGGAGGTAGAGATCGCCAGTGAGGGGTTTGCCACCTACCGGCGCACTTTTGTGCTGGAGGCAGGGCCGGGCGTCCTATCGTCTGGGGAAGCTATGCCTGACTGGTGCCGCCAGAAAGTGGCCAGCCAGTTGCGGCCCGAATAAACGGAGGGAAGAGAAATGGACAAAGTAATGATCCGCCTGCGGATGAGCCAGGCCGATGCTCACTACGCGGGCAACCTGGTGGACGGTGCTCGGATGTTGGCCCTGTTCGGCGATGTCGCTACCGAACTGCTGATCCGCCATGATGGCGATGAGGGTCTGTTTGTCGCCTACGACCTGGTGGAGTTCAAGGCCCCGGTCTTTGCCGGCGACTACGTTGAGGCCTACGGCTGGATTACCAAGGTGGGCAACACCTCCCGGCGAATGGAGTTCGAAGCCTACAAGGTGATCACTTCAGCGGCCACCCCAGAGAATGTCTCGGCCGCCGATGTGCTACCTGAGCCGGTCCTGGTCTGCCGGGCCAGCGGCACCTGTGTAGTCCCCAAGGATAAGCAGCGCCGGGGGGCGACGGCCCATGGATAAGCTGATCATCACCGTCGCTCCCGTGGGCGCCGAAGCCACCCGGGAAAACAACCCCAACCTGCCGCTCACCCCGGCGGAGATCGCCGGTGCGGTCTACCAGGCCTACCAGGCCGGGGCCGCCCTGGCCCACCTGCATGTCCGGGATATTAACGGCGAACCGACCCAGGACAAGGCCATCTTCGAGGAAACCATCGGCCTGATCAGGGAGAAGTGCGATATTATCATCCAGGTTTCCACCGGCGGCGCGGTGTGGATGACCGCCGAGGAGCGGATCCAGCCCATCTACGCCGGGCCAGAGATGGCCACTCTCACCACAGGCACTGTCAACTTCGGCGACGGAGTCTTCTACAACCCGCCCGAGACCATCGAAACCTTCGCCCGCGCCATGCGGGAGCAGGGGGTTGTCCCGGAGATTGAGGTCTTCGAGGTTGGTTTCATCGACAACGCCCGGCGTCTGGCCAAGAAGGGACTAATTGACCTCCCGGCTCACTTCGATTTGGTGATGGGCGTCCCCGGGGGCATTCCGGGCACCCCCAAGAACCTGCTCCACCTGGTAGAGCTGATCCCCGAGGGCTGCACCTGGTCGGTGGCGGGTATTGGCCGGGCCGAGCTACAGTTGGGCGCCATGGCCATTATCCTTGGTGGACATGTGCGTGTGGGATTTGAAGATAATGTCTATTATAGTAGGGGCGTCCTCGCTGAAAGCAACGCGCAGCTAGTCGCCCGCATCGCCCGCCTGGCCGCTGAACTGGGCCGGCCGGTGGCCACCCCCGACGAAGCCCGCCAGATCCTGCGCCTGAAGAAATAGCCTACAAGAGAGGGAGAAAAGCCATGAGACTGTTTATTGATACAGCCAACCTAGCGGAGATTCGCGCCGCCAACGATCTGGGCGTTATCGCCGGAGTTACCACTAACCCGTCGCTGGTAGCCAAGGAGGGGCGTGACTTCCACCAGGTAGTCCGGGAGATCGCCGGGATCGTGGACGGCCCCATCAGTGCCGAGGTCATTGCCCTGCAGGCCGACGGCATGGTGGAGGAGGCTCGGGTCTTGGCCGCCATCCACCCCAATGTAGTGATCAAGGTCCCCATGACTGCCGAAGGGCTCAAGGCCACTAAACGGTTGGGGGTTGAAGGGATCAAGACCAATGTTACCCTGGTTTTCTCGGCCAACCAGGCCCTGCTGGCTGCCCTGGCCGGTGCCACCTATGTCAGCCCCTTCCTCGGGCGCCTGGACGATATTGGCCACGACGGGATGCAGTTAATCAGGGACATTGTGGAGATCTTCCACGTCCATGACCTGACCACCGAGATTATCGCCGCTAGCATCCGCCACCCGCTCCATGTCACCGAGGCGGCCCTGGCCTGCGCCGACATCGCGACCGTCCCCTACAAGGTCATCGAGCAGATGATCGCCCACCCCATGACCGACAAGGGGATCGACCGCTTCCTGGCTGACTGGAAGAAGCTCAATAACCGGGCATAAGGATGGTGAGGTATGGCTAGAATTAACAGTGGAAAAACCCCACCCGATCAACCCACGGAGGATTCCCGCATGAACATTACCGATCTGGAGAGCAAGACCCTGACCGAGCTATACAAGACCGCCCGTGAACTGGACATTGCCGGCTATAGCGCTCTGCGCAAGCGCGAGCTGGTGATGGAGATCCTCAAGGCCCGCACCGAGCGGGGCGGCCTGCTTTTCGCACAGGGCGTGCTGGATATCATGGAAGAGGGTTACGGCTTCCTCCGGCCCATTGGCTACCTGCCGAGCCGGGAGGATATCTATGTATCTCCCTCCCAGATCCGCCGCTTCGACCTGCGCCAGAGCGACTACATCAACGGTCAGGCCCGCAAGCCCAAGGAAGGTGAGCGCTACTTCGCCCTTCTGCGGGTGGAGGCAGTTAATGGCGAGAGCCCGGACAAGATGCCCGAGCGAATCCACTTTGACTCGTTAACTCCGGTTTTCCCCAAAGACCGCTTCATCCTGGAGACTAAAGAGCATCGCCTGGCCGAGCGCGTAGTCGACCTGGTGGCCCCCATTGGCCGCGGCCAGCGGGGGCTGATTGTGGCACCGCCCAAAGCTGGCAAGACCACTCTGCTCAAGATGCTCGCTAACAGCATCACCGATAACTACCCCGATGTCACCGTGATGGTGCTGCTCATCGATGAGCGCCCGGAAGAGGTCACCGACATGCAGCGTTCGGTGAAAGGCGAGGTAACCGCCTCGACCTTTGATGAGCTCCCCGAGAACCACATCCGGGTGGCCGAGATGGTGCTGGAGCGGGCCAAACGCCTGGTGGAGCACAGGAAGCATGTGGTACTCTTGCTGGACAGCATTACCCGCCTGGCCCGGGCCTACAACCTGGTTATCCCGCCCAGTGGGCGCACTCTGTCCGGCGGCTTGGACCCAGCTGCCCTGCATAAGCCGAAGCGATTCTTCGGCGCCGGCCGGCACATCGAAGAGGGCGGCAGCCTGACCATCCTGGCCACTGCCCTGGTGGACACCGGGAGTCGCATGGATGATGTTATCTACGAGGAGTTCAAGGGAACCGGCAACATGGAGCTGCACCTCGACCGGAAGCTGTTCGAGCGCCGGATCTTCCCCTCCATCGACATCAAGCGTTCGGGCACCCGCCGGGAGGAGCTGCTCCTCTCCCCCGAGGAACTGGAGATCATGTACGCCCTGCGGCGGCACCTGGCCAACCAGAACCAGGATATGACCGAGCTGTTTATTAACCGGCTGGCAAAGACTAAGAGCAATGAGGCTTTCCTGAAGCAGGTGGCCAAGGAAGTCTCGGCCTGAAGCACCGTTTTCCCTTTCCCCGGCGCCGTCCGCCTGAGGACAATGACATACCCCGTCGATTTCTTTGACAAACCTCCTTGTTATGCTATAATTGTAAAGTGACTTTGCAGGAATTGAGGTGGGCTTCGTGAAGGAAAAGATCCATCCTAAGTACGAAAAAACAACTATCTCCTGCGCCTGTGGCGCGGTCTACGAAGTCGGTACAACCAAGAAGGGCATCAAGGTGGAGGTTTGCGCCAATTGTCATCCCTTCTACACTGGTAGCCGTAGCCTAGTGGTAGAGCGCGGCGGCCGCGTTGAACGGTTCAAGAAGAAGTTCGGCACCGATTACACCAAGGCTGACGGCAAGTAGTAACGCATACAGTCTGACGGGGAAAAGCAGGGCGCTGCCGCTCTGCTTTTTCTGAGTTTGCAGAGAGGAGGCCGAGCATGGCTAACCCGGTCTACGGCGGCCAGGCGGTCATGGAAGGGGTCATGATGCGGGGCGGCCGCGCAGTTGCCACCGCCGTCCGCCGACCCGACGGCGAGGTGGTCATCAAGCGCCAGGAGCTCCAGCCCATTGCCCGCCGCTGCCCCATCCTCGGCTGGCCGCTGGTGCGCGGTTCGGTGGCCCTGGTCGAGATGCTGAGCATCGGGATCAGCGCCCTGATGTGGTCGGCCAACCAGGCTGCTCCCGACGAGCAGGAACTGACCAAGAAGGACATGGTCCTCTCGGTGGTCCTCTCCTTCGGGCTGGCTACCGTCATCTTCATACTGGCCCCCACCCTGGTAGCCGGCTGGCTCCAGCGCCAGATACCTGTCGGGTTCTGGCTGAACCTCCTAGAGGGCCTGATGCGCGTCGGGCTCTTCGTGGGTTACATTGCCATCATCGCCCGCCTGGAGGATATCCAGCGTTTCTTCGCCTACCACGGGGCCGAACACAAGACGGTCAACGCCCTGGAGGCTGGTGAAGAGCTCACCGTCGAGCGGGTACGCCGCTATCCGGTGCTCCATCCGCGCTGTGGTACGGCTTTCATGCTCTATGTGATGGTGATTGCCATTGCCTTCTTCTCCTTTTTTGGTTGGCCCGTCTGGTGGATGCGCCTGGTTATCCGCCTGGCGGCCCTGCCCTTTATTGCCGGGCTGGCTTACGAGATCACCCGGCTGGCCGGTGCCAGTTGCTCACCCTGGGTAAAATCGGCTCTGGCCCCGGGCTTAGCTCTGCAGCGTCTGACCACCCGCGAACCGGATGACTCCATGCTAGAGGTGGCCATCGCCGCCCTGAAGACAGTCCGCGATATGCAAAAAACGGAGGGAGCCCACCATGCTTGATAAGCTCAAAGCAGTAGAGGAGCGTTACGAGGAGCTAACCCGGCTCCTGGCCGACCCCAAAGTCCTGGGTAACCCCGAGGAGCTCCAGAAATGCGGCAAGGAGCATTCGCGCCTGACACCCCTGGTCAATAAGTACCGGGAGTACTCCCGGGTGATGGAGGAGATTGAGGGTGCCCGGGAGATGCTCAAAGAAAAGGATCCAGATATCCGGGAGATGGCTGAGGCCGAGCTGAAGACCTTGCGGGAGCAGGAAGAGTTGCTGGCCGGGGAACTGAAGATCCTCCTCTTGCCGCGCGACCCCAATGATGAGAAGAGTGTGATCATGGAGATCCGGGCCGGGGCTGGCGGCGACGAAGCCGCCCTCTTCGCCGCCGATCTCTTCCGCATGTACACCCGTTACGCCGAGCGGCAGGGCTGGAAGACCGAAGTTCTCAGTGCCAACCCCACCGGGATCGGAGGCTACAAAGAGGTCATCTTCAACATCGATGGTGATGGCGCCTACAGCCGGCTCAAGTTCGAGCGCGGTGTCCACCGGGTGCAGCGCGTGCCAGACACCGAGGCCAGTGGGCGCATCCATACCTCTACGGTGACGGTGGCGGTTATGCCCGAAGCCGAAGAGGTAGAGATTGAGATCAACCCCAACGACCTGCGGGTGGATACCTTCTGCGCCAGCGGGCACGGTGGCCAGAGCGTGAACACTACGTACTCGGCGGTGCGCATCACCCACCTGCCCACCGGTATTGCCATCTCTTGCCAGGACGAGAAGTCCCAGATCAAGAACCGGGAGAAGGCAATGCGGGTCCTCCGGGCCCGGCTCTACGATATTGCCATGGAGCAGCAGCAGGCCGAGCTGGCCCAGTTCCGCCGCTCCCAGGTGGGAACCGGCGACCGCAGCGAGCGGATCCGCACCTACAACTTCCCCCAGAGCCGGGTGAGCGACCATCGTATTGGCCTGACCACCCATCGCCTCAGTGGGGTGCTCGACGGCGACCTGGATGAGATCATTGATGCCCTGGTCACCAACAACCAGGCCGAAAAGCTCAGGTCAGCCAGCTACGAGGCTTAGGAAATGATGAAGGGGGAGGACCATGAACCTGACGGTCCGGGAAGTCCTCCAGGAGGGAGAACGCATACTGCGGCAGCACGAGGTACCGGCGGCCGACTGGGATGCCCAGTTGCTGCTGGCCGACCTGTTGGGTCGGCCTGTCCTCGAACTGCCGCTCATCGCGTCAGAGGCAGTTCCAGCGGGTGAATTGGCCTGCTACCGGGAACGCATCGCCCGGCGCAGCCGTCGGGAGCCGCTCCAGTATATACTTGGATATACTGAGTTCATGGGGCTGCGCTTTGGTGTCGACCGGCCAGTATTGATCCCGCGACCCGAGACCGAACTGCTGGTGGAGACCGTGCTGGGCTGGCCACTACCGGCTACCGCCCGGGTAGCCGATGTCGGTACCGGGAGTGGCGCCATCGCCATCTCCCTGGCCCGGCTGCGGCCGCATTGGGAGGTATGGGCCAGTGACCTATCGCCCCAGGCGATCCAGGTAGCTCGGGACAATGCCAGCCGTCACGGAGTGGCTGAGCGTCTCCACTGGCTGGTGGGCGACCTGATGGACCCCTTCCCCGCTGACCGGCAGTGGGATGTCATAGTCTGCAACCCGCCCTATATCGCAACCCCGGAATTGGCCGGGATCCAGGAGGAGGTCAGGCAGGAGCCGAGGCTGGCTCTGGATGGCGGCCCGGACGGGCTGGCTATCTACCGGCGTTTGGTGCCCGCAGCCGCTGCCCGATTGGCGCCAGGGGGCTACCTGGGGGTGGAGATCGGTGCCGGACAGGCGGCAGCTGTGACCGGGCTGTTCGCCCAGGCGGGGCTGGGGGCAGTCAGGGTCATCCGGGACCTGGCTGCTCTGGACCGGCATGTGGTGGGGCGAAAGGAATACACTCAGGCGGTGTGGAATAAGGAGATGAACTACAGCGGCAGAGGGGGCGAAGCGATGAAGGTTCTCTTTCTGGTCCTGAACGAAGAGGAATACCTCAACTGGGTGCTGACCGCTCTCCAGGAGGTGGGTGTCAAGGGCGCCACCATTATGGAGAGTGTCGGCATGGGCCGGACAGTCATGGAGGGAAGTCACCTCCTGCCGCTAATCGCTGGCCTCATGAAGTCCCTGGAGAAGGCGAGACCCCACAATCTCACCATCTTTTCAGTAATAGAGAGCGATGATGTCTTGCAACGGGCCATTCAGGTTATTCAGCAAATTGTCGGTGATCTCACCGAACCCGGTAAAGGGATCCTCTTTGTCCTGCCGGTAGAGACCGCCATTGGTCTGGCGCCGGACACCGACGAGGGAGGCTCGGGTTGACCCGGATCTGGACCCTCACCGGTACCCCGGATGATGAACGCGCCCTCGCCGAGGCGGCTTCCCTGTTGCGCCAGGGCGCGACGGTAGCCTTTCCCACCGAAACCGTCTACGGTCTGGGGGCTGATGGCCTAAACCCGGCGGCGGTTCGCCGCATTTTCCAGGCCAAGGGCCGTCCCGCCGATAATCCCCTCATTCTCCATATAGCCTCGGACCTAGCCCTGTCCGGGCTGGCCGACCCCATCCCTTCCCTGGCCCGGGGGCTGACCCGCGCCTTCTGGCCGGGCCCCCTCACCCTGATCTTGCCGCGCCGACCAGTGGTTCCCGATGAAGTCACCGCCGGACTGGCCACAGTAGCAGTGCGACAGCCTAACCATCCGGTGGCCCTGCGCCTGATCGAACTGACCGGAAGGCCACTGGCCGCGCCCAGCGCTAACCGGTCGGGTCGGCCCAGCCCTACCCGGGCCGACCATGTCCGGGCCGACCTCTGGGGGCGCATCGATGGCTTAATCGACGCCGGAGCTACCCCTTTGGGGGTGGAATCCACGGTACTCGACCTGACTACCCATCCGCCAGCTCTGCTCCGGCCGGGCGGCATCACTCTGGAGCAGCTGGAGGAGGTCATTGGCCCTATCCGGGTGGAGGGTGGACCCGGACCGGAGACCCCCAAGGCACCGGGGATGAAGTACGCGCACTATGCCCCTAAAGCCCGGCTCACCCTGGTCACCGGGACCCCGGAAGAGGTCAGCCGCTGGATCCAGCGGGAGGCGCAGAGCCTCCTGGAGGCGGGGATCCGGGTGGGGGTTCTGGCCAGTGCCGAGAACGCCGGAGGCTATCCACCCGGGGCGCTGGTGCTGATAGCCGGCCGCCGCCAGCACCTCCCGGAGGTAGCCGAGGGGCTCTTCGCCGCGCTGCGGCAGTTCGATGAGGAGGGCGTCCAGGTCATCCTGGCCGAGGGCTATCCCGAGGTTGGGTTGGGGCGGGCTGTCATGAACCGGTTGCGCAAGGCAGCCAGGAGGGTGGTTGAGGCTGGGGACAGGTGATCAAGGGCCGCCCCGGGGCAACAGAAAAGGATCCCGCCAGTAAAGAACGGGATCCGATAGTTTTGCGCCATTCCCTGGGGACACCGGGTCATGACCTGTCTGAGGCTCCCCCCTCGCGTTTTTCCCGGAGATACTCCATGATGAGAAGGTCGAGTTCCTGGCTCAGCCGCACTGTGTCACCGTCTGTCAGTCGGCTGCAGTTTCCGTCGGCCTGCCGACAAATCCGGCGCCGGCAGTCTTCGATCTGCAGCTCAAGATCAGATAGCCTGTTCATTGCTTTGACTCACGGCTCCTTCGTATTTCAGCTCACGAAACCGATTATATCCCATCCACAACCTGTGACAATGGGTGAAAACTGTCGAACGGTCAACAGTTGTGTCGAAGCCAGGGTGGTCCACCTGCAGAATGGTGTAGAGGCCGTAGCGGTAGCCCTCAGCGACAATGGTGCGGAAGACCGGGGGCGTCTGTTTGCCCAGTCTCCAGCTGATTATACCAGATTAACTCCTTCTGTAAGGTCGCGGACCTCCCCTTTCTTTTATTCCGGCCCGGCATGGTATAAAATAGAGGACGTGGAGGAGGGGGACTACCATGCCTACCAGAATTCTCTTGGTCTGCACCGGTAACACCTGCCGCAGTACCATGGCGGAGGCCCTGTTCCGCAAACACCTGGCCCAGCGCCTGGGGGCCGGAGCAGACCAGGTGGAGGTGCTCTCGGCTGGCACCGACGCCGTCGAAGGCGACCTGGCCAGTCCGCAGGCTATCGAGGTCATGCGCGAGCGAGCGCTGGATCTAACCCACCATCGCTCCCATCCGGTTACTGAGAGCCTGCTGAGCCAGGCCGACCTGGTGTTAACCATGACCGGCCGTCACCGCGACCGGCTGGTGGAGATGCTGCCGGAGGCCCGGGAGAAGATTCACACGCTCAGGGCCTATCTGAAGGAACTGGGCGGGGCTCCTCCCGGCGACAGCGAGGATATCAGCGATCCCTTCGGTGGTGACACCGAGCTGTACCGTCAGACCGCTGATCAGCTCGACCGCCTCATCAGAGAGTTGGTGGACCGGCTCTTCCCGGCCGGAGAAGCGCAGGAGGGAGAAAAGCGATGAAGATTGCCGTTGGATGTGACCACGGGGCCGTTGAGTTCAAGCAAGCCCTAATCCAGCTACTGCAGGAGCTCGGGCACCAGCCTGAGGACCTGGGCACCTACGGGACGGAGTCGGTGGACTACCCGGACTTCGCCGCCCGTGTCGGCCGCGCCGTGGCCTCGGGCGAAACCGACCTGGGGCTCCTCTTCTGCCGCACCGGTGTCGGTATGGCCATTGCCGCCAACAAGATACCGGGGGTGAGGGCCGTGGTCTGCAGCGACCCATACTCGGCCCGCATGTCGCGGGAGCATAACGATGCCAATGTTCTCTGCCTGGGAGCCGACATTGTCGGGCCGGGTGTAGCCCAGGAGATCATCCGCACCTGGCTGGCCGCGAGCTTCTCCGGAGGCCGCCACGAACGGCGGGTTAATAAGATCAAGGCTCTGGAGGAGGGGACGGCTGGCTGATGGAGAAAGAAGCTCTGGAGACTGACCTGACAGCTATTGAAGACCAGGTGCGCCAGGCGGTGCGGGGCCTTCTGGAGGTGGCCCGGCTGGAGGCCGGCGAAATATTGGTGGTTGGCTGCAGTACCAGTGAGATCCTGGGCAAGCGGGTCGGTAGCGCCGGCAGCACCCAGGTGGCAGCCAGTGTGTTCCGGGCACTGGATGAGGAGACCAGGGCCGCCGGAATCCGCCTGGCGGTCCAGTGTTGCGAGCATCTTAACCGGGCCCTGGTGGTGGAGCGCGATACCATGCGGGCCTACGGGCTGGAGCGGGTTAGCGTCCGTCCTGTGCCCAAGGCCGGCGGCGCCCTGGCCGCCATGGCTATGGAACGCTTCGGCGATTCAGTGGTGGTAGAGAGCATCCAGGCCCATGCCGGCCTGGATATTGGCAGTGTCCTCATTGGCATGCACCTAAAACCGGTAGCGGTCCCCGTCCGGCTATCCATCGACCGTATCGGCGAGGCCCGGCTGACCATGGCCCGGACTCGTCCCAGACTCATTGGCGGGCAGCGGGCGGTTTACAGTGAAGAGACGATAACCAAGACCACATAGGGAGGTTGCCGAGCTTGAACAACAGACCCCTGCGGGAAGTCGACCCGGAAGTCAGAGAAGCTATCGACCTTGAGATCCAGCGGCAGCAGGAGAAGATCGGCCTCATCGCTTCGGAGAACTTTGTCAGTCTGGCGGTGATGGAGGCCGAGGGTTCGGTGATGACCAACAAGTACGCCGAAGGGTACCCCGGGCGACGCTACTACGGTGGGTGCCAGTGTGTGGACGTGGTGGAGAACCTGGCCCGAGACCGGGCTAAGGAGCTCTACGGTGCCGAGCACGCCAATGTCCAGCCCCACTCGGGCGCCCAGGCCAATATGGCAGTCTACTTCGCCACCATCAAGCCGGGTGATACAGTGCTCGGCATGAACCTGGCCCACGGCGGCCACTTGACCCACGGCAGCCCGGTCAATTTCTCTGGCCAGTACTTCAACTTCGTCTCCTATGGGGTCAGCCAGGAGGCCGAGACCATTGACTATGACGAAGTGCTGCAGGCGGCCCGGGAGTGCCAGCCCAGGATAATTGTGGCCGGCGCCAGCGCCTATCCCCGGGTCATCGATTTCGTCCGGCTGCGCCAGGTTTGCGACGAGGTAGGCGCCTACCTGATGGTCGATATGGCCCACATTGCCGGCCTGGTGGCGGCCGGGGTCCATCCCAGCCCGGTACCGCACGCCGACTTCGTCACCACCACCACCCATAAGACCCTTCGAGGACCCCGCGGCGGGCTGATCCTGTGCAAGAAGAAGTACGCCAAGCAGATCGACAAGGCGGTCTTCCCCGGGATCCAGGGCGGTCCCCTGATGCATGTTATCGCCGCCAAGGCCGTGGCCTTCAAGGAGGCCCTGACCGATGAGTGGAAGGATTACCAGAGGAAGGTCGTGGCCAACGCCAAGCGGCTGGCCGAAGAGCTAGTGAAGCGCGGTTATCGGCTGACCTCGGGCGGTACCGACAACCACCTGATGCTGGTGGATCTGAGGAGTAAGGGGCTGACCGGGCGGGATGCTGAGAAGGCATTGGACGATGCCGGGATTATCGTCAACAAGAATGCCATCCCCTTCGATCCCCAGCCGCCCAACATCTCCAGCGGTATCCGCATCGGCACTCCTGGGGTTACCACCCGGGGCATGGGCGAGGGCGAGATGGCCGAGATCGCCGAGATCATGGATACCATCCTCAGCCATGCCGACAACGACGCGGTCAAGCTGGAGGTGGCCGGCCGGGTAAAAGCCCTCTGCGCCCGCTTCCCGCTACCATACTAGAGACGAGAACGAGCCACGGGGATGGGATCCGGGATTCATCCCCATTTTGGGAGGGAGAGGCTATGCGCCCCTCGTGGGACGCCTACTTCATGGAGATGGCCGCGGTGGTTGGTCGCCGCTCCCCCTGCCTGCGGCGGCAGATTGGCTCGCTGGTGGTCAAGGAGAAGCGCATTCTCTCCACCGGCTATAACGGAGCCCCCACCGGCCTGGCCCATTGCGCGGAGACGGGGTGCCTGCGGCAGGAGCAGAACATCCCTTCCGGTGAGCGCCACGAACTCTGCCGAGGGCTCCACGCCGAGCAGAATGCCATTATCCAAGCGGCCCTCTACGGGATCAGCCTGCGGGGTTCCACCATCTACTCCAGCGTCCAGCCCTGCCTCATCTGCAGCAAGATGATTATCAATGCTGGCATCGAACGGGTGGTCTACCGCGAAGCCTATCCGCACGACCTGGCTGCCAAGCTCCTGTCCGAAGCAGGGGTGGCCCTGGTCGCCTTCGGTGAATAGGGTTCCATCAGGAGGATTAGTCCTTTGAACAAGCTGAAGATCCTGTCGGTCTTCGGGACACGGCCCGAGGCCGTCAAGATGGCGCCCGTTGTCCGGGAACTGGCCGGACGCGACTATTTCGAGAGCCGGGTGGCCGTCACCGGGCAACACCGGGAGATGCTGGACCAGGTGCTCACCCACTTCCAGTTACGCCCCGACTACGACCTGGCCATCATGCAGGAGCGCCAGACCCTCAACGCCATTTTCTCGCGCACTATCGAACGGCTCGACGGGGTGCTGGCCTCTGAACAACCCGACGTGGTGCTGGTACATGGCGATACCGCCACCACCATTGCCGCCAGCCTGGCCGCGTTTAACCGGGGGGCTAAGATTGGCCGTGTCGAGGCCGGTTTGCGCAGCTTTGACAAGTGGTTCCCCTACCCGGAGGAGATCTACCGCCGCCTGGCCGATGTGGTGGGCGACCTCCACTTCGCCCCAACCCTCACCTCGCGCCGGAACCTGCTGGCCGAGGGGATCGGTCCGGAATCCATTTTCGTCACCGGCAACTCGGTCATTGATGCCCTGCTCTGGACGATACGAGCCGACTACCGCTTCCGTGACCAGTCCCTGAATGAGCTGATTGGTGCTGGCCGCCCTATAGTGCTGGTTGAGTGCCACCGGCGGGAGAACTTCGGCGCGCCCATGGTTGAAATTGCTGAGAGCGTCCGGGAGATCGCGGTGACACATCCCGAGGTGGAGACGGTGGTTTCGGCCCACCTCAACCCCGAGGCCGGAGCTGTCTTCCGCCGGGTGCTGGCCGGAGTGCCGGGCGTCCATATCTACGATCCCTTCGACTATCCGGAGTGGTCCAATCTGATGAATGCCGCGCGGATCCTGATTACCGATTCCGGGGGCGCCCAGGAAGAGGCACCGGCCCTGGGTGTTCCGGTATTGCTCTGTCGGGATACCACCGAGCGCCCCGAAGCGGTGGTGGCTGGTACGGTCAAGATGGTCGGACCCCACCGCGACCGGATTGTCGGCGAAGCGCACAGGCTCCTGACAGATCCGGTAGCCCATGCCGCCATGGCTCAGGCCCGGAATCCCTACGGTGATGGTGAGGCCGCCCGGCGCATCGCTGATGCTATCGCCTATTACTATGGCTTCACCGGCTCGCGCCCGGATGATTACATCAGTTAGTGGCAAAAGTATAGATAGGTGGCATTATGTCAAGAATAGGATGTATATGGAAGGAAGTGTAGGGGGGTCTCCATGGAGCGGATCGTCGCCCGCGGTGGCCGACGCCTGGAAGGCTGGGTCAGGATCGATGGTGCGAAGAACGCCGTCCTGCCCATCATTGCCGCCTCGCTGCTGGCAGAGGGGGAGGTAACCATTGAGGATGTTCCGAATCTGGAGGATGTCCGCACTATCTGCCGCGTTCTGGAATGCCTGGGTGCTAGCAATGAGTATATTGACGGGAGCCTGACTATTGACCCCCGCGGGATCGACCGGATTGAGGCCCCGTACGAAGAGGTGCGCCGGATGCGCGCCTCTTTTCTGGTGATGGGTCCGCTCTTGGCCAAGTTTGGCCGGGCCCGGATGAGCCTGCCCGGGGGGTGTGCCATCGGCACCCGTCCCATTGACCTTCACCTCAAAGGTTTCGAGGCCTTGGGCGCTAAGGTTTACATTGGCCACGGCTTTATTGAGGCCCGGGCTGAGCGCCTGGTTAGCGCCCCGATCTACCTGGACTTCCCCAGTGTCGGCGCCACCGAGAACATCATGATGGCGGCCACCCTGGCCCAAGGCACCACTGTTATGGAGAACGCGGCCGAAGAGCCCGAGATTGTCGACCTGGCCAACTTCCTCTCGGCCATGGGGGCCAGGATCAGGGGGGCCGGCACCCGGGTCATCAAGGTAGAAGGAGTTTCCGGGCTGTCTGGTGCGCGTTACAGTGTGATCCCTGACCGCATTGAAGCCGGCACATATATGGTGGCGGCAGCGATCACCGGAGGGCGGGTGGTAGTGGATAATATCGTCACCGACCACCTGAAGCCCATCATGGCCAAGCTACGGGAGGCGGGGTGCGAAATCCGCGAACTGGCCGGCGGCGAACTGGAGGTGATCGGCCCCGAGCGGCCTGAGCCCCTGGATGTAAAGACCCTGCCGCATCCCGGTTTTCCCACTGACTTGCAGGCACCCATCATGGCCCTGCTGACTCTGGCCGAGGGAACCAGTGTAGTGACAGAAACGGTCTTCGAGAACCGGTTCATGCATGTGGACGAGTTGAAGCGGATGGGTGCGCACATCAAGATCGATGGGCGCAGTGCTGTCATCCGCGGGACTAAGCAGTTAACTGGTGCACCGGTTACCGCCACTGACCTAAGGGCTGGGGCGGCGTTGGTCCTGGCCGGTCTAGCGGCCGATGGTGAGACCTCGGTGAGTGGAGTCAGTCACCTGGACCGGGGCTACCAGGATTTCGTCGGCAAGCTGAGGGCTCTCGGGGCCGACATTGAGCGACGGGAGAATTGACCCCCGGGTTGGTCTAGCGCCTGTTCCTACCGCATATACGGTGTAGGAAGGCTTGGCCAACAAGGGGGTCTGCGCGTCTTGAAGAAGCTTATCCTCCCTTCCATTGTGTTGGTAGTGGCGGTAGTCATTATGTTGCCGGCCGCTATTACCGGCGGGTTTGTCCCCAAAGACATCAGTTACCGGCCGCCCGATCCGCCGCCAGGGGCGGTAATGATCAAGGTGTGGCGCGAGGACACCGGCCAGGTCGAGACCATGGAACTGGAGGAGTACCTAAAGGGAGTGGTGGCTGCCGAGATGCCGGCCTCCTTCGAGCTGGAGGCACTCAAGGCCCAAGCGGTAGCCGCCCGCACCTTTGCCATCCGGCGGATGAAGATCTTTGGCGGCGTCGGTTGCCTGAGCCATCCCGAGGCTGATATATCCACTAATCCCACTGAGGGTCAGGCCTGGGCCTCAGCCGATACCATGCGGGAGCGGTGGGGCTACTTCTCTTTCGCCAAGAACTGGGCTAAGATTGAAGAGGCGGTGAAATCCACGGCCGGGCTGATCATTGTCTATCGTGGCGAACCAATTGACCCGGTGTTCCACTCCTGCTGTGGTGGGCGGACTGAGAACTCGGAGGATGTCTGGCAGAATGCCACCCCCTACCTGCGGAGTGTTGCCTGTCCCCACGACCGGGGGGCTGAGAAGTTTGTTGAGACCACCAGTTTCAGGTTCAGCGACCTGGTGGCAGCCTTTGGCCCCGAGGTGGGTGTACTTAGTGCCTCCGGCTCCAAGCCGGTGGTGCAGATCCTAGAGCAGAGCCAGTCGGGGAAGGTAAAGCGCCTGCGGTTGGGCGAGGCGGAGCTGAGGGGGACCGATTTTCGGCTTAAGCTGGGGCTAAAGTCAACCGGGATGACTTTCCAGGTTAGCGGTGACTCGCTGGCCGTAACCACCAAGGGCTACGGCCACGGCGTCGGGCTCTGCCAGTATGGCGCTGATGGTTTCGCCAAGCAGGGATACGGGTACGAGGAGATCCTCAAACACTACTATACTGGAGTGGAGATAATACCAATGTTCGGAGACTAGGCCGAGGCGGCGGCCAACGGAATGCCTCAACTGCACCGCTAAATGCACTGAGGCAGGGGCCCGGCTTCGGCCGGGCTTCTGCCTTTGTGGGTATAGACGAGGAAAAACTTGGAGAGGATAGTGGCGAGGTGGTAAGGTAATGGTTAATCCCCTGCACAGGATAGGTACAGCCCTTAGCGCCCGCTTCAACCGGCTCTGGCTGCGTGACAACCGCTGGCAACCCGATGGGCGGCGCCTGGTCATGTTGTGTTTGGCTCTCTTTCTTCTGGCCATCCCGGTGGGTGCCCAGATCTACCGGCACTGGGCCAACCGGCTCATCGGGGGCCCCGATGCCGCGGGGACCATCGAGATGGGGCTGCTGGAGCCGGCCGATCGGCCAGGCAGCTCCGGCAGCCAAACTGCGGCCGATCCCGACGACAATGCCCGGCCCGCCACGACCGATCCTCAGCCCGTATCCGATGCCGGTAGCCAGGGCGGGGCTAGTCCGCCGCCCTCCGAGCCGGCGGCCGCGCTCGACGAAGCAGCCGCTCCCGCCGTGTCTCTGCGCAGCCTGAGACCGCCGGTCACCGGAGTGGTACTGACTCCCTTCGGCTGGAGCTACTCTAAGACGCTGGGCGAGTTTCGGATGCATACCGGTGTGGATATCAAAGCTGCTGAGGGCAGCCCGGTGACAGCTGCCCTGCCAGGCACAGTGCGGGCTGTCGAACGGCGTGACGAAACCGGCCTGACGGTAATCATCGACCACGGGAATGGGTTGCAGACCCTTTATGGCGCGCTGCTTATCGCCAGAGTGAACCCGGGCGACCGGGTGGCGGCCGGAGATGAGATCGGGAAGGTGGGCAACACGGCCCTCTACGAAGTGGCCGACGGCCCCCACCTCCACTTCGCGATATACCAGGAGGGAGAACCCATCGATCCGGGACAGTACCTGAGATGAGCTGAAATAACCGGCCGATAAGCAATGCCCCGCCACAGCGGGGCATTGGCCGATCTATAGCTTCTGGATTACTTGCCCGCAAAACGCTCCCATTGGCTCCGGTCAGCATCTGGGAACCGGCGCAGATGGCGGCCGTGACCTTTCCAGCGCCGACCATTGCCTGCACCAGGGCCGCATAGCAGCCCTATCACTAGCTTTTGGTGCTGATTCCCCCAGCATCGATCATCACATATGGCACTACCGACTCACCGCGGAACCTACGTTCTTGGCTGATGGCAACGATGCCACTGAGCAGGGCTTCAAACAGGTTGAGAGAGAACATGCAGTCTTTGATCCGTCCCACAATCTCGCCGTTCTCCACTTTGTACCCGAGCTGGACATTGCCATTGACCATCCCGCTATAGGGGTTACCGGCCCAGGCACCCATCAGGCTATCGATGATCACGCCCTCCTTCATCCCGGCCACCATGGCCTGGAAGGAGGAGTCACCGGGTTCCATCACCACGGTGGTCGACGAGATGGACACCGGGCTGGTTAGGCGTGGTCGCTTGCCATTGCCGGTGGCAGAGGTTTTCATCGCGGCCGCTGTCTTCCGGTCAAACAGGAAGTTCTTGAGAACGCCCTTTTGGATGATAGGGGTGCGCTGAGAGGGCGTCCCTTCATCATCGAAGGGTCTGGTTCCGGTCGCGTAGTCATATGTGCCATCATCGTAGATGGAGATGGTCTCAGCGGCTACCCGTTGGCCCACTTTGTCCTTCCAAGGAGACAATCCCTTGTAGACCGCCTGTCCGTCGACCGAGGCACCGATCGGGCCGAAGCAATCCAGGAGACCGCTCGGGGTGAGGATGGCTGGGTAGGTGCCGGATTTGATCGGTGCGTTCCGCCGGGCGATCTTCATCTCTTCGACGACCCGCCGGGCCATGCCCACGGGGTCGACCTCGAACTTGGCCAACTGCTGCCAGTCATAGGTGGTGAGGAAGTTCTGGCCCTCGACCAGAATAGCGAAGGCGGCCAGGGCGAAGGAGTTAGCTCGGTAGCGGGCGTCAAAACCGCGGCTGTTTATGATCCAGACCTCGGTCTCGGTCCGGGCTGCCCGGGCGCCACCCAGCACCTGACTATCGTACTCCTGGATAATCTCAACCATCTGGCGCCCCATCTCAACCATCTGCTCAACTGACACATTGGAAATCCGATCATCCCAGTTTTTCACTGTGGGCAGCGCCGCAGAGCCCGGGAACTCGTGCTTCAGCTCATTGCCGAACAGGGAGACGGCGATAGCGTTATCCACCAGCAGGTCATAGTCGCCCTCCTTGGTGCTGGTGGCGAACCCAATGCGTCCATCCTTGAGGACGCGCAGGGCAAACCCTGAGTCAGCGGTGGTCTGGACCTGCTTGAGCTTATTGTTCTCGAACTCGACTGGACTAGCGGTCTCACTGCGGTAGAAGACTTCAGCCTCCTGGCAGCCCTTCTTCTTGGCCAGTTCCAGAATGCGTTCCATTACTTCTTCCCTCCCACGATGACCTTCTGAATACGGATGTGCGGTGACCACTCACTGGTGGCGAGGGGGGACTGGCCGCCCTTGCCACAGCCGCCGCCCGACTCGTGAACTGTCATGTCATTCCCCACCATGTCAATGTTTTTTAAGGTGTCGAAGACATTGCCGGTCAGGTTGACATCGCGAACCAGTTCGGCCAGTTTTCCATCGCGAATCATGTAGGCCTGGCCGGCGCTGAAGGTGAACATCTCGCCATTGGTCTGGCCGCCGTAGGAATCTTTGGCATAGATGCCTAGCTTGATGTCTTTGATCATATCCTCAAAAGGGGCTTCACCAGGCTCGATGCAGGTGTTGCGCATCCGGCAGATGGGCGGGAACCGGTAGTCCTTGGCCCTGGCGTTACCCGTGGCCTTTTCGCCCATTTTGCCAGCGGTCTCACGGGAGTGCAGCCGACCGACCAGGACGCCATCCCTGATCAGGTAAGTCTTCTTGGTGGCCACGCCCTCGTCGTCATATTTGAGGTATCCCCTGGCTCCGCGATCCAGACCCGTGTCATAGATGCTGAGGAAGGGCCGGCCGAACTGGGTGCCCAGCTTCATGATCTCCTGCAGGCTCTTGTTCTCATAGACATTGTCAGCCTCGGAGAGGTGTCCGAAGGCCTCATGAGCGAAGATCCCGGCCAGAATGGGGTCGCAGATCACCGTATACTCACCGCCAGTGACCGTCGGCGCCTTGAGGAGGGCCAACGCCGTATTACAGGCTTCGTTCACCTTGTCAGCGAGGCCCCGGGCTGAATCAAACCCGGCCGAACCGCCAAACCCGACTATCCCCATCTGGGTGTCAGAACCCTCAGACGCGATGGCGGCGATGTTGCCACCCATATCGAGCTTCTCCTGCTCAATGTAGGTGCCCTCAGAGTTGGTGAAATAGAGCTTGGTATACTTGTCGAAGTACCGGACGCTGGAGCTGGTGATCCCGGCATGGCTCAGGACCAGACCGTTATACCCCTCCATCAGGTTCTTCTTTTCCTCGAGGCTGACCAGGCGGGGGTCAGAGGCCACGGCCAGGGTGACGATATCCTCCACCACAGGTACGCCTACCAGCTGACTCTTTTCCTGGCTGGCCGCCCCGATAATTCTGGCCTGCTGAATGGCCAGGGCCACCTTGCCCTCCAGGTCGTCAAGGGTGTTGAAAGAGACAAACCCCCAGCCACCATTGACCAGGGCCCGCACGTTGCCACCAAAGTCAATGGACTGGCCAATATTGTCCAGTTCCTTACCCTTGAAGGCAATGGAGGTGAAGTGGCTCTCCTCAATCCGGATCTCTAGGTAGTCAGCAGGTTTTCCCGTGACCAGGCTGCGCAGATATTCCTTCACTAACCATCCTCCTCGTTCGACTGTCATGTTTGAGCTCACAGGGTGGTTCTACGCTCTCCCGGTAACTCCTGCCGTTCAATTAGGCGTTTTTCGGTTAAAGTAAAGGAAGTTAAAGGTGATAGTAGACAACATTAACTTTCTGATAAATGTATTGCCCAATAGTCGTCAGTAACAAGTACTCGGCCAAGGCATGTCGTGCCAGCCAAAACAGACCAGTAGACGGAGGGAAACCGGTCAGCTTCAGGGAAGTGTTGGGTAGCGCAAGGGAGGAGGGGGAGACGGATAGGCATCTGCAAGTGGACCGACGCTCTCCTGCTCGAAAACAAGCAAGATTGCCCCCAGATCATATAGTGGCCAGAGACTGGTATCCCCTCTCGACGCAGACCTACTTCCCCATCGAGCGCCCAGAGATGCTACCCTGGGAGTCTCGCTTTTTCCCCAGGTGGCTGTGCAGTGGTTCAGCTGATCCCATCCAACGGGCCAAGCGAGACCTGACTGAGCTCGGCGTCTACTTCACCAACGCCATGCTCTGCTTCCGGGGCGGCTCAGCCAAGGTCGGCAACACCAGCATCTCTAGCCAATCATTCGAGGCACGCAACGGTTTCCTCTGGGAGCAGATCAGACTGGTCAAGCCGCAGTTGGTAATCACCTGGGGGGCCGATGCCGCCAGGTACACGATCCAGGCCCTAAGACAAGGAGGAACCGGGGATCCCGGCAGAGAAGGCACGGTACTGAAAGCAGAAATTGCCCGGCTTCTGGGGAGGCTGCCATCGTGATCAGACACCTGCACCAACCGGCCGAAACAGAGCGCTCCAGCGTTGCCGCGGTTATCGCCCACAGCCTTTATCAGCCCAGTCGAGAAGATCGAACGCCCTCTTCAGACCCTCACCAGCCAGCCCGACCGCAAGTTTTCGTCTGGCGCGAGGATGGGAAGGTCGTCGGTGTCATCGCCGTTAGGGGAGAGGGCGAGCGGGGCGAGATCTCTCACATTGCGGTCGACCCGGCCTACCGGATCAGAGGGATCGGACGGGCGATGATCTACTCATTGCCTACTGTCTGCGGTTTCACCGAGGTGTGGGCTGAGACCGATCAGGACGCCGTCGATTTCTACCGCCGCTCCGGCTTTGCTGTGGAGAGCCTAGGCTGGCCTTACCCTAACACTGAGCGGTTCCGCTGTCGGTTGGCTCTGCCGGGCGCAGTAGCAGCACCAGCCACTCGTGATGAAGTCAGATTGGTGGGGGAACTCATCGCCTGGCACCAGCGGGAGGCCGGAATGAACCCGGATCTCTGGGAGCGCGGTCCGGCACCAGCCTGGCTTAATGAGTTTCCCTGGGATGACCAATGGGCGTGGGTGTTGGTCGGTTATACGGCCGGTCGCCCGGTCGGCTACGGCGTAATTTGCCGCCTGCCCAAACTTGATGTCCGTCGCGGCTTTCTCTAGGTCGATGAACTCTGGGTGAGCCGTGAAAGCCGTCGCCGCGGAGTGGCCAGGGCCATCCTGGGCTGCGCCGACCAGCTGGCCGAAATCCAGGGCCTGGTTGGTGTTAGGCTGGTGGTAAACGCGCAGAACGAAGTCGGTCAGAAGCTCTATGCTTCCGCCGGCTACCAGATGCACGCGGGGTTCTTCTGTGAGAAAAAGCGGCGCTAGGCACAGGCCTTGGCCGCTACTAAAATCTATTACGAAGAGTACCAGAAGCCCCGGGAAGTATATCCGGGCGGTACGGACCTATATTGACCAATTCAACTATGAGAGGTCGCACCAGGCCATTAGGCACCACAAACCGGCAAATTTATACTTCGGCCAGCTGAAGCCTGCAGAGATTACATTAGCCACCATGTAACAAATAATGACAGTTAAAGCCATTCGGCAGTCGGTACTTATCAACAAATATGGGGACTTGCAATAAACGGGGGTTACTACACCATTACCCATTGACAGTTGGTGGATGCACCGATAAGATTAGTCCGAACGCCCGTTCGCCAAAGGAGGAGACCGTTGCATTTTGCCGCAGTCATTGCCTCTCATCGCCCGCAGAGCAACTCCCTGCGCCTCTGGGAGGCGGCTGGGACCGGAATGACCGAAGCCTGCCCCGGGGCAACCTTCGATATCATTGAGCTTTGGTGTGCCGACTCCGCCCGTGTCAGGCCTGTGGCCATTGTGGCCGTATCACCGGAAGGTGCGCGATCTCCGTTGACGACCTGGCGGAGATCACAGCCAGGCTGGCCAGGGCAGATGGCATAATCATTGTCTCACCTCACTACGCCCCGATCCCGGCCAAACTCTCGGCGCTGCTGGAACGCCTGGAGCCATTTCTTCGCCAGCTATTACGCGCCAGACTACCGAGGTCCTCTGACCGGCATCCCCTACGGAATCATCGGCCATCGGGCTGGCCCGGAAGTCGCCTCCTACAAAGCCATGGTCCTGGACACCATTGAGAACGCCTGTAGCACCATCGGTCTTACGCTGGTCAGGCGGGAAGGCTTTCCCGACAATGGGTACTTCGTACCGGCCCAAAACTCACCGGCACGGGACATCTATCCTCCGCAGCAGGTCTACGCGGGGGGATATGAGAAAGGCTTGAGAGAATATGGGGCGGACTTCGTAAGAAGAATCATGTCCGGTTGATGGTCGACGGGGACGGGTCATCCATTGTCGGCGGACGGGGCCCAAGGCTTTGAGGACCGACCCGTATCGGCCCGATTTCCCTAGAGCACTTCTGTCCTTGCGCCCTCAGTCACCACCGGCAGCGCCAAGGCTCTGGCTTCGGTTCCCCGGTGGCGAAAGACAGCTACCATGGCCCGTCCGACTACCTCCGCCTTCTCCGGAGAGGTGAGGGCGAGAATCGTCGATCCAGAGCCACTCAGTGAAGCCCCGAAGGCGCCAGCCTCCAGAGCGGCGCTTTTTGCTTCCACGAACCCTGGGACCAGCCTGGCCCGAAAGGGCTGATGGAGGGCATCGGCCATCGCCTCTCCGAGCAGCTCATACCGCCCGGACGAGAGGGCATGTACCAGCAGCGCGCTGCGCGCCAAGTTATGGACCGCCGAGGTATAGGAGACCGACCCCGGCAAGACAGCCCGCGCCTTGGCGGTTGGCACGTATAGATCAGGAATACAGACCACCGGAACCAGTCCCGGGCCAATGAATAGCTGTTCCCAGCGGGTCTCGTCTGGTACCGAGTAGGTCAGCACCAACCCGCCGAAGAGAGCCGGGGCGACATTGTCTGGGTGGCCTTCAATGCCGGCGGCCAGGGCCAGCTTGTTGGGGGCGCTAAGGCGCTGCCCCAGGAAACGGTCGGCGGCGACGATGCCGGCCACGATCGCCGCGGCGCTGCTGCCCAGGCCGCGGGAGACGGGAATGCGGTTCAGGGCGCTGATCCGGAATCCGGGATGGGGTTCACCCAACCACTCAAAGACCTCGACCAGCCCACGGTAGATCAGGTTCCGCTGGTCGTGGGGCAGAAAACTGCTGCCCTCACCACTGAACGAGACCGAGAAGCCCGGCCGCCCGGTGAACTCTACGGTGACCTCGTTATACAGCCCCAGGGCCAGCCCGAAACAGTCGAACCCGGGCCCCAGATTGGCCGCGGTGGCCGGTACAATGGCTTTTACCTTCATGGGCCAATGATCTCCTCAAAGGTTCTTCTGACTGCTGCCTGGTTGGCAGGAACCCGGTGTGGGGCTCTTACGGCCTGGTCAACCGCCGTGTCCGGGTCCTTCAGACCGTTGCCAGTGAGCACACAGACCACATCGCTGGACATCCCTGTCAGATAGTTACTCTTGGCGAGTTTCAGGATTCCGGCCACAGACGCGGCCGATGCCGGCTCGCAAAACACCCCTTCTTCGCTGGCCAGAAGGGAGTAAGCCTCCAGTATCTCCTGGTCGGTAACGCTCTCGATAATCCCGCCGGACTCGTCTCGGACGGCCTCGGCCTGCCGCCATGAGGCCGGGTGGCCGATGCGGATGGCCGTGGCGATGGTCTCCGGCCGTTCAATGGGATGGCCCCGGACGATGGGTGCGGCCCCCTCGGCCTGAAATCCGAAAACCCGGGGGCGGCTGTTCACTCGGCCAAGGCGGTGATACTCAGAAAAGCCTCTCCAATAGGCGGTGATGTTGCCGGCGTTTCCCACCGGGATAGCCAGATAATCGGGGGCATGGCCCAGTTGGTCACAGACCTCAAAGGCCGCGGTCTTCTGCCCTTCGATCCGGTACGGGTTGAGTGAGTTAACGAGGGTGATTCCGGAGTCGTCGGCGATTTCACGAGCGATGTCCAGTGCCCGATCGAAGTTTCCGTCGATGGCCACGATCTCTGCACCGTAGTGGATGGCCTGGGCGAGCTTCCCGAGGGCCACTTTGCCCTCAGGAATCAGAACCAGACAGCGCAGCCCCGCTCGGGCGCTGTAGGCCGCGGCCGATGCCGAGGTGTTGCTGGTAGAGGCGCAGATCACAGCCCAGGCGCCCTCGGACACTGCCTTGGACACCGCTAGGGTCATCCCGCGGTCCTTAAACGACCCGGTCGGGTTCGCTCCCTCATACTTGGCCCAGAGGCGAAGCCCCGGTGTACGACGAGAGAGTCGATCAAGGGGAATCAGAGGCGTGTTTCCCTCATGCAGTGTGATAACGCAATCATCGTTTGAAACAGGCAGATGCTCTCGGTATCTATGGATTAGTCCTTGCCACATGCTTTGGTCACCTCAAGCTTCATTTCTGCACTGCTTATTGGCTTACCTTTAGGTAGTTTAAGACGAATGAGGAGTGACTGGCGGGCAGTCTAGGAGGTGTACCAGCCCTCTCCGGCTGTCGAAAAAGAATACGGGTGAGCAACTAGAGGAGTTCCTGCTGGCGGAGAGCAACTTGCCGGGTCCCCGAGCCAACCTCGAACTGCTGGATGCCTTGGCGCGGTTGCCGCCGACCCCGGCTTCCGGGAGCGCAACGCATGGACTACGGTGACCGCCGCAGCGAGGGGTTTCGCAGCCTCCGGCAGGGGCTGGGCTACACTCTCAGCGTTGTGCTGGCTGCCATGCCGGACCGGGCGGGTTCGGTCTTGAGGGGCTTGGCGGAGGAGATAGACCCGGACCTGCGTTATGAGACCGCGTGGCGCAGCTGATGCAGCCAGGCCGGGTGGCCAGGGAGCCGCTGGGTCAGGGAGCAGGTGAAGGTATTACCGACCGCACGACCGAACTGACGGCGAGCCACGGAGAGTTGAGGGCTAGCCATGCCACCAGCTGACGATAGCTCTGCCTTCCCTGGAGCACTTTGAGCAACCTGCCGAAGATGTCGGTATGGTGGAAGAAAACACGGTGGCACAGGCTGGGCATGACGAAGAAACCCAGAGAGATCATGAGGGCTGCCCGGAGATCGCGTTCGATCATCTCCTGGCAGTCCTTTTTATAACGAGTCAGGGCGGCACACTCGGGGGTGCCTTTGCTGATAGCGACCGCGGCCTGCGCGGCCTGCCTGCCGGAGACCAGGGCATGTCTGATCCCTTCACCGGTGAACGGATCGACGAATCCGGCTGCATCCCCAGCCAGCAAAAGGCCGGAAATGGCCAGGGGTCGGGAGAACCCGCCCACTGGTACTGGCCAGCAACCTAGAGCCTGAGGCACCGGAGCAACTCCCCAGCGACGGCAGAGCTCCTCAAGACCACGACGGAGCTCTTTTCCCCGTCCGCAAATGGCGCCAACGCCAATGTTTACTCGGCCTCCCTTGGGGAAGATCCAGCCATAACCCCTCGGCATGGCGCCATAGTCTACTACAATCTCACCCTGATGCCTAGCCGCCAGATGCGGACCATCCACCTCGGCCACCAGACAAAGTCCGGTTTCAACGGGCCGGAACTTCCTCCTGACCGAACCGGCCAGTCGGCTGGCCATGCCATCAGCCCCGATGACCACTGGCGCCAGGAAGCTCCCCCGGTTGGTTGACACCCTGCGCAGCCCGCCTTCAGACTCGGCCGATTCTACCCTGACTCCAGGGCGAAAGAAAGCTCCAGCTGCCTGCGCCAGTTCGACAATCCATTGATCAAAGGCGCGTCGATCGACGGTCACCATGAAGGGATCTCCATTGAAAACCACTTTGCCGTTGGAGCGGTAGTTGGCATTCAGCTTGGTGATGGTATCCAGCCCCAAATGGTCAGGGAGCGGCGCAGGCAGCTCAGCCACGGCGGCGGTGGTGACCCCGCCGGCACAGGGCTTCGGCCGGGGGAACAGGCTCTTGTCCAGCAGAAGCACCTTCAGACCAGCGCGCGCGGCGTGGGCCGCGGCCGCCGCTCCGGCCGGTCCAGCCCCCGAAATGATCAGGTCAAATCTCTCCAGATAGAGCCCCTCCCCGGTGGGATGATGCTGGCATAGTATTGTCCGGTGTCGAGGATAATATGGGGCAGATTACCGGGGGGTGCAACGTGAAGGGTCTGGGGCAGGCTTATGCGAACGCCGAACGCATGCGAAGAACTATCTTAGGACTGGCAGTGCTGACCCGGGCTCTGCCAGTGCTCTCATGGAGCATGTCGGCCGCGATGATTGGGGCCGCGCTGGCCTGGGATCGACCGGCCCTGGCCAGTTGGGCCGGGGAAGACCGGCACCGATGGCCGCTTTTGCTGTCAGTGGCGGCCATTGCCTGGCTCATCCAGGGCATCGCAGCTCACGCCATCAATGATGCGGCTGACTGGCGGTCGGGGACTGATCGGCTCTCGGTCGGTCGTCTGTCCGGGGGCAGTGGGGTAGTCCGCCGGGGGCTGTTGGCGTCCAGACACCTGCCGCTCATCGCCGCCCTTGCTCTGGTTGCAGCCGGTCTGGTCGCTCACCAATTGGCACTGACTCTGGGACCAGTTACCTGGGCCTTCCTGGGGACCGGCGTCTGGGCCGCGGTGGCCTATACCACTAATCCCTTGCGCCTGGCTTATCGGCCTATCCTTGGCGAGTGGTTGGCTCCGTTTCCAGCGGTGGTGGCCTGCACGGTCGGGTCCTGCTTCGTCCTGACCGGCTCCATTGATCGCCAATCCATTCTCTATGGTGCCCTGCACGGGCTCTTCTGTCTGGCCTGGCTCATGCAGCACCATCTGGCCGACATCCCGGCTGACCTTGCAGCACGCCCACCGAAAATGACCACCCCAGCCTGGATCGCTCACCACTGGGGCCTATCGACGGCCCGCTGGCCATCTGTGATCTACTTCGCAGCCGCCGGCGGCTTCGCGCTGGTCGCCGGAGGACCAATCCCCATTACATTGCTGCTTGTCTCGGTTGGAGCTATCCTCGGCGCGTGCACCGATCCGGCCTCTCCGGATGATATCGCCCGTAAAGAACTGGTCATGATCGGCATCTCTATCGCCAATGCCGTCTCACTGGCCGCGCTTGGCTGAGGGTGGCTTTTCGTCGCTTAGGATCCCCGCCTATTCTGGAAACCAGCAGATGCCGAGTCGATTGCCATCGAGGTCGGGGAAATCGAAAAGACAACATCGGGGTACTCCTGAAGCTCTGAGACAAAACCCCGGCCTGTCTCAGTCGGGCATGAGCTGTACGGATGTCTGGGGCGAAGAGTTCAAGACCAGTTCCCCGGTGGGTGTGGCGCCAGGGGTCCGAAGCTCAGCGGGGTCACTGCGAGAGTTACCGGCTGAGGAACCGGAGAAAGGCGGGACTCACAACCTTACCGCCGGTAAGGGAGGTGGCGGCGGCCGAGTGACTCAAGCCGGGATGCGGAACTGCGAGCGGCCGAAACGGGAACTTTTCAGGCGGCGATCTGGGGAACAATTGGGCCGGCCTTGACAGAGATGCCGACACGGGCCCACTCTGGTATGACTCTCCAGGTCTAGGGCCATATCCACGAATACTTTACTCACACCATCCCCCGATGAGAGATGCGGGAACAACTGCTTCGGGTGGTCTCTCGATGCTCATGCATGAGATCAGTCTAACAATGACCATTTAACACAAACTGGGAACGGTCGTCGGAAGCCTGTTATTTACCCAAGGCTTCTTGACAGTCACGCTCCCAAGAACAACCACGAAATCCATTAATTAATGGCAGGGAACAGGCAACTGCTGTTGAATGAATTCAAAATGCCAGGTTGCTCATAGGCGAGGAAATTTCAGGGTAAGTGACGATACGGTTCAACAATTTTCGCGTAGAGTGTTTGCTATAAATAGAAAACATTCGCAAGTACAGCATTATATAGTTCTTAGTTGAATGCCACTATCTGTCAATAGAAAAATGAGGGTAGCCACCTTTTAAGGAGTTGTTTTATTGCGGACTTAGTAACACTTGTATCCGACTCCTTGGCCAGTCTATGTGATTTGGAAATTGAGGCCTAGCACCACCGTACTGAGCCGATGGTTCGCTTCCTTCTGCAATCCATCGCAGCAGTCCAAAGGAGGTGGCGTACTTGAAAAAGCTAGAGCCGCTTACCAAAAAAGGAATACTCATGGTCCTGGATCTTTTCATGATTAATGTTTCAGTTGTGCTGGCGCTCATCCTCCGCTTTGATCTAGAGTTTCCAACCCGGTACATAGAACAATACCTTAGCATTGCACCGATTTATTCGGCAGTCAGCCTCGTGGTCTTCTTCCTCTTTGGCCTTTACCATAGCTTATGGCAATACGCCAGCCTAGATGAGCTGGCGATTGTCTTCAAGGCGACCCTAGTATCGGCGGGCCTGTTTGCCTTCATCGGGCTGGTTGCCTTTCACGGCGCTTTCCCGCGGAGCGCTTATGTCATATCCTGGATGCAGAACTTCCTTTGTCTGGGCGGGATTCGCCTTTCTCTGCGGTTTTCACGGAGAATGATCCTCTTTATTAAGGCAAAAGGTTATCCGGACACCAAGCGGGTGTTAATCGTGGGGGCCGGTGAAGCCGGAGCACTGGTTCTGAAGGAGCTACGCCAACATCCTGAATTGAAGCTCCGTCCCGTCGGTCTGCTGGATGACGATCCGCGTAAACAGAGGATGAAAATTGGGGGGGTCCGGGTTATGGGGACCCGAAAGGAACTTAAAGAAATTATAGTAGAGAACGGGATTCAGGAAGTTATCATTGCCATGCCTAGCGCTCCCGGCTCGGTGGTGAAGGAGATCGTTGAACTATGCCATGATACGGGTGCTCAGTTGAGGATCCTCCCGGGTGTCTATGAGGTGATTAATGGTAATGTAACGGTTAAGCACCTTCGTGAGGTGAGGATTGAAGATTTGCTGGGGCGGGAGCCGGTTACCATAGATCTTCCCGAGGTCGCCGGTTACCTCAGCGGTAAATGTGTGCTGGTGACTGGGGCCGGCGGATCCATTGGCTCGGAGCTATGCCGTCAGATCGCACGATTTGATCCAAGAAAGCTGGTTCTACTGGACCACCAGGAAAATGGCATTTACGAATTGCAGCTTGAGCTGAAATGCCTTTTCTCTGACGTCAAGACGGTTTTAGAAGTCGCCGACATCAGGGACAAGCCCAGTCTCCGGCGTGTCTTTGCTATGCATGAGCCGGAAGTTGTCTTTCACGCTGCCGCTTATAAACATGTTCCGCTCATGGAGCAGCACCCGGCTGAGGCAGTGAAGACTAACGTCTTCGGCACAAAGAATGTGGCTGAAATGGCAGAAGAATTTGGGACAGAAAGGTTTGTCCTCATCTCCACGGACAAGGCCGTTAACCCCACAAGTATAATGGGGGCTACCAAACGGATTGCAGAGATGATAATCCAGCTGATGGACCAGCGCTCCCGAAAGACCATCGTAGAAGCTCTCAACAAGGATGTCACGGCTTTCGGTGTGGTAAAAAAGGAGGTTGCTGTGGCGGGGGATAGCTTTGAAGGTGGCGATGCTAACGGCCATGCCGAAGTGGTTGTCGCCGGGGCGGACCTTCAAGGCGTTCCTGATTCGGGCTTCCGCTCTAAACGGGCTGGTTTCGCTTCTGGAGGCACCTTAGAGGAAGTTGGCTCACTTTCTGCCACCATTGCTCGACGGGAGCAGTCGGAACAAATGAAAAGACGGAACGGTCACCCGACTAGGTGCAGATTTGTGGCCGTCCGTTTTGGGAACGTCCTCGGGAGCTGGGGTAGCGTGGTGCCGATCTTCAAGGCTCAGATCGCCAGGGGCGGCCCGGTTACCGTGACCCATCCCGAGATGACCAGGTACTTTATGACCATTCTTGAAGCCGTTCAGCTGGTAATCCAGGCCGGGGCTATGGGTGACGGCGGCGAAGTTTTTGTCGTGGATATGGGGGAACCGGTGAAAATTGTGGATCTCGCCAAGAATCTGATCAAGCTTTCCGGCTATGAGCCGGGACGGGATATAAGGATCGAGTACATCGGGATTCGACCGGGGGAGAAGTTGGTTGAAGAGATTCTGACGGCGGAAGAAGAAACGACTGCTACCAGGCATGAAAGGATCTACCTGGCAAGAAATAGCCGTCGTATCACGGAGGATGAATACAACCGACTGCTCGAAGAGCTGAAAACGGCGTTGGAAGTAGGAAATACAGATGCTGTTCGAAAGGCCGTAAGTCGGAATGTACCGATTAATGGGTTGCAAGAAAGGCCGGAAGGGAAACTTTTTCGTCCAGGCAATGGTGTATCGGAGAAATTGGAATCTCAATTGGTTTCCGGGAAGTAGGTGATTCGGTTTCTGATGAACTGAGTTAGACATAATGGAAGAGCTGGCTCCGAGTAGCGGTGGGTAGGTTAGGCTGGTACAATAGTTGCCAGCGCAGAGCTACAAACTAAAGGAGGCTGGCACCAAGGAGTATACTATATTTATCGGGCTTAATGTGCACACAGACTACCATTGAAGCACTCACCAGTTGATTCGGCTACCGGGGGATTATGTCGGGGCAAGCTGAGCTCACAGCTGTAAACGCAAAGTCCAAAAATCCTAAGTATAAGATTGCGGTGAGGTAAGATATGGCTACATATTTAGTGACAGGCGGCGCTGGCTTCATTGGCTCCCACTTAGTAGAGGAACTTATCCGACGAGTTGATACTGTACGGGTTCTGGATGACTTTTCAACGGGCAAGTGGGAGAACCTGTTGGAGTTTCACGGTAAGTTCGAACTTTTCGTTGGTTCTGTAACCGATCTGGACGTGTGCCGGAAAGCGGTTAGGGGGGTAGATTATGTCTTACATCAGGCGGCACTTGGTTCTGTGCCTAGGTCGGTTGAGGACCCCATCACTACTCACCGTGTCAATGTAGACGGTACCGTCAATATTCTTTGGGCCGCCAAGGAAGCCGGTGTCCGGCGGGTGGTTTTGGCGGGTTCCTCCTCCTCGTACGGTGACACACCCGTGCTGCCCAAAGTGGAGGACATGCCAGCCAGACCTCGCTCCCCCTATGCAGTGAGTAAGTACGCAATCGAGCATTACGCTAGAGTTTTTGCGGAGCTTTATGGGTTGAGTACCCTTGTCCTGCGCTACTTTAACGTTTTTGGCCCCCGCCAAAACGCCGACTCCCAGTACGCGGCGGTAATCCCACGGTTTGTGTCGGCCCTTTTGACCGGGGGAAGGCCCGTCATTTTCGGAGACGGGGAGCAGACCCGAGATTTCACCTACGTCAAGGACTGCGTTCAGGCCAACCTGCTGGCCGCCGCGGCCGAGGGAGTGGACGGGGAGGTCTTCAACGTGGCCGGCGGCCGCCGGGTTAGTATCAACCATGTCTACCAGGAGATCGCCTCGCAGTTAGGTTCTGATGTCCAGCCGAAGTACAAGCCTCCGCGCCATGGTGACGTACGCGACTCCCTCGCCAGCATAGAGAAAGCCCGGCTAAAGTTGGGATGCGAGCCAAGGTACAGTTTGGCCGACGGACTGGCGGAAACCATCGCCTGGTACCGAAGTTACTTTACGACCGCGGGGCGTCCGGTTCCTTTTGCGTTGACCGATAAATAAGGCAGGAAGCAGCGGCTCCACTGAATCAGGGGAAAGAAGGCGGTAAAGCCTTCGGGGGGAGACATATTGAAGGGGCATATAGGGAGTTTAAATGTAGGTACCGCCTTAGTGTTGGGGGTGCTCACCGGATTCCTGACCGTTCAAGGACCGGTGGGTATAGTTTTAGTGTTCTTATTTACTGTTCTTATAACTGTTGTGCTTACTCCTGTCAGTCTGTGGACGGGTATATTGCTTCTGAGTATCCCGCTGTCTTTTAGCGGTATCTTGCCGGTGGTAGACTTATCAGAATCCATCCAGATAACCGCGGTGGATTTGATCTTACTGGTGGTGGCGTTAAAACTAATTCAGCAGTGGCACCAGGTCCGTTGGCCGTTTCAGGTACCTCTGTGGTACGGTTTCATCGCTTTTGTGGGCACTCAGTTAGTGGCTCTGTTGGCGGCAAACCTGAATGGGATTGGTAATGTGTTGCCTGGACTCATAGCCTTCACACGGCTGGTGTCCCAGGTTTTTCTGGGGCTTCTCCTTGCTTCGGTGGTGGAAAGAGCTGAAGTACAGCGTACCTTGGGGTGGTTTCGGTGGCTGGGAATGCTGACCAGCTGGTCAATCATCCTTCAGTGGCTACTGGCCCTTGCCGGGTTACCCTTGGGGAACATCTTCGGTAATCGCTACACCGGGGTGTTTGGGGATCCGGCCCAGGCCTCGATTTTCACCCTTCTGTTTGTCTTTATTGCCGGTGAGCAGGTTTTGTACCAGAGGAGGGGATATGTTGAACTTCTCGCGACGGCTTTTGCTTTTATGTTGACGGGGACCCGGGGTAGTATGACCGTGCTGGTAGGAGGAGCTTTGTGGCTGTTGGTTATGTCTGCTAGAAGCACTTTAACCAGCTGGCGGAAGACTTTACTTTCCATTATATTTATCGTTTTTACGGCTCTGATGTTGGTAACTGGGCCATTATCCGAACGAATTACCCCGGTAGCCTTAAGCCAATCGTGGGTGACACGATTTGACCCCTTTGTACGTGCGTGGCGCATTTTTTTGAACAACCCGGTGTTTGGTGTGGGATATACAGGTACCACGGTGGTGGCTGACCAGTTCAGTATTGGCCTGCGCTACTTGCGTGGTGGAATTTTCAATCAATACCTGCAGGTGTTAGCGGAGAGTGGCGTTGTTGGTTTTATTGGCTTTCTGTTACTTCTCACCGCAACTTGGCGATCTATCTCGAACGATAGGATTTCCACCATACCCTTCGAACAACAACCTTTTGTTAACGCTATTCGGGCTTGGGTTTTGGCCATTTTCGTAGCGTACCAAACAGAGACGTGGTGGCAGCCGGGTTCGATTATTTCGTATACGCTTTGGGCTGTGGTCGGTTTGGCAATCTCGTTACAGCAGGTTAGCATACCAGTAGACCGGTGGCATACCGGGAGGGGTGGCTCTGTTCAGTCTAACTGGGTTCCTCGAACAAACGTTTAAACGATACACCTGCATTATAAAACATTTACCTTATCTTGCCGCCTCCGAGGTAGCTGTCACCCTTTTGCGCTTTGCTTTAAGTGTGGCCTTAATTCGCCTTCTGGGACGAGAGAGTTACGGGAAATACGGCTATGTCCTTTCTTGGCTTGCGGTAGCGTCTATAGCTACCCTGCCGGGACTGGATACGGCGGTCAACGCGGCAGCGGCGCGCGGCTACGACGGGACGCTGATCGAGGCGGTGCGCGTCAAGAGACGCTGGAGCTTTTTAGGGTCGGCGGTCTTGCTGGGGGTGGCCGCTTGGCGGTGGCTGGCCGGCGACCATCAGGTTGCGGGGTGTCTGCTCATCGGCGCCTTGTTTCTCAACGGCTATTTTCTAAGCATTTACGATAAGTACTTGCAGGGAAAGCAAGCCTTTCGCCGCGTTTTCTCCCTTCGGCTCGTGACTAACCTGGTGGTGGTAGCGTCCACAGTGGTGGTTGCCGTTGTCTCCCGCGACCTGGTGGCGGCCATGACGGCCCTTTTAGGGACAACGGCGCTGGTGAACGGTTATTTTACCTCTCGCAGCCTTCAGGAAGCGAAGGGCGCCGGCGTCGAGGACCAGGCGGTGGCTTTCGGGAAGGCGGTGACCTGGGTGAGCCTGATCGCGGTGATTTCCGCCAACCTGGACCGTTTTATGATTCAGGGGTACCTGGGATATCAGGATCTGGCCGTTTACATGGTGGCGACAGTACTGCCCACCCAGATGCGGCGAGCTTACGGCATTATCTTCTCGCTGATCTTTCCCAGGGTAGCCCAGCGCACATTCGCGGATGCCCTGGCCATGCTCCGGCGGCGCTGGCCGGTTATGGTGGGGTCTTTGGTTATCCCCGCCGGCGTTGCGGCTGCAGTGATGCCGTGGTTGATTCCCTTTGTTTACGGGGCAGAGTACCGGGGGGCCGTCTGGTACGCCGAGCTCTATCTTCTGGTACCGCTGTTGGTTACCTTGTATTCTGTATTCACGAAAGTCCTGCTACCGGCGCACCGGCGGGACCGCGAGATCATCAAGCTTTCGGTCTGCGAGGCGGTAAGCGATTTTGTGGGGTTCAGCCTCCTTATCCCGTCGCTGGGACTTTTGGGCGCGATTTTAGCTCAACTAGCTACAGCGGTGATCGTGAACGTGTACGTCCTGTTGCTGCAACGACGGATGTTGGCCGTTTTGGCCCGCCGGGAGGCGTAAGCGCGGTTAAACTTCTTGGGGTGGCCCAGCCAATCGGTGGCGATGAGCCAGCGGACAATATCACAGATCTTGGAAGAAGTAGGGGTCGGGGTATGATGGGAGCCGGCCGGGGGTTTCAGAAAAAAAACAAAAGGGGAGATAGCGTCCACGTGAAGGCACGTCTCGGGGTCATGGGTAAGATAACGTTTAAGTCAACAAAACTGTCCGAGAGTACGTTGGACGGGAAGACCTGGCTGGCGATGGCCCCGCATTTTGAGAGTGTCTATATCATAGGGCTCTCACCCGATTTTCGTTGCCGGAGGGGTAAGACTAACAATGTCGCCCTGTACCTTCTTCCCCGCTTCCCCGGCCTGTTAGGAGGACTTGTTTACCTGTTTTGGGGTTCTGTCTTAGCCCTTGCCCTAACGTACCGTTACGGCATTTCTGGGTGGTCCCTTTCGGAGCCCGTCAGCGGGCTTGTCGCTTTTCCTTTGCGCTGGTTTACCAAGACCAAGTTGATATTCCAACTCCAAGGGGAGCTTTTTCACCTGCCCACGCAAGCATACGCGAGGTGGAAAACGAAGGCGGTTGCGATTGTCGCTCGCCTTGTTTGTTCTACATGCGACCGAGTCAGGGCCGTCTCCCACCGCGTCCGGGACCAGGCCGTGGCGGCCGGCATTCCCGCCGAGAAGATAGAAGTAATCCCGTCGCGGACGGATACCACCTTATTCGACCCTGAACGTTATAGGGCCAGTCGCTTTGAACTCCGCCAGAGCCTTGGGGTTCGCCCGGATGAGGCCTTGATTGTGTTTGTAGGGCGATTGGTTCCCACCAAAGGAGTTACGTATCTCTTGCAGGCAGCCGCCAGGCTGACGGAAATCCGTTCTGACTTTCGGGTACTCATTGTCGGCGGTGGGCCTCTGCGAGAACGGCTGGAGGAAGAAGCGAAAGACCGCGGTATCGGGCATCTGGTTACCTTTTTCGGGCCGGTGCCGTACCAACAGGTTCCCCGGATACTCAGCGCGGGGGACGTGTTTGTAGCACCATCTCTTGATGAGGGAATGCCCAGAGCCGTGTTGGAGGCACTGTCTATGAGTTTGCCGGTGGTTGTTACCGACGTGGGGGGCAACAGAGAGATTCTCTCTGGCGCTGACTGCGGATACCTGCTGCCTCCGCGCGACGTCGAGGGCATCGTTGAGGCCTTAAATACATTACTTACTGACCGGGACGAGGCAGCCGCCAAGGGACGGCGAGGCCGGGTCATGGTGGTTCAACGCTATGAGTTAACGAAGTCCATCGCGGCGCTGGCCAGTTTTCATAAGGAGGTACTTCTGGGCGGGCGGCTCCTCCGTGTTGGGGATACCTAGTCAGAGGTAACAGCTGGGAAAGGAGGCCGCTGCGCCTTCCGGCGCATTAGGCTAAGCCCGGGGCTGTTGTTACCGGGGACAATACTCCGCAGGGTGGTTGTAAATTTCCCGACGTTTTTCTGGTTGACTGGACGTGAACTATTATGAAGATCGCCCGCATCACGCAGTTCTTTCCGCCGAAAATCGGGGGGCTGGAGTTTCACGCCTTTGAATTGACCAAGCGTCATGCCCGGGACGGAGCAGAGGTGCATGTCTTCACCACCTCGGGTCCGGTGCCGGCCCTTCCTGCGGGAGCGGTGGTCCATCGGATCAGGCCGGTTCGAGGGCTGCCGTCCACTTCGCTCCGGGCTCTTCTGTTCTGGATCAAAGCCCTGCCGGCGGTAGTGGGCGAACACCGGAGGAGAGCCTTTGACGTGATTCACGCTCACGGAGACTTTGTGGACGCCGCCCTGCTGGGTTGGCTGGGGCGCCTTTTACGCGTTCCAACGGTAATTACCATGCACGGCGGCTTGAGCAAACACTGGGCCTACCGCATGGTGGCCGGGGGCGCCTTCTCATTGCCCGATCACGTGGTCGCGGTGAGCACTCAAATCAAAAAAGATCTGGTGGAGCTGGGCGTCCCGGCTGAGCGGATCACCGTCCGCAGCAGTGGTTTTGACCCGGAATTATTTCAGGGGCAAGGGGTAAAGGGGTTGTCCCTCAAGGGTGCCTGCCCCTTGATCGTCTCTGTCGGCAGGCTCCATCCCGTCAAAGGTTTTGACGTCTTGCTTCAAGCGGCGTCGAAAATGGTGGCCCGGGGTTCGTGTTTCCGGTTAATCATTGTGGGTACCGGGCCTGAAGAGAAGCGTCTTAAAGCTATGGCCGCACCGCTGCCTAACGTCCTGTTTTTGGGCGAGCGCCCGAAAGATGAGATTGCCGCGCTGCTGCGGGCGGCGGAGATCTTTGTTCTTGCCTCCGTGGAGCTTCCGGGCCAAAGAGAAGGCCTGCCCACGGCTCTTCTGGAGGCGATGGCCGCCGGGCGACCCTGCGTCATCACTTCGAAGGTGGCGGCGTCTGAGCTGGTGGTCCACGGAGAGAACGCCTGGATTGTTCCGGCCGGTTCGCCGGAGGCCTTGGCCGAGGCGCTGCTGTACCTGCTGGAGTCAAGCGAACGGCGGGTGGCCCTGGGGGCCAAGGCGAAGGCTTCGGTCGATCGGTACGACTGGGACACCGTCGCCGAAGAGATAATGCGGATCTACCAGGGGCTGGTGAGATAGGGCGTATGGCCAGACAACGGGTGTGTCACCTCATCACGGACTCGGTGATCATTGGGGGAGCGGAAACTTTTCTGATTAACCTGACCGCTCAGCTCGCGGACCAGTACGATCAGACGGTGATCTGTCTGACGGGTAACGGCGCCCTGCTCGATCGCCTCCGGCAGATTGGTATTGAGGCGGTCTCTGTAGGGATGGCCGGCAAGGGCGACTTAGCGGCTCTTTGGCGGTTGGTGGCTTTGCTCCGTCGCTTCCGGCCTGAGGTGCTGCATACCCACCTTTTTCACGCCTCGCTGCTGGGCTCCATTATCGGGCGACTGCTACGGATTCCGGTTGTCCTGTCAACGGAGCACACGGCCGGGCTGCACGGTTACCGTGGCTCCATGGCCCGGATCAGGACGGCCTTATCGGATAAAGTGGTTGCCGTCTCCTGGGCCGTCCGGGAGGCGCTGGTCAGAGTGGGGGTACGCCCTTCCAAGATAGAGGTCATCGTCAACGGGCTTCCCCTCGACCAGTTCCAAAAGCAGGGGGAGCGGGAACGGGTCCGCAGCGAGCTGGGGATCCCGCCGGGCGCTGTTGTTATCGGCAAGGTGGCCGGTTTCCGTCCGGTCAAAGGGCATGAGGATTTAGTCCGGGCTTTTTCCCAGGTGGCCGGTGAATTTCCTTGCAGTCTTCTGCTGCTGGTCGGCGACGGGGTCCGCCGCCGGCCGGTGGAGCAGCTTGTCCGGGAGCTCGGGCTTTCCGGGCGAGTCATTTTTGCCGGCTTCCGGCAGGATGTCCCGGTCTTGCTTTCGGCCATGGACGTTCTTGCTCTGGCCTCGTTGTGGGAAGGGATGCCTCTCTCCGTGCTGGAAGCCATGGCCGCAGGGCTGGCCGTGGTTGCCACCCGGACCGGCGGGATTCCGGAGGTTGTGGTGGAGGGAGAAACCGGCCTGCTGGTCCCGCCGGGCGACCCGGCGGCGCTGGCCGGGGCCCTGCGGGAAGTTTTACGCCACCCTGACCGGACGCAGCAGATGGGAGAGGCCGGCCGGCGGCGGATGGACGGCGCCTACGACATCCGGAGGACGGCCCAGGCGTACCACCAGGTGTACCAAGCTTTGCTGCGCAGGAGGTAACGTATTAAAGATGCCGGATATTGTGATCCTGACCCGGCTGGGAAGGCCGTCGGGGGAAGAGATTTTAAGACGCCTGCTCCTGGCAGGCGAAAGGGTGGCCGCTGTCATTGCCGAGCCGAGGAGCTCTCTGTTAATGCAGAGGGGTCTGCCGGCTTTCTTAAAAGGTTCGCTGAGAAAACACGGTGTGAGGCAGCTGGTAACCAAAGCCCTCGGAGAAGTCCGGGAGACGGTGCGGCGGCTCGTGAATCCCGGAGAAAGGACGGGGCTGGTCGAGATGGCCAGGAAAAGGGGAATTCCGCTTTACGTGGTGTCCGACCACAACGGAGAAGAGTGCTTGGCTCATCTCAGCTCCATCAAACCCGATATTGTTATTACGGCTAACACCAGGGTGCTCAAAAGCAAGGTGTTGGCGCAGGCGGCCATAGGCACTATTAATCTTCATAAAAGCAAACTGCCGCAGTACGCCGGTCTGGAGTCTATCTTTTGGGCCCTTTACCATGGTGAGAAGAAGCTCGGTGTAACGGTGCATCTTGTAACCTCCGGTATCGATACGGGAGATATCATTTGCCAGCGCACCTTTGCTGTAGAGCCGGGGGACACCCTGCAAACCCTCGACAAGAAAGCCAACGAGCTGGGGGCGGAGCTTATGGTTGAGGCCGTGCGCCTTCTGCGCGCGGGGCTTCGACGGTTTACTCCCCAGGATTTATCCAAGCGCAGCTATTTCTCCTGGCCCACCCCTGAGCAGCGTCAGGAACTGGCCAGGCGGATGCCGGGAGGGCGGATCCGGTGAGGGCGCTGATCATCAACGCTGACGACTTCGGGCTTCTCTCGCCGGTGAACCAGGCAATTATTGATACCTACCGGGCCGGGTCGATCACCAGCACGACTTTAATGGTGAATATGCCTGCCGCCGAGGAGGCCGTGGCCCTCGCGCGCGAGACCCCGGGTCTGGCGGTCGGGCTCCATTTAAACCTTACCTGTGGGGGGCCGGTGTCAGATCCGGAAAGCATCCCCACGTTGGTTGACGCCCAAGGCCGGTTCTTGTCACGTGGTGAACTTCTGAAGCGCTGTCTCACAGGCCGGGTGCGCCGGGCCGAGGTGAGGCGGGAAGTGCAGGCCCAGTTTGCCAGGTTTGCCGCCTTCGGGCTGCCCATGAGCCATGTCGACAGTCACCAGCATGTTCACATGATCCCGCTGGTGTTTGATGAGGTGGTACAGATAACGGAGAAGCTGGGCCTTCCCATGAGAATGCCTTTTGTTTTTGACTTCGCACAGCGCTCTTTAAGCGGTCAGTGGTTTAAGAAAATGGTCTTGAAACTTTTTGTGCGGCGGAACCAGGCCAGGCTGGGCTCATGCCCAACGAACCAGCGCTTTCTGAGTATTTGGGATATTGTTACCTTTCCCAAGGCGATCCAGCGCGAGCATTACCTCCAACTGCTGGATTGGACGGCGGACGGCGTCACGGAGCTGATGGTTCATCCAGCCTACGTTACGGAGGAGCTGTACCAGGTCAGCAACATCGTGCCGGTGAGCCTTCGGGAGACGGATATCTTGCTAACCATGCCCTTGGCGGAAGAAGCCCGCCGCCGGAATATTCACCTTCAATCGTACTGGGAAATGCAAAGGGGCCGGTAGTACGGGTTGGTGCCCTGACGTAGCCCCAGTTAATCTTAGGGTTTGTGTTCACCCTGTTCAGTTCGAAGGAGGTGCACCCGTGCGCCCTAAGTTGTGCTATGTTCTGCCCATGTACCGCCGCGACGCGGACGAGCATTTTGTGCACACTGTGGATTTTCTGCGCCGGCTGTCCCAGCAGGTCCAGTTAACCGTCCTGGTGGAGCGCGGGGAGGCCCCAGTCATCCCCGGGGCCGAGGTGCACCTCCTGCCCCAAGGGAACCGGGCAGGGCGAATAGCCGGTCTCCTTTACCATGCGGTGCGCTTGCGGTGGCGGGGCTACCGGACCTTTTTCGTCCGCATTTCGGTACCGGCGGCGCTGTCGTTGTGTCTGCTCCGTCCCCTTGGGATCCTGACGTACTATTGGAACTCCGGAATGGCCAAGGAGGTCAAGCCTGCTTGGTCATGCTCATGGCCGGTTATCAAGGAGAAACTCACCCGGGAGCTGCCGTTTTGGTTAACGCTGAGGATGGTTCACCGCCTGGTAACAGGACCTGAGCGGATGGTTCAGTATTATGCCGGTGCGTATGGCGTCAGCCCCGACCGGATCGTGGTGTGCTACAACGACATCAATCCTGACCGTTTTACGGTGGCCTCTCCCTCCCAGAAGGCGCTGGCCCACCGAGCCCTGGGGCTGCCGGCTGGCCGGAAGATCATCTTGAGTGTCCACCGGCACTCTCCGATCCGCCGCCCCCTGTTCTATTATCCGGAGATCATCCGGGCGGTTGGGGAAAAGGATCCCAACGTCCTTTTTGTCCTGGTGGGGGGCGGGCCCCAGGAGGCGGAATTGCGCGCCAGGCTGAAAGCGCTTGGGCTGGACCCTTTTGTCCGGTGGGTGGGTCCCGTCCCCAACCTTTGGTTACCGCAGTACTACCACGCTGCCGACTTGTTTATCATGCCTTCGTGGGTTGAGGGGTTCCCGCGGGTTCTGCTGGAGGCTATGGCCACCGGTGTACCGTTTGTGACCACCGATGCCGGTGGCGTTGAAGATATCCTCACCCCGCTGCAGCGGCAGTATATGATTCCGCGCGAGGACCGTCGCCGGTTTTCAGAGGCGGTTTTGACCTTGCTCGGCGATGAGAAGACACGCCAGGCCCTAGCCGCTGACGGGTTGGCTAGGGTGCAACGGTTCACCACGGCACGGGTGGTGGAAATGTATTTGGACCGTGTGGTTTGTCCCGGCCGGTCCTGTGGCGACGGGGGTAGCGAGGTAAGCTCCAACAGGACGGCGTAGGGAAAAGACCACCGGCCAGAGGAGAGTGGTATCATTTGGATAAACAGGTTATTCAAGAAAGGGAATATGTTTTCCCCTACCATCATCTGCCGGAACTTGATGGGCACCAAGTGGTCAGACCTGGAAGAACACTGTTCTGGTGTTTGGATTGGGCGAACTATATGTTTAAGGTCATGGAGTACCTGCAGAGGTACCAGCCGCGCTCCCTGCTGGACGTAGGATGTGGGGACGGACGTCTCTTCACGCTTGTTGAACATATCCCCGTGCTAGTCGGGGTAGACGTGTCCGCTCGAGCGCTGGCCTTCGCCTCGGCCTTTAATCCTGGGGCCGTCTTCGTCCACGGCACCGTAGATGATGTCGAAGGGACTTTTGATGCCATAACGCTCATTGAGGTAATAGAACATATACCCGATGATGGTATACCTCATTTGGTACAAAGCTTAGACCGTCGTTTGAAAGAGCAAGGGGTTGTAATCGTCTCGGTACCCACCATCAACAGCCCGCTCTCCTCTAAGCACTACCGGCACTATACTTTACCGTTGCTTGTCTCGCACATGGCCCCATTAAAGTTGGTGGAGTACAGTTTTGTAAGTGCGAAGGGTTGGCAGGCATGGTTGCTCCGGCACATGTTAGCCAACAGACTTTACACCCTAAACCACGAAGGATTGGTAGCATTGATTTCCAGGTTAAGCCGGCGGTGGACATACCGCGGTAGCGAAAAGACAGGGTTGCATCTTGTAGCCACCTTTCGGAAGAAAGATTAAAGGCGGCCTAACCCGGTAGATAGACCGGGCCGCCGCATACGCGTACGGTGACCAAGGAGCTGACTGGAAGTGTGCGGCATTGTAGGATTTCTCGAGACACCGCCCCGGCGGAGTGAGCTGTTATCGTTGGCCACGGGGATGGACCCTTTAACTATTACCTGCAGGGAGCCAGGGTTGTGGTTATCAAGGTGGGGTAATGTCGCCTTTCGGGGCAACATCCTTTGGGAGTTGGAGGTGTAATAACCGTGCAAAGGCTTAAAGAGAAGATTCTCACGCGAAAAGCGACCATAGGGGTGATCGGTCTAGGCTACGTTGGTCTTCCCCTGGCCATGGAATTCTGCCGGGCCGGTTACAACGTCGTGGGCTTCGACACTGACCAGCACAAGGTAGAAGCCCTGAAAGCGGGCAAGTCCTATATCCCGGATGTGCCGTCAGAAACGGTAGCCGCGGCGGTGCAAGCGGGCAGGTTTGCGGCCTGCAGTGAATTTGACCGTCTGAGTGAGGTTGGCGCGGTAAGCATCTGCGTCCCAACGCCGCTGCGGAAAACAAAAGACCCAGATGTTTCCTATATCATTGCGGCTGTACGCGAGTTGAAGACGCGCCTGCACCGGCCGATGGTGGTCGTCCTAGAGAGTACGACTTACCCGGGCACCACCGAAGAGCTTCTGCAGACCGAGATACAGGTAGCCGGCTTCCGGGTAGGTACGGACGTATACTTGTGTTTCTCACCCGAACGGGTTGACCCCGGTAATCCCGTCTATCACACCAAAAACACCCCCAAGGTGATCGGGGGAGTCACCCCGGCCTGCACGGAGATGGGCGCCCTCCTGTACAGCCAGATCGTGGACCAGGTGATTCCGGTAAGCTCAGCCAAGGCGGCCGAGATGGTGAAGCTGCTGGAAAACACTTTCCGGGCGGTGAACATCGCCCTTGTCAACGAGATGGCTTTGATGTGCCAGCGGATGGGGATCAACATCTGGGAGGTCATCGAGGCGGCGGCCACGAAGCCTTTTGGTTTCATGCCGTTTTACCCGGGGCCAGGGATCGGTGGTCACTGCATTCCTCTTGACCCAATGTACCTGTCGTGGAAGGCCAAAATGTATAACTTTTATAACCGTTTTATTGAACTGGCGAGCGACATCAACGGAAACATGCCGTACCATGTTGTGCAGCGAATCGGGGAGGTCTTGAATTTCGCGGGTAAGCCCATTTCTCAGTCGGTGATATTATGTTTGGGTCTAGCCTATAAGAAGAACGTCAACGACAACCGGGAGTCCCCGAGTCTCGATGTCGTCCGCTTGTTGAGGTACTTAGGGGCGCATGTACAATACAGCGATCCCTTCGTTCCGGTCTACAAGGAGGAGGCCTTTGAAGCAGAAAGCGTGGCCCTCACTCCTGAAAGGATCGCGGCGGCCGACTGCGTCGTGCTGTTGACGGACCATTCGGCCTTCGACTACAGCCTCATCGCTCAGCACGCACGAAGGATTGTTGACACACGCAACGCCTTCAAGGGCATGGTGCAGCCGAACATCTTCCGTATTGGTACACCCCTGCCAAGGGTGGAGGAATGGCAGGAGATGAACAGGGGAGGCCGCGGCCACTACCCAACAGACGCGCCGTTGAGACCGAAAGAACTGTAATAAGCCACTTTATGATGGTACGGCAGGCCGGGGCGCAGCCGCCGCCAGTCGGTGGGGGACGGCGGGGCACCCATCCGCCGATGCTTGGTCGACATACTTACAGTGATGTATAAGGCGAGGCTGATTTTCGTGAAGATAATTCATGTCTGTGCCGTAGGGTTTACCGCTGAGCACCTTTTGCTTCACCAGGGCGAGCATATGCGCTCTCTGGGACATGAAGTTGGGTTTGTGTTTAGCCCCAGCCCTATCGCGGGCGTGCTTCGCCGGCGGGGCTTTCCGGTCCAGGAAATAAGCATCGCCCGGGAGATCACGCCCGCTGACCTCATCTCCGTTTACAAACTCGCCCTCTATTTCCGGAGTGTTCAGCCCGACATCGTGCACACCCACACCTCAAAAGGCGGGTTCGTGGGCCGGCTGGCCGCCCGCTTGGCGGGAGTGCCTTACGTGGTGCACACCGTCCACGGCTTTCCCTTTTCGGAGGGACAAACTTGGGCCAAGTACGTCCTTTATTCGAGGATTGAGAGATGGGTAGGCCGGTTGACGGACGTGTTGCTCTCACAGAGTAAGGAAGACGTGGCTACCGCGGTGCAGCTCGGAATTGTGGCCCGGCGCGGAGCACCAGTGCATATCGGAAACGGCATCGATCTTGCCAGGTTCAACCCAAAGAAGTTTACCCCCGCCAGGAAGGCCGAGATACGGCGTTCCCTCGGCCTAGGGAACGAACCGGTAGTCACGATCATCGCCAGACTAACCCTGGAAAAGGGTTACGGGGAGCTGGTGCAAGCTCTGGGGGCCTGCGCGGCTCTGTCGTGGGCAGCGCTGTTCGTTGGCCCTGATGACGGCGCCAAAGGGATAATAGAGCGCCTGGTGGCGCAGCAGGGACTGACGGCAAGAGTGCGAATGCTGGGCCACAGAGATGACGTTGACGAGTTACTCGCGGTGACCGACGTTTTCGTCCTTCCCTCTTACCGAGAAGGGGTACCCAGGTCTGTCATAGAAGCTCAGGCGATGGGGGTGCCGGCCGTAGTGACGGACATCCGGGGTTGCCGTGAGATAGTTCTCCCTGGCGAGACAGGGATAGTCGTACCCCCGCGCAATTCGGCGGAGTTGGCCCGGGCCCTTGCGAGGCTACTTCAGGACCCTCAGTTACGGGAATGTCTTGGAATAGCTGCGGAGTGTCATGCGCGTACCCAGTTCAGCGAGACGGCTGTCTTCGAACGCATTGCCGCCGTGTACCAAGGGTTAGAGACACGAGAAAAGGATCGCTACGGGCGGTTTTGAGAAGGGGATAAGGAAGGAGGGGGTTGATCAGTGATCGCCGTGACGGGGGTGACCGGCCTAACAGGTCGATTCCTTATTCCATCTTTCAGGGAGATCGGTTACTACGGTGGGTTTAAGTGCTTGGTGAGGCCTACGAGCGACACCACTGGGTTACCGTCGGGTCTTGACATCGAGTTTATGGTGGGCGACTGCCGGGATGAGGCTTCTCTGGTCAAGCTCTTGGAGCGCGCGGACGCTATGGTACATGTGGCGGGAGTCCGGATGGCAGAAAAAGTGATCGCCGCGTGTCGGCGCACGGGTGTCGACCGGGTGGTCTTTGTGAACACTACGGGCGTCTTTAGTAGGTACCGAAAGTATGCTGCTGAGTACCGACGCATCGAAGAGCAGATCGTGGCTAGTGGTCTGGATTGGACGATTATTCGTCCCACGATGATCTACGGTAACGCCCGTGACCACAACATTCATCAACTAGTACGCTTTGTCAACCGTTGGCCCGTTGTACCACTGGTAGGGGATGGACGAGCTTTGCTGCAACCAATCTATGCTCAGGACCTGGCGATGGTCATCGCTAGGGCAACACTGGCAGAGAAGGCTATTAGGCGGGCGTATAACGTCGCTGGGAAGAACCCGCTCAAGTATGTTGACTTGTTGAAATGTATTGCGGCCACCCTTGGGAAGAAGAGATTCTTCGTTAATGTGCCTTATTCTCTCGCCCTGCTTGCGGGATACGTCGCGGAAATGACCGGAAGCCGTCTAGTGAATGTGGAGCGCATTCAGCGGCTACGTGAAGACAAGATATTTGACCATTTTTTGGCTACCGAAGACCTTGGATTTAAACCGCGTAGCTTCGAAGACGGAATCAAACTTGAGATAGCAGCTATGCGTGAGTGCGGGCTTATCTGACTGGGGATGGAATTGTGCCACGTGCTTACACTTTCTCTTCAGGATGGTCGCAAAAATCGATCCTGGTAGGGAAATGGATCCTGACGTATTACATAAGCGATCCCATGACACCTGAAAGTAATTCTTCAGGTTGCTTTATTAAAATGCCGGTCTGATTATGGGTGCCGGGTGGAGGAATTTGCAATGGAAACAACGATTATTGCTATGATAGTGATGACGGGGGTCGCGTCCTGGATACTTACTGGTATTGTACGCTCGTATGCATTGAGGCGTGGCATACTTGACTTCCCAAATGCGCGTAGTTCCCATGTGCTACCTACACCTCGAGGAGGCGGACTGGCCATTGTCATTGTATTTCTTGGCTCCATTGGCGTTTTGGCGGCATACGGCGTCATTCCTGTAAGGTTCGTTGTCGCGACCATTGGCGGAGGTGTTCTTGTCGCCAGTATTGGCTGGCTAGATGATCGGTATGGCATGTCGGTTGTCCTGCGGTCCATGGTACACGGGTTTGCCGCATTATGGGCTTTGTATTGGCTCGGCGGGCTCTCGTCAGTCAATCTAGGAATAACCCGGTTGTTTTTAGGCCGAGCCGGTTTTATCCTGGGGGTAGTTGGAATCGTCTGGTGTGTTAACTTGTACAATTTCATGGATGGCATAGATGGTCTCGCTGGGTTAGAAACCGTTACCGCTGCTGCGACCGTAGCACTACTCTTGAGTGAAATAAGAACCGGCTTCCTGCCGAGTCTTGTAATGACTGGAACCTTGGCCGATACTAACAGCATCAGTTTTATCAGCTGGCTTCTTGTTTCGGCGTCAGCTGGCTTCTTGGTTTGGAACCGGTCCCCCGCCAGGATATTTATGGGAGATGTGGGGAGCGGGTTTATCGGCTTTACCTTTGGTGTTTTGGCGGTTGCATCCGAAAACCTTGGTGTCTTGCCCCTGCTAATTTGGATTTTGTTATTAGGGGTTTTCATAGTAGACGCTACCGCTACACTAATAAGAAGGATTCGCTGCCGCGAACGGTTGGCTGAACCCCACCGGACGCATGCATATCAATTAGCAGTGCGGGCTGGATATAGTCATAAGCAGGTTACACTTGCCGTACTCGTGATTAATATAATCTTGGGCGGTGCGGCCATGATAGCTTGTGCATGGCCTCGCTTATTACTCTTAGTCGTTGCGGTTAGCGGAGCTGCATTAGTTATAGTGCGTGCAAAAGTAATCAAATCCTACGAAGCGCGTTGCGGATTTGGTGTAGGTGTTCAAAAGATTTCGTCATAAGTGTGAGGATTATTACTATCTGTCATCTGGTACTTACTGACCGCGTTTCCTGTGGCGGCGGCCCTCTGGTTATGTGGGCATAGCCGTCCCTGACCAAGCAGGGGTTGGGCAATACCCCAATACGCTCCCGGTCTTTGGCGGGGAACTCACCACCCTCGGTCGCGTGAGCTATCGCTTGAGAGAAGCTGGAGACACCCAGGTTACTCCGGCAACGCTCTGGCTCTACCTGATTGAGCAAGAGCCGGCCAAGCGCTTCTCAGCCAACTGGACATAGGCTGGGTCGATATCGTACCCCACATAGTGCCTTCCGGCTTGCCGGGCAGCCAAACAGGTGGTACCACTGCCACAGAAGGGGTCGAGCACAACATCTCCTCGGAAGGAGTAGAGCTGGATCAGCCGCCTGGGTAGCTCCAGGGGAAAGGGGGCCGGGTGCCCCACCCGCCGGGCTGACTCGGTGGGGAAGGCCCAGATGCTCTTGGTATAGTCCAGGAACTCCTGCCGCTCAATGGTACTCTCCCGGCCCCGGGCCGGCCGGGAGAAGGAGCCCCATGAGAAGACCAAGATGTATTCGTGCACATCCCGCAGGATGGGGTTGGAGGCTGAGCACCAGCTCCCCCAGGCGGTGGAGACTCCAGAGCTGGCCCCCTTATCCCAGATGATTTCTCCCCTCATCAGGTAACCCAGGTCCAGCATGTCGGCAATGATAAAGCTGTGCAGGGGCAGGTAAGGGCGGCGGCCCACGTTAGCCACGTTGATGCAGGCACGCCCGCCCGGGACCAGCACCCGGGCCACCTCGCGGAAAACCTCCCGGAGCAGGTTCCGGTACTCATCCAGGCTCAGGTCAGAGTCGTACTCTTTACCCACATTGTACGGGGGTGAGGTGACTATCAGATGGACCGATTGGTCGGGCACCCGGTCCATGTTCCGGCTGTCGCCCAGCACAACTTGATTCAGGGTCGGGAAGTCTCGGGTTTCCGGCCGGGTACTGCCGGTCGCCGGAGTGGGCTGCGACAGGTCGGTATAGAGACGGCTGCTGTAGAAGGGGGAGGAGTCATGCCCCTCCCGCCGTGAGACCCCGAAAGAGCTAGTGGCCGTACCTTTGCGCTTCCCCATTGTGCACCTCCTGAGGGTAGTTTTCGAGCCATTCCCGCCAATCCCTTTCCCGGTGGTACCGACATTTTTGGCCCTCCCCGGCATATAGATGGTAGCAAATGAGCCGGGAGGAGCGCCATGAGAGACTACATTTGGAAGCGAGTCCTGGATGTTGCCAACCATATCCTGACCACTAGGCAGACGGTGCGCGATGCGGCCAGGAAGTTTGGAGTCTCCAAGAGTACCATCCATAAGGATGTCACCGAACGCCTTCCCCGCATAAACCCGGCCCTGGCCGAAAGGGTTAAAGCGGTGCTAGAAGAGAACAAGTCGGAGCGGCATATTCGCGGCGGTGAGTCGACACGCCGTAAGTATCGATTGCAGGGGAAAGGCTTCACTTTCTAAAGGATAATCAAAGGTCGGCGGCGAAGTCTTCCCCCAGGAGACGCCATCTGGGGGGATTTCTGGGCTATGTTGGGTATGGCAACTGACATCGGTGTCGATCTTGGCACAGCCAGCGTACTGGTCTATGTAAAAGGTAAGGGCATTGTCCTGCGCGAACCATCGGTGGTTGCGCTGGAGACCAATACCCGTAAGATCGTGGCCATCGGGGAAGAGGCTCGTCGCATGCTGGGGCGTACTCCGGGAAACATCGTGGCGATCCGCCCACTCCGGGACGGGGTCATCGCTGATTACGATGTTACCGAGAGCATGCTCCGGTATTTTATTGCTAAAGTCTGCGGCAAGCGCCTGTTCTTCCGCCCCCGGATCATGGTATGTATCCCCTCCGGAGTTACCACCGTCGAGCGCCGGGCGGTGATGGAGGCGGCGCTGCAGTCGGGAGCCCGCAAGACCTACCTGATTGAGGAGCCCCTGGCGGCCGCGCTCGGTGCCGGGCTGGATATCTCGGCGCCCAGTGGGAATATGGTCGTTGATGTGGGCGGTGGGACCACCGATATCGCTGTGCTCTCCCTCAACGGCATAGTTCTCAGTAACTCCATACGGATGGCCGGAGACAAGTTTGATGATGCCATCGTCAAGTACATTAAGAAGGAGTACAATGTTGAGATTGGTGAGCGCACCGCCGAGGAACTCAAGATCACTGTCGGCACCGCTTTCCCCAAGGGCAAGCGGGAGAATAACAGGATGGAGGTGCGCGGGCGCTATATCGTGGAGGGGCTCCCCAAAACCATTACCGTTACCTCGGAGGAGATGTTCGAGGCCCTCAAGGAGCCGGTAGCAGCCATCGTCGAGGCGGTTCGCGTTGTTCTGGAGCGTACCCCGCCCGAACTGGCCGGGGATATTATGGATAAGGGGATGGTCCTCACCGGTGGCGGGGCCATGCTGCACGGGCTCGACATGTACCTGGCTGAGCAAACCGGAGTTCCCTGCCATCTGGCCGATGATCCCCTCTCCTGTGTAGCTCTGGGCACTGGCAAGGCCCTGGAGATGATGGGTACACCGGTAATGGATCTGATAATGGCTGCTGGCAAGTAGCCCGGAGGGCGTGTCAACGGACTGTGAAAATGTCACCCCTTTGGTGCCGAAATGGGACTGAGAAAATGTCCCCCGGTCAGTCGCTGGAATGGTAGAATAGATCAGCCGGATCTTTCCTGTGGAAGAACCTCTCA
>JBFLWA010000004.1:0-142775 GCA_040758135.1 Bacillota bacterium | reverse complement strand
GCACAAGTGATCTCAGCGCCAAGGACACGTTCCATGACAAAGACTCTTTTTGACTCTCTAGAACTCAAGAAAATGTCTCCTTTCATGAGGACATTTTCTCAGTCCGTTTACAGGGTGACAATATCACGCCGACAACAATGGCCAATTGACAATTGTTACTGGCCACGCTAAAATCAGCATAGATGGCCAAGAAAATCCCGCACCGAATTGGCAATGAAAAGCCCATCCCGGCCGCGTGTCGAACTCTGGAAGTTGGAGAGACAACCAGGACGACAGCGGGGGGATGGGACTCCTGAAGAAGGAGTGGAATCTAGATGGCTAGAAAGACAGTAGCGACCATCATCGTTGCGTTGATGCTGGTCCTCGTGCTGGCTGGTTCCGCCGTAGCTGCCCCCCACCGTTGCCACCCCACAAAGCTCCCGCAAGTGTACAACACGGACCGTGGCATCGCAATTCTCGGAGACGTCTTTGCCAAGTTAAGCCCGGAGACCCAGGACATGGTAGGACGGTTCCTGGCCGCCCTTAACTTGAACACAACCGCATGGCGGATCGACGGGGCTTCAGGAACGCTTGAGGTGGACGATGATGCAATGACGGCGGCTCTCGCGGAATCTGATCTCATCTCTGGCGCAGATCTGAAGTCAATGATCCAGGCCTTCCAGGGGATGAAGCTTGCGGCGCTGCCCAAGAAGCAGGCTGAGGTCGCCTTGCCGGACGTTACTGCCGCGTCCACCCTGCTGCCGTATTGGGATGATGTGTATATCTCTTCAGAGCAGCATTATGACGAGCACGACTCGATCAAGACCGACTGGCTTCGCGGCCCGGGTACTGTTGGCTTCTCCGACATCTGGAGCTACAACTGGGGCTTTAGCGTCTCTGGTCAGGAGGTCAGCACCATCATCAGCTGGCTTGGCGTCCAGGTCGGGTGGGGCTACTCAACCAGTGGCTCCTACAGCTTCCCAGTCGCAGCGGGTCAGGACGGACGTGCCCACAGGATAGACAGACACTATCACACATCTGTCACCTATGATGAGTACTATTACTCGTGTGATGACATTCCCGGAGTGTACACTCAGTACTACTACGGTCGTCACACCGACTCGTCGACCAAGTTCTACGAACGGGTCTACTACTGCGAGTACCGCAATTCGATCTGAAGGGTGAGTGAGTCGTGAAGCGGAACACTCGAACGATTATCTCCGTGATTGGTGTCCTTGTAGTGGCCGGCTGCCTCTGGGCGCTTGTGCCGGCTGCGCCGCGGTTCATATACCACGCCGGCGCTATTGCCGCTACACCGGATGAGGCCGTCAGTCTTAGGCTCTACTACACAGCGCCGGCAGGGCGATCGGTGAGTCTAGACATCACTTCTCTGGTGTGTGATGATCAGACGCAGCTGCCTCTCGCGAGCGTTTCTCACCGTCGGAGTTGGTCGCTCACATCGACTCGATACGTCGATGTTCGAGTGGTGCTTGCCGTCCCCTCGGGGGTCGCAATCTCGGGAGCAATTGTGAGGGCGAATGGGGTGACCAGCATGCTGCCTCTGGGCAGAGTGCAGGTTGTTCCTATTGATGCCAATTCAGTTGCCCCACGATGCACCGCGCTCGAGATTGCACACTTGGGTGTGCCGGCAGGCGTCAAGCCCACAGTTGACGTGGGCTTGAGCAAGGGAGTCAGCGTGACACGCCTGGTACCTGACATTTCGGAAATCGCCAGTGTCGGCACTGGTGATCAGGCGACCTCGTGGACTATATCCATGAAGAGCACGGTCGGTACACCCGTGTGTCTGGTCTATCGACCAGTGATAGTCGGGCTCGACCAGAGCCAGAGCGAAAGAAGCTATCTCGGGCCGATGATTCAGGTCGCTTGGAGTCCACGGGCAGCCCGATGATCTGAAAGCCCAGACTCCTGCTGAGTAGCGAAGCTCCCATGGATTCCGCTAGGCTACGCAAAGACGCAAAGCCGACCATCCGGAGAATCCGGTCTGGTCGGCTTTGCTTTTCTGGAGGGAGGAAACCATCATGGGAGAAGCTGCGCGAGCTGAGCGGCTCGCTGAATAGGGATACAGTATCCGCCGATCCGTGTTCCGTTACTGCGAATCCGAGCTGTACGACTACCATGCCAGCAAAGCGCGCCTCAAGGATCTGCAGGAGGACATTCTCCATGGCGTAGCCGGCGCCGACTGTGGACTCATCAGTCATAACCCGTCTGACGCCGTCCAGGCGCGTGTGCTCCGGCTGGCATCCCCCTCTGTGGCAAGATGGAGGAGACAGCTGACCACCCCGGAAATTAGTATACAGGATGAGGGCGGGGAAAGGTTGAGCATAGACGAACCAGCTTCTCAAAGTGCTGCCCCAGAGCATGGAGGCAAAGGATGCGGAACGCGTCCCGGATCCCGAGGTGAGCACGAAGCCCGTCCGGCGCAAGTTCAGCGCCGAGTACAAGCGCCGGATCGTGCAGGAGGCCGCCGGGTGCAAGCCTGGAGAGATCGGCGCGCTGCTGCGGCGGGAAGGGTTGTACTCCTCCCACTTGGCCAAATGGCGGCACCAGATCGAGAGAGCCGAGATGGAGGCGCTTTCGGCCAAGAAGCGCGGGCCGAAGCCCCAGCCGCCCAACCCCCTTGCCCTCCGGGTCGCTGAACTGGAACGCGAGAATGAGCGGCTTCAGCACAAGCTGACCCAAGCGGAAGCCATCATCGAAGTGCAAGATAAATATCCGAGATCCTGAGGATAGATTCCACAAAGAAAGGATCGACCAGCTGATCTCAGCCGCGGAAGAGCTGGCGCCCGCAGTCGGGGTCGCGGCGGCCTGCCGCGGTATCGGGGTGAACCGCGCCACGCTGTACCGCCGACGATCGCCCAAGCGAGTGCCCAGCCCCCGGCTGAAGCCGGCCCGTGCCTTGACCGAGGCGGAGCAACAGCAGGTGCTCGAGCAACTGCGCTCGCCCCGCTTCGCCGACCGCTCGGTGCCCGAGATCTACGCAACGCTGCTGGACGAGGGCGAGTACCTGGCCTCCATCAGCACCATGTACCGGCTGCTCGGGGAGAACGCGGAGACCCGCGAACGGCGCGACCAACTGGTTCATCCCGTCTACCAGCGGCCCGAGCTCCTCGCCGAACGGCCGGGCCAGGTCTGGTCTTGGGACATCACGAAGCTCATGGGTCCTGTCAAATGGCGCTATTACCACCTGTATACAATCATGGACATCTTCAGCCGCTACGTCGTGGGCTGGATGGTGGCCGAACGCGAGAGCGCTGAACTGGCCAGGAGGCTGATCGAGCAGACCATACTCAAGCAGGGCGTCCAGCCCGGGCAGTTGACCATTCACGCCGACCGTGGCTCCTCGATGACCTCGAAGCCGGTGGCCTTCCTCCTGGCTGACCTGGGCGTGGCCAAGACGCACAGCCGGCCGCACACCAGCAACGACAACCCTTACTCCGAAGCGCAGTTCAAGACGCTGAAGTACTGTTCCGAGTTCCCGGAACGGTTCGGAAGCCTCGAAGACGCCAGGGCCTTCTGCCAGTACTTCTTCGGCTGGTACAACTCGGAGCACCATCATAGCGGCATCGGGTTGCTGACACCCGAGGACGTGCACTACGGCCGCGTGGAACGGGTTCTCGCCGCCCGACAGGAGACCCTGACTGGCGCGTACGAGCGACACCCGGAGCGCTTCGTCGACAAGCGGCCTGCGCCGCCCGCAGTACCGACCGCGGCTTGGATCAACCCGCCGCGCATCGCGGCGCCGAATGCCGCTGACGACTGAACTACGGGGCAGCGCAGCAACTACCGCGCTGATCTACACTAAACTCAGTGAAAACCTGTCTCATTTATCTTGACACATTCCGTGGAACCTTGATGTAGATCTGTTCGATCAGGTCACCTGGGCAAGAGGCTACGAACTCTACTCCAATGTAGTGACAGCCAACCATGGAACCTATGGCGGCAGTGTTGCTTGGACGCCACGGCATGATAGTCATAAGGAAGTCCTCAGGTTGCACGGTGCTGACAAGGGATTGGCAGTGTCAGTTCTGCTCCCCGTTGCTGAGCTCATTGAGGCCCGGACCAAGAGGTTTAGCCAAGACCTGGCTGAAAGAGCCCTAGATTGGGCCAAGAACAAGAAGAGACTGGAGCTCAAGTTCAAGTCGCCCCCACCGTCATATCGATATCGCGGCAAACGATAAGCCCAGGGGTATGAGCAAACGGACGCCCTGCCACTCCCGCTTGACACCACCGCCCCCGGGTGGTATTTTCTTCTTAGCACATTAGCACTCACCTCGCGCGAGTGCTAACACAGCGCAAAGGGGGTCGGGCGGATGCGGCTTGATGAACGCAAGCGCCTTGTTCTCCAGGCCATCGTCGAAGACTATATCGCCACCGCCGAGCCCGTCGGCTCTCGCACCATCGCCCGCAAGTACCGCCTCGGCGTCAGCCCCGCCACGATCCGCAACGAAATGGCCGATCTTGAGGACCTCGGGCTGATCGAGCAGCCCCACACCTCGGCCGGCCGGGTCCCCTCGGACAGCGGCTACCGCTTTTACGTCGACTGGCTGATGGCCGACCGGCAGCTCAGCCAGAGCGAACAGGATATCATCCACGGCGCCTTCGAGGCCCGCCTCGGCAAGCTCCACAGCCTCATCAACAACACGGCGCGCCTGCTCTCTGACGCCACCCGCTACACGGCGTTGGTCCTCGGGCCGCGGCGTGATAAAGCCGTTTTCCAGCATCTCTCGATCGTCGCGCTGCGCGACGGCCAGGCCCTCATCATGCTCGTCACGGACAACGGCATGGTCGAGAACCGCGTTATTAATGTGCCGCCGGACATCGACATGGACGCCCTGGAGAAGATATCCGTTGTCATCAACCATTACCTGCGCGGCCAGACTGTCGATCAGCTCGGCCGGGGCACGATCCGCGCCCTTGAGACTGAGCTGTCGCAGTACAAACACATCCTCGCCGAGACGATGGAGCTCGTCCAGACGCCGAAAGGCGGCGACGAGGACGACCGCGTGGTCGTCGGCGGCCAGCTCAACATCCTCGACCAGCCCGAGTTCCGCGACTTTGACAAGGTCCGCGCGGTGCTGTCGGCGCTGCAGAAGGAGACGGTCGTCGAGCGGCTGCTGACGCACGGTGAGAATAGCTTCCAGATCACCATCGGCATCGAGCACGGCCTGCCGGAGCTGGCGGAGTGCAGCCTCGTCAAGGCGACCTACTTCGTCGACGGGCGGCCGCTCGGCACCATCGGCGTCCTCGGCCCGAAGCGGATGCAGTACGACCGCGTGGCGTCCATCGTCAAGTTCGTCTCGGCCCAGCTCAACGACGCGCTCGACAAGTTCCTAGGCGACTAGCCCACGGGCGCCCGAACGGGAGGCCCACCTTTGTCAAACGTCAAGCAAGTGGCACAGCAGAGTGAGGTCGATGAGCGCCTGGCGGCGCTGATGACCAACGTCAACGCCGTCCGTGCCATTGCCAGCGCGGTCGAGGGCACGATCGGCAGCAAGGGACTCGACACGATGCTGGTCGACCGCTTCGGCGACGTCGTCATCACCAACGACGGCATCACCATCCTGACCCGCATGGACGTCAACCACCCCGCCGCGCGGATGGTCATCAACGTAGCCAAGGCGCAGGAGGAAGAGGTCGGCGACGGCACCACCACCGCCACCATCATGGCCGGCGCGCTGCTCGCCGAGGGCGCGAACCAGGTCATCCGCGGCGTGCCGGTGACGCGCGTCATCGACGGCATCCGGGCCGGAGTGCGGACCGCCCTCGACGCGGTCAGGGCGAAGGCCAGGCCCGTCGGCGACGATGACAGCGAGACGCTGCTCAAGGTGGCCGGCGTGGCCGGCCGCGAGCATGAGGACATCGCCGCGGCCGGCCACGCCGGGCGGCCCGGATGATCGGCCGCGAGAAGCTCGGCGAGGCGGGCTTCAAGCTGATGGACACCGTCATCGCCGAGGAAGGCGCCGACAATGAGGTCTTCAACGGCGTCATCGTCGACAAGGAGCGGCTGAACAAGCAGATGCCGAGGGAAATCAACGGCGTCAAGCTGCTCATCGTCGACGACGCGCTCGAGCCGGAGGAGCTTGAGGACGAGGCGCTCGGCACCGAAGCCGGCTTCGCCCGCTACATGGAGCTTCAGGAAGAGTTCAGGCGCAATCTGGAAAAGATAAAGCAGCTCGGCGTGAACATGATCCTCATCGACCGCGGGATCGAGGACGTCGCCGAGGAGTTCTTCACCGACGCCGGCGTCGTGGTCTGCAGCCGCGTCGCCAGCAAGGACCTGCGGCGGGCGGCCGAGCACACCGGCGCGAAGATGATCAAGCGCACGGCCCTCAGGAAAGAGGCGGCCGACCTGGCGAAGTACCTCGGCCAGGCGGAGCGGGCCTATGAGGACGAGAAGCTCGAGCACATCCGCATCCTCGGCGGCGCCGGCAAGCCGATGGCGACCATCCTCGTCGGCGCGGCCACGCAGGAAGTGGTCGGCGAGCGCGAGCGGATCGCCAAGGACGCGGCGGCGTCGGTCCAGGCCGCCATTAAGGGCGGCGTCGTGCCAGGCGGCGGCTCGATCGAGCTGGCCGTCTCCCGCGAAGTGGCGCGCTCCCGCGACTCGGTCAAGGGCATGTCGGTCTACGGCATCGACTGCGTTGTCGAGGCGCTGAAGAAGCCGTTCTCGCAGATCGTCGCCAATGCCGGCTTCAACCCGCTCGAGAAGGTCGGCGACGTGCTGTCGGCCCAGGCGGCGAAGGGCCTCGACTCGCTGGCCGTCGACTGCGACACCGGAGAGCTGGCTGATATGTACGAGCTCGGCGTCGTCGACCCGGCGCTGGTCAAGATCCACGCGCTGAAGGCGGCGGGCGAGATTGCCGAGGCGATCCTCCGCATCGACACCATCATTAAGATGAAAGAGAGTAAGAACGGGACGGCGGCCGGCGCGGGCGCGGCGGGCGGCGGCGCCCAGGGCGGCACGGACTTCGACAAGCTGGACTTTTAAGCTGTTGGTCGACCTCTTGAACCCCATTCAAGAGGTCATGCCAGCCCGTCCCCGTTTGCATAATCACGCCCATCACGCGACATAACGGCGGCCCGGGCGCTGACACTTGCCCGGGTCGCGGCGCGTAGTACGTCTGGAGGCAGAGAGCAGATGGAGCACACGCACAGGAAAAAAGACCGCCCGGCGGTCCAGGCTGAGGTGCATGGCGAGCCGGCCGCGAATCCGGCCTCCGACCTCGGCGAGCTGACCGGGGACGGCCACGCCAACCCGGCGTCGGATCTGACAGAACCAACGGCCGAGCTGGCGGCCAGGCTGGAGCAGGCGGAAGCCCGCGCGACTGAACTCGAGACGAAGCTGAAAGAAGCCGAGGCACGGCTGAGCGAGGCCGAGGCGAAGGCGGCCGACAACCTCGACGGCTGGCGGCGCGCCCAGGCCGATCTCGACAACTTTCGGCGCCGCGTCGAGCGCGATCGCGACGACCTGGCGCGCTTCGCCGCTGAGAAGCTGATCCTGCGGCTGCTGCCGGTGGTCGACAACCTCGACCTGGCGAAGAAGTCGGCTGAGACGGCGACTGAGGTCGGACCCGTCCGCGATGGCATCAATCTGATCGTCAAGCAGTTCGGTGAGGCGCTGAGCAAAGAGGGCGTCGAGCCGATTGATGCGGACGGCAAGCCGTTCGACCCCGAGTTCCACGAAGCGGTGATGCGGGTCGACAGCGACGAGTATCCTGATAACACCGTTGTCGAGGTCTTCCGCCGCGGTTATCTGATGTACGGCAAGGTCATCCGCGCCGCGATGTGCAAGGTTTCCCGCAAGCCTTAGGCCGCGCGCGCCCCGCCCAGAGGCCTCAGGGCTGCGAACACGAAGAGTAGTCATAGACACAGGAGGGTTACACGCATGGCGAAAGTCATCGGTATCGACCTCGGGACCACGAACTCGGTCGTCGCCTTCATGGAAGGCGGCCAGCCGACCGTCATCCCGAACGCTGAGGGCAGCCGGCTCACCCCGTCGGTTGTCGGCTTCACCAAGACCAATGAACGCATCGTCGGCGAGCGCGCCAAGCGCCAGGCCGTCTCGAACCCCGAGCGCACCGTCCGGTCGATCAAGCGCCACATGGGCGAGGCCGGTTACAAGGTCCGCATCGAGGGCGACAAGGAATACACCCCGCCGGAGATCTCGGCGATGGTCCTCGCCAAGCTGAAGGCCGACGCTGAGGCGTTCCTCAACGAGAAGATCACCCAGGCCGTCATCACCGTGCCGGCCTACTTCAGCGACTCGCAGCGCCAGGCGACCAAGGACGCCGGCCAGATTGCCGGCCTTGAAGTCCTGCGCATCATCAACGAGCCGACCGCGGCGGCGCTGGCCTACGGCCTCGACAAGGAGCAGGACCAGACCGTCCTCGTCTTCGACCTCGGCGGCGGCACGTTCGACGTCTCCATCCTCGAGCTCGGCGACCACGTCTTCGAGGTCAAGGCGACCAGCGGCAACACCCGCCTCGGCGGCGACGACTTCGACGAGCGGATCATGAACTACGTGGCCGACCAGTTCCAGCGGGAGAATGGCATCGACCTGCGCAAGGACCCAACGGCCAAGCAGCGCCTGATGGAAGCCGCGGAGAAGGCGAAGATCGAACTCTCCAGCCTGCTGACGGCGAACATCAACCTGCCGTTCATCACCGCCGATGCCAGCGGTCCGAAGCACCTCGACGTGACCTTGACCCGCGCCAAGTTCGACGAACTCACCCGCGACCTGGTCGAGGCCTGCGCTGGCCCCGTCCGCCAGGCGCTCAGCGACGCTAAGCTGTCGCCCGACCAGATCAGCAAGGTGCTGCTCGTCGGCGGCTCGACCCGCATCCCGGCGGTTCAGGAGCTGGTCAAGCGGCTGCTCGGCAAGGAAGGCTTCAAAGGCATCAACCCGGACGAAGTCGTCGCCATGGGCGCCGCGATCCAGGGCGGCGTGCTGGCCGGCGAGGTCAAGGATGTTCTCCTGCTCGACGTCACCCCGCTCTCGCTCGGCATCGAGACGCTCGGCGGCATCTTCACCAAGCTGATTGAGCGCAACACGACCACCATTCTCAGCCTCACTCCGAACCGGGCTGCGTCGTGGGCCAGCCCGTCTTGCTCGGGATCCATCTCTCGCTCTCCCGCCAGGCTGAACTGCTCCACCCTGAAGCTGGCCTCCTCCAAGAGGGCCCGCCAGCCGCGGGAGATGTAGGGCGAGTGGTAGTCCACTTGCCGGCGCAGCCCCTCCGGGAGGCACTCCCGGGAATCGGCGGTCAGCCCGGTCTCCTGAGCCAGTAACAAGCCGCCCGGGATTAGGCAGCGCACACACTCGGCCAGCACCTGGCCGCTGCCGGGCACGTTGGTGATTCCTCCGCAAGATGAAAAACAGGCCGCGGTCCTATCGCCAAAGGGCATCCGGCGAATGTCGAAGGCGGCGAACTCGGCGCCATGGTCCGGCAGCTGCTTGGCGAGAAAGCGCCGCCACCCCCGGAGGATGCGCCAGTCGATATCGTTGGCGACTACTGGCGCCCTGGGATACAGCCGGAGAAAGGGGGCCAACTGGCCGCCGCCGGGTCCGGCCGCCAGCTCCACGATGGGCTCGCCCAAAGCCAGTGCTGCCCGGCAGAGATCCAGGCGATACCTATAGCGGCCGGTGGCGCAGGCCCACTCGTGGTCCCAGCTCTGGGGGACCCACTGTTCTTCGTTGGGGCGAATCTTCTCCTCCGGCCACAGCTCCTCCCCGTGGAAATCCAGGCGCCGGCCGGCGGGATCCAGCAGCTCCCCGGCAAACCAGGTTCCGTCCCGGGCCCCGCCCCGGAAGATAACCCCGCCCGCGCCAAACCGATGCTCGAATAGGTGCCGCAGCTGGCCTGAGGATTTCATCTTACCTGGGGAGGGCTAGATCGGTTTCGGGCGGTGGATAGCCCAGGATCCGCCCTATGCTTGCCACCTGGCCTTTGTGATGGAACTCGTGGGTGGTCATGTGGGTCATCAGCCAGCGTGCCGTCAACCGCAGCGGCTCGGGCTGCCAACTGACCTCAATAGTGCGGGGAGCGTCATGGCGGTCGGTGGTCTCCAGCAGGAAGCTCTCGACCAGCTGGTCCACATCGGCGAAGGCCTGCTGGATGTCGCTCAGGTCACTGGGGCCACCCTCCGGGAAGGGAGCGAAGGGCTGTGGCCCCTCCAGAGGGAGGTCCAGTATCTATAGGTGTTGGCATTGTACATCAGCCTATCCTCAATGGTGCCGTGGCCGAACCCGCTTACCGCCTTGGTCAGGGCGGCCTCGGGGAGTTCGCCCAGGTAGTCGTAGAGACCCTGGCGGGTGGCCCGAATCCACTGGCACATTACTGCCTGGCCTTGCATAATAATCACTCCTGCCGCGACGCCAGTCGGGCGCCGCTATAATCCTAACTGAGACTTCGTCCCGGCCGCCGTCTTCACCTTCCGACCTCTGGAGGTCATCATGAGGTCCGCGTTAAACGCATAGTAAATAGATAACACTTCGAACAGCGTTGGGGGAATCACTTTGCTGGATCTGCAGAGCTATGGCCCCGGTGGACGTGTTAGCACCGGGCTACTCGCATGGTACCAAGGAAGGCTGGTCTGGGCGCTGGGCCACCAGAAATACTGGGAGACTCGGCCCGAGGGAACCATCATTCCTGTGGTCGGTATCGGCGGCTGGCAGGAACCAGGCGAGACGCTGATCGGCGCGGTGCGCCGCCAGGCACTGGAGGAGACCGGAGCCCGAGCCATCCCAGTCCACGCTCCCTGGACCCTGTGGTGTCGGGGCGAGGATGAAGCTTCCCGGGTCGAACTGGACAACGAGGCACTTGACGGCGAGCAAGCCCCGCTGCTTGTTTGGCAACAGCAGGTGACCCTGAGACGCGACGACAGCGCCTCCTACCAGCGCGACTACATCAACGCAGTTTACGAGGCGGTGCTAGTAGACAATCCCCAGGCCAGCGCCGAGGTGCCCGGTCTGCTGTTCACCGAGGCCCGGGTCTTCCAAGGCCTGGGCGTTGAGCCCGTGCCCCTGGAAAAGCTGCTGGCCGACGGGGTTGACTACCATGGAGCGGCGCTGCCCCCTGGGGTTAGGCTGCGGCTCCAGGGGTCGGCCCGCTACCTGGCCAGGTTCTGGGGGGAGCTACCGGGCTGGCGTTAGGCCTTTTTCCTTTCCTCCAGGCGGAAGGCCAGGGTCAGCAGGCTATCGGTGAGGTTAACCTGCTCGACCACGACATCATCCGGCACGCTTAGCCGCAGGTGGGCGAAGTTCCAGATTCCTTTGACCCCGCCGGCTACCAGCCGGTCAGCCACCGCCTGGGCCTCTTCGGCCGGGACGGCGATGATGCCGATCTCGATCCGGTGGTGGCCCAGGTAGTCGCTGAGCTGGGAGGCCTCCTGCACCGTCAGGTCGGCGACAACCTGGCCTACCAGCGCCGGATCGGAGTCGAAGATGGCCTGCAGGAAGAAACGTCTCCGCCTGAAACCCTGGTAGTTGGCGAGGGCCCGGCCCAGGTGGCCGGCCCCCACCAGCACCATCCGGGTGGAACGGTCCAGCCCCAGGATGCGCCCGATGGCTGCCTGCAACTCGTGGGTGCGGTAGCCGTAGCCTTGCTGGCCGAAGGAGCCGAAGTGGCTGAGATCGTGCCGCAGCTGGGCTGGGGTCACCCCGGCCAGCCGGGCTAGGTGGCTGGAGGAGACGCGCAGGATACCGGCCTCGGCCAGGCTGGCCAACCTGGCGTAGTAGAGGGGGAGGCGCTTGATCACCGCCAGGGGAACTGGTTTTGCCGTCTGGCCGGCGGCAGGCTTCTTCTTCATGCGGTCTCACCTCGATGGACGGATGGGATACCGGCAAAGTTCTCCATGGCCGGCCCGGAAACCTCTCCCGGCACCAGCACCCCCGGCCCGAAACAGCACCCACCGGCGCAGGCCATCCCCTCCAGGAAGCCCGCGCCCAGGCGCCCGGCAGCCGCCAGGCGCAGCTTCTTCTGGCAATCGGCCAGCCCGGAGGCACAGGCCGCGGTGTAAGACCCTCCCAGCCGCTCGGCCAGGGTCCGAGCAACGCCGCCACTTACCCCGAAGCCCCGCGCTTCGGGGCTTGGCTCATTGCCCAGTGCTACCTTAGCCTGGGCCGCGGCATTGATCCCGCCGCCTACCAGCAATGCCCCCAGCTCTTCGAAAGTGAGGACCGCGTCTACCAGCCCGGAGGCAGCAGCTTCACCCTTTTTGGCCAGGCAGGGGCCGATGAAGACCAGCGGGCGCCCGGGCTGCACCTGGCGCAACTCGGCCGCGAGGGCTAAAGCAGGCGAGAGGGTGCGCGAGAGGTGCACCTCTAGTCTGGGGAAGTGCTTTTTCACTAGATGGACAAAGGCCGGGCAACAAGAGCTGGTCATGAAGGGGGTCTCCTGCGGCACCCTCCGGGCATACTCCTCCGCCTCATGGGCTGCCACCAGGTCGGCCCCGGCCGCTACCTCGCTCACCGCCACGAAGCCCAGGGCGATGAGAGCCTGGGCCAGTTGTCCCGGTGAGACCTCCGGGCCCAGCTGCCCGACGAAACTGGGGGCCAGCATGGCCACGGGGCGCTTGTCTGCCTCTCCGGTCAGCCAGCCGGCCACCTGTACCAGGGCGGTGCGGTCGCCAATGGCTCCGAAGGGGCAGGCGCCGACGCAGGCGCCGCAGTTGGTGCACTTGTCTCGGTTGATGCTGGCTCGCTGGTTGACATCGGGGGTGATGGCCTTCACCGCGCAGGCCGCCTCGCAGGGGCGCTCCACCGGGATGATCGCGCCGAAGGGGCAGGCCCCGGCACACTGGCCGCAGGCCACGCAGCGCTCTTGGTTAACATAGGCCCGCCCGGCAATGATATCAATGGCTTCCCGGGGGCAGACGGCCCGGCAATGGTGGGCCGAGCAGTTACGACAGGCGTTAGTCACTACAATCTTATCTATGGGACACCGGTCGCAGGCACTGCCCAGCACCTCGATGACCGGGCCGGCCGGGGTGCCCTTGGCCAGCGCCCGCCGGGCGGTGTGGGAGAGCCGCTCGCCGCCACACTCTTCGGGCGCGAAGCCCAGGGCCAGCCGCAGCCGGTCGGTGATGACGGCCCGCTCCTTATGCTCGCAGCAGCGGCTGATGGTGATCCCGTCCTTGACCAAGCGCTGGGGGAGGTAGTCGATCTCCTCGGTGAGCCTCCCGGCCAAGGCGATGCGGGCCAGCTCGGCGTATGCCCGCCGCTTGAGCCGGGTGATTTCGGTGATGTAGCGCTTCACAGCTCATCCCCCAATTCGTCCAGTAGGCGAGTAAGGAGCAGGGGCAGCAGCTCGGGGTCGACTCGGTGGTAGAGGTTGCCGCTGACCCGCAGGTTGGGGCCGTGGGAGCACTCGCCGAGACAGGCACAGAAAGAGATGCGAACTCGCTCCCGTAGCCCCGGCTCGAGACGCTTCAGGGCCAGCAACAGGTCGGAGGCGCCCATCAGGTGACAGGTGGTCCCGGCGCAGACTTCTACGACAAGCTTCTTCTCCATATAAACAGTACCTCTCTCTAGAAGAATTCAACCATCACCCGCTTGCCCATCTCCTCGAGGATGGACTGCAGGCGGTCGACGCTCTTGTCTCTGGGCAATAGGTGGGCCAGGGTCTCCAAGTCGCGGTGGGCCGGGTTTTGGGCCAGCCCCACCAAGAAGGTTACCTCATCAGCCTCCAGCAGAATCCGGGCCAGGCGTGAGGCGCCATCGGCTCCGGTGATCTCGGGCTCGGGCCGGCTGAGGATGGTCAGACAGCGGTTGAGAGTTAGGATTCCCTCGGTGGCCAGGGCCACGCCCTCGATTTCGGCGGTGGGCGGGATGGCCGGGTCGGCGTACTCAGGCTCCACCGTCAGCTCATGCCCGGTCTCCCGGGCCACGATCTGGCCGGTGGTGCCGCCGCAGACCACCTTCTGGCTGGCGACATCGGCCAGGAGCCGCTGGATCAACCGCCGGTCATCGGCGGGGCGCACGGGCGGCCCGGTACAGACAGTGACCCGGCTCGGTGCCCGGATCTTCACTGCCACGGCGGTGGCGTCGTCGCGCGGTGCCCCGCAGGAACAAGCCTCGGCCAGCTCGATGATAATCCGGGCCAGTTCGATGGCGGTGCGGGCCGGCTGGCAGGGGTCGGGGAGGTGCTCGATGAGGCCCTCCGGGCCCAATCCCAGATCGAACAGGGCCTCGACCCCGGCGTGGATCACTCCGTCAGAGACCAGAAGCAGGCAATCGCCAGGCTCTACAGCGAATTTAGCTTCGGCCACCTCTTTCCCCATGATGCAGGAAGTGCGGCGCTCGACGGGTACTGGTCGACCGCCCCGGAAGAGGAGCAGCCCCGGGTTGCCGATCTCCACCAGGCTGGCCTGGCCGGTCTCTTCCAGACGCAGGATCGAGAGAGTGGAGTAGGCCAGCCCCCGGGTCTGGCAGACCGGCAGGGTGTCGGCGACGGATTCGAGAACGGTGTGGAGGTCGACCCGACGGCGCAGCAGACCGGCGGCGACCTTTACGGTGAGGGTCGCCAGGATGCTGGCCTTGACCCCGCTCCCCAGACCATCGGAGAGGATGACTGTCACTCCCTGGCGGTCGCGGACGATTTCCACCGCGTCGCCGCACAGCTCCTCACCCTCCTTAGGTAGCTGGCGGCAGGCAATATCGGCCGAGATAAGCATCTCAACCCTCCTCCCGGCTGGTCAGGAGCGCGACCAGCTCCAGCAGGGTGGCTTTGCTCTCCGAGGTAGCCTCGCCCAGTAGGCCGGCGATCTCCTGGGCCAGCCGCATCTGGTTCTTTATGACCGCCGTGGCTTTCTCCACTGTCTTCTCCCGGAGTTCGGCCTCGGCCTGGGCCCGGCTCTCCTGATCGGTAATGTCGGTTATCAGGCCCACCACCATTCCGTAGTTCTCCAGCGGGTAGATCGTCTGGCTGGTAACCAGGTTGTGGTGGGGGTAAACCACCCGCTTGGCCACGATGCGCTCCTTGCGCTCCCAGACCCGCTGGAAGTCGGCCGGGTCCAGGAAGGTGCCCAGCGAATGGTTTTTGGGGTCAAGCCCGCCGGGGTTGAACATCCGGTTGGCAGCCGGGTTGAACTCCTGAATCTCCATCTGACCATTGACAATCACTACCCCGCTGAGGCTGGAGTCAACCACAGCGTGGGCCAGGGTCTCAAACTTGGCTTTCATATAGGGGACGCACATCTCCGGTTCGGCCAGGCCCTGGTGGACGGCGATTGCCTTCTCCCGGCAGGTACTGTAGCCGCAGCCTCCGCAGTTCTTCTCATCGGCCGGGCTCCGTTTGCCGATGCGGGAGAGGATCTCTCGCATCTGTTCATCGGTGGGCTGGGGTGCGTCTATGGTCTGGGCGGCGAAGCAAGCGGCCACCTCGGCCGGGCGGTACGGCTGGGCCGGGCACTCCCGGGCGTGGGCCACCACCGCCTGGTGGCGGGCGACCAGCCCAAGCGGGCTGGAGAGGCCGGAGCCGCCGATACAGCCGCCGCGGCAGGCCAGCAGTTCGAAGAAGACCGGTCCCGGGGCGATGGCACCGGAGGCCAGATCGGAGAGGGTTTCTAGGCAGCCGTCCAGCCCATCCACACTGATCAGCTGGGCCGAGGGGAGGCTGGAGAGGCCGGCGGCCTGACGGATTCCCCGAGTCAGGGGGAAGGTAGCCAGGAGGCCAGCGACCAGGTCGGGCTGCTCCTCCGGCAGCTGCGCGGGGTCGATTCCCTCCTCAGCCAACCACGATGCCAGCTGGTCAAAGGTGAGTACCGCGGCGACCCGGCCCTGGGTCTTGGTGCGCTGGGCCTCCTGCATCTTGGCGATGCAGGGGCCGATGAAGACCATCGCTGCCTCCGGGCGGCGCTGCGCCAGGTCAGAGGCATGGGCGACCATGGGCGAGGCCGAGGGGGCCAAGTAGGGGATGAGCGAGGGAAAGCGCGATTCGATCAGCTCCACCACCACCGGGCAGCAGGCCGAGATGAGCGGGGCGGTGCTGGCCGCGAAACGCTGGCGATAGGTCTCGGCCACCGGGGCAGCGGCCACCGCCGTCTCCTCCACTGCGGTGAACCCCAGGCGGCGCAGGGCCGCCACCAGCTGGCCCGGGCGGGACCAGGCGGCGGGGTAGGAGGGGGCCAAGCTAGCCACCACCGGTCGCCCGGCGGCGATGAGCTGGCGCACCCGATCGGTGGCATTGGCCACTAGCTTAGCCTTTTGCGGGCAGGCGCGCAAGCACGCGCCGCAGAGGATGCAGCGCTCAGCCACTACCCAGCATTGCCCATGGCGCAGGCCGATAGCTTTTACCGGGCAGACGCGGATACAGCGGTGGCAATCCTGGCAGCGGGCCTTGTTGGTGGTGACGCAGCTCACATCGACCCCCTCCTAATCTCACTGGCGAACAGGGCATCGATGCTCTCTGGGCTAACTCCGGTGTAGCGGCGGTCATCAAAGCTGACCACCACTCCCTGGGTGCAGTGGTTCTGGCAGAAGGAGGCCTTGAGGCGGACGGCGGCAGCCAGGCTATATTCCTGCAAGAGAGACTTGAGGCGGTCGATGATGCGGTGAGCGCCTTTGAGGTGGCAGCCACTGCCGATGCAGACCGTGATTACCGTCAAGATACTCCTCTCCTTTATGAAGATGTGCACAAACTACCCTAAATGCATTCTAGCATGTCTCAAAGGGGCCTGTAAACAATAATTTGTGAAGACTTTCACAAACTACTACACGGGTTTTCCCGCGCTTCTTGCTCGACATGGGCGATGATATAGGGTCAAAGCTCTCGCTGAAAGCCAAAGGAAGCCGGAGGCGGATTTCCGACCCGAGGAACATGAAACAAACAGGAGGCTAGCGCACCCAGGTAAGGCTCCAAGTGGAGCCGAAGCCCGGTGTACGGAGGAATAATTGGGGTAGATCCCGAAGAGGACGGCGGGGCGAACTTGCCTTTCACCCGATTTGTACCAGTGAGGGAAGGATGGAGCATATGCGGACTCAGATAGCGGACTATCTACGGTTCAGACCCACTCAGGTTAGGTCGGCTACAAGGTTCTGGAGCGGGAGGTTCAGGATGGCTTTCACAGGTCAGGTCATCTCCTACCAGGGCGATGAAGCCGACGAGATCCGACCCTACCCGTTCCTGCCGGCGGGCTGCCACCGGCGGGCGTCTGTTCTGGCGCACCATTAGCATGCCGGCCAGCGGCACCTCGGTAAGAGCGAAGTGGCCGGGCTGATCGGCGACTCCTGGCAGGACTTTGGGCCGGCGCTGGTCAGACGGGGACTGGTTGTGCTGGCTCCAGACTCCATCTGCTTCGAGGACAGCGCCGCAACCGCTCGGGCACGGAGCCGGACGGAGACGCCGATTTCCTGCAGCAGTACGATGAGATGTGCTACCGCCTTCTCAGGGGCGACACGCTGATGCGCAAGGTGCTGGGTGATGCCAGCCGGGCGCTCTGTCTGTGAGAAGGTCTCCTGGATTGGTGAACCGCCGGATGCGACCCACGTGTCCGGTGGCATGGAGGGACGGCGGGACAGATCCACCCCCTACCCGATGCCTATTTCCTTGGGCTCGCCAGTTCCCGGCCTACCGCCCGGGCCTGCTGCAGTACCTCGGGCCGGTAAGCCACCTCGCCCCGGCCGCCGACGCCGGTCACCACCAGCTTTTCGGCCTCCCGCACCTGCAAGTAACGGAAGAAAACATCCAGCGTCCGGGCGGAAGGCTGCGGGTGCTCGGGATCATCGGCGCCGCAGACGATGATCACTGCCCCTTTCTTGCTTCCGCCATCGTGCTTTAAGCTCCGGTCACTGCGGCGCAGGAAGTAGAGGCGATCGAGGGCTAGTTTTGCCTGGCCGGTAACTTGCCCCATATAGACTGGGGAGCCGAAAGCGATACCATCGGCGGCGATGATCTTCTCCCACAGATGGCGGTAGTCGTCATCCAAGATGCAGTTGGCCTCAGTCTTACAGTAGCGGCAGCCCTTACAGGAACCGAAGGCAAACTCATCTACATAGACCTTTTCGGTTTCGGTGCCCAACTCGGCTGGCCGGCCAGGATCTCCTGAAGGATCAGGTCGGTGTTGCCGCCGCGTCGAGCGCTGCCGTTAATGGCTAGCATTCTCATCTGTTACCACTCCCTTTCGCACAGACCACATAAGCAGTTCGCAGCAGCCCCGGCCTTTCCCTGCCCCGCTGGGGTGTCGTGACTTCTGCGCCGGCGCTGGCAGGGAAAAAAGAACTCGGTTGAGAAGATTTAAGCAGAGGACTCTGAGAGGGGAGAGTGCATGCGGACTAGTATCGAACGTCTGATAGAGATTTCAGTGCTAGGCGAAGTGGCCCACCCGGGGATTGGTCACAGCCCTTACAACGTCACCGCCGATGGCGATCTAGCGGTGCTGGTGGGGACCGGTGGGATTACCTACAACATGCGGGTGGGCGACTCAGCGGTGGACTGGGAGGCCGACCATGTGGAGCCGGCGGTGAGCATCAAGAACAAGGAGGCGACGGCTTCAGCGGCGCCAACGGCGGCCTGAACGTGCTGGCCTGCCTGGGCAATGAGGCCATTGTGGTCTCCGGCAAAGCCGAAGGGGCACGGGGTGTGGTCACCGGCAAGCATGGCGGGGCCGAGCGGGTGATGGTCGATTTCGACCGGGAGACTATGGAGAAGATAGTTATCGGCGATAAGGTCCTCATCCGGGCTCACGGTGCCGGCGGCGGTGATGGGCTCCGGCCTGGGCCGGGACAACGTCTACCGGGGCGATTACGATATTAACTATTTTGACGAGGGCGTGGTCCGCGAATACGGCCTGGAGGACCTGCGCCTGGGCGACCTGGTGGCTATTGTTGATGCTGATCATTCATCTGGCCGCATTTACTGGCAGGGGGCATGTCCATTGGCATCGTGATCCACGGCATTCGGTAATCGCCGGTCACGGGCCCGGAGTGACCAGCCTGTTCACCTCGAAGACAGGGAAGATCGAACCGGTAATCGACCCGACGGCGGACATCGCCTACCTGATGGGGCTACGAGATTACCCGTTAGAGAGCAGACCATTGAGGCTATCCGGATAGAGGGCTGGCGGACAAGCCGGCTGTGAGCATAAGCGGTACTAGTTACAGGTCCAGTCTATTCAGCATTCGATACGGTCCTTGGGGAGGGGAGAACACGTACAGAGTGATGCTCCTGGACTGTCATTCTCCAAGTCTGTAGAAGCCAGGCGCTGCAACTATAGGTGGTGGAAGTTCAGAGGTCCAGTGTTAATATTAAGTCACTCTGGAAGGAGATAGGCCAATCTTGTCGAATCTTGCGATGCACCAAGATTAGCCTGTCTTGGAGATGGCAGCCATGACCTAATCAGGCCTTGTGTGAGTCGGAGGGTTAGCTAAATGGAGCTGAGAGAAGTCATCACGATACTTCGGAAGAGGTTTGCCGTTATTGCAGCAATTCCAGTCATCGCTTTAGCAACAGCGGCAGTCATGGTCTTTTTTATTGTCCAGCCCGTTTACGAAGCCAGCACGACGCTGCTGGTAGGTAAGACACCAGGGGAACAGCAAATCATCTATCAAGACATCTTGGCTAATCGACAGATTGTTAAGACTTACCGGGAGATCGCTCGCAGCGCTAAGGTGATGGATCAGGTTATTACCTGGCTTGATCTGGATACCACTGCCGACGAATTGCGCCGGGCAGTGGATGTCCGGCTGCGGGGCGATACGGAGATCATTGAGATTGTGGTAGAACATGCTGACCCGGTGCAGGCCAAGGTTATCGCCAATGCTACCGCCGATGCGTTTAAGCGCAGTGTTATCTCAATTATGCAGGTAGACAATGTGGTAACCATTGATGAAGCCCGGGTGCCCACCGATCCAGTCAAGCCCCGGAAGATGCAGGTGATGGTAGTGAGCGCTTTTCTCGGAGCGCTAACCGGTCTCGGAATAGCGTTTCTGGCAGAGTACATGGATAACACCGTCGAGAATCCGGACGAACTGGAGGAGCTGTTCGATGTCCCCGTATTGGGTGTTATCCCCGAGTTCGACAAGGTCCTTGAAAGCGGCAGCAGTAAGCGCAACGGCGGTGTCCAGAAGAACAGTCCGGAAAGGGGCAGGGGCTAATGGCGACCAGCAAGCGCAGGAGGTCCGATGCCACTAATAATCAGGCTGGCATTAATCTGGCTCCCGAGCACTCCCAGGCGGCCGAGGCCTACCGTATGCTGAGGACAAACATCCAGTTTTTCAATGTGGATAACCCTCTCCGAACTATTGCAGTAACCAGCGCGACACCTGGCGAGGGGAAGACGACTACCACGTGTAACCTGGCGGTCTCCTTTGCCCGGAACGGCCAGCGGGTACTGATTATCGATGCTGACCTGCGGAGGCCTGCGGTGCATAAGGCGTTCCGGCTGCCCAACACCTCAGGGGTCAGCACTGCTTTGGTAAGTACAGCACGCGAGTTCGACGATTTCGTGCAGTTCAGTGGGATTGAGAACCTATGGGTATTGACCTCTGGACCGATCCCGCCCAATCCGGCGGAGATGGTGGGCTCCCAACGGATGAAGCAGATGATCGAGCACTTCAGCGATGTGTACGACCTGGTGATCGTGGACTCCCCCCCCATGTTGGCGGTGGCGGATCCGGTGCTCCTGGGCATGCAGGTTGACGGCGTAGTGCTGACCATGCGGTCCGGCAAGGTGACTAAGGAGACAGCGGTCCACGCGGTTCGCTCTCTCATCGGAGGTAAGTGTCACTTGCTGGGGATTGTGTTGAACGCGGTGAAGCGGGGAGGCGAGGGGCACCAGCGGTACTACTACGGCGATTGACCGGTATCCCACGAATGAAGAATAGCTCCTGGCCCCCTTCGGGGGGCTTTTTCCCGTCTTTTCCGGCCACTTCACCCTTTTCTGCTCCTCCCGGTAGGAAGGGCGAGAACCCTAAGCGCAACTACGGCAGTAGAAACGGCGGTCCCGCCACCCGCATGGGCAACGCGGCCGTCCTCCGCGATGCACTGGTCAAGGTCCGGGAGCTCCTGGAGCACTGCACCGAGGGCTATAAGATTGCCGACCTGCTGGCCGCCAAGGGCGTCCGGGTCACCGTCGGACCGCTGCTGATGACCAGGGCCAAGATGGAGCTCAACGATGTCTCCCTGAAGAACGCCGGGATCCTGGCTCAGGCCGGGGTGAAGGTCGCCATTCAGGTCGACACCTCTTCCAACACCCGCTGGCTGCCCATCCATACCGGCATCGCTGTCCGGGAAGGGCTGCCGGAGGATGAGGCCTGGAAGGCCACCACCATTAACCCGGCCGAGATCCTGGGAATCGCCGACCGGGTCGGCAGCCTGGAGGTGGGGAAGGATGCCGATATCGCTATCTTCGACGGGCATCCCTTCGATATCCCTTCGATACACTCACCCATTGCCAGCGGGTCTTCATCGAAGGTAAGGAAGTTTATACCCGGGGCTAGGCGTCCCGCCATCACCCCCGGAAACAGACGAAGGAGGCCTTGGCCCATACGGGGTTGGCTTCCTTTCTGTTCTGGGCCTAGAAGTAGATTCCGTCTTGGTAGTGCCCGGTAAGAAACAGCGTTTTGGTCAGGTAGTTGGTCACTCGGAGCGGGTTCTCCCGGTGGTGGGCACCAATCTCCTCCGCGATCTCCATATCCGAGGCCAGGTGCTCTGTATGCCACCAGGGCAGCCTGGAGCGATCGCCGATCTTGCGGTTCGAGGTGTCTCCGTTGTGGCGCATCATACTGTCACTCCTTACCAGTGGGCTTAGTTGACCTCTGGCTCATTGTGCCCATCTGGCGCGGTGGCAATGTGTCAGCAAAACCGCAGTAAAAACTGGGCGTGGGCCGAGGGCTGCCTCCCGGTGCTCTGTCTTCTGCTATCCTCGTTTCCTGAACTCCCTGGTGTAAAGGGGGCCGCCGTATTCTCCGCTCTCGACGGAGCGGGCAACATCGGTTCCCTCGAAGACAATCATCTGCGACTGGTTCCCCCAGAGGCTGGCTCCCTCGTAGCGGTTGAAGCGTGGGACTACCTCCCGCACCAAGAGCCCTATTTCCACCATGGCCCGGTGTACCTCCAGCATCTCCCGGGGCCCCTTGTTGGCGAAGGAGAAAAAGGCCAGGAAGCCAGCGGGGCGGCAGAGTTCCACACCCCGGGAGACGAAGAGCCGGGCCCCGGCCACTGTGTAGGGCGGGTCGGTGAAGAAGGCATCGTGGGTGCCAACCAGCTGCTTCGGCACGGGGAGGCGCGCGTCGTATTCCACGGGCTCAACAGGGTATCCGTATTGGTCAGCCAACCCGCCCATTACCGATAGGATGCGTTTATCAATGTCCAGGACCGTCAGGCGGGTGGGGCCCGCCGCGCCCCGCTCTTCCATCATCTGGCCCAGTACCGCCAGGCCCACCGCGGTAAAATCGTCATCACCAACGAAGGCCACCCGTTTGCCCAAGAGCACCCCATAGTCCAGAGCCAGCAGGGCCCGGGCGGCGGTGGTCTCCGGCAGGCTCTTGGCCTGGTCCAGCGCAAAGTCGGCCTTGGGTCGCTGCTCCAGGAGGGGCGTCAGCCGCTCCACCAGCTCGGGGAAGAGGGGCGAGCGTCGGGCCCGGTGCGTCTCGGCTGGGTCTTCGGTCGTCTGGTCTACCCCCAGGCGCAGGCCGCGCGCGATCTCCTCGCCCGGCCCGGTCAGGCGGGCGCCCTTACCCGCCTCCTCCAGCAGCCCGGCCCTGGCCAGCTCTTTACGGACCGCCGCCACCACCGGTGTGGGAAGCGAGCAACGGGCAGCCAGCTCCCGGGAGGTCAGACCCGGACTGGCTGCCACCTGGCCGATGACCCTCTCGACCCCGGCCCGCCCTTCGTGCAGCCTGGCGGCGGTGGCCACCTGCTCCAGCTGGCGGGCCCAGCTCTTGGGGCGGCGGGTCGGGTCGCCCACCAGCTTAAGCAAGTTACCTACGCTGTCTAGGGCCTCCATATGCAGATCGATATCGTCCAAGGTGATCCCGAACTCCTCCTCCAGCGCGGTCATCAAGGCCACGCCGGAGACCGAATCCAGCCCCAGCCCCTTGCCGAAGAGGGGGAGCTCGGGGGCGATGTTCTCCTCCGGCCGACCCGAGAGACGGCTCAAAATGGCCATCAGCTGTCGCTGGTCCTGTGTATTCTGGGTCATGGGCGCTCCTCCAATCTGATCCATTCCGGCACCCCCAGCCGCTCCGGCCGCACCGGTACCAGGCGCTCCCAGCCCGGCCCCTTATCGGCCGGGGCGAACCCGGCCAGACGCAGGGCGGTGCGCAGCGGCTGGTTGACCTCGGAGGCGGTAGAAACCGTCAATGACAAAACGGCATCATCTTGTGCAGCCATTTTGACTAGCCAGGCTAAGAATCCCTCTACCACGCCCCGCCCCTGCACCCGGCAGGAGATGGATAGTTGCCGGCAGTTCCATTCCGGATGGGTAATATGTATGGCCGCTCCGGCAACCAGCCCATAGTCGCCGAATCGGTCCTTCAGTTCAGCCACGAACTTCCGGATCAGGCCGTGGTCGGTGCTGGCGGTCTCTCCGCCCGCCGGGCGGATGCTCAGCCGATGGGTGCGGGCGAAGAGCTCGTGCAGGCGGGCGAGGTCGCTCTCCCGGACTGGGTGGCAGGTCAGCACCATCTGGCACGAGGCCAGGAACTCGGCCCGGCTACCAGCGAACTTCAGCTCGGCCTGTTCCCTTTGTTCCTCCGCCCGGTAGAGCTCGCGCCGGGTGGAGCCCAGGGTGGAGCGGATGGCGAAGCGCGGGTGGCGGGGGAGGTCGGGAATAGCCTCGGGACCGAGGGTCAGCACCTCGGGCAGCAGCTGCTGTACTTCGCCCCGGTAGAAGGGGAGGTCATCGATGAAAGCGGCATTGCTGGGGAGCAGGTTCAGCTCCCGCAGGGTCTCGGCGATGGCCTGCGCCTTGCTGACCACGTTGTACTTGGGGCGCAGGAAAAGGTGGTCCAACCCGTGCTCGGCCAGGCGCCTTCCGGCCGCTGCCGACGCCGCCTGACTGATCACCGAGTGGAGGATCCCCCGGCGATCCAGCTCCAGTAGGACCTCGCGCACTTCGCCGGGGGGGATGGTCAGTTCGTCGGCATCTTCCTCCAGGGTACCGCCCCAGAGAGTACCATCCAGATCCCAGAAGACGATCTTGATGGGCTCACTCATGACCCTCAGCCTCGTCCTTCAGGCAGAGCTCCATGGTCAGGTGCTGGGGGACGAAGCCGAGCTGCTTATAGAGGAGGCGCATGGGCAAGTTGTCCACATGGACCCGTCCGACCACCCGGGTGATCCCGCCCAGGCGGCGGATGCGCTCCAGCCCGGCCCGGAAGAGCTGTTCGCCCCAGCGGCCGCCGCGGAAGGTGGGAGCCAGGGCGAAGCTGCGGAAGTTGGCGTAGCGGCTGCCGGTGAACATATTGGTGTTGACGGAGACCCACAGCCAGCCCTGCACCTGGTCACCCTCGGCCAGGACCAGCATGATCTCGTCATCCTTGCCGAGGGCCCGGTGGAGCTTCCTGGTGTGCTGGGCCGGGTCGGTCACCGCCTCCTCCCCGAAGGAGATGGCGGCGATTTCTGCCTCGAACCGGGCCAGCTGGGCGATATCGCCTTCTCGTGCCGCTCTTACCTCTACCACTGCCTCGTCTGTCACTGTCTCATCCTCCCGGGTCACTGTAGGCTAGCGGGCTCCCCGTACTTTCACCTTCTTGTTCTCCACCCCAAAGACCTCTTGGGCGATCTCGGCCGTCCGGTTCAGGTCGGGCTTGACATAGGCGATCCCCTTCAGCCAGAGGTCGGTGCCAGGTATGATGTAGCTGGTTATGTCGTCAACGGTCAGATCCTTGAGGGAGTTCATCATCCCGACGGCGTAGGTTAGGCTGACATTGGTCCGCACGTGCTTCAGGGCATACGAGGCTAGGCTCAGCTTCTCATTCATGCCGGCGGAGCGGACTTCCTCCAATACCCCCCGTAGGAAGGCCTGCTGGTTCTTGATGCGCCCGAAATCGCCCTGGGGATCCAGTTTGCGCTGGCGCACTAAGAGTAGTGCTTGGTGTCCGTTGAGGCGGTGTTCGCCTTTGGGCAGTTGGGTGTTTTCGTCTAGCCAGACCGAGCGGTCCAGGCGGACGGTGATCCCACCGATGGCGTCAACCATCTGGACGATGGTGTTCATATCGATCACCACGTAAGAGTCGATCCTGGGCAGCCCTAGGAAGCGCATGACCGTCTGCTGCAGCAGCTTTACCCCGCCGTCGCCCCTGGTGCCGCCGCCGAAGGCAAAGGCGTGGTTGATCTTGTCCATCCCGCGGTCGGGAATATAGACATAGGTGTCCCGGGGGATGGAGATCAGGCTCACCTTGCCCGCCTGGGCGTCCAGCGCCCCGACGATGATCACATCCGACCGGACGGGGGCCTTCTTGACCTCCTGGTCCGGTGTATCCAGCCCCACCAGCAGGAAAGTGGTGAGCTCTCGGTGGGGAGTGCTGCCGCGTGGCGAGGCTTCGGCTCTCGGGGCGGCCAGCGGCGGAGGCTCGGGCGCGGCGCGCAGCGCCGGGCGGACGATGATGGACAGGGCGAAGGAGCATAAAACTGCGAGCGAGATACCGGCCACCATGACAACAGACCTGCGCAATACAGTTCCCTCCAGACCTTGCCCTCTGCGTGCTTTGACTATCCTCGCTCCGCTGCTCCGGCAAACCGCAACCACCTTGTCCGACCATATTATACCACTTGAGCGGCAATCGACGCAAAAATGCTGGTAAGGTAATTTACATGTGGCCAAATACCTAATATAATAAACTAGCACAAGTTAATACTACCTTCGGGGCATGGTGAGGGGGGAAACCCCCAATTCCTGACCGGCGGTAACCTCCTTGAGGGAGCCCGCGAGCCGCTTAGGCGGCAGGATCCGGTGAGATTCCGGGGCCGACAGTACAGTCTGGATGGGAGAAGGTTCGAGCGCGCCATTGGTTGTTTGCGCACGCGTATTGCCCCGGTTTTTTTCGACCCGGGGCTAGTTGTTTGTCGGGGGTGAGCAGTGTGGATGACCGGCAGTGGATGACTGAAGCCCTGCGCCTGGCCGAGCTGGGCCGGGCCACCGTCAGCCCCAACCCCATGGTGGGGGCGGTGGTGCTCGACGCCACCGGCGAGGCCGTGGGCCGCGGCTGGCACCAGCGGGCCGGTGAGCCCCACGCCGAGATCCTGGCCCTGCGGGAGGCGGGCGGCCGGGCGGCCGGCGGCTCCCTCTATGTCACCCTTGAGCCTTGCTGCCACTACGGGCGCACCCCGCCCTGCACCCGGGCGATCATTGATGCCGGGTTGCGCCGGGTGGTGGTCGCGGCCATGGACCCCAACCCGCTGGTGGCCGGGCGGGGTATCGCCGAGCTACGGTCGGCCGGAGTTGAGGTGGAGGTGGGACTCCTGTCCGGGGCGGCCCGGCGCCAGAACGAGGTCTTCTTCACCTTTATGCGGGAGCGCCGCCCCTTTGTGGCGCTGAAAGCGGCCATGAGCCTGGACGGCAAGGTGGCCACTGTTGGCGGCGACTCGCGCTGGATCACTTCCGAGCCGGCCCGCGAGCGGGTCTACCGGCTGCGCAGCCAGTATGATGCCATACTGGTGGGAATTGGCACGGTGCTGGCCGATGACCCGCTGCTCACCGCCCGGGTGCCGGGCGGACAGAATCCCCTGCGGGTGGTGCTGGACAGCCGCCTCCGCCTGCCCACCGCCTCGCGCCTGGCCGCCACGGCCGGGGAGGTCGCCACCCTGGTCATGTCCGGGCGGGGGGCCGACCCGGCCCGGGAGCGGGCTCTGACCCGGCTGGGGATCGAGGTGCACCGGGCCGCCGGGTCGCGCCCCGAGCCCGGCGAGCTCCTGCCATTGCTGGCCCAGCGCGAGATCACCAGCTTGCTGGTGGAGGGTGGACCCGAGGTGGCCGCCGCCTTCGTGGCGGCTGGATGTGTCGACAAGTTTCTGTTCTTTGTGGCCCCAATGCTCATTGGCGGGCGATCGGCTCCCGGCCCCGTTGGCGGGCAGGGTCCGGAGTTGCTGCGCCAGGCCCGCCCCCTGGTGATTGAGACGGTGGAGGCAGTGGGGGCAGACTGGTTGATAACCGCTTATCCCAGCACCCGTGGGGAGGTAGACTAATGTTCACCGGACTTATTACCGAGGTGGGGGCCGTGCGCCGGGCCGTGGCCAGGGCCGGCGAGCTGCGCCTGACCATTGTCGCCCCGGCCACCACCGCCAGCGCGTCGGTGGGCGATAGTATTGCCGTCAACGGGGTCTGCCTGACGGTAGTCCACCGGGCCGGCGATATGTTTCAGGCTGATGTTATGGCCGAGACAGTGGAGAAGACCAACCTCCGCTGGCTGCGGAGCGGAAGCCGGGTCAACCTGGAGCGGGCGCTCCGGGCCGACCAGCACCTCGAAGGCCACTTGGTTCAGGGGCATGTGGATGGCGTCGGCCGGGTGCTGCGCATCGACCGGCGCGCCTCCTCGGCCGAGCTCTGGATCCTGGCCCCACCAGCCGTCCGCCCCTACCTGGCCCAGAAGGGCTCCATCGCCGTGGACGGGGTTAGCCTGACCATCGCCGACCGGCGCCCCGACAGCCTGGCCGTGGACCTGATCCCCCATACCCAGCAGGTCACCAACCTGGGCGACCGCCGCCCCGGTGACCTGGTCAATCTGGAGGCCGATATGATTGCCAAATACCTGACCCGCTACCGGGAGGCGGGGCGGCAGCGCCCCCTTACCGCCGAGCGCCTGAAGGAACTCGGGTTCTGAGCAGGAGGTATCATCATGGAGCCAAAGTTCAACACAATTGAGGAAGCGCTAGAGGCCATCGCCGCCGGGCAGATGGTGGTGGTCTGCGACAGCGAAGACCGGGAGAATGAGGGCGACCTGCTGATGGCGGCCGATAAGGTCACCCCCGAGGCCATCAACTTCATGGCCACCCACGGCCGAGGTCTCATCTGTCTGCCCCTCACCGGCGAGCGCCTGGACCAGTTAGGGATCCCCTTGATGACCGCCGGGTGCGGCGACCACCAGGGCACCGCCTTCACCGTCAGCATCGATGCCCGGGAGGGGACAACCACCGGTATCTCCGCTCACGAGCGGGCCCTGACCATCCTCAGGGCCCTGGATCCAGCGGCCGGCCCCGATGACTTCGTCCGCCCCGGCCACATCTTTCCACTGCGGGCCCGGGAGGGTGGTGTGCTGCGCCGCCCCGGGCACACCGAGGCGGCGGTGGATCTGGCCCGGCTGGCTGGGCTCTACCCGGCCGGGGTTATCTGCGAAGTCATGAACCCGGATGGCACCATGGCCCGCGTTCCCCAGCTATTAGAGTTCGCGGCCCAGCACAAGCTAAAGATCATCACCATTGCTGACTTGGTCGAATACCGGATGCAGCGGGAGCGGATGGTGGAGCGGGTGGCCACCGTCAACCTACCTTCGGCCCACGGGGTCTTCGAGCTCACTGCCTATGAGGACCGGCTCAGCGGCCGGGTGCATGTGGCCCTCACCAAGGGCGATGTCAGTAGTGACCGGCCGGTTCTGGTCCGGGTCCACTCCGAATGCCTGACCGGCGATGTGCTGGGCTCCCGGCGCTGCGACTGCGGTGACCAGCTGGCCCGGGCCCTGCGGCGCATCGAGGAAGAAGGGCGCGGCGTCCTCCTCTACATGCGCCAGGAGGGGCGGGGGATCGGCCTGGCCAACAAGATCAGGGCCTACGCCCTACAAGACCAGGGCTACGACACAGTGGAGGCCAACCTTAAGCTCGGCTTCCCGCCGGACATGCGAGATTACGGTATCGGCGCCCAGATCCTGGCCGATCTGGGGGTCAGGCGCATCCGGTTGATGTCCAACAACCCGCGCAAGTTCGCGGGACTGGAGGGCTATGGGCTAGAGATCGTCGAGCGCATCCCCATGTGGACCGGCGAACACGAGTGCAATCGGTTGTATTTGGAGACCAAGCGAACCCGTCTCGGACATCTGGAGTAAGGGAGGAGAACTGCAGTGACTAGCAAAGTGATTGAAGGTCACCTGATGGGAGAAGGGCTGAGGTTCGGGATCATCCTCAGCCGGTTCAATGAGTTTATCACCAGCAAGCTCCTGAGTGGGGCTCTGGACTGCCTCACCCGGCACGGGGTGCAGGCCGAGGATGTGGAGGTGATCTGGGTTCCCGGTGCCTTCGAGATCCCACTGGCCGCCCAGCTCGCCGCAGGCAGCGGTAAGTACAGCACGGTCATCTGTCTGGGGGCGGTGATTCGGGGTGCCACCCCGCACTTCGATTTCGTCGCCTCTGAGGTGGCCAAGGGGGTGGCCCAGGTCGGGCTGGGGACCGGGGTTCCCACCGTCTTCGGGGTCCTGACCACCGACACCATCGAACAGGCCATCGAGCGGGCCGGCACCAAGGGCGGCAACAAGGGCTGGGAAGCGGCCCTGACCGCCATTGAGATGGCTAACCTGCGGGGGCTGCTTCGGGCCTGACGGCCGGTCGCCGGGGCGGCAATCCACCGCCCTCCGGGCTGTATGAGTAAAGTATAGTTGGGTAATTGAGGACAAAAACAAGGACGAGAAGCACCTTCTCCCGGAGTGAATGGTTGCTAAGGCCAACACAAAGGAGGTCGGTGCTCTCGTCATGGATAGCATTCAGGGTGCAGTCGGGATATCCTTCTGGGAACTGGAGCGCGCAGTATTTGGCAGGTTCTTGGAAGTGATGGCTGAAGGTATGGCCCAGATCCTCCAGGCGATTGATGACCGGATTGCCGAAGAGCGGGACAAACAGAGGTACGAGATCAGACGAGATGCTGAGCCTTGCCGAGGGGCAGCGAGTCGCTCCCGGTCTTGGCGCACTGGTGGCCATGTTGGGGGTCCAGGGACCATTTCTAAGGCTTGGGGAGCGGGTAGAGAGGGATGACGAGGCTGCCCGTGATGAGCCGGATGGGAAGCGCCAGGCGCCGGTGTTGTTCGTAGAGGCAGATGGCCAGGTCGCCTTCTGGGAAGAGGCGAGCAGGAAACTCTACAGCATCTACGGCATCGATGAGAAGACCTGGGTAGTGATTAACGGTGACCGGGCCGGTTGGATTTGTGAGGGAGTGAAGTACTTTCCCCGGGCGATCTACCAGATCGTCCAGAGTCTGGCCAGGCAGTTTGAAGGGCGGCTGGAACAGGCCAGCGAGGAGCTTAACCAGACTACACTGGAGAAGGTAGAGAAGCGGCTGAGAGCGGGAGCTGGTCACGTTGCCAGAGAGATCGCCGAAACATTCCAGTTCAAACAGGCACATCCACTGATTCGCTCGGCCGGCACCACGGCCTCGGGCGGCCTGTCGCGGCTAATTAGAAAGCTCAGTTTGCCAGCCTGAGAAACAGTTTTTCAAGAACGCTCACTTCGGGAATCCGATAGATTACCCAACTCTGCGTGACAGACACTCTGGGCTTGTCTTCGTTGACACTGCGCCAGATGGCGTGTTATCATCATCTTGTGTTAAAGGGGAGTAACCCATAAGCTGCCGGGTCAACACCACTGGACTTACCGAGTCCCTGGCCTGCAGGTTTGGTGCACACCAAGCGGGTGAGACTTTTAACAGGAGCCCTGTCTTCTGTTAAGAGTCTTTTTCTTATCCCCGCTATCCCCATTTAGGACCGGAGGTGTAAAGGCTATGAGTGAACTGTTGATCGGCCTGCGCGGCCTGACCATCGGTAATGTCATCATGTTTGCCGTGGGCGGGATCCTAATCTACCTGGCCATCAAGAAAGACTACGAGCCCATGCTTCTCCTGCCCATCGGTTTCGGCGCCATCCTGGCCAACATCCCGTTTTCCTCGGCCATCGGCGAGCATGGGTTCTTGACAGTGCTCTTCAATGCCGGGATCCTCACCGAGCTCTTCCCTATCCTGATTTTCATCGCCGTCGGGGCAATGATCGATTTTACTCCCCTGCTGCGCATGCCTATCATGCTGCTGTTCGGCGGGGCAGCTCAGTTCGGCATCTTCTTCACCATGATGCTGGCTGCCAAATTTGGCTTTAGCCTGAAAGAGGCAGCCTCCATTGGTATTATCGGAACGGCTGACGGCCCCACCTCCATTTATGTGGCGACCCGCTTTGCCCAGCATTACCTGGGCGCCATCTCGGTAGCCGCCTACTCTTACATGGCTCTGGTCCCCATTATCCAGCCGCCGGTCATCCGGGCCCTGACTACTCCGGCCGAGCGCCGGATTCGCATGGAGTACCACGATGTCAAGATCTCCAAGACGGTCAGAATCCTATTCCCCATTGTCGTTACCGTCCTGGCCGGGATTATCGCCCCCATCAGTGTGGCCCTGGTTGGCTCACTGATGTTCGGCAACCTGATCCGGGAGTGCGGGGTGCTGGAGCGCCTCTCCCGGGCAGCCCAGGAGGAGCTGGCCAACCTGGTCACCCTGCTCTTGGGGATTACCATCGGTTCCACCATGAGTGCCTACCGCTTCCTGACCCCGGAGGTGCTGATGATCATCGGCATGGGGCTCATCGCCTTCATCGCCGATACCGCGGCCGGTGTGCTCTTCGCCAAGGGGCTCAACCTGTTCATGCCGCGCAAGATCAACCCGATGATCGGCGCCTGCGGTATCTCGGCTTTCCCCATGTCGGCCCGGGTGGTCCACAAGATGGGGCTCAAGGAGGATCCGCACAACTTCCTGATCATGCACGCGGCCAGCGCCAATGTGGCCGGCCAGTTGGCCTCCATCATGGCCGGCGGGCTGATCCTGGCCTTGGTCAAGTAGGAGGTGAGCGCAATGAATGTCTTCGGCGAGACGGTAAGGGTGACGCTCATCAGCATGCCGGTGATTCTCGGCTTCATGCTCGTGGTGGGGATGTTGATCCGCCTGCTGCGGGCGGCCTTCCCAGTGCAGGAGGATGAGGGAAACGACTGAAGAGGAAAGAAGTAGGGCCGCGGTGGCCGCGGCCCTGTTGGGGAGGAGGCAGAACCCGTCAACCGGGCTCTGCCTTTGTCGTCTTTAGCTGCAACTGCCTACTGCGTTTGGCTCTAGCTCTTAGTTGCCGGTCTTGGGCACGAAGTTGAGCGCCTTGGTGATCTGGGTGGTGCAGTTCTGAAGCAGCTCGGCGGAGCGCTCCTGGGTGATCTTACCCTCGGCTACGGCCAGGTCGATCCTATCCCGGAGCGGGACCAGACAGGCTTCCAGCATGGCTGCCTCGGTCACTCCGCGCTCGGCCCCGATCTGGACCAACGACTTGCCGGTGCGCAGTTCGGCCAGAACGGCGCTGGGCTCGAGCTTCATCAGCTCGGCCACGGTCACCACCACCTGGCGGCCCGGCAGACCAACCATCGGGCTGTGGGGCGACTTGCGCTGGCCGTTTTGGTTGCCCTGGCCCGGCTTGGGACGGGGCGGAATCGGCTGGTTGATCCGTTCCTGCACTTTCGCCTCGACTCGGGTCATGGTCTCCTTGACCGTCTCCTGGACCAGCTGCTCGGAGCTGATGCCATTGGCCTCAGCCAGTTGAGCAAAGGTCATCCCTTCAGTGATCTGGCTGGCCAGGTCGGCTGGGGTCAGGCCCAGCATATCGCCCAAGACTCTGATCATACCGAAGCCGAAGCGGGCCGGGCCCATGCCCTTACCCTGGCGGCCGAGGGCAAGGCCGGACGGCTCGGCGGCCGGATCGCCGCCCCAGGCGAAGGCCGGCACAGCCAGCGCCAGAGCCAGCAAACCGACAATCAACGAAACCAGCATGCCTTTCTTCATTTTGCCACCTCCTACAGAGTTCTTGGGCTCATTTTAACCAGCGTCTCTCGAGAAGTTGTCGGGACAATGTCAAGAGATTATGAAGATTGAAAGTCACCTGATTGACTGCCTGGTCTGCCGGGCCTCAGCCCTGGTAGACGGTGAGACCATCCAGCAGGGTCTGCCTGACCCGGTAAGCTTGGTCCAGGAAGGCCAGGTCGGCCCGGTAGCCGGCGGCGATGAGGCCGCGACCTGCCATCCCCAGGCGGCGAGCCGGGTTGGCGCTGGTCAGTCTGATCGCCTCGGGCAGCGAAAGTCCGACCACCTCCACCAGATTGCGCAAAGCCTGGTTCATGGAGATGAGGCTTCCGGCCAACTCCCCGGTGGTTAAGCGGGCTGTGCTGTTGGCCACCGTTATTACTTGCCTGGCCATACAGTACTCGCCATCCGGCAACCCGGCGGCCGGGATGGAGTCGGTGATCGCCACCACCCGGTCTAGTCCCTTGGCCTGCACCAGGAGCCGAATGGCGGCCGGGTGCACATGGTGCAGGTCGGCAATGATCTCGCAGCTCACCCGGTCATCGGTGAGCAGCGCCCCCAGCGCTCCCGGCGCCCGATGGTGCAGGGCGGGGAGAGCATTATAAGTATGGGTGCAATGACTCAGGCCGGCCTCAACGGCGGCCTGAGCCTGTTCGTAGCTGGCCTCCGAGTGGCCCAGGGAGACGATGATTCCTTGTTTGGTCAGTTCGGTGACAATTTCTTGCCCCATTGGTAGCTCCGGGGCCAGGGTGACCAGGCGGATCAGCCCCCGGTATTCGGCGCCCAGCTGCAGTAGGGCGGCCGGGTTAGCCTGGGCCAGAGCGGGCAGGGGCTGGGCGCCCCGCCGGGCCGGGTTGAGGTAGGGCCCCTCCAGGTGTAGCCCCAAGCACCGGGCGCCCGTTGGCGGATCGGACAGATGGAGGGAGTAGCGGGCGAGCAGGGTTGACAAGGTTGTAATCGGTGCCGCCCATAGGGTGGCCAGATAAGCAACTACCCCGGTTGCCGCCATGGCCAGGCCCAAATGGTTCAGGGCATCAGCTGAAGGCTCCATCACATCCAGCCCGGCCCGCCCGTGGGTATGTAAATCGATGAAGCCCGGGACCACCGTCAGGTCGCGGGCGTCCAGAGTGGTGCCCGCGATGCCTGGCGGGCGTCCGGCCCCCATGGCGGCAATGGTCCCACTCCGAACCAACAGCCAGCCGGGATCCAGGACAGCTGTCTCGGTAACGATGCGGCCTCCGACGATCAGAAGTTCCACTGCTTATCACCTCGTTTGGCCGGCCGTTGCAGGCAGAGTATGGCCCCCACCACCAGCAGCGCGCCCATGGTCTGCAGGCCGGTCAGCCGTTCGCCCAGCACCAGGGCGGCCAGGAGTACCCCGCTAAGCGGCTCGGCGGCGGCCACAATGGCCGCCCGGGTCGCACCGATATAGGTGATTCCCCACAGGTAGAAGAGCATCCCCATGACGGTCGCCACCAGGCCCAGCCCGGCAGCGATTCCCCACATGGCCGGGGTCAGGGACGTCAGCGCCGACCAGCTTGTCCCGGCCAGCAAGTTAATGGAGACCGCACAGGCCAGGGTAATATGGGCGGTGCGGACCAGCGGGGAGGCCAAGCCGGAGGTAGACTGCCCGGCCAGGCTGAATAGAGAATAGGCTAAAGCGCCGCCCAGGGCGAAGGCGATGCCGGCCGGGTGGACCGCCTGGCCGGTGGCCGCATTGGCCAGCAGGGCAGCGCCCCCAATGGCCAGAGTCAGCGCAGCCGCCTTGCGGGAGGTAAAGGCTTCGCCGAATACCCAAATAGCGGCCAGGTTAGTGAAAAGAGGGTGCAGGTAGAAGAGGATGCTGGCCAGCCCCACCGGCAGGTAGTGCAGGGCGTAGAAAAAGCAGAGGGCTGTGGGGGCCATTCCCAACCCGCCCTGCAGCCATAGCTGCCACCAGCCTCTGGGGACCGCCAGGCGCTTCTCAGTGGCCAGCACCAGCAGCCAGAGGAAGAGCGCGGCGATGGCGAAGCGAACCGACTGCAGGGATAGCGGTGTGAATCCCAGGCGGTAGCCGAACTTACCCCAGAGCCCCAGGGTGCCGTAGCCCAACGAGGAGATGAGGACCAGCAGGCAGCCTCGATGGGCGGTCTCGCGCGGCATGTCTGGCCTCCCTGTCCCCGATGAAGCTGGGGTTTAGTCTCACAGCTATTCTAGCAGATTGGCGGTGGGTTGGCGAGAAGGAAGCTCCGGGTGCATAACAGAGCCAGGGCAGCCCGTTCGGACTGCCCTGGATTGTAACATGCATGCGCATTAATATCTAAACACATGATCGCCGATGGTGATGGCTAGTGGGCGGTTGCGCACCCACTGATTAGTGGTCTTGGACGGGTTGTAGAAGACCAGTGCCCCGTTGGTCGGATCCCAGCCGTTCAATGCATCAATGGTCGCTCGTCGGGCGATGTCGGTGGCCGGCCGGTTGATCTCGCCATTGACCACCGGGTCAAACTGCGGGATCGCCCCGTGGTAGTCGTAAATAACGCCCCACATGGTGTTGGGGAAGTCCCGGTGGTAGAGGCGGTTCAGAACCACGGCGGCTACCGCTACCTGGCCCATGTAAGGCTCGCCCTTGGCTTCGGCGCTCACGAGTCGGGCCAGCAGGTCAACCTCGGCTTTGGTGAAGCTGCCTCGCGGGTAGTAGAGGCGGTCGCCGCCCAGTCGGGGCGTCACGCCCAGAGCCCGCAGGGTGACCGGCCCAACAATGCCATCAGCGGGCAGGCCGTTGGTTCGCTGGAAGTTCAGAACACCGCGGTAGGTCTGGTGGCCGAATATGCCGTCCGCCGGTCCCGACCAGTAACCCCAGCCATTCAGCTTGCGCTGGAGCTGGGCTACATCATAGCCGCGCTCTCCATAGCTCAGGACCCGTTGGCCCAGGGTAGCAGCACCGGCCGTGCCCTGCGGCAGAACGGTCAGGATCACCACCAGAGCCAGCAGTAGCACAGCGGCTCTCTTCAGCATCATCAAACCCTCCCTTAGTTGCTGTTTTTCTTTAACATGGATTTCAGTATACGAAACAAAGCGCAGATGGGCAAACCAATAAATCCGCAGGTATCTCCGGGTTTTCTGCTCTCTTGAATTGTTAACATAATATTAAAGCTACTTTACACCCTTTTTCACGGTTATTCCAGCTTGCTCCAGACCATAAACTATATTGAGGAGGTGCTGGAATGATCCTCTTCCGTTGGCTGCCGACTCTCGTTCTGTTTGCCTGGGGATGGCGTTTCTTGTATGGCCTGATAGTGGCCATCGGACAACTGCACCGAACTTGGCCCAAACGACCAATGTAGTGAAAAATGCTCTCTTTCTCAAACCGGACCGCGGAGTCCGGTTTTCTGTTTAAAGATGTTGATCACAAGGATAGCTCACCAATGGGCATGGTAGTAGCGCCGAAAAGTGGAGGATTTACCCGAGCAAGGGCGAAGACCAGCCTGAAAAAATCGGGGCAGGCCGGAGTGGTAATGTGTATGTAGGCATTGATCTGGGCGGGACCAAGATTGCCGGGGGGGGGGGCAATCGGTCAGCCTGGCCGTCGGCCGGAGGAGATACGCCGAATCTCCCCGGCTGGGAGGATTGGCCGGTGGCGGTCTTCTTCCGGGAGGCCCACGGCTGCCTGGTGGCCATCGATAACGGTGTGCGGGCCGCCACCCGAGGCGAGTACCTATTTGGAGCCGGGCAGGGTGTGCGTTCCCGGCTCTGTCTGACTCTGGGGACCGGCATCGGCTCCGGGATTATCCTCGACGGGCGTCTCTGGCGGGGCTACACCCAGAGCGCCGGCGAGGTCGGACATATCACTGTCGACCGGGATGGCCCAGTCTGCAACTGCGGCAACAACGGCTGTCTGGGGCAGTACGCCTCGGCGCCGGCCATCGTCCGGCGCGCCCGGCAGGCACTGCGCCGGCACCCGGAATCACTGCTCTGGTCGCTCTGCGGCCAGGATCCGGACCGCCTCACCGCCACGCTGGTCTCGCAAGCGGCCGACCGGGGTGATCCGCTGCCCCAGCGCCTATGGGACCGGCGAGTTCCTGGGGATCGGGCTGGCCAGCGCGCTGGCGGTGCTCAGCCCGGAGCGGGTGGTCATTGGGGGCGGTGTGGCCCTGGCTGGTGATAAGCTGTTGGCACCGGCCCGCCGAGACGCTCCGAGAGGTCGAGGGGGTCATCATCCTCGGCACCGGCGGCGGCTCGGCCGCCAGCGGCAACCTGCTGCGCTCGTATCTGAGCGACCGGGCCCGTGTGCCCATTCTGGTCAGCCAGGGCTACGACCTACCGGCCTGGGTCGGCCCCCGCACTCTGGCCATCGGTGTCACCTACTCTGGCAACACCGAGGAAACCCTGAGTGCGTTCTCAGTAGCCCGCCGCCGCAGCGCCCGGCTACTGGCTCTAACCGCCGGAGGCAAGTTGCGGCAGGAGATCACCGCGGCCGGCTTTGCTGCCCAGCCATAGCTACCGGCACCTAGTGAAGCTAGGGAGGGAGCGGGGTGCCCGGGTGGGCGGAACCGATTGGCGGGTGATGCCGCCGCCAACCGCCGCGGTCAGCCCGGTGGGTTCGGGGGACAGCTTTCTGGCCGGGCTGCGCCGGGGGTACGAGCCCCTGGAGGCACTACGCCTGACCGTAGCAGCCGGAACGGCCAGCTATCAAGTTCTTACCAAGCCGCAGGAAGACCACACCCGCCAGGATCAGTAGACTGCCGCCTACTTGACTTCCGCTCATCACCTCGCCCAGCAGGAAGTAAGCGAGGACCGCGGTATAGGCCGGTTCAAGAGTGACCACCAGGTTGACTACGCTAGAGGGCAGGTATTGCAGGCTAACGTTATAAAGCCCGAAGCCGATCACCGTTGGTCCCGCCGCCAGCAGAAACAGGATGCTCCAGCCGGCCATGGAGTTTCCCAGCCAGAGTAGGTCGGCCGGGCGGGCGGCCGCGCCGGGCAGGGGCTGTCCCGGTAGCAGATTGATGACCAGCAGGGAGAGGGTGGCGAAGGCAAATGTGTAGAGAAGAGTCGTCCATGGGTTGAGGCCGCGCTGGGAGGCGGAGCGGCCCATCAGGCTATAAGCAGCGTAGCCGAGGCCAGAGGCTGTCCCCGTTAGGAGGCCGGTCAGGTTGGTCTGCCAGGCTGCCGGGCTCGATGCCCCCGACACCAGGAAGCAGCCGCCTAAGCTCAGGGCGACAGCCAGGAGCTTCACCCAGCTCAGGTGCTCCTTCAGGAGCCACCGGCCCAGCACGGCGGTGAAGGCCGCCGAGCTGTAGACCAGGACGGTAGCAACGGCTGCCCCATTGGCCGCGACCGAAAGGGTCCAGAGCGCGTTAAAAGCGGCTAGCACCAGGCCGTAGGCCATGAGATAGACCAGGTGGCACCGTCCCACGCAGAGCAGGCCCGGCCTCACCAAGGCCAGCACTGGCAGGAGAGCGAGTGCGGTGAAGGCATCCCGCCAGAAGGCGAGCACTAGCGGGGGCAGGTGGTAGGCTTCAGTGAGGTGGCGGATGAAGATGGCCGTCGTCGACAGAACGACGGTACAGATCATGGCCACTGAGTAGCCGCGGGCGAAGGTAGAGGTATCAGAAGTAGAGTTGGTCATACTTGCGTCACTCCAATTCCGGTAGATAGACTTCACTGTTATCGTAAGACGGAATTGGTATGGTGCATAGTGCCACTTATCCGGTTCTTGGCTATATCCAATTAACAAAAAGGGTGGAGTCAATATGCGCATCCCTCTTGACCCCGAGACTGGCGAGCCACTCTACCAGCAAATTCAGGCCTACCTGCGCCAGAGCATACTCTCGGGCAGCCTGCTGCCGGGTACGCGCTTGCCGGCCAGCCGTCAGCTGGCCCACGAACTGGGCGTCAGCCGTATCACTGTAGAGAACGCCTACGCTGAGCTGGAAGCCGCCGGCCTGGTCACGCGCCGGCTCGGCAGTGGCACTTACGTCCTGCCGCCCTGGCCAGCACCGCCCCGCTCGGAGGAGGGGCGTGGGGCGCCGTGGCCCTCCTGGCAACGGGCCCTGACCGGTGGAGAGGAGGCTCGGGAGCCAGTTGCACCCGAAGAGATGCTGCGGGCTTGCGGTCACCCGGATCCGATCTCCTTCGCTGGCGGCAGCGGAGACCCCCGCTTGTATCCCGTGGAAGACTTGCGGCGAACCATCCGATCGGTCCTGCGCCGCGACGGTATCGCCGCCCTGGGCTACGGCGACCCGAGCGGGTACGCTCCGCTGCGCCAGACTATTGCCAGCGTTCTGGCCAGCCAGGGCCTGGAGGCACGGCCGGAGAATATCCTCATCACCTCCGGCGCCCAGCAGGGGCTGGCCCTGGTCTCACAGATCCTGCTGAGACCGGGCGATACCATCGTGGTAGAGAGCCCCACATATGCTAGGGCCCTAGAGCTGTTCCGTGCTCTTGGCCTGCGGTTGGTTGGGGTTCCAATTGATGAGGACGGAATGCAGGTAGATCACCTTGAGGAGCTGTTGCAGCAGCACCACCCCAGGCTGATCTACACCATCCCCAATTTCCATAATCCGACCGGCACCTGCCTGAGTGGTCACCGACGCCGCCAGCTGGTAGCCCTGGCCGACCGCTACAATGTCCCCATCTTGGAAGATGATTTCGCCGGCGATCTGCGCTATGAAGGGAGCGCCCTGCCCGCCCTTAAAGCCCTCGACCCCGGTGGCCGGGTTATTTATGTTAGTACCTTCTCCAAAATGCTCATGCCTGGGCTGCGCGTCGGGTTTGTGGTGGCTGAGGGCCCGGTCGGCAGGAGCCTGGTCAGCTTCAAGCGCGCCTACGACTTATCCACGTCTGCTCTGATCCAGCGGGTCGTGGAGGAGTACGTCACCGTCGGGCGCTACCAGGCCCATCTGCGTCGCTCCCGCCGCATATACCGGCAGCGCCGGGACGCCATGATGCAGGCGATTGGGAGGTGCCTGCCAGCCGTGATGGCCATACGGCCCCCCCAGGGCGGGTTCTTCATCTGGTTGCGCCTGCCTGGTGAGCTATCAGCCGAGCGGCTCCTCCTATTGGCCTGTCGGGAGGGAGTCGCCTTCACTCCCGGCCGGGGCTTCTTCCCGACCGGTGACGGTGGGGAGAATTACTTGCGCCTCAATTTTGCTGCTCAGGAACCGAGTGAGATTGGTGAAGGGATCAGGCGGTTGGCAGCCGCGCTGAAGGTAGCCGACTGATCCGCCCTCCGGTAATCAGCCAGCGCGCCAAGCCCTTTCCACCCGGGAGAGGTTTTCTACTGCCCCAGTTCCACTACCCAGTGCTCCACCCCCAGCTGCTCCAGGGACCGGCGCTCCCGCTCATGGCAGGTGAGCAGGACGATCTGACGGTCTCGGGCCAGCTCCCCCAGGTAGGTCAGGGCGCGCTCCAGCCGGGCCTCGTCCAGCTGGACCAGGCTATCATCCAGGATCAGCGGGGTATCGCTCTGGCCGGTGACGGCATCGGCAATGGCCACCCGGGCGGCCAGGTAGAGGAGATCGATGGTCCCTCCGCTTAGGGCAGAGAGGGGCACCGTCCGCCCGGTCTCGGGCGCGGTGACGGTCAGGGAGAGGTCTGGGGCCAGCCGCACCGTTTGGTAGCGGCCGCCGGTCAGGCGGGCAGCCAGGGAGCTTATCCCCTGGCTGAGGGCGGGCGAGATCTCCCGCTGCTTCTCCTCGGCCAGGCGGGCAATGGTCGCCCGAGCCAGCTCCAGGGCCCCATACTCCTGGTCGAGTTCGGCCAGGCGGTCAGCTGCCGCCTGCCGCTCCTCAGCCACCTCGCCGGGATCGGGCAGCCCCTCTAGGCGAGTCTCCAGCTCCCGCTGGAGGGCGGCGGTCTCGGCGGTGCACTCTCTGACCCGCTCTCCGGCCGCGGCGATAGCACGACGAGCCTCATCCAGCTCTTCCGGATCCACCGCTGGACCCGGTTCGGCTGGGCTAGCCCGGGCCAACAGCTCCCCGGGCGGCCGGCCATCGGTGGCCTGTTCCAGCAGGCGCTCGGTTTCGGCCAACTGCCGGGAGAGCTCTTGCCGCTGGTCCCAGCGCTGGCCCATGGCTCGGAAAGCCTCCGGCGTGTCAACCCCGGCCAGCTCCAGGATGGCCGCCAGCTCTTGGCGATAGCCCTTTTCTTCTCCCTCCAGCTGTCCGATGAGGCGGAGCAGTTGGGTGGCCTGTTCGCCCAGGTTATCCAGCTCTCCGGCCTGCCGTCGGTAGACAGCCAGGTCGGCCAGGAGCCTCTGCACCTGCTGCCTTCGGGGATACTCGGCGCAAGGCGCGTAGCCGGCCCCGGCCAGGGTGGCGGTGAGTTTCTGAGCGTGTCTAGTCAATTCTTCGCTGTTCTTCTTGAGTTCCCGTTCGATAGCCCGCTGCTCTAGTCCTAGCCGCTGTCTCTCGGTGAGCAGGGCGCGATAACGGTAGTGGGTTTCCCGCAGCTCCCGAGGGGTGCTAGCCCCCCAGAGGCCCAGGAGGCGCGCCCGTTCCTCCTCCAGCCCGCGCCGGCGCTCTTCCCCGGCCGCTGCCTGCCGGGCCAGTTCCTGCTGGCGGGCGGCCAGCACCGCGCCCTGGCGGGCCATACCGGCCAGCCGCAGGAAAAACGCGAGGAAGAGGGCCCCCGCCAATGCTGCTCCGACCAGGAACAGGCGGTGGCCCTCCATTCCCAGCCAGCCCAGGGCCGCCCCAAAGAGGAGCGAGAGCCAGGCCAGCGTGGCGCTGTGGCGCACCCGGCCTTGGTGAAGGCGGCGTTCCCGGGCCAGCTCGCTCTCTTCGGCCCAGCGCGACGAGCGTTCCAGCCCCCGCAGTTCGCTCTCAATCCCGGCCATTTCGTCCAGCGGGTCGGGCGCCCCGGCGGCGGCCGCCTCCAACTGGACCAGCTGGAAGGCGACCTCGGCCATCCTCCGGGTGGTCAGGTCGGCGGCCCCGGTCAGGCGCTCCACCTCCTGTTCCAAGCGTTCTACGGAGTTGAGCTCTTCCCGCAGGAGGAGAGCGAAGTCATCTTCCAGGTGGTAGAAGGCGGGATTCTCCATGAGCCGGGCTTCGCCCTCAGCGATCTGCCGGCGCAGCTGTTCCAGTTCTGCAGTGAGGGCGGCCAGCCGCTGTGCCAGCGCGGCCAGCTGGGTCTCCAGCTGCTCAACAGCGGCACGGCGGTCGGCCGGGAAGCCGGCGCAGTCGGCCAGTGCCGCCAACTGCTCCTCCAGCTCCCGGCGTTGGGACAGGAGGGCCGATACGACCGAAGCCCGCCGGGCCGCCTCCCGGGCCTCTAGCTCCTGGAGTCGGGCAGAGCAGGCCGCGGCCTGGTCCCTGGCAGCAGCCAGGGCGGTGCGTGCCGCGGCCAGACGGGCGGCTAGTTCGCGGGTGGTGGCCAACGCGGCCGCCACTCGTTGGCTCTCGGCGGTCAGCTCTTGCAGCCGTTGGGCGGCACTACCCCGGGGCCGTGTCGGAGCCCGGGGGGTACCCAGCTCGGCCAGAGCCCGGTCTAAGGCGGCCAGGGCCTGACGGACAGTGGTCTCTTCCCGGCTGCCGCTGGCCGCCGCCACCAGCCGCTCCCGGATCTCGTCGGCCAGTTCCGGTCCGGGGGCCAGAGCCATCTGGCCCAGGCAAATGGTATTGGCGAAGCCCGCTGCTCCCAGCCCCAGGTGCTGGCGGCCGAAGTCGTACTCTCGCAGGTGGGGGTCGAGAGTGAACAGGTGATGTAGCTCTTCTCCGGTGGCCCCGTCCCGGATTATCGTCTGATCGGGGTCGAAGGAGCGCTCGACCAGGTAATGCCGCTCCCTGTGCCAGTACTCCAAAACCCCGCCGTAAGCGGTGCCCACCCAGGGCCGGTAGCGCTCCAGGTCATCAGTGTAGGCCCGGCGCCGCCGGTGGGGTTTTTTGAAACCATACAGCATTCCCTCAATGAACTTCCGAAGGGTGCTCTTTCCCGATTCATTAGAGCCGAAGATCAAGTTCAGACCGGGCTTCAGCCTCAGCTCAACTTGACGGAGCCGGCCGAACCCCTCGGGGCTCAGGCGGGTGAGCCTCATGGCCGCCCCACCCCCCTTCCGGTGAGCGCATCCAGGCCGAGGTAGAGAGCCCGCTCCCAAATGGCCTGCTCCTCACCGCTGGCTCGCTCGAGCTCGGCCCAGACCGCCCGGGCATAGTCCCCCAGCAGCGAGGCCTCGCGCTGGACCAGTGCCTCCAGGTCGTAGTCGGGCTGGGTCTGGTCGTCTATCTCTAGGCAGTAGAAGTCGGTTAGGTTGGCCGCGAGGTGGTCGCGGTCGACAGTTTCATCCGGGTCGCGACGGCCAATCAGCCGGACTCGGCAGAGATCGCGGTGGCACTGCTGTGGCGAAAAGCTATCCCGGATCCGCTCCAGCAGCCGGGCGGTGGTTAGTTCCGGCTCTACTGCTACTTCCGCCGTAAGGTAGGCCCGGGTAGCCAGCGGGCGGAAGCTAACCTCCACCCGGCCTTCGGTCAGTTGGCCGAGGATCACTCCGTGCTCGCCCGGCTCGCCCCAGTTGAGTGGCTCCGGGCTTCCCGGGTAGGCCCCCAGCAGGCGCCCGTCGGGCCCGTGCAGCAGGCGGGGCTGGTGTAAATGGCCCAGCGCGCAGTAACTGGTACCGACGGCGGCCAGCTCGGCCAGGGAAAAGGGGAGGTAGGGCGAGGGTTCGCCCTGGCTGACCAGGTCGGCGTGAACCAAAACAATAGAGGGCTCAGGCCCCGCTGTCAGCTCGGCGAACATGGGCCGGGTTATCTTCGGGCGTGTCCAGCTGAATCCCCAGACAGTTACCCCGGAGAGCTCGACCTTCTCCCAGCCCTCACCGGCGAAGATATGGACTCCCCGGCTCCGCCAGGGATGGGTGAGGTAGAGGGAGGAGCGAGAGAGCGGGTCATGGTTGCCGGCGGCGATGAAGACTGGCCGCCCGTCCAGCCGGGAGAGTTCTTCATCGAGGTAGCGCAGGGTGGCCGGGGAGGCCTGATCCTGTTCGATGAGGTCGCCGGCGATGAGTACCAGATCAACCTCTTCGGCCAGGGCCAGGTCGACAAAGGCGGCAAAGGTCTGGCGCAATTCTTCCCGGCGGCGGCGGGCCACCGGGCGGGGCAGCCGGCCCGGGAAGGGCGTATCCAGGTGCCAGTCGGCTGAGTGCAGGAAGCGCATAGAGAAACCTCCATGGAATGGGCTTCTCTACTCATTCCATAGGGAGAACATATGTTCCTTCCGCCCGGAGGGAGGCAAAAGTCGTTGGCTGTCGAGGGAGGGCCGGCAGGTGAGGGCGATGGCTGTATCGAACAGTTCTGAAAGCAAAGGGGGGCTGCGTGTGAGACAAATTGCTGTTGCTGTAATCCTCTTGGCGATCCTGGGCGCCACCGGTGTCGCCAGCTCTGCTCCACCTCCGCCCATCACTGTGCTCCTGGACGGAGTCCCTCTATCCTTTGGGGTACCCCCGACCAGCCATTCCGGGCGGGTGATGGTCCCACTGCGGGTCATCGCCGAAAGCCTCGGGGCCGAGGTTACCTGGCTGGGAGGCAACCATATTGCTGCCAGCGGGTTGGGGCGCACTGTGGAACTGGAGATCGGCAGCCGGCTGGTGGTCATCGACGGGGTAGCCACCGAGTTCGAGGTAGCCCCCATCGCCACTGAGAACACCACTCTTGTACCGGTTCGCTTCTTTGCCGATGCCTTCGGGGCCAAGGTGGACTGGGACCAGGCCAGCTACACAGTGTTGGTCACCTCTCCTTCCTGCCCCATGCATGTGCTGGGCTTCTACGCCATCCGCTCCTTCGGGGAGCGCCAGCTGACTCAGCGTTTCGATGCCACCGCCTTCGGCTGGTCGCGCCTGGATGACCAGGGGCGGCTCACCTTCACCGGCCGTGACTTCAACTGGCCGGCCAGTGCCAATGAGATCACCCCCGAGGTGCTCCTGGCTGAGACTGCGGCCTCCGGGGGGATCCGCTACCTGATGGTCTATGCCGCTAACCCCAACGGGTTCCTGGAGCGCTTCCTTACTGATGACGCCTTGGTGGCCCAATTTGTGGATGATGCGGTGGCGGCAATACGGGAGCGGGGCTTCGATGGGTTGATGCTGGACTTCGAGGGGTTGGGCCTGATTAGGCATGATGGCCAACGGGCGGTGATGGCCACCAAGTTTAATGCCTTGGTGGTGAAGCTCTCCGAACAGCTGCGGGCTGAGGGGAAACTGTTTTCTCTGGCCATCCACGCGCCCAATAGCTCCTTCGCCGGCGGCTATGACTACGAGTTCCTGGCGGCCAGGGTGGATGAACTACTGATTATGGCCTACGATTACCATCCCGCCGGAGTCTCTGGCCCTGAACCGGTGGATCTGGTGATGGAAGCCATCGAGCTGGCCTTGGCCAAGATTCCCCGCGAGAAGCTGCTCCTGGGGATCTCCACCTGGAGCGAGACGGTGGAGAGCCTGGCGGCCAAGATTGGCCTGGCCAAGCGATACCGCCTGAAGGGCATCGCCCTCTGGCGCCTGGGGCTCATCGGCCGTCAGCTGGAGGTTCTGGAGAGCTGTATTACCCTGAAGCCGCTGCCGGGGCAGTAGGCGGCCGCCAAGCTATCACTAAGAAGAACGAGACCCCGGCTCCGGCGTAGGCCGGTGCCCGGGGTCTATCGCGTGGGGACGAGGTCCGGCGACCGCCCCTCGGCAATCGTTCAGGAGTTCTCCTTAACGTCCAGCTTGTCCAGGTCCGGCACTACCTGTACCCAGGTCACGCCAGGAGCGAACTTCATCTCGGTCTCGCCCACCCGGTAATGGAAATGGCTCTCGGCCGAACTCTTCTCCCAGGTCCCCTCGTAGAGGCGCCCCCGGCTGAAGAACCAGGCCCGGCCGTGGCCGATGATGTCCACCTCCGAGAGGAGGATCCCGTCAACCGTCACCGAGCGGGAGGGAACCTCCAGGATGATGACATTATCCGCCACGATCTCCCGCCCCTGCGCATCCCGGGCCACGGCCCCATTGAGGTTGCGCTGATAGCGACCATCGGCCAGAGACCAGTCGATCCGGACCGCCTGCCACCCAAAAGCGCGGTATTCTAGGGAGACCCCGGCCACCGGCCGACCGCCTTCCGCCTGGCCCTGGGGTAGCGTCGGCAGAGCTACCACCCAGCCCTTGCGCTGCGTCGCCCGAGCTATCAGCTCACCGCTGGTGCTGAGATTATGGGGCATCTGGCGTCCTTTGGCCCGGTAGAAGTAGACGCGGTCAGCGGTCAGCTCATTAACGCTCTTAATCCCCAGACGGGGGATGAGCTCCAGGGCCTCGGTACTGCCGCCACAGTGGAATAAGGGCACCTGGTAGGCACGCACGATCTGGAGGAAGTAGGGGCGGGCGCTGCGCACCGGTCCGATGTCGCCTGGATTCCGGCTGTAGAAGAAGGCCAGAAAGCGGGTGATCCCGCCTTCGGCAATGATCTCGTAGACCAGGTCGGCCACGGCTAACCCGCTCTGTGGTCGGGCATCGGCATGGTCATCGATTATCACCGCTACCGCGCCCGGCAGTTCCGCCCTGGGCTCGGATGTCGGGGGCGGATTGGGGACAGTGGAGGCCGGTGGGGGTTCCCCCGGTTGCTGAATCGGGCCGACCGCCGCCAGGCGGCAAGTTGGGGTCAGGGCTATGATAATCAGGATGAGGATGAGTACGATTGTCGGAGTGTATCTGGTATGTAACACAATTATTCCCCCTAGTACCAGCCTAGCAGATGGCAGGTTGGCCGGCAATTGCCTTGTGCCATTGGCTGGCGATCCTTCCCCATGATTATGTCGTGTCCGGGATAAGAATAACCGGCGGGGAGGCCCCGCCGGTTGCGCCAAGCGCTTAATCGGGTGTACCTTCTTCCTCGCAAACCCGTTGGCACATCCGCTCTAGCATGGAGATATGCTTACGTATATCGTCGTATATGCACATAAGCCCCTCGCGGTATCGTTGGTCGCAGATGTTTATCATCAGGTCATAATGCCGCTGCAGAGCCTTGCATAGCTCCACACCCTCGCGGGCCATCCGGCAGCAATCGCGCATCCGATATCCCTCCTTCTCCGGGTTTCGGGCGGGTTACTCCTGACAGTAACGGCGCTGGATGCGCTCGAGCATGGCCCGGTGCTTCAGCTCGTCCTCCCGGATGCACAGAATGGCATCGGCGATTCCCGGATCCGGGGCCATCTCGGCCAACCGCTTGTAGAACTCCCCCGCTTCGCCCTCGTCCATGAGGGCCTCCTTCAGGTTAAGGCAAAAGGCGCGACGGTCCATGGTAACCCCCCTTTGCAGCGAGAGTGCTGTCTCACTCTCTATACTATGGGGGGGTGGCCTGGGGAGAGCCGGGAATAGGGTCAGTTGTACCGCACTCGGGGCAGGCTGTTTAACCCCCGGGCCCTCTTCCCAGGCATCTCTCGACGGTCCGGAGGAATGCCTCGATGCCCGAGAAGAGCCGCTGTTGCTCCAGGCGCTCCCTCTCGGCGGCCCAGTGCTCGGCCTGATACTGGTAGACTAGGGCCGAGAGTCCGGCTAGCGAGGTGGTACCCTGGCCGTAGGTGACTCCGCGGCTATACAGGCAGAGAATGTAGGGGTGTTGGGCATATACCACGGCCACATCGTTGATGACCCCGTGCCAGTTGCCGATCTTGTGGGCACAGCGTATCCCCGGGGGCAGGCCGGCCGGAATGCGGTCCAGTGGCTTGGAACTCTCCAAAATGGCGAAAAGCTCCCGGGCCCTTGGGTCGGTATCGGCTATCTCCAACCAGCGCCTGAGATAGAGGGCGGTGGAGTAGGGTGAAGTGACATTGGACTCGCCCAGTACCACACTGGCACCCAGGCTCTTCTGGTAGGCGCCAATATCGGCCGGCCCGAAGCGGCGCCGGAGCATATTCACCGCAACATTGTCGGAATAGCGGAAGCAGTACTGGGCCAGTGTCAGCAGAGTGTAGCGGGAGCCGGTGGGCTGGAATTGGATGACGCCCGACCCCCATTCGTAGTCCCCGGGCAGGTAGATCTCGCTGTTGGTCAACGACTCCTGGCCGGCCAGAACTTTCTCCATTAAGTACAGGACCACCGGTACCTTCACCGTGCTGGCGGCGAAGAAGCTCTCCCGGGCGCCCAGGCCGATGCTGGTGCCTGTCTCCAGATCCTTGAAATAGATGCCGTATTCTCCAGGGCGGGTGGCGACATAGGCAGCCAACCGGCTTTCCAGGGCCGCGTAGGGGGGCAGCAGGGCCAGGTCGCCTGTGGCTGGAACCACCCGCAGGAGAATGAAGCTGAGCAGGCCCCAGATGGGCAAGGGGCGATCCTCCTCTCGGTGCGGTCTCGCCCCTAGCATACTCAAGGCTCTGTCCAAAAAGACGGGCGGCGTTTTAGGCCCCGGATCGGAGAGGACAAAGGGCTTGGCCTTCCTCAGACAGGTGGCGTGGGCCGAGTATTATGTAGTGGAGCCATCCTTCACAAGTCCGCTTCCTCCGGAGGTGATAGCGCGTGTCCAGCTTCAAGGGACCTTTTGAGGTGCTGATCCTCATCATCCTGCTGTTCTTCTTCCTCGGTGCAGAGTAAGGCCAAGTCGTCAAAGCAGCCAGAGAGGAGCCCGCCAAGGCTCCTTTTTGGTTGGGCCAATGAATGTGAGGGGTAGTACTAATGGCGGTTGTCCCCTTTCGGGCTTCGTGGGCGCTGAATATCCTGTAGTGTGGGCCCGGAGCCCACCAGTCCTTCCCGGGGGGTGACCTGAATGTTCCGTTTCAACGGCGGCATGACTGAGATTCTGGTCCTCATCATCCTGCTCTTCTTCTTCCTGGGAGCTGAGTAGCCCAACGCAGGATGAGTAGGAGCGGGCTCGCGTCAACGCGGCCCGCTCTTGCGCTCTTCTGAGGTACTGAAGTTATAGTTAAAGGAGGGGTAGCCTGACGTGCCGGGGCTGCTGCTTCAGCCGATCAGCCGGCTCGAACCACAGGCGGGTGCCGCCTCCAGGGTGCCGGAGTAACCGGCCCTGGCCAGCGACCGCCCGACCACTTCCAGGGCCAGCTCGGGCCGGTTGCAGTCTAGGCTGAGATGGGCCAGGAGAATGGCTTGAGTCCGGGAGGTGATGATGCGGGCCAGAGCCGCTGCCGCCTGTTCGTTGGAGAGGTGGCCGTGGTCGCTTAAGGCACGCTGGATCACTGGCCAGGCCCGGTCAGAGCGGAGTTCCATCTCCCGGTCATGGTTGGCTTCGAAAATGAGGAAGTCACTGCCTCGGAGCTCATCGACGAGAGTGGCCGGGACCATCCCCAAGTCGGTGACGACTGCCAGGCGAGTTCCGCCGCCTTCGACCAGGTAGGCCACGGGCTCCACCGCATCGTGGGGCTTGGCCAGTGCACTGATGGTCAGGTCGCCGACCCTCACCGTATCCGAGGCATCCAGTACTTCCTGCCGGCCGAGGGCACCGGGGTGGCGCCAGCCGGACCAGACGCGGCCGGGGGCAAAGACCGGCACACGATGGCGCAGGCTGAAGGGGTACTTGAGGGTGAGGGCCCGGATGTGGTCAATGTGTTCATGGGTGACGAAGATAGCGTCAAACCGGTCGGGCGGACAGCCCAGACCGGTCAGTTCCCGCTCCAGACGCCGGAGGGGCACTCCACAGTCTACCAGGATGCGAGTCCCAGCGGCGCTCTCTATATAGTAGGCATTGCCATAGACGCTGCAACTGGCCAGGGAGCAGAAGCGCAGGGCAGGGGAGGAAGCGAGATTCGTCGGCATGTGTTCACCTCGACCGGGCTACTTCGCCACTGGAACCTCTTTCCCTCTTTCCCGGTTGGCCATTTATGCTATAATTGCTGAGGCAGTGTGAGTTTACCAGGAGGAGGAGGAACTGTTGCCCGCCGAGAACGGTAGCATCCATTACCGCAAATGGCTCATCTGGTCTCTGATGGCTGTGGCCTTCCTGGTTGTTTTCATTCACCGCTACTCCATCGCTGCGGTCGCTGACGACCTGGCCCGGGAACTGGGTTTGACCGGCGCCGCCCTCAGCAACCTGGCCTCTATGTACTTCTACGCCTATGCCGTCATGCAGATACCCTCGGGTATCCTGGCCGACTATGTCGGTCCGCGCCTCACTGCCGCCCTGGGCATGCTGGTGGCGGCGGCCGGTTCGCTCCTCTTTGCCATTGCTGCAGTCCCCGCGCCAGCTCTGGTAGGACGGCTCCTGGTGGGGCTGGGCGTCTCGGTGATTTTTGTCTCCACCCTGAAAATCCAAGCCGAGTGGTTCAGGCCCCGCGAGTTCGCCACGATCTCCGGGCTGACCTCGGTGGTGGGCAATATCGGTGGGATCTTGGCCACCACTCCGCTGGCTCTGCTGGTGACCTTCGTCGGCTGGCGGCCGACCTTCCTGGCCATCGCCGCGGTCTCGGTGGCGGTAGCGGTTGCCATCTACCTGGTGGTGCGGAACCGGCCCGAGGCGGCCGGCTACCCTGCCCAGGGGCCCCGGGCCGACCGAGAGGGGATCAGCCTGGGCACGAGCCTGAAGATGATTGTCACCAACCCCGCGACTTGGCCCAACTTCATCATCCTTTTCTCCGCCATGAGCATCATCAATGCCTTTTCCGGGCTCTGGGGAGTGCCGTTTCTGATGCACACTTACCGGATGGCCAAGGCGGAGGCCGCCCAGTACATCCTCTATCTGACCGCCGGTGTCCTGGTGGGTTCGCCCCTGGTGGGCTGGCTCTCTGACCGGCTGGGCCGCAAGAAGCCGGTGATGATGGCCGGGACCGGGATGGTCGCCCTGCTTTGGTTCTACCTCCTGGTGGTGGCGGGCGGCAAGCCGCCCGTGGCCGCGCTGTCTCCCATCTTTTTCATGATGGGTTTGGGCGGGATCAGTTTTATTTTGACCTTTGCCAATGTAAAAGAGGTCAACCACCCGGCCTTTTCCGGCATGGCCACCAGTTTTGTGAATTCAGCCGGCTTCATCGGTACCGCTCTACTCAACCTGGCGGTCGGCACCTGGCTGGACCAGGGCTGGACAGGCCAGATAGCCGACGGGATGCGTTTCTACACCTTGGAGAGCTACCGCTCCACCTTCCTGGCCTTCCTGGCTTTGTCAGTTGTGGCCTTTGCCGCTACCTGGCTGGTACGGGAAAAAGCCGCGGCGCCAAAAGGAGAATTTGCCGGTGGCCAAGAATAGAACCCTGAGAATGGATAGGAAGGGGGGACGGATGTGAGGTTTAACTGGAGTGGGCTGGTCCTTATCGGGCTTGGCCTGCTCTTCCTCCTGGTCAACCTGGGTTTCCTTCCCTTCAGCGTGACCCTGGTCGCCGCCATCCCATTCCTGCTGGGGATGTTCTTCATCCTGCAGGCGGTTGGCGGTCGCCGGGAGCGCATGCTCATCCTGCCCGGGAGCATCCTCACCCTGGTTAGTGTCCCACTCTACCTGACTCTGGCCGGCTACTCCATGGAGCGCTGGTGGGCGCTGTGGGTACTCGCTCCCGGACTGGCCTTCTTCACCACGGCGGCGGTGGTCCGCGGCGCCTGGTGGGCGCTGATTCCGGGTACGGCCTGCACAGTGGTGGGCGCGGCCTTCCTGGTGGGGAGTCTCGGGGACTTCGGTCTCCCCTGGGCGCTTACTATCGGGCGCATCTGGCCTCTGCTGCTGATAGGAATCGGCTTAGCCCTGATTGCTCACGGCCGGAGGAGGACCGGCTAGGTTGACCCGGGTCTGTCTCTACCGGAGACAGCCTATGGTTTGTGACCATTTGCACAATTCATCTCACTCCAGAAGAAACACGGGAAAGAGCAGTTCATGCGGCATGCTTTATTCCTGTGTTTTTGTTTTTTGCCAGAAGAGGCCCCAGGCTAGATCCACAGGGAGGTGACAGGTAGTTGGAACTCAAGAAAACCCCGCTTTACCAAGTGTATGAAGAGAGTGGGGGCAAGATCGTTGACTTCGGGGGCTGGGCTCTTCCGGTCCAGTTCCGGGGGATCATCGAGGAGCACCAGGCCACCCGCCAGGCGGCCGGTCTCTTCGATGTCTCCCACATGGGAGAGGTGATGATCGAAGGCCCCGCGGCATTGGGACTGGTCCAGAAGCTAATCACCAACGATGCGGCTCCCATGGAGTTGCACCAGGTCATCTACAGCCCGATGTGCTACCCCGATGGTGGTTGTGTCGACGACTGCCTTGTATACAAACTGGGCGATGAGCGCTATTTCATGGTTGTCAATGCCGCTAACATCGATAAGGATGTCGCGTGGATGCAGGAGCAGGCCCAGGGGATGAAGGTAATGGTGGAGGATATCTCCCACCATTACGCTGAGCTGGCCCTCCAGGGGCCCAAGGCCGAGATCATCCTCCAGCGGCTGACCGATTTCGACCTTGGTTCTCTCCGGTTCTTCTACTGCTGTCCCGCAGTGGTCATCGACGGTGAACCCTGCCTGATCTCGCGCACCGGGTACACCGGGGAGGACGGTTTCGAGATCTACTGCCGCCCCGAGGCCGGTCCCCGGCTTTGGCGGGCGATCCTGGCTGCCGGCCAGCCCGACGGGCTGCTCCCGGCCGGGCTAGGCGCCCGGGATACGCTGCGCTTCGAGGCCCGGTTGCCCCTATATGGCCACGAGATCGACCGGGATATCTCGCCCCTCGAGGCGGGGCTGGGCTATTTCATCAAGCTGGACAAGGGCGACTTCATCGGAGCCGAGGCCCTCAGGGCGCAGAAGGAAGCCGGGATTCCCCGCCGTCTCATCGGTCTCGAGATGGTGGGCCGGGGGATTGCCCGGGCCGGTTATCCGGTGTACGCCGACAACCGGCAGATCGGGCAGGTGACATCGGGTTCCTATGCCCCCAGCCTGGGGAAGAATATGGCCCTGGCTCTGGTGGAACGGGGTCACGGCCAGCTGGGTAACGAGCTGACGGTGGAGATCCGGGGTAAGCAGGTGGAAGCCCGGGTGGTCAAAGCACCCTTTTACGCTAAAGCCTATAAGAAGGAGTGAGTAGAATGGCCAAGGATGATGTGAAGTACACTCGAGAGCATGAATGGATCAAGCTGGAGGGGAACCGGGCCCGCGTCGGGGTCACCGACTACGCGGCCGAGCAGATGGGCGATGTGGTCTTCGTCGAACTGCCCGGGGCTGGGGAAACGGTAGGCAAGGGCGACTCCGTCTGTGTCATCGAATCGGTCAAGGCGGTCTCCGATGTCTACGCCCCGGTCAGCGGACGGATCAGCGAGGTTAACAACAGCCTGCTGGATTCACCGGAGCTTATTAACAGCGATCCATATGGCGAGGGCTGGCTCCTGGTCATCGAGTTGGAAGATGAGGGTGAACTGGAGGGGCTGATGGACGCGTCCGGGTACGAGAAGTTCATCGCCGAGGAGGGCCACTGATGCCAGCTTCCGGTTATCGGTACCTTCCCAATACCCAGCAAGACCGGGCCGAGATGCTGGCCGAGATCGGTATCTCGTCAGTGGATGAGCTGTTGGCCGATATCCCGGTGGAGGTCCGTCTCCAGCGCCCGCTGGAGCTACCGGCCGCCCTATCAGAGCCGTCGCTGCTGGCGCGCGCCCGTCAACTGGCCGACCGCAATACCAACCTCGACCAGTACCTGTCCTTCCTGGGGGCCGGTATCTACGAGCATTTTCCGCCCAGTGTCATCCAGCACCTGATCTCCCGCTCCGAGTTCTACACTGCCTACACGCCCTACCAGGCTGAAATCAGCCAGGGCACCCTGCGGGCCATTTTCGAGTACCAGACCATGATCTCGGAGCTCACCGGCCTGCCGGTGGCTAATGCCTCCATGTACGACGCGGCTACCGCGGTGGCTGAAGCGATGATCATGGCCATCGGCGCCACTCGCCGCAGCAAGGTGCTGGTCTCCAAGAGCGTTCATCCGGCCTACCGCCGGGTTTTAGCCACCTACGCCTGGGCCCGCGGGGTACAGGTGGGGGAGGTGGAGATCAGCCGCTCCAAGGGGGTTACCTGCCTCAGCTGCCTGGACCTGGCCATCGATGACCAGTGCGCGGCGGTGATCATCCAGACCCCCAACTTCTTTGGCTGTGTGGAAGAGGCCAAAGAAGCTTTCGAACTGGCCCACCGCCATGGAGCCCTGGCGGTGGCCGTGGTCGACCCGGTCTCCTTGGCCGTCCTGGCCGCCCCGGCCGAGTACGGGGCCGATATCGTGGTCGGCGAAGGCCAGGGGCTGGGGCTTAGCACTTCCTACGGCGGGCCGCTCTTGGGTTTCCTGGCCGCTTCCGAGAAGCTGATGCGGCGAGTGCCGGGGCGCATCGTCGGCCAGACTACTGACCGGGAGGGGCGACGCGGCTTCGTCCTGACCCTGCAGGCCCGGGAACAGCATATCCGCCGGGAGAAGGCCACCTCCAACATCTGCTCTAATGAAGCGCTCTGCGCCCTGGCCGCCACCATCTACCTTGCGGCCATGGGTCCGACCGGGTTGCGGCAGGTGGGCGAAGCCTCGCTGCATAAGGCCCACTACGTGGCCGACCGCCTGGGTCAGATCGGCCTGCCTCTGGCCTTCGAGGCGCCCTTTTTCAAGGAGTTCGCCGTGGATACCAACTTCCGGGTGGCCGAGATCAACCAGCGGCTCCTGGAGCAGAAGATTATTGGCGGTTACGACCTGGGGAGCGACAGCCCCGGCCTGTCCGGGCTCCAGCTCTTCTGCGTCACCGAGGTCAGGACTAAAGCCGAACTCGACCGTCTGGTCGGGGCACTGGAGGGATGGCTATGACTGGTCGCCGGTCCGATCTGTGGGGCGATTCACTCATCTTCGAGCTGGGCCAGCCTGGCCGTACCGCCTTCAGTCTGCCCCCGCTGGATGTGTCGGAGCGCCCCCTGGAGGAGCTGCTCCCCGCTGGGTACCTGCGGTCGCAGGTACCGGGCCTGCCCGAGGTCAGCGAGATCGAGCTGGTTAGGCACTATACCGGGCTCTCGCGCCTGAACCACGGGGTTGACTCCGGTTTTTATCCGCTGGGTTCCTGCACTATGAAGTACAACCCCAAGATTGACGAAGATATCGCCCGGCTCCCCGGGTTCGCCCGGCTCCATCCCTACCAGCCGGAGTCGATGGTCCAGGGGGCCCTGGAGCTGATGTTCGAAACCCAGGAGTGGCTGGCCGAGATCACCGGCATGGATGGCTTTTCCCTGCAACCGGTGGCCGGTGCCCACGGCGAACTGACCGGGCTCTTCCTGATCAAGGCCTACCACGAGGCCCGGGGCGAGGGCGGGCGGACCGAGGTGATCTGCCCCGATTCGGCCCACGGCACTAACCCGGCCAGCGCCGCTTTCTGCGGCTACGATGTGATCCAGGTGAGATCGGACCATCGGGGCAATGTCGACCTGGACGACCTCCGCTCCAAGGTGGGGCCCAGGACGGCGGCTCTGATGCTGACCAACCCCAACACCCTGGGGCTTTTCGAAGAGCGCATCGTCGAAATAGCCAACCTGGTCCACGAGGCCGGGGGCCTGCTCTACTACGATGGGGCTAATGCCAATGCCACCCTGGGGATCACCCGCCCTGGCGACATGGGGTTCGATGTGATCCACCTGAACCTGCATAAGACCTTCGGCACCCCGCACGGCGGCGGCGGTCCCGGCTCGGGGCCGGTCGGCGTCAAGCAGGAACTGCTCCCCTTCCTCCCGGTGCCGGTGGTGGTCAGGCGCGATGACGGCTATGCCCTCGATTATGACCGCCCCCAATCCATCGGCAGGGTCCACGCTTTCTACGGCAATTTCGGCGTAGTGGTCAAGGCCTGGGCCTATATCCTGAGCCTCGGCCCCGACGGGCTGCGGCAGGTGAGCGAGGATGCCATCCTCAACGCCAATTACCTGCTGAAGAAGTTGCGACCCCATTTCGACCTGCCCTATGACCGCATCTGTAAGCACGAGTTCGTACTCTCGGGGCGGCGCCAGGCCAAGCTCGGCGTGCATACTGCCGACATGGCCAAGCGTCTGCTGGACTTCGGCGTCCATGCCCCTACTATCTACTTCCCCCTCATCGTCGAAGAAGCTATTATGATTGAGCCGACCGAGACCGAGCCCAAGGCGGCGCTGGACGCCTTTGCCGAGGCCATGATTGCCATTGCCCGTGAGGCCGAGAACAGCCCGGAGCAGGTGACTGGCGCTCCACTGACCACTCCGGTGGGACGGCTGGACGATGTGGGCGCGGCCCGCAATCCGGTAATCCGGTGGCGGGCCGGGCAGTGAGCCTTCGGGCGCCGTCGCCCCCACCGGGGGGTGGCGGCGACTCCCTGGCCCGGGCCTGGGCGGTGCGGGAGGCCAACTTCGCCCCGCTCCTGACTCTGATCCGACTGGGGCGTACCAGGGCGGTGAGCCTCACCGGCTCCGACTGCGCCCTGAACTGCGCCCACTGCGGCGGACGCTACCTGCTACCCATGGGGGATCTGGAGCGAGTCGGGCAGGAGGCCGAAGCCGGACGCATTTCCAGTGTACTGGTGAGTGGAGGCTGCGCCGCCGACGGCAGCCTCCACTTCTCGCCGCACCGGACCCAACTGGCCCGACTGGCCCGGCAGGTTAGGCTCAACTTCCATGTCGGGCTCTTCCCGGTGGAGCGCTGGCCCGAGCTGGAGGGGCTGGCCGACACGGTCTCCTTCGATCTGGTCACTGATGACCAGACCATCCGGGAGGTCTATGGTCTGGCGGTCTCCGGCGATGCTTACTGGCGGGCCTATCGCGCCTTGAGCCAGCGGGTGCGGACGGTGCCCCATGTCTGCTTGGGGCTTAAGGGTGGTGCCATTGACGGAGAATGGGGCACCCTGGAGCGCCTGGCCGCCGAGCCCCCTGAGGTACTGGTCTTCATTGTCTTTATCCCCACCCCGGGGACGGCCTACGCTGACCGGCCCCGCCCCGACCTGGCCGAGGTGGCCGCCTTCTTGGCCGAGGCCCGCCTCCGGCTTCCCGGCACCCGGCTACTCCTGGGCTGCCTGCGCCCTGGCGGCCGCTACCGGCAGGAGCTGGACCAGCTGGCGGTGCGGGCCGGGATCAATGCCATTGTCCAGCCCGCGGCCGGGCTGGAGGAATTCGCTGCCGGCCTGGGACTGGCCATTGCCTGGGGCGAGGAGTGCTGTGCCCTATGACCGCCGATACCATGGTGCGCGTCTCGGCCGGCACCGCCGCCGCCCTCGGACTCAGCCGGGTCCGGGTGGCGGCCTGGCCGACCACGGCTTACCTGATGATCGGGGAGCAATGCGCCAATAACTGCGCTTTTTGCGCCCAGGCCCGGGCGAGCCAGGCCCAGACCGGGCTGCTCTCCCGGGTCAGCTGGCCCCAGTTTCCCCTGTCCCAAGTCGAGGAAGCCCTGGCGACCGAGGGCGGCCAGCGGCTCCGCCGGGTGTGCCTGCAGGTGGTGGGCGAGCCGGGCGTGGCCCGGCGTCTTCCCCGGCTGGTGGCGGCCATGGCGTTCACCGGGCGAGCGGTCTCTTTGTCGCTCCACCCCAGCCAGCTTGGAACTATCCCAGCCCTGCTGGAGGCGGGGGCAGACCGGGTGGCCGTCCCGCTGGATGCCGCCACGCCCGAGCTCTACCACGCGGTCAAGGGCGGCGACCTGGAAGCCGGGCTGACCGCGCTGGAGGAGGCGGCCCAGCGCTTTCCGGGCCGGATCACCACCCACTTCATCGCTGGACTGGGAGAGACCGAGGAGGATCTGGCCCGCCTCTGGCTCCGGCTGCAAGGCTGGGGGGTCACCGCCGGGCTCTTCGCCTTCACCCCGGTGCGGGGGACTCGCCTGGCCGGGCGTCCGTCGCCGCCCCTGGACTATTACCGCCGTGTCCAGCTCTTGCGCTGGCTGATCGCGGTTAGGGAGGTCGCCGCCGACCAACTGGGGTTCACCGACGGCCGGTTGGCGGTCTTGCGGGGTTGGGGCCCCGGTGAGGCCGGACGACAGGCCCTGCGGGCTGCCCTGGACGGGGGCGAGGCCTTTCGCACCAGCGGATGCCGGGACTGCAACCGCCCCTACTACAACGAGCGTCCAGGGCAAGTCCCCTACAACTACCCGGTGCCACTGGCGCCGGAGGAGGCTGAGGAGGCCTTCCAGCTGGCCGCGGGAGGGATTGCCTTTGAGTGAAAAAGAGACGTGGCGAATCATCCGGGACGGCGCCCGCCCCGGGGCGGAAAACATGGCAGTCGATGAGGCCATTGCCCGGGCCGTGGGGCGCGGCGATTGCCCGCCTACGCTCCGCCTCTACCGCTGGGAGCCGGCTACCGTCTCCCTGGGTTACTTCCAGCGCACCGCGCGGGCCGTAGACCGCGACTACCTGGCCCGCCACGGGCTGGGGCTGGTCCGGCGTCCCACCGGAGGGCGGGCAGTAATGCACGACCGGGAGCTCACCTACAGCGTGGCCCTGCCCGACGACCATCCGCTGGCCAGGGGGTCGGTGGAGCAGTCCTACTACCGGCTCAGTCTATGCCTGGTGCGGGGTCTGACCCTCCTCGGGGCCCGGTTGTCCCTCTCCGAGCCGGCCCTGCACGGCCGGGGCGAGACCGCTGCCTGCTTCGATGCCCCATCCCGCCACGAGCTAATGGCCGAAGGGCGTAAGCTGGTGGGCAGCGCGCAGGTTCGCCGCTGGGGAGCTCTTCTGCAGCACGGGTCGATCCTCATCGATCTCGATGTAGAGCGGCTGGCCGGCAGCCTCGGAATAACGGCCGCGGTCGCCCGGCGGCTGGCCGCGACCCGCATGAGCTGGCTCGGACGGGTGCTGGGGTATAGCCCGGGACCGGAGGAGGTAGCCGTAGCGGTGGAGGCGGGGTTCGCTGAGGCGCTGGGGGCTCCACTGGTTCCCGATGGGCTGACCCCCGAGGAGCGCCGGCTGGCTGACCGGCTGGTGGCCGGCAAGTACGGCACCGACCGCTGGAATCTCGAGGGAAGAGGTGAGGAGTTTGAACTGTGACCTGATTATCATCGGCGGCGGTCCCGGCGGCTACGTGGCGGCCATCCGCGCCAGCCAACTGGGGGCCAGAGTGCTGGTCATCGAAAAGGACCAGCTGGGGGGGACCTGCCTCAACCGGGGCTGTATCCCCACCAAGGCCCTGCACCGCTCGGCCGAGGTCTTCGGCTTGCTGAAAGAGGTAGAAACCTTCGGGCTGGCCAGGCTTGACTGCCTCGGCGGCCGGCCGCCGGGCGTCTTCGAGCACGCGCTGTCGGTGGCCGAGCGCTTGCGCCGCGGCATCGGTACCTTGCTCAAGAGCCACGGGGTCGATGTCATCCACGGAACCGCCCAGATTGAGGCGGCCGGTCGGGTCCGGGTGACCAATAGCGACGGCCGGGACAGCGAGTTCGAGACCGCTCAGATCATCATTGCCACTGGCTCTGAGCCCATCTTCCCGCCCATCAGGGGATTGGAACACGCGGCCGCTCTCGGCACTTCGTTAGAGCTCAAGGGCCAGCTGCCAGAGTCGGCAGTGATCATCGGTGGGGGCATCATCGGTTTGGAGTATGCTTCCATCTTCGCCGCCCTTGAAGTGGAAGTCTCCGTGGTCGAACTGTTGCCCAGCGTTCTGCCTATGTTTGACCAGGATGTGGTCAGGCGCTTTACCCTGGCGCTCAAGAAGCGCGGGGTTAGGCTACTGACCGAGGCCCGGGTGACCGAGATCGCTCCGGGCGACGGCGGTCTGGAGGTGACAGTGGTTACCGCCGAGGGGGACCAGACCCTGGTGACCGAAAGGGTCTACCTGGCCACCGGCCGGCGCCCTTTCTTCGGCGGGCTCGACCTGGATCGCCTGGGGATCCAGTACGACCGGCGCGGCATCATGGTCAACGAATACCTGGAGACCTCAGTCTCTGGTATCCTGGCGGTGGGCGACTGTATTGGTGAACCCCTCCTGGCCCATGTGGCCTCGATGGAGGGGATCGTGGCCGCCGAGAACCTGTTCGGGCGTAAGCGGCCCATTGACTACCGGGTTGTCCCCAATTGCGTCTTCACCTTCCCCGAACTGGCCAGTGTCGGTCATACTGAAGCCAGTGCCGCTGAGGCGGGGATCGGGGTGTGCACTGGACGGTTCAACTTTGCCGCCAATGGCAAGGCCATGGCTCTGGGCGAGACCGATGGCCTGGTCAAGCTGGTCGCCGAGGCCGCTTCGGGCCGGATTATTGGCGGCCAGGTAATGGGCCCCCACGCCAGTGACCTGATTGCCGAAATTGCGCTGGCGGTTAACCACGGGCTTACCGCCGAGCAGATCGCCGGGACCATCCATGCCCACCCGACCTTACCCGAGGCGGTGGCCGAGGCGGCCGAGGATATCCTGGGCCACGCCATCCACCAGACCCGGCCGACGCGCCGCTAATTGACACTGGCTTAAACCCGCCTCCGTACGGAGGTGGGCAGAGGCGATGGGAAACAGGGGAGACTACCGTTGGAGCGGTGGTCTCCTTGCGCGTTGAGAAAACATTGGTTGACAGCGGCCGGAGGTAGCGGTATGATGGACTAAAGTACGATACCCCCGTAGGGTATGTGAGAACGTTTAGCGGATTTATCGAGCTAGGTGCTGGCAAAGGAGGGTCCCGGACTGAGCGAACGAGTTAAGACCACTCTGGTTGTTACCGGCCTGACCTGCGCTGCCTGTGTCAAGCGGTTGGAGAAGGGCCTGGCTGAGCTGCCCGGAGTCAGTACGGCCACTGTCAATCTGGCCACCGAAAAGGCCATAGTAGTCCACGATGAGAGCGTCACCATCAGGCAGCTGCACGAGGCGGTCAAGACCATCGGTTACGATCTGGCCATAGCCAAGACCCGGCTGAACATCGTCGGTATGAGCTGCGCGGCCTGCGCGGCCCGGGTGGAGAAGGCCCTGAGCCGGGCACCCGGCGTGGTGAGCGCGGTGGTCAACCTGGCCACCGAGACGGTCTCGGTCGAGTATCTGCCAATGGTCACCGGAGCACCGGAGCTGACCAAAGCGGTAGCCGAGGCTGGCTACCAGGCGGTTGACCCGGCTACTCCCGGAGAAGAGGATACCGAGCGGAGGGCTCGCGAGGCCGAGATCCGCCGCCAGAAGCGGCTGCTGGTCATCTCGGCGATACTCTCTTTTCCCATGCTCCTCCAGATGACTTTCGAGATCATGACGGTCAACCCCCTGCCGCTGCTGGCCAACCCCTGGCTGCAGCTGGTGCTGGCCACCCCGGTCCAGTTCATGGCTGGCTGGCATTTCTATGTCGATGGCTACAAGTCGGTCCGGGGCGGCAGCGCTAACATGTCGGTGTTGGTGGCCCTGGGAACCTCGGCCGCCTATTTCTACAGCCTGTGGGTGACCGTCTGGGGACGATCCATCGGCTACCATCACGTCTACTACGAGACCGGCGCCATTATCATCACCCTGGTCCTTCTGGGCAAGCTGCTGGAGGCGGTGGCCAAGGGCCGGACCTCCGAGGCCATCAGAAAGCTCATGGGGCTACAGGCCCGGACGGCTCGGGTAGTGAGGGGCGGTGTCGAGCTGGATGTCCTGGTGGAGGAGGTCGAGGTGGGTGAGATCATCATCGTCCGCCCGGGAGAGAAGATCCCTGTAGATGGTGAGATCATCGAGGGCAACTCTACCGTGGACGAGTCGATGCTCACCGGCGAGAGCCTGCCGGTGGACAAGAAGATAGGCGACGAGGTGGTGGGAGCCACCATCAACCGCTATGGGGCGCTGAAGTTTCGAGCCACCAGGGTGGGGCGGGACACCGCCCTGGCCCAGATAATCCGCATCGTGGAAGAGGCTCAGGGGCAGAAGGCACCCATCCAGCGCCTGGCCAATGTGGTCTCCGCCTATTTCGTCCCGGCGGTGGTCGGCATTTCGCTCCTGACCTTTGTCGTCTGGTACTTCTTCCTGGGCGCATCGGTGACTAACTCGCTCCTGCACACCGTGGCCGTCCTGGTCATCGCCTGCCCCTGCGCCCTGGGGCTGGCTACCCCTACCGCTATCATGGTCGGTACCGGGCGGGGTGCCGAGAACGGGATCCTGATCAAAGGCGGAGAACACCTGGAGAAGGCCCACAGCCTGACCACGGTGGTCCTGGACAAGACCGGGACCATCACCAAGGGCCAGCCCGAGCTGACCGATGTGCTGCCTACCACTGGCGACGAGCGGGAGCTACTCCGGCTGGTGGCCTCGGCCGAGCGGGGTTCCGAGCACCCGCTGGCCCAGGCAATCGTTGCCGCTGCCCAAAAGTGGGGGCTGGAGCTGGCCGAGGCAAACCAGTTTGAGGCAATCCCCGGCCGCGGGGTTCGGGCCCGGGTAGGCGAGAGGGACGTGTTAATCGGCACCCGTCGCCTGATAGCCGAAAACCAGATCGACCTGGCCGCCATTCTGCCTGATGTAGAGCGGCTGGAAGGGGAGGGCAAGACCGCCATGCTGGTCGCCATTGATGGGCAGCTGGCCGGGGTGGTGGCGGTGGCTGATACGGTCAAGGCGACCTCTCGTGCGGCGGTGGAGGCTCTGCGGAAGATGGGGATCGAGGTAATCATGATCACCGGCGACAACCAGCGCACCGCCGAGGCGATCGCCCGGCAGGTGGGGATCGACCGAATCCTGGCCGAGGTCCTTCCCGAAGATAAGGCCAACGAGGTAGCCAAGCTGAAGGCGGCCGGCAAGGTAGTGGGCATGGTCGGCGATGGGATCAATGATGCGCCGGCCCTGGCCACCGCTGATGTGGGGATGGCCATCGGCACCGGCACCGATGTGGCCATGGAAGCTGCTGACATCACCCTGATGCGGGGCGACCTGCGGGGGATCGCTGCCGCTATCAAGCTGAGCCGGATGACCATGCGCAAGATCAGGCAGAACCTGTTCTGGGCCCTGATTTATAACACCCTGGGGATTCCGGTGGCTGCGGCTGGGTTACTCAGCCCGATCCTGGCCGGCGCGGCCATGGCCTTCAGTTCGGTCTCAGTGGTCACCAATTCCTCCCTGCTCAAGCGATATAACCCGATGGGCGAGTTCCGTTAACCGCGGAAATATGCGACCCCGCACCAGGTGCAGTGGCTGTAGTTGAGTGGGGTTCGGCCTGCATCGCCGCCCCCCGGGTCGATCCGGCCAATGCGGAGGTCATGGCCCACGTGTTTGGCCAATCTAAACTTGCCCCAGCCGTCCTCAATGGATACCAGCGTCTGTCCGGTGAGACTCTGGAAGACTTTAACCGCTTCGAAACCCTCCTGCTCACCCGCCGGTTGGCGATGATGGTCATTGTTATGGTACACGGAGCTGAGGCAGTTGGACTCCGGGCCGGAACCGAACAGCATCTCAGGGAAAACACCGGAAGGGCGCGAAGTATAGCTGACTGCACCACCGGCCATTTCCCGGGAAATTCCGACAGACTCACCGGACACTTCTTCTGGTCAGCTGGAGAGGAACAAGGGGACCAGAACCGGGACCAGGCTGGAGAGGATGGCCCCGCTGAGAAAGGCGAGGACCGCGGCCTGGGGCCCCGCCGCCCGGGCGATGAGCGGGAGTGTAGTATCCATGGCAGTGGCGCCGCCCGGTGCCACCGCGGCTACCGGCCCGAGCCGGCGGGCGACCAGGGGGATGGCCACCACGGCCAACAGCTCCCGAAGAACATTGGTCAGGAAGGCCAGGGCGCCTAACTGGGTGCCATGCAAGCTACTGATGATTACCCCCGACAGGCTGTACCAGCCGAAGCCAGCACCCACCGCCGCGGCTTCGCGCAGCGGCAGGCCGAAGATGCCTCCCACCAACGCCGTTCCGGCGATACTGCCCGAAGCGACCGCCGCCGGCAGCAGCAGGGCGCGCCAGCCGAGGGAAGCTAGCTGCCCGGGGAGCGAGCACCGGGAGCCCAAATCGACACCGATCCCCAGCAACAGGAGGCCGAGGAAAAGCGAGCTGAGGGAGGTCAACTGGAGCCGCCAGGCCCCGTCCAGAACCAGTCGGCCCAGGAGCAGGCCGACACCAACCGCGCCCACGATCAGCCAGGTCATTGGGAGTCCGCGCTCTTCGGCCGCTACCTCCTGGTCGGCTCCACCGGACAGCCAGTCACCGGGGTACCCCCTCTGCACCAGCCAGGCCGCGCCGGTGCTCACCGCCACCGCGGCCAGGGCCAGCCAGAGAGCGTGCCAGCCGATGACGGGAAGGAAGGCCATTACCTGAGGGTCGGAGCCAATGAGGGCGCCCATGGTCAGCAGGAGAAAGACCAGTGAGACCAGAACCAGAGTCTCGAAGACCCGCATGATGGTGGGAAGAGCGAAGCGGCGCCCCAGGATGACGCCGGCCAGGAGTGGAGCAATAACTGTCAGCAAAGTCTCATCTCCTCGTGCAGTGGGCACATACTAAGTACGACTATACCATGACTTCGGCGCTGAGACCAAGGAGGAAGGCCTTTTGGATCTGTTCATTAAATATGAACGCTTGCTAAAGGTACTGGGCCAGGCTAACCGGCTTCGGATCGTCAAGTGCCTGGCTGTTCGGGATCTCTGTGTCTGTGAGCTGGAAACGGTGTTGGGCATGAACCAGCCCTCCATCTCCCAGCACCTGCGGGCCCTGAAGGATGCCGGCCTGGTCCGGGAGCGGCGAGAGGGGCAGTGGGTCTTTCATTCTCTGGACCGGGAGGCCTTGGTAGCCGCCTCTATGGGGCTCAAGACTATCCTTGAGACCAGTCCCGACGAGTTGGAGGGGTTCCGGCGAGAGGCGGCAGCCCTGAGCCGGCTGGCTCAAGACCCCATCGTTTCCTGCCGGGAGTGCGAGGGCAAGAAGCGTGGCCGCTGACCGCCGGGGCAAGCTCCAGTTGGCCCTGTTGGGGCTGGTCGGGCGGGTCTCCAATGAGTTGGATTTTCGGGAACTGGAGGCCACCGTCTTCGCCGACGCCGGGGGAGCTGCTATGACCGCCTCGGTCCAGGCCAGGCCGGCTGACCGGCCGGGGCGTCTCGAATGGCGGAGCGGCGGCACCCGCGAGAATATTGAACCGGGCGAATTACCGGCTCGCCTGCTGGCCCTGGTGGCAGAGGCACCGGCCGCCCGCATCACCTGCACTGACCGGGTCTCGACCCTGGAGATCACCATCCGGGGCGACCAGGTGACCATTAGCAACCGCCAGACGGCGCACGATGCCGAGGGAGGACACAGTGGCGCTGCGCTGGAGGGGCCCCGCGAATGGTACTTGGCTCCGGGCGAGGCCGATCCGGTCCTGAAAGCGCTGGGGCTGATGAGCCCCGATGGGAAAATCCGGGCCGACCGCCGCCGCAAGTACCGCCAGATCGACCACTTCATCGAACTCCTCGACCCCCTGCTTAGGCGCGACTGGCCGCGCGAGCGGGTGGAGCTGGTCGACTGCGGCTGCGGCAAATCGTATCTCTCATTCGCCATCAACTACTACCTCCGGGAGAAGCTGCGTACCCACTGTTTCTTCTCGGGGCTCGACTCCAATGCCCAGGTGGTGGAGACCGCCAGCCAAATGGCCCGGCAGCTGGGCTACCGGAACATGCGGTTTGTCGCCACCGACATCCAGACCTACCGGCCCGATAACCCGGTAGATGTGGTGCTCAGCCTCCATGCCTGCGATACGGCGACCGATGCCGCCCTGGCGGCCGGGATCGCCTGGAGGGCGGAGCTAATCGTGGTGGTCCCCTGCTGCCAGACCGAGCTCTACGGTCAGCTCGACCCGGGCCTCCTGGGCGCGCTACTGGAACCCGCCGTCTACCGACGGCGCTTCGCTGATCTGCTCACAGATGCCCTGCGCACCCTCTTCCTGGAGGCCCACGGCTACCGGACCTCGGTGGTAGAATATGTCTCACCCCTGGATACACCAAAGAACATCATGCTGCGGGCAGAGAAGGTGAGCCGGGGTAACCGGAGCCGGCAGGAGGAGTACCTCCGCTACCGGGCGATGTTCGGGGTCGACCCGGCGGTGGAGCGTTTCTTCCGGGCGCGGCAGGCGGGAGGGAGAACATGAAGATCACGCGAGTCAAGGCCCATATCTCCCCGGAAGACTGGCAAAGCACTTTGGAACAGCTGCTGGGCGAGGCTGCCGGCGAAATCAGCAGCCAAATGGAAGATGGCTTCCTGCAGCTGAGCGGAAAGTGGAGCGGCGGGCCACTGCGCTTCCCCTACCAACTGCAACTGAGAGTGGCCGACATCAGTCCCGACCAGCTGGTTCTCGATATCCACCTGGCCAATCTGCGGGTCGCCCCCACCCTGGTCCGCACCTGGCTGCTGAACCTGGTGGTGGATCGTTTGGACCTGGTGGGTGTCGACTACCAGAATGGCCAGCTTATCATTGACCTGGCCCAGTTCCTGCTCCCGTTCCCGCTGCGGTTCCGGCTAGCCGGCTTATCCATCAGCCCGGCCGGTCTGGACGTGGAACTGGAGGAGGTCACGCTCCTTCCCTTCAGCTCCCGTGACCTGCCCTCGGCTGCCGAAGAGATACCCGAGGCTGACGCACTGGTCACCCTGTCAATGCCCGATGACCCCGAGTACCGTGCCGGGTATGACCGATTGCGCCAGCGAATAGAGGAGTGGGCGAAGCGAAAGATGCCCAAGCGACTGCAGGCCGTCTGGCCCTGGGTTATGCTCCTCCCTGATCTTTTTGCCATGATGGTCAGATTGCTCCGCCACCCGGCGGTCAGGAGTGAAGTCAAAATCAAGGTTGGAGCGGTACTGACCTATATTCTCCTGCCTACTGACCTGATGCCAGACTTCATGCCAGTTGTGGGTCTGACTGATGACGTTCTCCTCGCGTTTTACGCTGTCCGCTGGCTGGTAACGGAGGCTCCCCCGGACCTCATCGCCGAGGTCTGGCCCGGACACCGCCAGGGGTTGGAGGTGGTTGACCGTGGTCTGCGGGCCCTGGAAGGCCTGTTGAACAGCCAGGCCACGGCGTACCTCCGACGGCTGCTGAATCGCTGAGCCACCTATACGCACAGAACCTGCCCCCAGGGAGACCGCTGCAAAAGATCTCCTAATGACCATCAGCATAACATCTTGAACAAAACCCCCTCTGCCTGAGCGGTAGAGGGGTACGTTTGCAGCGGTTTCCCCTGGGGCGGGGGATTGCTGCTAACTGACTAGTCCATCCAGTACCTGGGAGATAAAGCGAGCCCTGGCCTGCCAGGTGCTATCTACTACCAGTTGTCGTCCGGCCCGTATTACACGCTCACCGTCTCTGAATAGCCGCTCAAAGGAGAGCCAGGTAGCATCGGGTCGAGACGCAAAGGCCACCACCGACTCCGCTTCGGTTGTCACATCCGGCAGGGGTGTGGAGACCACCGGGAGCCCAGCGGCCAAGTACTCGTACAACTTGACCGGGTTGACCGCCCTGGTCAGAGCCCGGATCTGGAAAGGCACCCAGGCTCCGTCGAATCCCCGCGCGATGGCCGGTAATTCACGATAGTCCCTGGGACCGGCCAAAATGACGTTGCCCGGCAGGCCGAGAGCCGACGCGTCGACGCAGACCGCGCCGACGAAGACAAAGGCCCAATCAGGGCAGGTTAAGGCGGTGGCCTTGATTAGGTCCCAGTCGAGCCAGGAAGCGACTGCTCCCCAGAAACCGATGATCCGCCGATAGCCTGAACGGAGCTGCTGCAACCAATCGGGGGCAGCACAATTGGTCTTGGCAAAAAGGTGGTAATCACAGGCGTTGCGCACCAGGTAGACCGGGCGCTCCAGCCCCTCCTCGCTCAGGATGGCGCGGGCCTCCTCGACCAGGGCCGGCGATGAGGCAAAAACCACCTGACCCGAGCAAATCCTCTGCTTGTTCCAGGGTGCCCAGACAGCGAACTCCTCGACGGTAGAATCGGCGATGTCGGTGGCCACTGCCGCCAGGCGGTATTGGCCCAGTTGTTCGACGTAAGGGCCGTGGGTTAGCCACATAAGGTAGGTGCGGTTTCTGTCAACCTGGTTCACCGATGACAGGACATGAAATCTGGGCGATAGGTCAGCCCACCCGCTGAATCCAGGCCGCGGCCAGTTGCACCAGAAGACCTCCCAGCCTATCTCCGACAGCTCCCAGAGCAGGTGGTGCGGGCGCTGTCGGTGATCGAAGAAGTCAAAACAGGGAAGATAGAGGAGCGGTGGTCGGGTCATCCCTTAGTCTCCTTTCGGCCAACAGCGCACAACAGATAACCGGCCTGGGCGGCCCGCTCTTCGGGGCTCAGTGAGACAAACCATTGCCGGGCGGTGGCCATTACCTGGCTACCCAACGGATACAGGAAGTCCAGCCCGGTACCCTGGGCGATACTGAATTCCCTGACCAGGGTCAAACCGGCTCGTTCAAACATTGGTCTGTGGGTAACTACCGGCTGCTCATCACCCCACGCCCAGGTTTCGTTGGCCTCAGCCCAGTACTTACCCAGCCGGTAAGGGAAGCAGGCGGCGTTGGGGCTCATGACGAGTATAGCCCCCCCGGAGCGGGTTACCCGGGCCATCTCCCGCAGGGCAGCTGTCTGGTCCTGGGAGCTCATATGTTCAAGCACCCCGGCGTTCCACGCCAGGTCGAAAGTCTTATCAGGCAGTGGCAGCTGGCGGATATCGCCCACTAGAAACTGGCCCTGCAGTCGACGGGTGGCGAAGGCACGCCGGGCCAGTTCAGCCGCGGACGGGGCATAGTCAACCAGAGTCGGCTCGGCGCCGAGCTGACCGAGCCACATCGAGACTTTGCCTGAGCCACTGCCGGCTTCAAGCACCTTTTTGCCGCGGGTCTGATCCAGGATATCCAGCAGCGCCTGCAGGATTTCGTAACTAAGCGGGTCACGTTGGTTGTAACTGGAGAGATCCAGTTGGGCCCAGTGGTTATTCCAGAACTCACGATTGCTCATGGCGAATTACCTCCCAGCAATCAAAGAATCAGTAGAACTGGCACACCAGGGCCGCCCATCCCTTCTGCCACAGCTCGCGAGAGAAGGTTCTGGCCACCTTGCCGCAACTTCACCCAGGTCCTCATAGTTAGGCAGATAGACTACGTTCGAACTGAGATGCGGGTAAGTGGCCCGAACGAAGTTGAAGCAGTTAGTGTCATCTGAGACCACTCTGGCCGTCCCTTTCAGGGCCTGCTGGATATACTCGGTGGGGGTGAGGTTCCAGTTGTACGCCGGGTCATCCCACCAGATACCATGGCAGACCGAGATGCCCGGGTACTTATGGTGCAGCTGCTGTCCGATCCAGGTGTAGAGTACACGGTAGGCCGACCGCTGGTCCATTATCTGTAGATGGAGAGTCGCATGTCACTCACTCCTCTCACGCGACCAGGTAAGGGTCGGGATCAAGGATGGAGCGGTACTGTGCCAGCCAGCCATAGCGCCCGTCCGGATCCTGAGCCAGGTAGCGGTGATGCTTAGCCACCCGGTCCGCCGGTCTGGCCCAGCCCCCAATGTCATAGAGGCGAAACCCCCACCAGTAGCACGGGGAATTGAATAACATCCGGTCGCGCTCGGCGACGGTCCGGTCCTCCAATATCTCATCCGCGTCAAGGGCCAGAATCCATTGGGGTCGTCTGGCCACCGGTCAGTACCCATAGCTCCTGGCGCAGTAGTGATTCGTTTGGAGGTTGGCCAGGACGCGGGTGAGATACCGGCTGGCTTCGTTTCGGACCATCATCATCGCCACCAGAACGGAACCCAGGGACCGCACTCCTATCAATGGTTTTACATAAAGAGCTTATGTGAGCCAGACAGCATGTGAGCACCGGGGCGGGCTATTTGTCCGCGGACGGATGGGCTGGAACAACACGAAACCGACAGAGTCTACTCTGCCGGCGTGGGATTGGCCAGTCCCCCGCATTGGAGGTGACCACCGGTCGACCATAGCCCATGGCCTCCAGGCACGAGAGCGAGGTTCCCTCGCAGGAGACGGTGGGGATGGCCACGACGTCGCCCCGCCGGTAGACCCGGGGCATCTGCTCCAGTGAATGAGTGCCGTAGAAAATGCGCGCCCGGTGCGGCTGGCCTCTTTGTACCCGTATACTAGGATCCCGTCCAGGCTGGCCGTGAAATCGAATACACCATACTGGTGGATATCCATCCAATAGCCCCAATTGCGGAGGAGGAAGGCCCGGTCACGGGTGTAGCGCTCGGCTGTGGGAGCTTTGTACTGGTGCCAGGCAGTATTACCCTATACCTGCCCCTGAAGCCAAACCTGCACCAGCACCTCGCGGGCCGGAGGAACCGGCCGGACGGCGACATAGGCATAGCGGAAGTATCGATTGGCCACCAGGGCACCTCCATCGCCGGGCCCCAGCTCCAGTTTCTGATCGGTGAGCCAATGCTCGCCATCGGGGCCCACCAGCAGGTAGAGCCGGGCCCTGCCGGTCTGGCTCAGGCTGAGCGCGTAGAAGGAGTACATGGAGAGCCAACCGACCTCCAAGGTCGGGGTGCGGTCGCCTCTGGCGCCGGCCAACAGGATCTGCTTTAGGTCGACCGTCCGGCGCGACTCTAGGTGGACCGGGACCGGCACCCGGTCATCGGGCGGTTTTTCTAATATGGTCGGCTGGTGTGCTGGCCGCCAGGTCCTCCGCTTGCGTCGCTTCATCAACCGCACCCCCTTGTGTACTGGTCTCAGAGACAGCTTACTACGGTATTGGCGCAAATGTCACAACTCGTCCGGAGCATTTTACATAATCCGAGAATACACTGAGGGAGAAAGGGGGGATCGCGATGCCCAACTACCGGGTCTATTCCGATCAGGCCGATGATCTGAAGACCAAAATTTACGGGTCAGATGGGACTACCTCTATCGTTCTGCGCACCGATTCCTCGGGCGTGATGGCTATCCAGGACAACGGCGGCTCACTGACGGTGGATGCCACCGACCTGGACATCCGGGCCCTGACCCAGGCTACGGACTCCATCCTGATCTACGGCAATGACGGCACCACCAATCGGGTCGTGCGCACCGACTCCTCAGGCGTGATGGCTATCCAGGACAACGGCGGCTCGCTGACCGTGGACGCCACCAACCTGGATATCCGGGACCTAACCGAGGCCACGGATTCCATCCTCATATATGGCCAGGATTCGGGCGGAACGCACCGGGCCATCCTTACCGATAGCAGCGGCATGCTCCAGACGGCTATCTCCAGGAGCTTTACTGAAGCCTCGCAGGTCGTCTCAACCGCCACCGATTACGCTGGTTCTACCTCACGGGATGTCTCGGAGCAGGAAACCTACTCCTTTGCCGTCAAGAACACCGGTTCCACCTATACGGCTACAATCAAGCTGGAGATCAGCGCTGATAATTCTGACTGGGTAACCGACAGTAGCGAGACTACGGTCGGCACTTCGACCACGGTGATCATCACCCCGGGCAAGTACCTGCGCTATGCCCGCATTGCCTACAAATCGACCACGGCCGGGAACGATACTTCGCTGGTCGTCTGGTATCAGGCCAGAACCTAACCGGAGATAGGGGTTGGTTGAGTGTCCGAGAAGATACGCCTATCGGTCTGCCTTATCACCAAGAATGAAGCTGGGAACCTGCCCCGGTGCCTGGAGAGCCTGGAGGGGGCGGCTGACGAGGTGGTTGTGGTAGATACCGGTTCTACCGATAAGACCATGGAGATCGCCCGGGCCCTCGGGGCCCGGGTGGTCCCCTTTGCCTGGCGGGATGACTTTGCCGCCGCCCGCAACCGATCCATTGAGGCGGCCAGTGGAGACTGGATCCTGATCCTGGATGCCGATGAGCGTCTGGTGCCGGGCAGCGGAGCGATACTCCGAGAGCTGGTAGAGCAGGACGGCATCGAAGCCTATTACTTCCGGGTCATCAACTACCTGGGCCGCGAGCCTGGTGCGGAGTACGAGACCAGTACCAGCTACCGTCTGTTTCGGCGGGGCCCGGAATGGCGTTACGAGGGGAGGGTCCACGAGCAGCTGAAGCCGACCCGGCGGCCCACCGGTAGGTACGCCCTGGCCCCCATCGAGATCCTGCACCACGGCTACCTGTCCCAGCGCTACGCTGAGCTCGAGAAGGCCGCCCGGAACATCCGCCTCCTGGAGGCGGCTGTGGCTGAGGCGCCCGACGACCCCTACTACCGCTATAACCTGGCTGTGACCCTGTACGGCCAGGGCCGCTACGCTGAGGCAGCCAACCACCTGGAGAGTGCCCTGCCGCAGGCGCCGGCTGGCGCCCACTATCTGCCGCGCCTGATTAAGGTGGCGGCTCTCACCTACGAACAGCTTGGTGCAGTGGACCGGGCCATCAGCCTGCTGGACCACTGGATCCCACGCTTTTTGGGACAGGCCGACCTCCCGTTCGTCCGGGGCACTCTCCACCTGGAGAAGGGCCGGGTCTGCCTGGCCCAGTTCGACTTCCAGCTAGCTCTGGCCAGAGGCCGGGTGCCCGACGCGCTCGGTGACGGCCACGATGGGACCGGCAGTTACCGGCCGCTCTACGGCCTGGCCAGAACCAGTGAGATCCTGGGCGACTGGGAGAGGGCTGAGCAGCTGGCCCGGGCCGCGCTGGCCCGCCACCGCCGCTTCCTGCCCCCCATTGAACTGCTCTTTCGGGTCTTTCGGGTCCGTCGGGCCGATCCGGTTTCCCTTGTCGATTTCCTCGCCTGGGAGAAGCCGGAGGACATGAGACAGCTGTGCCTCATAGCCTATAGCGAGGGATTCTCGGAGCTGGCCAACGACCAACTGGCTGCCATCAGCCGCCAGTGGCCTGGACATCCAATCCGGTGGGAGACGGCGGCCCACAGCGCCTTCTGGAGCCGGGACTGGGGTAAAGCTGTGGATTATCTTCAGGCAGCTCTGCAGGCTGGCGGTGAACCCCACTCGCTTTCCCTCTGGCTTGTGGCCCTGGCCCAGCTAGCCCTGGAAAACCCCGCCGGAGTAAGGGAGGCGGTCGACCGCCTCCACTGGGCCAACGATCCGGCGGGTCGGCTACAGAGAGCGTGGGGTGACGAGATGGTCGCTCTTTTGCTGGGAGCGCGCTCGGCTCCCGGAGAGGCGAGTGTGCGCCAGATCGGCTGTCTCGACCGGCTGCTGCCGGCCCTGGCCCTGGTCCTGCCTGGGCAGGACTGGTCGAGAATCGCCGGGTGGTGCAGCGGTCAGTGGGCTTGCCGGGTGGCCACCTCCGGTTGGCGCAGAGCCCTGGAAATCCATCCGGTGGAAGGGCTGTTTCCTGCCACTGACCTGCCCGAGGCGAGTCTGGAGCGCGCCCGCAAGTGGCGTTGCCTGGCGGAGGGATGAGTTGTGACCACCATCAGCGCCTGTTTGATTGCCCGGGACGAGGAGAAGAACCTGCCCCGCTGCCTGGCCAGCCTGGCCGGGGCCGTGGACGAGATCGTCCTGGTCGATACCGGGTCCACCGACCGGACCTGCGAAATCGCCCTGGACTATGGGGCGCGGGTCTACCACCGCTGCTGGGAGGGCGATTTCAGCGCCGCCCGGAATTATGGCCTCGATCAGGCCAGCGGTGACTGGCTGCTGGTGATTGATGCCGATGAGGAACTGACCCCCGAATCAGCTCCCCGCCTGCGCTCACTGGCCCAGCGCCGGGAGATTGAGGGGTACCTGGTGCATGTCCAGGACTACCTGGGGGATAATCCGGGGGGCGACTACTCTACCAGCCTGAGCTTTCGCTTCTTCCGCAACCGCCCCGAGTACCGCTATACCCGGCGGGTACACGAACAGATTGAGTGCCAGGTGTTGGCGGCCAATCCCCACGCCGTCACCGACCTGGCGCCGGTGACCATCAGGCACTATGGGTATCTCACCAGCGCCCGCCGCGAGAAGGCCAAGACCGACCGCAACCTGGCCCTGCTCCAGCAGGAGCTGGCCGACAATCCGGACCCTTTCACCCACTTTAACCTGGGTACCGAGTACATGCGCCGGGAGGAGTACCGGCAGGCCCTGGATCATCTCGAGCAGGCCTGGAATGCAGTCGACCCGCGCCTGGCCTTTGCGGCCGAGCTAATGATCCGGATCGTTCTCTGCCTGAATAGCCTGGGGCAGCAGGAGCAGGCTTTGGAGCGCTTGGATCAGGCCGTCGGGCTCTACCCGGCCTTCTCAGACCTGCACTACCTGCGTGGCGAGATCCTGGGCAGTTGCCAGCGATACAGTGAGGCCATGGCTGCCTACCAGAGGTGCATCGCCCAGGGGCCGACCCCACCCTGCTTCAGCTCGCTCAACGGGTGTCACACCTTCCGGTCCTGGTTGGCTTTGGGCCGACTCCATGAAGAGCTGGGCGATGACCTGGCCGCGGCCGACCACTTCCGCAAAGCAACTCTGAACGGCGGTGGTTTTGCCGCCTACAGTGCTTTTGTCCGGGTCTCCAGCCGCTTCCTGCGGGATCCTCACCTGATGGCTGAGGGCTATCTCCTATTGGGCGGGCGGACCGATGAGAACCGACGGGTGCTGGCCAAAGCCCTCCTCGAGGCCGACCGCTTCCAGGCCGCGGAACTAGTTCTCGATAGCCTCGATGATGCTGATTCCAGCTTCCTGCGGGGCCAGTGCTGCTTCTTCCGGGGTGACCTAGCGGGTGCCAGGGAACAGCTGGAGCTGGGCTACAGCCGGGAGCGTCTGGGGATCGGCGAGCTGCGCTGGTTGATCTATTGCAATGCGCTGGAGGGCAACCAATCGAAGGCAGAAGTACTGCTCTCGGAAATGGAAGATACCCGGTTTACCAGAGCGCTAAGAGCCCTGGTCGGAGCCCTGTCCGGCCTTCCCTCCACTGCGCCGCCTCCGCCTGAGACTTACCGGGAGCTCCTGCGACTGCTGGAGGAGATCATCCGCGCCCATAACCGGGCCTGGCTAGAGAAAGCCCTCTCCCTGCTCCACGGGATTGAACTGGTAGCCTTCTGGAACGAGCTGGGCAAGATCTACTACCGGCGCCGCTGGTGGAGCATGGCTCTGGCTGAACTGGAGGACTGCTGCCGGAGCGGGGCGGTGGATCCGGCGGCTCTGACCATCCTGGGAGAGCTGCACGAAGGGTTTGGGGAGATGAACCTGGCCATCGACCGCTACCAGAGGGCGCTAGCCCTCAACCAGCTTCAGGAGCGGGCTAGGCGGGGGCTGAAGCGCCTCCGGTACAACCAGGCCAGGGTGGCCCTGCTGGAGGGGCTGCAGCGCTATCCGTGCTCTACGCAGCTGTTACAGGAGATCAAGGAGAATCCACGCTGCCTCCGGGGTTCGTCCATCCCCGGTCAGCGACAGGAGCAGTGATGGCCTTGGCTGGCGAGAAGCTGGGCCCGCCCCGACCGCAGTTGGTGGCCTCCCTTTTCTGCCGGAACCTGACCTGGAGTCAGGAGGCCGGACTAACCCTGGAGGGTATCTTCCTGGCCCTGCCGGTGGGGCTTATCCCCGCAGCCATTATGGCTAACGTCTGGCGTGGGACCGAGTCAATGGCTGAAGCCCGCGAGGAGGTGGCCCTCCTCGACCCGCAGGGCCGGACCATCGCCGGGGGGCGCAACCGCCCCTTTTGCCTGGAGCGTCACGACTGCCAGGTCAACTATACACGCTTCACCAATCTATTCATCCCCGAACCGGGCCTGTACCGGGTCCGCATCCGTCTTCGGGCCCCTGGTATTCCCCTGACCCTGGCTGAGGAGCAGATTACCATTCCGGCCGAGAGGAGGATGTCGGCATGCCACTGTCCGCCCTGACCCGTTTTCCCCAGATCGTTCAGTTCGAGACCAGTACTGAGTGCAACGCCAACTGCCTGTTCTGCGGCGGCCGCCATACTGACCGCCCCCGCGGGGCCATGGACTGGCGACTCATCGAGCATATCCTGGACGGTGCCACCGGAGCCCAATCGGTCATCCCCTTCCTCTTGGGGGAGCCCTTCGTTGAACCGCGCCTCCTGGATATCCTGCGGGCCATCAGAGAACGAGTGCCGTCGGCCTACAGCGTGCTATATAGCAATATGGCTGCCTGCACCCGGCGCCTGGCTACCACCATCATTGAGGAAGGCCTGCTCGACCAGATCTGCATCAGCTTCTACGCGCCCACGCCCGACCTCTACCGCCGGTGGCAGCCGCCCCTGGATTACGAGGAGGTCAGGAAGAAAATCATGGAGCTAGTGATGGAGCGGGATGCCCGGGGGGCCCGCTGGCCGCAGATATACATGCATTACCTCATGATCGATGAACTGGCGCCCCACTTCGATGCTTTCCGGGCGCAATGGGAGAGCATCGTGGATCGAGTCGAGCCGGTGGCCTACGATGACTGGCATGGCACCCAGCCCGACCGCGGCCTCAGGTTCTACGCCCGGGGCCTGCCCCGGACTCCCTGTTACCGCCTGTGGCAGTCTCTGAATATCGTCTGGGACGGCCGGGCAGTGGCCTGCTGCATCGATCACCGGGCCGAGGCGGTCATCGGCGACCTGAGGCGCAACACGGTGGAAGGTATCTGGCACGGCCGTCCGCTGGCCCGCCTGCGCCGGCTGCACCGGGAGCGGCGGTTTGATGAGATAGCGCCCTGCCGCTCCTGCCAGATCTGGGAGTGGTCTAATCCCGAGTGGTGGGTGAGGTTCTGGCTGGAGGCGGTCTACGGTGAGCCCTACCGGCCGCCGGCCGGGGCCGGGCGCTAGACGGCCGGGCCAATGGAAGCGAAGAACTCCCGCACGGCCGAAACGATCATCTCGAGGTCGGCCGGGGAAAGCCCCGGATGCACCGGGAGTGACAGCACCTGGCAGGCGGCCTCCTCTGCCTGGGGCAGGTGCAGGGAGGAGTACCCCAACTGCTGGTAAAGAGGCTGCCGATGGATGGGCCGCGGATAGTGGACCGCCGTCTCGATCCCCCGGAGCCGCAGATGGTTGCTGAGCGCGTCCCGCCTCGCCGTCCGAACCACATACTGGTGCCAGGCATGGCTGATCCCCGGAGTCTCGCCGGGCAAGGCCAGTCCTGGCAGACCGCCCAGCCCGGCGGTGAGCCGGGCGGCATTGGCGCGCCGGGAGGCGATAAACTGAGGGAGCTTCTCCAGCTGGGCCAGACCAATGGCGGCGGCCAGGTCGGTCAGACGGTAGTTGTAGCCCAGCAGCTGGTGGAGGTAGCGCTGGCTGGCGCCGTGGTTAATCAGGTAGCGGACGCGCCCGGCCAGAGTGGCATCGGCCGTGACCACTGCCCCTCCCTCGCCAGTGGTCATGTTCTTGGTCGGGTAGAAGCTGAATACACCGGCCTGGCCGAAGGTGCCTACATGCCGGGCTCCGAACCGGGCCCCGTGGGCCTGGGCGCAGTCCTCAATTAGGATCAGCTGGTGCCGGCGGGCGAGAAAGGTCAGGTAATCCAGGTCGGCGGGCTGGCCGTAGAGATGAACCACCAACATAGCCTTAATCCCGGGCTCGCTGGCCAGCAACCACTCGGCCTGGCACGGGTCCAGGTTGAGGGTGGCGGGGTCGAGGTCGGCGAAGACTGGTTCGGCCCCGCAGTACAGAATGGCGTTGCTGCTGGCTACAAAGGAGAAAGGGGTGGTAAGCACCCGGTCGCCGGGGCCGATCCCGGCGGCCAGCAAGGCCACATGTAAGCCGCTGGTGCCGGAAGAGGTGCCGATACCGTGGGGAGCCCCGACGAACCCGGCAAAGGCTTCCTCGAACCGGGCAACCCGCGGCCCGGCGGTCAGCTGTCCCGAGGCCAGGGCCTGGGCCAGCAGGGCGTGCTCTTCCTCTCCCAGTTGGGGCTGGGCAATTCTGATCATTGATCCATCTCCCTTCATAGTCGGGCGAAATCGCCGTTTCCGCCTCTTCCACATAATATGAGGTCATAGAGGAGGGAGAGATGGGTGTTGGCAAAGGAGGGAGTATTTGTCCATCCCACCGCCCGGGTTGAGCCGGGCGCAACCTTGGGTCCGGGGACCCGCGTCTGGCAAAATGCCCAGGTAAGGGAGGAGGCCCGGGTCGGTCGGGACTGCATTATCGGCAAGGATGTCTACATTGACCGCGGAGTGATTATCGGCGACCGGGTGAAGATCCAGAACTCGGCCAATATCTTCCGCGGTGTGGTGATTGAGGATGAGGTTTTCATCGGCCCGGGCACTACCTTCACCAATGATCCCTGGCCGCGGGTGGTCGGCCAGTGGACGGTGGTGCCGACCATCGTCGAACGGGGCGCCAGCCTCGGCGCCAACTGCACCATCATCTGTGGCACCCGCATTGGGGCGGGCGCTATGGTGGGGGCCGGGGCGGTGGTGACCAGAGATGTCCCGGCCGGAATGCTGGCCTACGGTAACCCGGCCCGGGTGCGCGGCCCGGCCTGCCGGGCCACGGGAAGCGAGCCTGTCCTGCGCGTCCTACTCATTGGGTGTGGAGCCATGGGCCGCCACTACCTGCGGCATCTCCGACAGCGGTCCGGGGTGGAGCTGGTGGCAGTCATCGACCCCCGCCGGGCAGAATTGAGGGAGATCGCCTCCGACCTGCCCTGGGATGACCACTACCGCAGCTGGCTAGAGCGGGCCCAGGCCGCGATTATCGCCACACCGGCCAGCACCCATGCCGCCATCGCCGCCGACTGTCTGGAGGCGGGGCTCCACCTTCTGGTGGAGAAGCCCCTGGCTCATACAGCTCGAGATGGCGCCCGGCTGGTCGAATCAGCCCGCACGGCCGGGCGGGTGCTCCAGGTGGGGTTGCTGGAGCGCTACAACCCGGGGCTGCGCCTGCTGCGCAGCCTGCTGCAGCTGCGTACCACCTACTCTATCTCCTTCCGCCGTCTGAGCCCCTACTCACCCCGGGGTACAGACGTGGGGATCATCCATGACCTGATGATCCACGACCTCGATCTGGCCCACTGGTTGACGGGCCACACTCTGGAGGGTCTCACTGCCCGGGGGAGAATGGTGCGCTCAAGCTTACCCGACCTGGCCGTGGTGGTGGGGCAGGCCGGCCCGGTCGCCATTAGTCTGGAGGCCAGCCGCCTGGCCGGGGATAAGATCCGTACCATTCAGGTGCAGACCGCGGAGGATCTCATCGAGTATGACGGGTCCAGCCGGCAGTTAACCAGCAACCGGGTGGAGACCAGTGAGTTCGCCGGTACCGGACCGGATGTCGCTTACCAGCAAGTCAGCACCAGCCGGCGCATGGTCGCGCCGGCCGGCGAGCCGCTGACGGCCGCCTTCGACGACTTCGTCCGGGCGGTGCTCTCCGGCGGCGAGCCGGAGGCCAGCGGGGCCAGCAGCCTTCCCGCCCTGGCGGCCGCCGACTGCCTGCACCGGCAGCTGGTCAACCCATCGCCGGGTTAGTGCTTCTTAATGTATACATCATAGAGCAGGTCGGCCCAGCGCTGCTCCCAGACACCCAGCGAGAAGGCCTGGGCGGTGGCGGCCGCGTTGCGTCCCAGCTGGTGCCGGAGGGAGGCGTTAGCGGCCAGCAACTCGATGGCTCGCACCAGTTGGTCGGAGCCATAGCGGAAGACCAACCCGTTGAAGCCATCGATGATCAGGTTGGCCAGCCCGCCGGCGGTGGTGGTTACAACCGGCCGCCCGCACGACATGGCTTCCAGGCACGACAAGGAAGTTCCCTCGCAGAAGGGCGAGGGCACCAGGACAATATCGGCCCGCTGGTAGACCGCGGGCATGGCGTCGTAGGGGACTTCGGAGTGTTCAATCCGGCTGCGGTGCGGGTGGTTTTGCCACCAGTGGAGAAACTGCTGGTAGATGGCCATGGTGGGATTGCCGACCCCGGCGAAGACAAAGCGGCTGCCCGGTATTCGGGGTAGGATGCGGTCGGCCGCGGCCATGGTCACCTCGATCCCGCGCTCGGGGGTCATTCGCCGCGGGTAGAGGATGACCAGGTCGTGGCCGGGATTGGGTGGTGCCTCCTGGAAGAGCTGGCGGTCGACAAAGTTGGGGATGTAGTAGAGATTCTTGCGCTCCCCCGGCAGGGTGGCCTTGATCCAGTTGACGAAGTTGGTGTCTACCGAGACCACTGCCCGGCAGCTGCTCAGCGCGGAGGTAATATAGTGCCTGATCCCGGTCACCACACTCTCATCGTGGCTGTCCCAGTCCCACCAGACGCCGTGGGAGATGGTGATATTGCCCGGCTTGTACTCGGTCTGCGTGCCGAGCCAGGCATAGATGATATGTGGGCCGGTGTTCTGGTGCATCTCCCGGACCATGCTGTTGATATCCCGGTCGCGACAGTTAACGATGGTCACCGGGAACCCCTCGTAGGTGCGTTTTTCACTGTAATAGGCCCACTGGTAAATCTCGACCTGCCAACCCAAGGACCGGATGAGACGGGCCAGGGCCCGCACATACCGCTCAAGGCCGCCGGTGATCAGGTGGCCCCGCTCCCACCAGCTGAAGAGGCTAGCGCTGTAAATCGTCACCTTCAACGGAAATCACCCTTCCATGGAACCAGATGGGGGTTGGGGTTCAGGATCGACTGGTATTGCTCCATGATCCCGTACTCCCCCTGCGGATCGCGTCGCAAGTAGGCCCGGTACTTAGCCATTCGTTCTTCCGGCGGCCCGGCCCAGCCCAGGTGCTTGAGGCGGATGGGGCTATCGCACCCCGGCAAGAGGTTCAGGTTGGCCGGGAGCCGTCCGCAATGCAGGGCCTGCTCGCGCCAGAGGTAGTCGTAGCCGGGCAGATACCGTACCAGCAGGATCCGGTGGAAGCGATGGGCGCACCAGTAGCGGTCGTCCCGGTAATGGGTATAGGAGCCCCAGAAGTCGTACATACGGAAGGCGAACCAGTCGATGGAGCCCTGGTCGATCATGGGCCGGATCTCGGCCTTCATCCGGGGCTCGAAGATCTCATCAGCGTCCAGGGCCAGGATCCAGTCGGGAGAGGTGTCCACCGTAAGCTGCCAAAGCTTCTGGCGCAGGTAAATCTCGTTGTCGAAGCCCGACTTCCGCTCCCGGGCCAGGACCCGCACCCGGGGAAAGGAGCGGCACAGCTCGTACGTTCCATCGGTACTGGCGTCGTCCAAGATCACCAGGTCGTCCACATACTGGCACAGGTCGGCCAGGACCAGGCGCAGGTAGCGGTTGGCTTCATTGCGCACCAGCATCATGGCGGTAAGACGGTTACCCCAGGCCTTTCTCACGGAGGATCACCTCAATCTGTTGGTAGAGCTGCTTGGCTCGGACCAGCCAGGTGTTTTCCAGGGCATATTTGCGCAACTGCACCCGGTGGACGGGCGGTGCCCGCAGCGCCCCCTCCACCTGCGCCTCGAACTCATCCACCGACCGTCCTACCCGGACGCCCGGTGTGATCAGGCATTCGCTGATGGCGGTGGCCACCACCGGCACTTCGGCAGCCATATACTCGTACATCTTAATGGGGCTGCACGAATCGGTCATGTGCCTGACCTCAAAGGGGATCAGCCCCGTATCGAAGCAGCGCACATAGTTAGGGACCTCCTCAAAGGGGCGCGCACCCAGCAGATGGATGTTGGGTAGCCGCAGGCGGTGGACCGGTACATAGACCGGCCCCACGATGACCAGGTTCCAGTCGGGGCGGCGCCTGGCCAGTTCGGCCACGAGGTTTTGGTCGACCCAGCTCTGGAGAGAACCATGGAAGCCGACGATGGGCCCGGTTAGCGGCCTTAGCTCCGGCGGACGCACCGTATCGGCGGAGCGGGGAGTAAAGCGGTCGGGGTCGACCGCGTTTCTTAGGACAATGGAGCGATGGGGTTGGACCGGCAGGCGGCTGTTCATCCGCTGGGAGACGGTGATCACCAGGTCGGCCTGCTGCAGGGCGATGCGGGTTGGTTCGGACATGAGGGCAAACTCATCGACACTCTCGTCGAGGTAGAGGAAGACAGAGACATCGGCACCGATGGTTCGGGCCAGCACGGCGTGGGGAGCGTGGGAGTACAACAGCACCAGCGGCTGGAAGGTAGCTCGGGCATAATCGCAGATCCCCGTGAGTTCGCCGGGGTTACGGCAGACGAATAGCATCCGGGCCAAGCGCTCGAAGGCCGGGTCGGACTGGCGTACCGTGTCCTCGCAGAAAACAGACGGGATTCCCGTCCGGGCCAGGGCCGTCAACAGGAGTTGGGGCTGGTGGGCGACGGCATCGCGCCACGGAAGGGTCGGCGGGTAGATGATTACGGCCAACGGGATCTCACCCCCTGGCCCCGGCGATGATATGAAGCTGTTGGTCAAAGATGTTGGTCCAGTCGTAGAACCAGGCCAGGCGCTGGGCGCGCTTGCCCATCACCCTCCGCTGGCTGCGACGGCGCAGCAGGCGGCCAATGGCCCCGGCGATGCTGCTGTACCGGAACCGGACCGCCAGCCCGGTCTCGGTGATCTGCGCGATGGCAGCCATGTCGCCCTGGTTGCAGCAGACTGTGGGAAGCCCGGCCGCCATATACTCCAGGAACTTGAGGGGAAAGGCGCAGGTGGCCAGTTCGCCGGGGCGTAGGGTGGCGATGCCGATATCGGCGCGCGCCAGGTAGCGGGGTAGCTGTGAGTAAGGAACATGGCCCCGGAAGACTACCGACCGGCTGACCCGGTAGCGGCGGGCCAGGCGACGCAGACGGCGCAGGTGCGGACCTCCGCCCACCACCACCAGGCGGGCCCGTCGGTGACGGCGGCGGACCCGCCGCCAGGAACGAATGACCGTATCGATACCGCTCCACCGGTCCAACGCCCCGGCATAGATGGCCGTGGGCCGGTGACGCGGCCGCCGCTGTCCGGCGAAGGCGGCGAAGGGGACGCCGTTGGGGCTGTGGTAGGCCTTGATGCTCAGTTCGGCTGCCCGGCGGCGCACCAGTTCCCGGCTGACACAGAAGACCAGATGGGCGGCGAGGATTGCCCCATTCTCCAGGGCGGCCACCTCTGGGGCCATGGTCGGCGGGAAAAAGGCCGGAAAGTAGTCCAGATCCTCGTAGACCAGGAACCGGACCTGTCCTCTCTCCAGGAGGAGGCGGCCGACGGCACCGGCCCAGGGCCCTTCGGCAAAGCACAGGTCGTAGCTACCGGCCACCGTAGCCATCCGGTGGGACCGGACATGGTCATCGAATAGCTCGTTGTGGGAATTGAACGGTACAGGGAGGTACCGGATATTGGCGGCCCGGGGGCGGTCGGTGTGCTGGTCCCGCAGGTTCAGATACCTGGTATAGACCACATCCAGCTGGTCGGCATGGTTGGCCCAGTAGTTGATGAGGTGGTGGACTCTCTGGTTGGGCACCTTGTCAAAATCGATGGTGGTAATGACCAAGATGTGCCGATAGCGCGGTAGGTCGCCATTGGTCATGAAAAAGCCTCCCTTAGAGTCTGTCAAGACATTATATGAGAGGGGAAGAGGGCAGGTGACATAATGCCCGGTTGGGCTCTAACGGAGCCGACTCCGGGCGAACCAGGGGTAGTATTGTCTGATTTCAGCCTCTGAAGGAGCTGTCTGCTGCCCTTCGCTCCCATATTTGGGCTGCGGGAGCAAGGAGCTGAAGACAACGGCCGCGGTGACTACGGCCACCAGGCCCGAGAGCAGGAAAAGGGGGCACTGGCGCCTGGCGGTGAGGAGGCCGAAGACTGGTGGGCCCAAGGCTGCCCCGAAGAAGCGCACGGTTCCGTAGAGTGAGGTGAGTAAACCGCGCTCGCTCTGGGCGGCCGTGCCGGTAATGACTGTATTGACCGCCGGCAAGACCAGGCCCGAGCCGATCCCCTGGAGCGATATCACTCCCGTCAGGTAGTAGACATTCCGGGAGAAGGGGAAGAGGAAGAGGCCTGTCGCCAGCAGCAGATTGCCCAGGGAGGCACTCCACTTGACGGGGGTTCCCCTCTTGGCCTGCAGGGCCGTGCCGGTGACCAGCGAGGTCAGGGCCATCAGCCCCACCGGGATGGCAATAACCAGCCCCTTCACGGTGCCCCGCAGACCGTAGCTGTTTTCCAGAATGTCCGAGTAGACGCTGAGCACACCGAAGAGCATGAACAGGATCACCAGCCCGCTGACGAAGGTGGCGGCAATGGAACCAGTGTGCTGCTGGAAGATGAGGGCGGTCTGCTGGAAGTACTCCCTCAGCTTCCTGATGGGGGCGGCCTCGGGTTCTCTAACTAGGAACCAAACGGCGGCCGATACCGGGGCCGCGATGACCAGATAGACGAAGAACGGGGCATACCAGCTGATGACTCCGACGGCAGCACCGATAATGGGGGCAACCACCTTGCCCAGGCCATTGGCGGCCTCCAGCAGCCCCAGGGCCTTGGTGCGCTCCTGGGTCTGAAAGATGTCGCCGACTTCAGCCATGGCCAACTGGTAGGTGCCGCCGCCACCAATCCCCTGTACAATGCGGGCCGCCAGGATCCAGGCGAAGGGCCTGTCCAGGAAAGCAGCGGCCAGGCCGGCCAGCAGGCCTCCCAGGCCGAAGAGGAGCAAGGCCGGGACCATCACCTTCACGCGGCCAATGCGGTCGGACAGGATCCCGGCCAGCGGGATGGTCAGGCCGGCTGGCACTGAGAAGGCGGTGATGATCAGACCCACTTCGAAGGCAGAGAGCTGAAGCCGGCTCTGGATGGCCGGCAAAACCGGAATGATCATAGAATTACTGAGAACCATGGCGAAAGGGACACCGCACAGGGCGGTTAGCCCTTTTCTGGTTTCCCGCTTCATGCGCCCACCTCCTCGGGATAGCATACCCAGAAGACAGGCGCAACGCGCACTACCTTACGGTTTCCAGCCGAGCACCGTTAGAACCGCCAACGCCAGGCCGGCAGCCATAATGGGCCCGACGGGGATGCCACCGCAGGCGATGATCCCCGTGATGGTCCCCAGGGTAATACTGAAGATGACCTCGGAGTGAGAGGTGAGAAGCTTTAGCCCCATCCCGTTGAGGACCGAGCCGGCGATACCGCCCAGGAAGGCGACAATTCCGGCCAGGCTCAGGAGCGAGGGTCCCAGGTCGTGCAGGGAGATCCGGTTATCGGCAAAACTGACCAGTACCGTGCAGGTCAGGAAAGTCAGGCCCAGCTCCAGTCCGCGCCTCTCCAGGAGAGGGTAGTAGCGCTCCAGACGCAGGAATTGCATGCCCAGGACCACCACGGCGGCGGTGGCCAGGATGTTATTGCGGCTGACGATGGCCAGGAGCAGGATAACCATCAGGATGAGCTGACCCTGGGTCATCCTCTCACCGCCCGGCGGTGCCCCAGAGGACCAGGGCCACTCCGCATAAGATGGCTGCTAGGCGGATCGGCTCAACGCCGCCACTGAGGCCGGCGATGCCGAACAGGCTGACCAGCATGAAGATGGCTGGGCCAAAGAGCCCTAGGACGGAGTTGATGCGTAGCGCCGCCTCCACCCGGTTAAAGCGCAGAAAGAGCAGGGCGGCGGTCAGCTCGATACTGGCCGACAGCAGACGAAGCCCAGCCATGGCCAGGACTGTCCGGTTAAGCGCGATGAACACCAGCAGCACCCCCTTCTGACTCATCTTATGCTGGTTCATCCCGCGACAGAAGGAGAGGGGAGCGGTCCGGCGGCGAATTCAGTCCCGAGCCGTGGAAGGAGGCTATCTGATGACAAGGACCGAGAGCTTTGAACTGATTGATCCCCAGGTCTTGCGCCTGGAGGGCGACCCCGCTCGCTATCTGGGCCTGGGCCTCTACCGCGACTTCATCTTGGTTGGTTGCGCTCTGGCCACCCTGCAGCCGGGTCGCCGGGGCTTCCTCAGCCAGAATTGGGCAGCCGGCAGCGACGAGATTCGCCGGCGTCTCCTACCGGAGCTGCTGGCCGAGCTCAGCGCCCACGGGCGCAGCGACCTGCAAGTCGCGCGAGCGACCGCGCCCGGGCTCCTCGCTCAGCGCCCACGGGCGCAGCGACCTGCAGGCCGTGGTCTGGCCCGAAGATGGCGGCGGATTACTGGCCGACAACGGGTTCAGCAGGGTAGAGACTATCATTAGCTACTACCGTCCGGAGCAGCCAGGCGAGGACTGGACCGGCCCGGCCACCACCCGCGAATTCCGGCCCGAGGATGCCGATGGCTACTAGGAGGTCGAGAGCTCAGCCTTTGAGCCTTATTGGCAGCGGCCCATAGAAGCAGTGCCGTGCAATTTGGAGGGCCGGGTCCACAGTTTCTCGTGGCCCAATTAGGGGGAAAGGTAGTAGGTTACAACTACAACACCATCGTGCGCGGTCTGGGTCACTTGGCCCGGGTGGGAGTACACCGGGAATACGCCGGCCGGGGGATTGGCCGACAGCTCTGCCGGCGAGCCATCGACTGGTTCAACTTTCATGGCGTCGCCTCCGAGCTGAACACACAGGCCAGCAACCCGGCGACCCACCGTCTCTATCCGTCCCTGGGCTATCGCCGCTCCGGCCAGTTCGAACTGATGGACCGGCAGATCCGGTAGGAAGAGCGTCTATCCCAGGCAGCTGGGTTGGCCGGGCAGCTGCGGGCGGCGCTGGAGCCCCTGCGCGGCAGCGAATACGGGTTTAAGCCGGCCGATAACCAGTGGTCGGTACGAGAGATCGTGGCTCACCTGGCTGATGTGGAGGAGGCCATATTTGCCCCTCGTTTTGAGGCAACGCTGCTAGAAGCGGCAACAGTAAGACCGGCTTCCCCCAGCAAGCCAGTTAACCCCGAGCGGGCCGAGTTCATAGGCTGTAGTACATGGAGGCTGAGGACATGTGGCGAGTCTATGGACGGGTGATCGGCGCCGACAATCGGGGGATTAGCGGGGCCGAGGTTTGCCTGCTCTCCGAAACCGAGCGGCGAGTGGCTCAGACGACTACGGATGAGAGCGGGCGCTTTCGGCTGACTACCAGCGGTTCCGGCAGCTTCCGCCTGCTGGCGGGCGCTGCCTGCTGGGCCCAGGCCCAGCAGGGGCTCTGTCTCTTCGACGACGGGGTTGAGGCCCGGATCGTTTTGGGTCAGAGACCTGGCCAGCTGGTCGCTGAAGTAGTGGACCCCGTTGGTCGCCCCCTGGCCGGGGCGCGCCTCATTGTGCGCGACCGGGCTGGTCTGGTCTGGGCCGACCAGCTGGCCGATGGGCAGGGAAGGTTTGTCTTTAGCGGCCTGCCGTCCGACCACTATTGCCTGGTCGCCATCGCCAGTGGCCATGGGACTGCCTGGACCGGGGCAACCGTCGGTCCCGACGAGCCCTGTAAGGTGGTGATCCAAGTGCCTCCCGGGGCGGCCCGCCTGACCGGGATTGTCAGCGGCGGGGGGCGAGCCAGGCGGGCAGTGGTCCGTCTCTTTGCTCCGGGCGGGACGCTGCTCTTAACCGCGGTCAGTGATGCCACCGGCAGCTTCTCTTTCCACGATCTCCCGAAAGCAGTCTATACCCTGCTGATAGCCGCCCCCGACCACGGAATCGTCGGTTACCAGGCCGGGGCCCTTACTGCTGACGACCGTCCCCAGCTCTACCCACTGGCCAGCGAAGGTTCGGTGGTGACCGGGGTTGTGCTGGATCCCGGCGGACAGCCGGCCGGCGGGGCCGCCCTGGTACTCCGGGCTGGGTGGTGGCCGGGCTGTCCCGGTTGGCCAACCATCTCCGACAGTCTGGGGCGGTTCGAGCTACCGGCTGTCCCTCCTGGCGAGTATCTGCTGTGGGCGTTTCCACACGGCCAGGCGCCGGGCGTAATCGGCTTCACCGCTCCCGGTGACGGCCGGTTCCAGGCCGCATTGCGGCTGCCGCGAACGGCTGCCGCCACGACCCGGGGCGTGGTAACTGGCCACCTTCCAACGCAGGGGGTCGAGGTGTCTCTATTGAGTGGCGATGGGGATCTGGTCACCACTGTCCTGGCTGACCCCGCGGGTCAGCTGGCCCTGGAGGGGCTAGCCCCCGGCGACCACCAGGTGCTGGCCCGCTCCCTCAGCGGAGGCCGGGGGCGAGCGGCGTTCACGGGGGTGCCGGGTTCACCGGACCAGTTCTGCCTGGAGTTGGTGGCCCAAGAGGCAGCAGTCGAAGGTCAGGTGAGGCGGGGCTTCGAGCAACCGGGGGGCTATCCGGTGGTCTTCTACCACGGGGGTAACCGAGCCGTGGCCGGCTGCTTTACTGCTCCCGATGGGCACTTTCTCCTGGAGCGGCTCCCGCCTGGGGGCGGCGCTCTTCGTAGCGGCCAGCTTGGTCGCGGCCGGGCCCTGCTGGGGGTAGTGTTGGAGGCAGAGAGTACACCCCGAGTCGAGCTGGCCGGCGACCGGGCCAGCGGTTCCATCGTCGGTTGCGTTGAGGCTCCCGAGACCGGGTCGCCCCTGGCCGGGGCCGCAGTCTGGTTATACGAGCACGATCTATACGCGGTGGACTTCGTCCGCACTTCCCACCAGGGTGAGTTTGCCTTCAGCGGACTGCGCAGTGGCTATTATGGGGTATTTGTCCGGGTATCGGGCCGGACCAGCGTCTGGCGCAGCCTGCACCTGTCCGTGGGCGAGGAGGCCACCCTCCGCCTCCGGCTCCCGGTCGGCGACGATCCGGTACCATCACAAGCCATCCCGGCAGAAGCCTCCCCCGAGCGCCCGGGCCGCATCTGCGGCCGGATTCGTGACACCGGGTCCGGGGTGGGGCTGGCCGGCGCGCTGGTCCACCTGGAATCCCCCGAGGGAAATGCCTGGGCCCAGGCCGTTACCGACAGAGCGGGCGATTATGTTCTAGAGGGGATACCGCCTGGTGTACACGCTCTGGTGGCCAGAGCCCCGGGTTATCTGGCCCGCTTTCGGCAGGTGGAGGTGGAGCCAGACCAGACCGCCCTGGGCAGCCTGGAGCTCAACCCCAAGGGCGGCCGCATCTGGCTGGCGGTACGCGGCGAGAGATGCCAGGCACTGGGCGGTGCCCAGGTCACGGTAGTGCAGGGAGGAACCTATCTGCCCATCACCCTGGGGCGGACCGGTCCCGGCGGAGAGTATACTCGGTCCGGTCTGGCTCCCGGCCTCTATCACCTGGTGGTGCGCTTCACCGGCTATGCCGCCGGTTACCTGGCGGTGCGGATAATCCCGGACCACTGGAGCTGTGAGACGATCCAGCTGTCCCGGCGCCCCCGATCCCCGATGCTACCGGAGGGGCGGTGGACTGGCCGATCGCTAACAGCAGAGAACCTGGCCGGCTATCTGGATCCCCAGGTACCGACCGCCTTGCCGGGTCCAGAGCCTTCCTCCCTGGACTTGCTGCTCAGGTACGGGACAGAACCCGGCAATGGTCCCATGGCCGATGTGCCTCATAGCGGCCGGACGGTGGGTTCCGGGACTCTCTGGTCCGGGGTCAATCCCCACCATCGCCTGAGCGGGAGGGTGCGCCTGGCCGGCGCAGAACACCGGCGGGCCCTGCGCCTGGTGCTGACCAACCCGGAGGGGTTTCGTCGGGTGACCAGGGTCAGGCGGCGGGGTCACTTCGCCGTGGATGATCTGCCACCGGGCCGCTACGAACTGGGTGTGGAGCTGAAAGGGTACCACCGCCAGGCGCTAGTGGTAGAGATACCGGGCGGACGCCGCTGGATCAGGATTTCCCTCCGTCCCCAGCAGGATACAGGAGCTAAGGCAGGGAAATAATGCTGGTGTCGCAACAGGGATGGAGGAAGAGAGATGAGAGTTTTTCGGTATTTTGCCGCTATAATGCTGGTAGTTGCTGTGCTAATGGCCATTTTCAGTGTGGTGCCTATTGGTGGGGTCAATGTCGGCTACCCCACCGCCTCCCGGGATGTCCAGATTACCGAGGCGGTCCACCAGGATCCTTACCTGGCGCTGGCCCTGGTCAGGCTGGCCGATGGCAGCCAGGCCGTGGTTTGGGTCAACCGGTTCGACCAAAACAGCCAACTGCGTCTGGTCCGCACTTACTTCGCCCTTTTCACCTTCACCTCCACGGCCGCCGAAGCCCGGGGCGTGGGGGCGGTCGGAAGCTACCGGCTGAAAGGCACGGCCGGTCTCAATGAGCTGGCCATCTTCGCCCACTTGGAGGAGGAGGGGGCCTATAAGGCTGTCGCCGGCGTTCGCTACCGGATCCCAGTACGCTTTCCTGCCGATGCCCCGGTCGTTGATGACCTGGACGCCTTTGTCCGGCAGTTCGAGGTTGAGTACGGCGCCCGCGGCGACTGAACTGTCCCTACCCCTATAGCACCAGACCAGCAGTAGCTGGTCTTTTTTGCTGTCAGCTGTCCCCCTGTTTCGTTGACTGGACCCGGTACCTCTGTCACTGCCTTTGCATAATCTGGGAGGGCAACACTGCAGAACCTCAAGGAGGTACAGATATGCAGGAGGCAGGAGGCTTTTCGGGTGTGGTGACCCACCCCATCCCCGGTCGGGAAGGCAAACCCCGCGAGCGGGGATTGACCATGGTCATCGATAAGGGTTCCAGTGTGAGTGAGACCAGGCAGCTGGTGGAGTTGGCCGGTGACTACATCGACCTCTTCAAGCTGGCTTTCGGGACATCGCTCCTCTACAGCGAGACCATGCTCAAGGCCAAGATTGAGCTGCTGGTGGCCAACCAGATCGAGGTCTATCCGGGAGGGACGCTGCTGGAGATCGCCTTCTACCAGGGGCGGATTCGCGAATTCCTCAACCGCTGCCTGAGGCTGGGCTTCACCGCGATCGAGGTTTCCGAGGGGACGCTGGATATGACGCCGGTGACCCGGCGAGAGATAGTGCGTATGGCGGTGGACCTGGGCTTCAGGGTCCTCACCGAGGTGGGAAAAAAGGATTCCAGGCTCCGCCTCTCCAACGCCCGGCTGGAAGAGCAGATCGCCAGCGATCTGGCCGATGGGGCCTATAAGGTGATCATCGAAGGCCGCGACTCCGGCCGGGGTGTCGGCATCTACGACCAGGCGGGAAACATCATCGACCAGGAGTTGGAGCGTGTCCTGCACGCAGCCCGGGGCATCGATCACATCATCTGGGAAGCGCCCATGGGCAGCCAGCAGAAGGACCTGCTGCGCCGCTTCGGCCCCCGTGTTAACCTGGGCAATGTACAGGTCAATGAGGTTATCGCCCTGGAGGCCATGCGTTGTGGCCTACGCTCCGACACCTTTGCTACCGTTCTCGAGGCATCTACCGCGGCTGTGGTGGAGGAGGGGACATCGTGAGCCTCAGCAAGGTAAAGCTATCGGCCGACTGGTGGGCCGTTATTGTTGGTGCCGTGGGCATTGTCGCCATCAAATTGGGCATTCTCACCCACCTGCCCTGGTAGAGAGAAGTCCGCTGTAGGGAGTGAAAGGCTGTGTCGGTTCGCGAAATGATCATAACCCGCAGCTCGCCCGGTCTGGGCAAGCCCGGTCGCTACCTGGCTTACCTGCCGGGCCTGGCTCTCCTGGCCCTGGTGGGCTATGCCGGCAAGGTTGCCGCCAACTATGTCCCGCATATGGAGTATGTTCTGTTCGCCATCGCCTTTGGCATGGCTATTACCAATGCCATTCCACTGCCCCGGGTTTTCAATGTAGGGATCCGTACCTATGAGCTGTGGCTGAAGATTGGCATCGTCTTCCTCGGTTCCCGGCTGGCCTGGCAGAACGTGATGAGCATTGGAGCCACCGGCCTCTGCTTGGTAGTAGTCGAGATTCTGATCTCCATCTTGGTTGCCCGCTACCTGGCGGCCCGGGCCGGACTCAGTGAGAAACTGGGCAGCCTCATTGGGGTAGGGGTAGGCATTTGCGGGGTCTCGGCCATCATCGGCGCCACCGGGGCCATCGATGCGCGGGAAGAGGATGCCAGTTACGCCATTGCCACCATCCTGATCTTTGGTGCCTTCATGGTTTTCCTCTACCCGTTCCTGGGGCACCTGCTGGGACTGGATGCGACCGCCTTTGGCTACTGGGCCGGACTCTCGGTGGATAACACGGCGGAAGCGGTGGCCACCGGTTTTGCCTTCTCGGAGGCCGCCGGACAGGTAGCCACGGTGGTCAAGATGTCCCGGAATGCGCTGATGGGGTTCGTGATCCTCGGCTTCGCCCTGCACTATGCCAGACAGGGTGTGGCCAAAGAGGTGGAGAACAAGGCCCTCTTTGTCTGGCAGCGGTTTCCCAAGTTCCTCCTGGGCTTCCTGGCGATCTCGCTCCTCGTCAGCCTGGGCTTTTTCGCACCAGCTCAGGTCAAGGTACTGTCCAATCTCTCGAAATGGTTCTTCCTATTGACGTTTGCCGGGGTGGGTCTATCGCTCCGCTTCGATAGGATGAAGGCTGGGTTCAAACCGTTCCTGGTTGGGCTCGGGGTAGAGACCGCGGTGGCCACCATAACTCTGCTCATGATTCTCCTGGTTTTCTGAGGCGGAGCCATGCCGACCGACATCTATCTGGTGCGCCACGGAGAGACCCACTGGAACCTGACCGGGCGACTGCAGGGCAGGGCCGACGTGAGTCTCAGCCGGCGAGGCGTGGCTCAGGCTAGACGGGTCGGCCAGTACCTGCACGACCTGCTCTCTGGGGAGCGAGAGGTAGCCCTCTACTCCAGCCCCCTGCGGCGGGCCCGGCAAACCGCCCAGATCATTGCCAGGCACCTGGATGTCGAGTACCAGCTGTCGCCCAACCTGACGGAGATGTGTTTCGGTCGCTGGGAGGGGCTCAGTCGCCCGGAGATCGAACAACGGCAGCCTGGCTTTCTGCGCCGGTGGCAAACCGAGGCCGATCAGGTGGTTTTCCCTTCGGGAGAGACCTGCCAGCAGGTTGATGCCCGGGCCTCGGCTGCCCTCGGCGAATTGGTCCGCCGGCACACCGGGAGCCAGTTGGTGTTGGTGACTCACGGTCAGGTCATCCGCGGCCTCCTGTGTCTGGGACTGCGGCTCGAACCCGGCGTCAGGAATCTGATCAACCTGGACAATGGGTCGGTCTCGCATCTGGTCACCAGCGGTGAGGGCAACTGGCGGGTGGCGGAGAGTAACCGCGTGCCGGCTCCGGTACCCGATGACACGGTAACACCACCGAATACTTGAGCCCGGATGCTAGAGATAGGAGCAACCCCCCGTCAACCTACTTGGGTGACCATCCGGCAGATTGTAGCTGATACGGCCAGATTGGGCCTGAGTGGCGGGGTTGTCAGCCTGAGCCTCGGACTGGGAGCCCTCTGGCTGCTGGCCGGAGCGCACGGTATCCCGTTCTCCTTCGAGCTCTGGCAAGCCGGGGCCAACAACGCGAGAGGCGGTTCCCAGCTGCGGGGACCGTCTCTATATAGCGTGGCTAGACCAGATGCTTTTCGAACCAGCCGATGATCTGCTTCAGCCGCTCCACCCGGTTTACCGGTTTGCCGCTACGGGAGAGCTCGTGATTCTCCCCAGCGAAGCGGACCATTACCACTTCCTTCCGGAGAAGTTTAAGGGCGGTATAGAACTGCTCGGCCTGCTCAATGGGGCAGCGCAGGTCGTTCTCGCTGTGGATGATCAGCAGCGGGGTCTGTACCTGCTTAACATAGGTGATGGGCGACCGCTCCAGGTAGTGCTGGGGGTTGTCCCAGGGGTGCCCATCGAACTCGAAATCGCCGTTGAAGTAACCTACATCGCTGGTGCCGAACTGGCTATAGCGGTTGCAGGTGCTTCGCTGGGTGACGGCCGCCCGGAAGCGGTTGGTTTGGCCGATGATCCAGTTGGTTAGGTACCCACCGTAGCTGCCTCCGGTGACCCCCAGGCGCTCGGGGTCGATGAAGTCAAAATGGGCCACCGCGTACTCCATGGCGGCCATCACATCCTGGTAGTCCTTGCCGCCCCAGTCGTGGCGGGTGGCGGCCACGAAGCTCTGGCCATATCCCTGGCTGCCGTGGGGGTTGGAGAAGACCACCGCATACCCCAGGCCGGCCAGGACCTGAAACTCGTGCATGAAGGCATAACCGTAGGCCACATGGGGGCCGCCGTGGATCTCCAGAATCGCCGGACAGCGCCGCCCGGGCTCGCGCTGGGCCGGAGGCATTACCCAGCCCTCCACCGGTTCATCCAGAGCGCCAGAGAAGGTGAAGGGCACGGGTGCCGAGAGCAGCAGTTCATCCGTGAGCTCGGCATTGACACGGGTCAGCCGGTGCTCAGCGCCGGTATCCAGGTCGGCCAGGTAGAGGTCGCCGATCTCCAGCGGGCTGGTAGCGGCAAAGGCAGCCCGGCCGGAAGAGGGATTCAGGCTGATCCCCAGGATCACCCGGTCACCGCCCAAGACTGGCTCTGCCTGGCCGCCCTCGGCCGGGACCCGGAAGAGGCCGGTCCGGCCGCCATCGGTGGCCAGAAAGGAGATGAAGCGGCCATCGGGAGACCAGATGGGCAGGGTCCCGGTGGCCGGGCACATGTCGCCGCCCACAGCGTTACCCACTGAGCGGTCGAAATCAGCAGTGAGAACTCGCGCCTCCCCGCCCTGGCTGGGCACTACCCAGACCCGGTCGAGGGTGGCCCCGGCGTACTCCCGGTCATGGCCGTAGAAGGCGATGTAACGCCCGTCGGGGGAATAGGCGGGCGACCCGGCGGCCCGGGGGACCGTGGTCAGTTGCTGCAGTTCTCCGCCCTCAGCCGGAACGGTCCACAGGTCGGCCCCGGGATCGTAGTCGGCATCTTCCTGCCGGTTGGCGGCAAAGACGATGGTCTGACCGTCGGGCGCCCAGGCTGGCGAGGAGTGGTGGTAGGGTCCGCTGGTCAGCTGCTTCGGCTCGCCGCCATCCACCGGGATCACGAAGATCTGAGCGGTCTTTTCATCCAGGAACCCAGTCCCGTTCATTTTGTAGTGGAGCCGGGTGATGACCCGGACATCAGGCTTGATCTCATCTTTCTTTTCGTCTTCCTGACCGTTGGCACCGACCCGGGCGGTGAAAGCCAGGCGGGTGCTGTCAGGCGACCAGACCGGGTTGCCGGCCCCATCCTTCAGCTCGGTTAGCTGACGGGCTTCGCCCCCGTGGCTCGGTATCAGCCAGATCTGGTTCTTCTCCTGGCGGTTGGAGACAAAGGCCAGCCAGCGCCCATCAGGTGACCAGCGGGGGGCACTGTCGCTGCCCGTCCCGCCGGTGAACTGGTAGGGCGTACCGCCCCCGGACGGCACCATCCAGATATGCGACTCGTATTGCTTGGTCTTGGGATTCACTGTTCTCAGGACGAAGGCCACCTGGCTCCCATCCGGGGAGAGTTGGGGATCGGAGACCCACTTGACCCGGTAGAGGTCCTCGATGGTCATCGGCCGTCTGGTGGTTTGGGACATCGACTCACCCTTCCCTGTGGTATGGTACAGGCTATTAGTTCGAGTCCCAAACCTTTCTTCCTGCCTGAGGCGGGCAAAAAGCCACGGAGCAAGCACCAAAGGCATCAGAATGGCCTGGTCTGCTCCTGCCAGATGAGTTTGAGCTTCAGATACTCGTGCTCGCTGACGATACCATCGACCCGAAGGCCGTTGGCCTTTTCGAAAGCCCTGACTGCTCGCTCGGTACCCCGCCCGTAGACGCCGTCAACTTTGCCCTGGTAGTAGCCAAGATCCCTGAGGAGGGTCTGGACCAGCCAGACATCGGACCCGCGGCTTCCGTTGACCAGTGTGTGTTCGATGATACGGCCGAAGATGCGCACCGGGGTTCCCCGATCGACCAGGGTATAGAGCTCCTCCACATCTTGGTTGCGCAGGCGGATGCAGCCATGGCTGACGAAGCCCCCCACCAAGTTGGGTTGGTTGGTACCGTGGATCCCGAAGAGTCCCCACGGAACCGACAGCTGCATCCAGCGGGAACCGAACCCGCCGCCCCAGTTGGCGCTCTTGTGGGTGATGGTGAATTCCCCGATGGGGGTTGGCGTCGAGTATTTCCCCGCCCCGATGGGGTACTCCCGGATCAGCACCGGGCCGTAATGGAGGTACAGACGTCGGGTGTCGACATTGATGAGGATTATGGCGTTGGCGCGGGGTCTCGAAGCCGCGGCCTCGGTCAGGCTGCTCTCCAGGTAGAGGGCGAGTTCCGAACACTTTTGCCAGGTGGCCGGGCCGACAATGCCGTCCACCGTTAGGTCTTTGTCCAGCTGGAAGCGGCGGACGGCGGCCTCGGTCATTCGGTGGTAGGTGCCGTCCAGGGGGCCGGTGTAGTAGCCCAGCTCCTGCAGGAGCCGCTGGACAACCCGGATATCTTCAGACGGATCCGGTGTTCCCGGGCGGATCACGGTGGTGGTATGACAGTAGGGGCAATGGTTGGCCGGCCGGGAGGCGTCCGGCGCGGCTGTGGCCGGCGACGCGGCCAGTGCTGCCAAAACCAGCAACAGGGCGACGGTCAGCCTCCGGGTACGGGCTGTGATTAGGCATGGGCGCATGGAGATCACCTCGTGCCTATTCTTCCCCATGGTGACGTCTCTGACGCAACGAATCGGCTGCCGGCCAGGAAACCCGCGCCAAGTAGCTGAATACCAATGAGGGGAGAACCATACAGGAGGTGGGTTGTGTGAAATTCGAAATCTTGGGGACCACTCTACCGGTGGTTGAGGTGACCTTGGACCAGGGAGAGGTGCTCTACAGCGAGGCCGGGGCCATGGCCTGGATGGAGCAGGGGATCAGCCTGGAGGCGCAGACCGGCGGCAAGGGCGTCTTCGGCATGCTGGGCCGGGCGCTGTCCGGTGAGAGCCTGTTCCTGACCTACTATACGGCGCAGCGCAACGGGGTCAAAATCGCTTTCGGGGTCAATGCCCCGGGGAAGATCATCGCTCGGGAGCTGGGTCCCGGGGAACAACTGATCTGCCAGAAGAAGTCGTTCCTGGCCGCTGAGAGATCAGTGCAGCTAGACATCATGTTTCAACACAAGCTCGGGGTCGGGCTCTTCGGCGGTGAGGGTTTCATTCTGCAGAAGGTGACCGGGCCGGGCTGGGTCTTCCTGGAGGTCGACGGTGAGGTGGTCGAGAAGGTGCTGGGCCCCGGCGAGGTACTGAAAGTGGATAACGGCTATCTGGCCTTCGCTGAGCCGACGGTCAGCGTGGATATCGAGACGGTCAAGGGGTTCCGCAATATCCTCTTCGGCGGCGAGGGACTCTTCTTGGCCGTGCTGCGCGGTCCGGGCAAAGTGGCCCTGCAAACTCTGCCCATCAATGTCCTGGCTGCCTCGATCATCCCCTTCGTACCGGTGAAAAAGTGAGCCAACCATCCAACTCAACCAAGATTTGGCAAATGGTGCCGGGCATATGTGGCTAGTAATGGTGGCACATCTACTATTGGTTGGCTCCATAGCGGTCGTTCTTGGAGACGCAGGCTAGACGACAAACCCATCGTTGTTGGAACTGGGGGCCAGCCCGAGAGGGTCTTACCAGGCCCTCTCGCTCTGCTATTCCCCGATTTCGGTTCCCGCCGCCGTCTCGCCCCGGGCCCTGCCCTACTGCCCGGCCCGCCTCACCACTGCGTATAGAAAGAGAACCTCGCCCGCTATCCCTAGCACCTGCAGTAAGGCGCCCAGCGCGGTGCCCGACGGCAAGCGCGCTCCGTGGAACAGGGCCACCCCGGCCAATACTACTGCCAGGTTGACTAGTTTGCCCACGGTGATGGCCGAGGTCTGCCTATTGATGAGCAGAATCCCAGAGAAGTATTCCGACCAGGAGAGGACCAGGGGAATCAGCGCCTGGATGCGCACCACCAGAATGGTGGGGGCGAGCAGGCTACGTTCTAGCCCGATGGGACCCAGGAGCAGCCAGGGGCCGACGGGGGTGAATCCCAGGACCGCTATAACCAGGGTGAAAACTAGGCTGAAGACCAGCACAAAGCGGAAGACCCGCGCCCGTCCACCGGGGCGGGGGAGCCAGATCATGGTCAGCTGGTGCAGGTTCTGGGTGGGGCTAATGACCATCCAGCTCAGCGAGGTGGCGACAGCAAAGGCCGATAGGGCTACCGTCGCATCGAAGCTGCGCGCCATGCCCGAGTTCAGGGCTGGCCGCAGGAAGCCGCCGACCAGGGCGGCACCGATGAGGGGGAAGAAGAAGACCATGGCTTGCCAGAGACTGACATTGTCGGCTGCTCCTCCGGCCCGGAGCGGCTGGTCGCGCACGACCCGCTTCCCGTAGACCTGCGCCAGGAGCCCCTCGGTGCCGACCCCCAGCAGCAGAGTGGCGCCGCCCAGGGCGGCCCCCCGGACCAGGTCGTAGCGGAGCGAGGCAGCGACAAAGAGTACCATCAGGCCCAGGCGGATGACCATGGTCAGCGGGAAGATACCAGTCCGGTCTTTGAGCATCAGCAGGCTCTGGTAGAGGGAGCGGCGCGACGAGACTATCGAGAGGAACATCAGAACTCTCAGGGCCGAGACTGCCGGGGCCACCAGGTTCTCCGGCGCCCCTAGCAGGGTGCGCAGAACCCAGGGGCCCACCGGGGTGTAGGAGAGAAGAAGGCCAATAGCCAGGCTGATGATTACCAGGCCGTTGGTGACCATGGCCACCGCCCGGAAGGAGCGCGGTCCCCAGGCCAGGGCCAGGATCATCTGGCGCACATTAACCATAGGTGAGTCAACGATGAACCAGATACTGGTGGCCAGGGCGTAGGCGGCAATAGATACCTCTGGCTGGCTGGTGCGGGTAAGTCCACCACTGATGAGGGAGTGGGAGGACATCATCATCATGGAGGTGGCGGCCAGGGGGGCGAAGAACCGGATGAGACGGTAGGTGGTCACCGGTTGATCCGGCGCCGACCGGGCTTGCTGATCAGCCATAGCTATCTGCCTCCTCGGGTCACCGCCTGTTGACGTTGACCTGATCCGAACCTAGATTGCCCGGTCGCCATTGGGCTTAGGCTTACCTTCTCAACCAGTGGCAGCGAACCCTTCTGCCCCCGGAAGGATTTTTCGCCACTGGGAATAACTTAGACCAGTAATGAACTTTGGAGGTGACCGCCCATGGTTAGAGGTATCTATGCGCCCATCCCCACCCCTTTCTCCGACCAGGAGCTCGCGTTTGATCGTCTGGCGGAGAACCTGGCCCGGTGGGAGGAGACCGAGCTCACCGGCTATGTGGTCCTGGGCTCCAACGGTGAGTTCGTCTATCTCTCCACCGGGGAGAAGCGGGCGATGATCGATTTTGTCGCCGAACACCGGGGAAGCAAGGAGATCATCGCCGGCACCGGGGCCGAGTCGACCCGGGAGACCATCGAGCTCTGCCGGGCCGCCGGCGCGGCCGGCTATCGGGCGGCCCTGGTGGTTAACCCTGATTACTACAAAGGCAATATGACCGATGCTGTGCTAAAGGCCCACTACGAGGCGGTGGCCGATGCTTCGCCGATCCCGGTGATGCTCTACAACATGCCCCGCAATACCGGGATCAATCTCGGCACCAAGCTGGTCTGCGACCTGGCGCAGCACCCTAATATCGTTGGCCTCAAGGACAGTGGCGGGAATATCGTCCAGATCAGCGAGATCGTGGCCGGCACCCCGGACGATTTCGCTGTTTTCGCTGGCTCGGGCAGTTTTCTCTACACTGCGCTGATGGTTGGGGCAGTGGGCGGCACTCTGGCGGTGGCCAATATCCTGCCCAACGAGTGTGCCAGCATCCACCGGTTGGTGGAGGAAGACCGATATGATGAGGCCCGTCAGCTGCAGCTGGCCATCTTGAAGATTAATGCCGCGGTCACCGGGCGCTTCGGCGTCCCCGGCCTCAAGGCCGCCATGGACCTCTTGGGCTACTACGGCGGCGAGTGCCGTCTCCCGCTTCTGCCGGCCCCGGCTTCAGCGGTGGAGGAGATCAAGGGGCTTCTGGCCGAGTTGGGCTACGGTGTCTGACCGTCGCTTCGGGCTAGCCCTCATCGGCTACGGCTATATCGGCCGTGAACTGGCCCGGTTGCTGGCGGCCAAGCGCGCCGGGTGGCAGCGCCAGTATGGGGTTGACCTTTATCTGGCCGCCGCGGCCGGTCGCAGCTGGAGCCGGCTGGCCGGACCCGGTCAGGCGCTGGATCCCGACCGGCTGCCCGAATCGGGCCGCCTGGTGGATCGCGCCGCGCTTCTGGAGAGCGATGAGGTGCGGATCTGGGTTGAGGCCACCCCTACCAACCTAGAGACCGGTGAGCCCGGGCTGAGCTACCTCCGGGAGGCGCTCCGGCGCGGCAAGCACGCGGTGGTGCTGACCAAGGGGCCTTTGGTGCTGGATCTGCCGGGCCTTCTGGCCCTGGCTCGTGCCTCCGGCGTTGGTCTGCGGTTCAGTGGGGCCACCGCGGCTGCCCTGCCCACCATCGATGTGGCCACTTACAGCCTGGCCGGGATGACAGTGGAATCCTTCGCTGGTATACTCAATGGCACCACCAACTATATCCTGACCTGCATGGCCAACGGTGGGCTCACCTACCAGGCGGCCCTGGCCGAAGCTCGGGCCCGGGGGATCGCCGAGGCCGATCCCCGGCTGGATGTGGAGGGATGGGATACGGCCGCCAAGACCCTGATCCTGGCCAATGCCATTCTCGGAGCTGGGCTGACCCTGGACCAGGTCAGACGGGAAGGGATTGCCGACCTGACCCCTCAGGCGGTAGCCGCTGCGTCAGAGCAGCGCGCCGTGGTCAAACTAGTGGGAGAGGCGAGACGATGTGCTGACCGGGTGGAGGTCACCGTCGCTCCCCGGAAGCTCCCCGCTGACCACCTGTTGGCCGGGGTCAGTGGCACCAACAAGGGGATCATCTTCCAGACTGCCGAAATGGGGGAGATCGCGGTTATAGGCGGGGGCAGCGACCCCCGGGCCGCCGCCGCGGCCGCCCTCAAGGACTGCCTGAATATCGCAACCAGATAAGGAGGAGACCTACTTGACCGGCAAAATTGAGCAGTTGACTATCCCACCGCGGACGCTGATGGGTCCCGGCCCGACCGATGTAGACCCCAAGGTGCTGGCGGCCATGAGCATGCCGCTCCTCAGCCACCTCGACCCACACTTCTTGAAGATCATGAATGAGCTGCTCGATATGACCAGGCAGGTTTTTAAGACTAGCAACACCTTTGCCGCCCCCGTTCCCGGCACCGGACACGCCGGCATGGAGGCCTGCCTGATCAATGCCCTGGAGCCCGGCGATACGGCTGTAGTCGGTGTCTGCGGCCTCTTTGGCCAGCGCATGGCCGATATCGTCGGCCGCACCGGCGCCGACCTGATCGTAGTGGAGAATGCCTGGGGCCAGCCCCTGGACCCTCTGGCGGTCAATGAGGCCATGAACAAGGCCAAGAAACCCAAACTACTGGCGGTGGTGCACGGCGAGACCTCCACCGGTGTCCTGCAGCCGCTTGGCTCCCTCTCCAAGATAGCCAAGGAGCATGACGCACTCTTCCTGGTAGATACTGTGGTTACCCTGGGCGGCTGCGAGGTGCGAGTGGATGATTGGGGAATCGATATTGCTTACAGCGGTAGCCAGAAATGCCTGAGCGCTCCACCGGGACTGGCTCCGGTCACCCTCAATGACCGCGCCGTCGAGGTCCTCAAGAACCGCAAACGCAAGGTCCAGAGCTGGTACCTCGACCTGACCATGCTTCTCCAGTACTGGGGGAAGGAGCGGTTCTACCACCATACCGCCCCGATCAACATGATCTACGCCATGCACGAAGCCATGCGCCTGCTCCTCGAGGAGGGTCTCGACAATGCTTTCGCTCGGCACGCCCGGCACGGACGGGCCCTCAGCGCCGGCTTGGAGGCTATGAATATAGAGCTGCCGGTCGACCCGGAATACCGCATTCCCCACCTGGTGGTGGCCAGAATCCCCGAGGGCCTGGAGGACGCCAAGGTGCGCAGGATGCTGGTGGAGAACTACGGGATCGAGATCGGCGGCGGCCTTGGCCCGTCAAAGGGGCAGATCTGGCGCATTGGCCTCCTGGGCTACTCGGCCCGGGAGAAGAATGTACTGGCCCTGCTGGCCGCGCTGGAGGATATCTTCCGGGTCCAGGGTTACCGGGGGTTCGATCCCGGGGCCGGGCTGGCGGCCGCCCGGGCGGTGTACGAGGGGAAGTAAGAGACAGACGACAGAAAAGGATACGCTGGGCTCTGGGCGGACCGGCGTGTCCTTTTTCGCGTGCCGGTTGTCGGGATAGGCGCAGAGACAGCGTCGGATCAGCCCTGGCTCTGGCCGGCCAGCCATATCCGGCCATCGCGCCCCCGGGAGCGCTCCCAGGTGGTCATCATGTGCCGCTGTTGCCGCGCCAGATCCGGGTAGGGGGCAGCCCCACCTCCAGCTCAACAAAGCGCTGGCGGCGATAGGGCCCGTCTTTCAGGCAGCGGACCGCGCCGGCCAGGTCATCGTCCATGGCCCAGACCACCCGGGCGATGTGGGTCATCAGCAGTGCGCCGGTGCACATCAGGCAGGGCTCCACCGAGGCATAGAGCCAGCAGCCTCTTTCGTAGGGCCCGGCCAGCAGCCGGGGGCCGGCCTGGCGCAGCACATCCATTTCCGCGTGCCAGGTAACATCGCCATCCGGGTAAACCCGGTTCCGCCCCTGGGCGAGTATCTCCCCGTTGGGAGCCACGAGTACTACCTGCTGAAGAGCATAAGTCAGCCGGCGGTCTCACCCGACGGGAGGCGGGTAGCCTATGTGGTTAAGGGCTACCGCAAGAAGCAGAACGACAGCTACTCTAACCTGTGGTTGGCACCGACCGATGGTTCGGCCCCGCCCATTCGTCTGACCCGGGGGAATACCGGCGACGGCTGGCCGGCCTGGTCGCCCGATGGCCGCTATCTGGCCTTCATCTCGACCCGCGAGTACGAGCTGGAGGTGGCCCAGGCCATCGAGGAGGAGCAGGAGAAGTAGGCTAAGGAGGCCGAGAAGACGGGCCAGAAGAACGGCGGGGGCAGAGATGACAAGCCCAAGCCCCAGATTTGGCTGCTCGACCCGGTGGCCGGGGGTGAGCCCCGCCAGCTGACTTGGCGCGCATCCGGGGCCAAGATAAGAACAAGGGTCGGGGCCCGCTAGTCATTGACCGGGTCCAGCACAAGTACGATGGTGCTGGCTACCTTGATGATGTCGCGACCCACCTCTTCACGGTGGAGGTAGCTTCCCGGCAGGTTACGCAGCTCACTGAGGGCCCGGCCAACGAGGACTCGCCGCGCTGGTCGCCCGACGGCCGGCGGGTCGCCTTCACCTCCAAACTCGAACCCGAGAAGGCCTACCGTACTCGAACCCGAGAACGCCTACCGTTTGCGGTATGCAATGGCGGTCGATACCGACCAGGCCGAGCCGGTGGACGATCTGAAGAGCTGCATCGGTCAGGGCTGGCTGACGGTGGGCGGCGTGGTGGCCGATGAGTTGAAGAACGATGATCCGGTGGCCCATGCTCGGGTGTACCCTATCGCCCAGAGGATGACCCCGGTGAAGGTTCTAGGCGCTAAGCTCCGACCGGCCAGTTGTCGGGCGTCTCTGCTGGATCGGCGACGACCAGCTGGTAGTACTCATGGGTGACCGGGGCCAGACTCGCCTGGCCTGGTTCTCTCTGTCCGGTGAGGGCCAGCTGGTCTTCCCGGCCGAAGACCGCCTGTGCACTATCGGCCCCTTGGACGCGGCTGGCGGCCGCCTGGTCGTGGGGATCGACCGGCCGGAGACGGCGCTGGAGCTCTATGTCCTGCCCGCCAGTGACTTGGGGGAGGCCGATATGGTTCGATACCCAGTACCTGGCCAGTCAGGGCTACCTGGTGTTGCTGGTCAACTACCGGGGCTCTATTTCCTACGGGGAGCGCTTCTGCGCAGTGATCCGGGGCGATTGGGGGCACCGTGAACACGATGATGTAATGTCCGGGGTTCAGGCGGTCCTCGACCGCGGCTGGGCCGATCCCGATCTCCTGTACTGCACCGGCTTCTCTCAGGGGGGGATCATGACCAACTGGGCAGTGGGCCACACCGACATCTTCAGGGCCGCCGCCAGCGAGCACGGCATGTGGGACTATACTGCTGCTTACGGCACCGATGACTGCCACCTGTGGTGGCAGGATGACATCGGGGTCCCGTGGCAGAACGAGGAGAAGCACCGCACCATGTCGCCCAGTTCGGGGCTCCAGAATATCCGCACCCCGCTGCTGATCACTGCGGGGGAAGTGGACTGGCGCTGTCCACTGAGCTAGTCTGAACAGCTCTATCTGGCCCTGAAGAAACGGGGAGTTGAGACCCAGCTCGTGATTTACCAGGGAGAGCACCACGCCGTCAGCCAGCCCAGGCGGGCCGTCGACCGGCTGGCCAGACTGTGCCGCTGGTTCGCCCGGTACGGCGGGCCCGAGTTCAAAGATGATTCAGCCGAGGGGTATCCCGACCCGGCGGCGGTGGAGTAGTAACCGCCCTCAGCCCGCGATAGCCGGGGCGGCGACGTTTAGGAAATCGCCGGGAGCCACTAGCGTCGGTTCATCCCGGCCACCACCTTCCCAGGGTCATCGGTTCCTGGGTCAGCAGGGCGAAGCCAGGATGGGGGCACCGCGCTTGGCCACCCTGGTCACCACTGCCGGACACGAGGTCAGGTGAAGACCGGGCTCCTGCTGCCATAGCTGATGCCGCTCGGGCCAGAGAGTGGGCAGCTGTGCCGCAGTTTCCTGGACCAGGTCGGCCGCCAGCTCCTTTAGCCACCAGGCCAGAGCCGCCGGCGCGGGTAGGTCCAGGGCGCCCAGGCAGGCTGGAGCCACCGCCACGATAAGCGGGCGGCGGGAACCGGCCAGTTGGCGCAGGAAGCCCATGGGCCACCTCCTGAAAGAAAAACGGATGCAGCCGGCGGGCCGCATCCGTAGTTTGTGGTTTTAGAGACCGCCCGACTCTGTCACCGGGATGGCCTTATTGATAACCTCCTGGGGAACGGTGACCGTTACCTCGCCAAACCTGGAGAGTCTCATATCAATCTCCATATTCACGGTTAGCCCCAGACCGGCGTCACCGCCGGTGACGGTAATCACCAGCCGGTGTATGAGCAGGTCCTTCTTAGAGATCTCAGCCCGCAGGGTCATGGTGTCAAAGGTGGCCAGGCCCTCCAGGGTGCCGCCGACGGCATCAATCAGGTCTTGGCCGGTTACCGTGGCCTCAATTACCTTCATGGTCTTGTCGACATTGGCATCATTGACATAGACAGCGCTAACGGCGTTCTCCAGTCCCTCCAACATGGTGCCTGGTCCCATGGCCAGCAGGTCGTCAGGGATGGCAGCCCCTTCGTAGAGCAGCCAGACATTGTCGTTGGGATTGAGGACGTAGAACTTCTGGCCTTTCAGGTACATCCTGAGAGTCATCTCCTGGCCGAACAGGGAGAACGACCCGGTCATGGCCAGAGCCGGTGGTTCCGCCTCAGAGACGCCGGCAAAGGACATAAAGGGCACCATACTGCCGGAGCCCATATCGAGCCCCATATTCATAGCAAACTCGTAGCTGTTAATCCGCTTCATGGTCTCGCCCGAGGCCAGCAACACCTCGTGGGCGGTTTTGCCCTTGGTCAGGTCGGCCTCGCCGCAACCGGCCAGTGCGCCAACCGCGAGTATGAGCAGAACCATGAGAATGTATGGCCAGGTACGCTTCATTATCGATTTCCTCCTTGTATGGGGGGTTAGTCCGTTGCGACGGGTAAGCTATCCCACATTCCACATCGCCGACGGTTTTCCTTCCAGACTATGTCCGGAGGATTTCGGAAAGCCAGGAAACAATCTAATAATTCGGGCGGAGGGGAATGGTTTTTGACCGTCACCCGCGATTTCACTATTGCCGTCTTCGTGGTCGACCGCGACCGTGTGCTGCTTTTGTGGCACAATAAGCTTCAGCGCTGGCTGCCGCCAGGCGGCCACAGTGAGCCCAATGAACTGCCCGATGAAGCCGCGGTACGCGAGGTGTGGGAGGAGACCGGGCTCGAGGTCGCGCTGGTGGGGGAGACAGGTCCCAATGACGGGGTTCGCCACCTGGTACGCCCGGCTGGGATTCAGCTGGAGGAGATCATCGCTGGCGAGCACCAACATATCGACTTGGTTTACCTGGCGGTGCCGGTTGGCAGCCGCGATCTGGTGGGCAACGGTGAGGGAAGTCGGTTGGGTTGGTATTCGGCAAGCGAGGCAGTGGAGTTGGGGCTGACTGAGGAGATCGCCAACTGGGTAGATCGGGCTTTAAGGGTGCTAGGAACCAAAAATGTCCATCGGTCGGCAGGAACCGACAAGGCTGGAGAGTAATCCATACCGGGTAGCTTTACACACCTGAATTCACACCGAGAGAGGAGGTAGGCGGTTGGAGACTAAGGATTTTCTGCGCGGCCTGTCCGAGGGATTCGGCCTGTCGGGGAGTGAGTGGCCGGTAGCCGAAAAGGTGGCTGAGGCCTTTCGGGAGCTGGCCGAGGAGGTCCGCATTGACTGCATGGGCAACTGCATCGCCCTGAAGAAGGGGACGGGCGAGAAGCGCCCCGTAATTATGCTGGCCGCTCACATGGACGAGATCGGGCTGATCGTCAAGAAGGTCGATAAGGGAGGCTTCCTCCGTTTCACTCATGTGGGCGGGGTTGACCAGCGGCTCCTCCCGGCCCAGGAGGTCATCGTCCACGGCCGGAAGGATCTAAGGGGGATCGTGGGCGTCATGCCGCCCCACTTGCTGAGTCCGGCCGATGTGGCTATGTCCTATAAGGAAAACGAGATGATTATTGATGTTGGCCTGCCGGAAGAGGAGGTCAAGGAACTGGTGGAGGTGGGCGATCTCATCACCTTCGCCATGGACTTCACCGAGCTGGCTGGCGACCGCGTGAGCGGCAAGGCTATGGATGACCGGGCCGGGGTAGCCGCCCTGCTGGAGACCCTCAAGTATCTGAAGAAGGTGGTCCATACCGCCGATGTCTACTGTGTGGCCACCGTCCAGGAGGAGGTTGGGCTGAGAGGGGCCATCGTCAGCACCTACGCGCTGGTGCCGGATATCGGTGTCGCCATTGATGTCGGCTTCGGCGATATGCCGGGCCAGCCCGAGTACAAGAGCCTCAACCTGGAGAAAGGCCCCGGGATTCTGCACGGCGCCAACGCCCACCCCAAGCTGGTGGAACTCTTGCACAAGGTGGCCGGCGAATACGGTATCCCAACCCAGAAGGATTACTCCCCCGCCGCGAGTGGGACTGACGCCTGGGCCATCCAGATCAGCCAGGCGGGAGTGCCGACAGCCGTCGTCTCCATCCCCCTGCGCTACATGCATACACCGGTGGAGACTCTCTCACTGGGCGATATCGCCAAGACCGGCCGGCTGCTGGCCTTCTTCTGCGCCGCGGTGGATAACGAGTTTGTGGAGGGGTTGAAATGGTGCTAAAGCGACTGACCGAAGCGGCCGGTGTAGCCGGCAACGAGGGCGAAGTCCGTGACCTTCTCCGCGAGCTGGTAACCCCCCATGTCGATGAGGTCCGGGGAGATACCCTGGGCAACCTGATTGCCGTCAAGAAAGGTAAAAAGGACGGCCCCCGGGTGATGATCGCCGCTCACATGGATGAAGTGGGCCTGATGATCATCAATATTGAGAAAAGCGGCCTGCTTCGGTTCACCAAAGCCGGCGGCATTGATGACCGCGTCCTCTTGGGCAAGAAGGTTCTGGTGGGCAAAGATAAGGTGCCGGGGGTCATCGGGGCCAAGCCCATCCACCTGCAGGAGCCCAAAGAACGAGAGGTTCCCATCAAGGTTGACAACCTATTCATCGACATCGGGGCCAAAGAGCAGGCCGATGCCGAGAAGAAGGTAAAGGTGGGCGATTACGCCGTCTTCGCCACCCAGTACGAGGAGTTCGGGCAGGACAAGATCAAGGCCAAGGCCCTAGACGACCGGGTCGGCTGCGCCGTCCTACTGGAGGTACTCAAGGATGACTACGAGATCCCCATCTACGGCGCCTTCACCGTGATGGAGGAGATCGGCACTCGCGGGGCGGCCGTGGCAGCGTATGCTATCAGCCCCGATATCGGTATCGTCCTGGAGGGTACCGTCTGCGCCGATTTCGTGGCGGACACCCCGGAGGGACACGCCACTACCAGCGGTGCCGGTCCGGCACTGAGCATCATGGACGCCACCTCCATCGGCAACAAGGTGCTGCTCAGGCACGCAGTCCGGCTGGCCGAGGAGAACGGCATCCCCTACCAGTTCCGTCGGGCCACCACTGGCGGCAACGACGCGGGCCGGATTCACCTGAACAAGGAGGGAGTACCGTCCATCTCCGTCTCGGTCCCCTGCCGGTACATCCACTCACCGGTCTCGGTGATCAGCAACTCCGATTATGAGAACGCCATTAAGCTGGTGCGACTGTTCCTCAAGTCCATCCAAGAAGGAGGTCTCGAGCTATGAAAGAGCTGATCCGCAAGTTTGTGGAGGCCTATGGTCCCTCAGGCAACGAAGAGCAGATCCGCAAGTTGATTGCCGGAGAGATCACGCCTCATGTCGATGAGGTAAGGGTTGATGCCCTCGGCAACCTCATCGCCGTCAAGCGGGGCAAGGGTGGCAAGAAGATTATGCTGGCTGCCCATATGGACGAGATCGGTGGCATCATTACCCATATTGACGACAAAGGTTTCCTGCGCTTCGCCAGTGTGGGCGGGACCAACCCCCATATCCTCCTGGCCGAGCGGGTGGTCTTCGAGAACGGGACCATCGGTGTGTTAGGGCGCGAGCATATGGATGACCTAAAGGAGCTGCGCCACAGCAAGATGTTCGTGGATATCGGCGCTTCCAGCCGGGAAGAGGCCGCCGAAAAGGTCAGCATCGGCGACACCTTCGGTTTCTGGCGCCACATGGACGACCTGGGCGATTTCCTGGTGGCCAAAGCCATGGATGACCGCATCGCCGCCGCCATCCTGGTCCAGGCCGCGCGGGAGCTGAAGGAGACTATTCACGAGGTCTACTTCGTTTTCACCGTCCAGGAAGAGGTCGGCCTGCGCGGTGCCCGCACCGCTGCCTATGGTATCAACCCCGACCTGGGGATCGCGGTCGATGTCTGCGGCACTGGCGATACCCCTAAGGCCTACACCATGGATGTGGCCTGCGGCAACGGGGCGGCCATCAAGATCAAGGACAACAGCCTGATGGTCCATCCAAAGGTCAAGGAGCTCCTGATCGGCGTAGCCAAGCAGCATAATATCAAATACCAGCTGGAGATCCTCGAGTACGGCGGGACCGATGCTGGTGCCATCCATATCACCCGGGAAGGCGTCCCCAGTGGCTGCATCTCCATCCCCACCCGGTACATCCATACCCCATCGGAGATGGTCAATATCCACGATGTTCGGGCTTGCGTGGATCTGGTGGTCAAGACTCTGGAGACCAGGGAGATCAATCTCTAGTGCAGTGACGATGGAACTGACAGCGGTCCGCGGGCGCTCTGGCGCTCGCGGGCCTCACTATACAAAATTTGCTTGGAGGGATTGGCTTGCTCGAGCAACTGACCGCGACCTACGGCCCGCGCATCATCGGTGAAGCCCCCACAGACCCATATTGCTTTCGCCACTTGCGCACCGCCGAGATTCCGGGCGAGCCGGTCCGATCTACATGGTGACATTGCCTCCGTAGTCGACCTCTTGGCTGATCCGGTCAAGCCCGCGGCCCTGGTAGGTGATGGAGAGCAACTGGCTCTCCTCCAACCGGACCTCGCAGTAGTCCACATCAGCCAGCCGCAGGCCGGCCGGCAGTTTCTCCTTCACTGGTTTTCACCTCTCTTATTCTTGATGGTGTGGCCTCTTAGGTTCTTCGGTAGTCAAAAGAATTCTCCTGCCCCAACCGGGCCAGTCGGCCACGATAGAGCAGGTAGGCTGATTCTCGCGGTGAGGTCACTGAGCAACAGCGACCCCCGGCGGCACACCGGGGGTCGCTGAACTGCCTACGACGGTTGCCTATTCGGTGGAGGGGTCAGCCGATGCAGCCGGGCGCGTGGCCGGCTTTTCGCCGCCCAGGATCTCTTTGACCGAGGCCAGAGCCCCCAGTACCGACATGGCGTCGGTGGGGACGATGAGCTTGGTGGCCTGGCCGTCGGCTACCCTCTCCAGGGCCTCCAGGGCCCGGAGCGAGACCACCTGCTGGGTGGGGTCAATCTCCTTGATGGCACCGTAGACCGCCTTGAGGCCTTCGGCCTTGGCCCTCTGCACCGCGAGGATGGCTTCGGCTTCACCCTGAGCAGCCAGGATGGCTGCTTGCTTCTGGCCTTCCGCCCGGGCGATGGCTGCCTCCCGCTCGCCCTCGGCCCGCAAGATGCTGGAGCGCTTCTCGCCTTCAGCCCTCAAGATGGCTTCCCGCCGCTCGCGCTCGGCCCGCATCTGCTTCTCCATGGCATCCTGGATATCCCGGGGCGGGTTGATGTTCTTCAGCTCCACCCGGTTGACTTTGATCCCCCACTTGTCGGTGGCTTCGTCCAAGATGACCCGGAGCCTGGTGTTGATCATATCACGGGAGGTCAGCGTCTCGTCCAGGTCCAGATCGCCGATGATATTGCGCAGCGTGGTGGCGGTCAGGTACTCAATGGCCGACCGCGGGTTGGCGATCTCGTAGGTATACTTCACAGCATCAGTGACCTGGAAATAGATGACCGTATCGATGGACATGGTCACATTGTCCTTGGTGATCACTGGTTGCGGCGGGTAGTCGATGACTTGTTCCCGCAGTTCAATGAGGGCCCGCATCCGGTCGATAAAGGGAACCAGAATGTTCAGGCCCCGTTCGGCTTTCTTGTGGAATCGGCCCAGACGCTCCACGATACCGACCTGCGACTGCTGGATCAGCCGGATGCTACTGGCGGCAATGAGCAGAACAAACAGCCCGGCAACGCTCAGCAGAATCAGAGAACCCAATTGTGCCAGATCAACCATTCTTCTCTACCTCCCCAGATGTTTTGGCCGGCTCTTCGCCAGCCGGCTCCACCACCAGCCTGACTCCCCGCACCTCGAGGACACGCACGCGCGTTCCCCGACTGGCCCGGCCGGGGCCCGGGAGCACTGCTGTCCAGACCTCGCCACCCATCCTGACCAGGCCAGACTCCTTATCCTTGATGGTCTCCTGGACCACGCCTAGTTCACCGATGAGAGCCTCCGCATTGGTCCGGACATCCCTTCCGTTGAACAGCCGTCGGGCCAGCGGACGGGTGAAGACCACCAGAATAAAAGAGGCACCGACGAAGATGGCTAGCTGGACCACGGTTCCGGCGCCAAAGAAGGCGGACAGTGCAGCCAGCACGGCCCCCAGGCCGAACCAGAAAACGAAGAACCCGGTGGTGGCTACCTCGACCAGGACTAGGATGAAGGCCAAACCTAACCAGGCCTGCCAAGCGCTCATCTACCTCACCCCTTTCTGTTCAAGCAGTTTATCATACCAGTCAGGCGAAAGTTTCAGCACAGGTTCGGCAGGATTCGTCATCCATCGCATCTAAGGAATTGAGAAGGGGACTTGGACCAAATACTGACGGCCGGGAGGGGTGGACTTGGCTGAAACGGAATGCAAGCGGATCGGCGATATTGCCCTGGACGCCCGCCTGATTACCAAGGCACAGCTGGACGAGGCGCTGGCGGTGAAGAAGAGTACCGGAGCCCGCCTCGGCGAGGTTCTGGTCAGCCTAGGCTACCTGAGCGAGGTCCAACTGGCTCGCGCCCTGGCCGATCAGCTAAATATTCTATATATCGAACCCGGTTCCTTCGTCCCCGACGCCCGAGCCCTCAAGCTCATAGATGAAAAGACCGCCCGCCGGTACCGGACGGTTCCCGTCAGTCTGGAGGGGAACACCCTAACCGTGGTTATGGCCGATCCCCTCGACCTGGTGACTGTAGATGATCTGGCCCGGCTGACCAACTGCCGGGTGGAGCGCGCGGTCACTACCGACCAGGCCATCGAGCGCCTGCTTACCTCAGCTTATGGCGTGCAGCTTACGGAGATGGCGGCCACCAATGACCCGCTGGCCCGGGCCAGTGAGACCATTGACCTCCAGGAGGGGCTGGAGGGCGCCCCCATCGTCAAGGCGGTCAACAGCATTATCCGCCGGGCGGTGGCCGAGACAGCCAGCGATATCCACCTCGAGCCGGGGGAGGATGGCCTGCGGGTGCGCTTCCGCATCGATGGGCTGCTGCGGGAGGTGTATTCCCTGCCCAAGCAGTCGCACGCCCCCATAGTTTCACGCCTCAAGATTATGGGCGGGATGGATATCTCCGAGCGTCGCCTCCCCCAGGATGGACGGGTGCAGATTGCTGAACGGGGGCGCGAGATTGACCTGCGGCTCTCCTCTCTGCCCACCATCTACGGGGAGAAACTGGCCATTCGCATCCTGGACCAGGGGCGGGCCATCACCGACCTGGGCGAGGTGGGGTTCGACCCCGAGACGCTCGCCGTCTACCGCCGCATCATTGGCCGCCCCCACGGGATGGTGCTGGTTACCGGCCCTACCGGCAGCGGCAAGACAACCACCCTCACTGCCACCCTGCACGAGCTTAACCATCCTTCGGTCAACATAGTCACTCTCGAGGACCCGGTAGAGTACCAGGTGGCCGGGGTCAACCAGGTCCAGATCAGTGAGAAGACGGGGCTTACCTTTGCCAGCGGTCTCCGAACCATCGTCCGGCAAGATCCCGATATCATCATGGTCGGCGAGATCCGGGACGGCGAGACGGCGGAGGCCGCAGTCCGGTCATCACTCACCGGCCATCTGGTCTTCTCTACCCTGCACACCAATGGCGCTACTGCCACCGTGGCCCGTCTTCTGGATATGGGAATCGAGCGCTACCTGCTGGCCTCCTCGCTATCCGGAGTAGTGGCCCAGCGCCTGGTTAGGAAGCTTTGCCGCTGCCGGCACAGCGTGAGGCGGCGCCCCAGCATTGTGGAGCGGGAGATTCTGGGGCTGCCCGATGAAGAGATGACGATTAATGAACCGGTGGGCTGCGCCGAGTGTGGCTATACTGGTTACCGGGGACGGGTGCCCGTCTTCGAAGTGCTGGAGGTAACTCCGACCATGCGGGAGCTAATCTATACTGCCAGCAACCCCAATACACTGGAGGAGGCCGCGGTGCGACAGGGTATGGTGCCACTGCTCCGCTCGGCTCTGGCCAAGGCCCTGGCCGGGGAGACCAGTCTCAGTGAGGTGCAGCGGGTGGCGGTAGCCGAGGAGCGATGATATGACTAAACGGGCATTCTCCATGGGTGACCTTTTGCAGGAAGCGGTGAGGCGCGGTGCCTCTGACCTGCACCTGACGGCCCTGGCCACTCCCATGCTGCGGGTTAACGGGCAACTGGTCCCCATTGGCGAGCAGGTGCTAACCGCCGACGATACCACCGGTTTGTTGGATGAGATTATCGACGAGCAGCAGTTGGCCCGGCTACAAGCGCGGGGTGATGTTGATTTCTCTTATAGCTTCCCCGGGGCCAGCCGCTTTCGCGTCAACGCCTACCGGCAGCGGGGGAGCGTGGCTGTAGCGGTCCGGGTGATCTCGCCAACGGTCCGGTCCTGGTACGAACTGGGCCTGCCGGAGGTGGTGGCCGACCTGGCCCGGCGTCCCGATGGGCTGGTCATTGTCACTGGCCCCACGGGAAGCGGCAAATCGACTACCCTGGCGGCCATGGTTGACCTGATCAACAGCGAACGGCGCTGCCACATTATTACGCTCGAAGATCCCATCGAGTACCTGCACCGACACAAACGGTCCCTGGTCAACCAGCGGGAGATCGGGGTGGACAGCCAGTCCTTTGCCGACGGGCTGCGGGCCGCGCTGCGCGAGGATCCCGATATCATCATGGTTGGTGAGATGCGCGACCTGGAGACGGTGAGCATCGCCCTGCGGGCAGCCGAGACCGGCCACCTGGTGCTGGCCACACTGCACACCAACGATGCCGCTGGCACCATCGACCGCCTGGTGGATGTCTTCCCACCTCACCAGCAACAGCAGATACGGGTGCAGCTGGCGGCCACTCTGCAGGGGATCATCGCCCAGCAGCTGCTGCCCAGAGCCGATGGGTCGGGACGGGTAGGGGCTTACGAGATTTTGGTAGCCACTACGGCAGTGCGCAACCTGATCCGGGAGGGGAAGACGCACCAGATTCCCTCATCGATCCAGACCGGGGCCCGCCACGGGATGAAGCCGATGTCGGGCTCTCTGAAAGAGCTTTATGCCGCCGGCCTCATCACTGAGGAGGTCTTTCAGCAGTACGGCGCCGAGTTCAACACCGGGCAGACGACAGCGCCCCGGCTCTGAGCCAGGCCAACGGGGAAGGGGGTGCCAGAGTGCCTCACTTTCGATACTCTGCCCGCGACCAGCGGGGAGAGCGGCAGAGTGGCGTGTTGGAGAGTGGCGACATTAGCGAAGCCGCCGCTACTTTGCGCGCCCGCGGCCTGTTCATCGTGGAACTGGCCGAGAGCAGGGATGTGGGGCACCTCCTCCGGCGCGAGCTAAAGCGCTGCTCCGAGCGGAGACGCAAGGTTAGCTTGCTGGACCTGGCCGTCTTCTGCCGCCAGTTTGCCGCCATGTATGCCGCCCGTGTCCCGGTGGTCAACGCCCTACGGGTGCTGGGCCGCCAGAATCAGGGTAAGGAGCTGGGCAGACTGCTAGAGGCGGTGGCTACCGACCTGGAGGGCGGAGACACTCTGGCCGGATCATTCACACGCCACGGCTCCTACCTGCCGGAGGTTTTCGTTAACATGATGGCCGCTGGCGAGGTCGGTGGTGTGCTGGAGGCAGCCCTGGAGCGCTTGGCCGACCATTTTGAGAAGGAGCACCGGATCGCGGAAAAAATCCGTGCCGCCACCGCCTACCCCAAGGTGGTGGGGGTGGTGGCCTTTATTGTCATCATCCTGATGCTAGCTATCGTGCTCCCCAGCTTCGCCCAGTACTTCGGCCAGCTGGGGGCGGAGCTGCCGGCTATGACCCGGGCCCTGCTATCCGCCGGCGACTTCCTGAAGCGGCACTGGTGGGGGATTCCGCTGGTGCTTGTGCTGGTGCGCCTGGCCTGGTGGGCGGTGTTCCTCCGCCCCGACCGGCAGCTCTGGCTGGACGGGGTGAAGCTGCGTCTCCCCATTTTCGGTGAACTGACCTACAAGCGGGCGGTGGCCCGCTTCGCCCGGACCCTGTCTACCCTGCTCCAGAGCGGCGTGCCTGTTCTGGTCTCCCTGGAGGTGGCCAAGAAGACGCTGGACAACCGGTACCTCGGTGAGGCCATCGGCCGCTGCCAGCAGGCGGTGCTGGAGGGCGAGAGCCTGGCTGCACCGATGCGGGAGAGCGGGATCTTCACCCCCATGTTCCTGGAGATGATCGCGGTGGGCGAGGAGACCGGCGAGTTGGAGCAGATGCTGGCCAAGGTGGCCGGGTTCTACGATGAAGAGGTCAATACCAAGGCCGATAAGATGGCCCAGCTCTTGGAGCCGGTGATCATCGTAGTGCTGGCGGTAGTGGTCGGGGGGATTCTGCTGTCGATCGTAGTGCCGATGTTTGACATCTATGGGCAGATCGGGTAGGTGGTAACAGGTTTTTCTGTGTTGAGGGAGGATTCTGGCCCCGTGAGTAGAACCTCTGGGGTAGCGGAGATGAGCGGGATACCGAAGGGAGGGGAAAACATATATGCGGAAGAGAGATAGGCGGAACGAGAGAGGTTTTACCCTGATTGAGCTGCTGGTGGTTATTGTGATTCTGGGGATCCTGGCGGCAGTGGCGGTGCCGCGGGTGGTTGGTGCGATTAGCAATGCTAGGGATAAGGCGGATGAGGCCAGTATAGCTATGATTAGGAGCGCCTTGGAGAGGTATTATGTCGATAAAGGTAGTTACCCCCCTGCCACAGAAAATGCCGTAAATGATCTTAGTGTTCTTGTGCCTGAATATCTGGATAAGCTTCCTGGGTCTGCTCATTCTAACAAGGTACTGAGCTATTCGCTAGTTAACGGTTATCCGGTAGTTAGCTACACTACACCATAAAGGTTTGTCTGTATCCAGCTCCACCCCTGCCTCCTCTCGAGGCAGGGTTTTCTTTTCCCCTGACGAATTACCCCCCAACGACAGCTGTTGACAGGGAGGCTGGCCGTGAGACACCCTCTCTCCAACCAGAGCGGCCTGACCCTGGTTGAGGTGGTGGCAGCCATCGCCATCCTCGGCCTGGCCCTCATCCCCATTGCTGGGCTCTTCTCCAGCGGGACCAAGGGGGCTTTGGCTGCCGACTGCCTGGCCACCGGTACGCTCCTGGCGCAGAACAAGATCGAAGCCTTGCGGGCCGGTGCCTTTAGCGCGGTGGGTAGCCAGTCTCTGGCCCCGGTACCCGATTACCCCGGATACCAAATGCAGGTAGTAGTAGAAGCCATCGGCCTACGACTGAAACAGGTGACGGTCACCGTCAGCTGGGATCTGGCGGGCAGCCAGTCCCAGGTGGTGCTGGTGACCTATGTGGGTGCCAAGTGATGCCGGGCCGCGGTGAACGGGGCTTGACCCTGGTAGAACTGATCGCGGTTACCGCTATTCTGGCCATATTGCTGCTAACCGTGGTGCGCTTCGAGGTCTTCGGGTATCTGGCCTGGAAGGACGAGGCCGGGTTACTGGAACTCCGCCAGGAACTGCGCCAGGCCGTGGAAATTGTGGTGCGGGAACTCCGCCTGGCCACCAACGTGACGGTTTACCCGGCCAGTGTCACTTATACCGACTCCTCGGGCCAAAGCGCCGTCATCGAGTTGGTGGACGGCCGGCTGACTGTCCGCCGGGGCAGCACTACGGCAACAGTGGGGCGGCAGTTCACCGGGCTGTCCTTCTTACAGGATCCCGACAGCCGCCTGGTGACTGTCCGGGTGACCGGGGTCCGGCCAACCGGCGAGCCAGTTGAGCTCAGCGGCCAGGTGGCTCTCAGGCGTTGGGGGGGAAGCTGATGGTTGACCAACGGCAAAGGGGGGCAGCACTGGTTGCCGTGCTCCTGGCCACGGCCATTCTGCTGCTTTTAGGCACCGGGCTGGCGGCCCTGGCCAACGACGACCTGCGCATTACCCGCCTCAGCTACGAGCGGGCGTTAGCCTTCAATATTGCTGAGGGCGGGATTGACTATGCCCGTACCTACCTGACGGAGAACCCGGCCTGGCGCCAGACTGGCCCCTTTGCGCTGGGGGCAGGTTCCTTCACCTTGGCCTACACCGACTTGGGCGGTGGCCGCCTGCGGGTAACCTCCACCGGCCAGGCTGGCCGGGCTCAGCAGAGGGTTACCGCCGAATTTCGCTTCGGCAATCCGCTGGCTGGGACCAGCGCCTTCCGGGCGCTGGGCGATGTCAATATTGCCCGCAAGGTGGAGGTCGTGGGCGAGATGTTAGTCGGCGGCACTTTGGCTCTCACCAAGTCCTCTGACTTGGAGGTTGAGGGCGACCTCCGGGTCGGCGGGGATATTATCGGGCTTGTCGAACGAGACAAAGACGCACCCGTGGTGGAAGTGAAAGGCGATCTCTACCACAGCGGCCTGGTCGGCAGGGTGCGGCTTGAGGTGGATGGCAATACCTATCCAGACCCTCCGGTCCTGCCCGAATATGATCCGGCCGAGACCGCTGCCTACCTGGAACACGAGGCTCGTAGCTGGAACCAGTACTACCAGGGCAATCAGGAGATCCTCCTCACTGACGCGGCCTATCCCGATGGCTCGGTGATCTTCGTTGCCGGTTCAGCGACGGTGCGCGGGGAGTGGAACGGGGGGTGGCTGACCATCTTTGCCACCGACACTCTCACAGTGAATGGAAAGGTAGAATGCTCGGACTCGGCCCGGCTGGTCCTGATTGCCCAGACCAGCCTGAGGGTGGATCTTAAGTCCAATAACGATGTGGATGCTTACCTCTGGTCGTTTGGCTCCTTATGGATATCTAAGCAGACCAAAGAGGTGAAGGGCGGGGTTCTCGCCGAGAGCATGGATAACGAGCCGGGGAACAAGCCATTGAGCATAGTCTTCGACCCACGCTTCGCCGACGGCCTGCCGGGGCTGCCGGGCAGTTTGGTCACCGAGAATTGGTATGAGGGGGGAGGGAACTGAGTGGCTAAGAGACGGCGCGTACTCGGCATTGACCTGGGAAGCCGACTGGTTAAGGTCGTCGGCGCCAGGCTAATCAGAGGTCGGGTCAAACTGCACCACCATCTGGCAGTGCCGGTGCCAGAGGGCTGGATGCAGCAGGGAGTACCAGCCAGCCCCCAGGAATTGGGCCAGCTTATCCAAGCGGAATTGGCGAAGGCCCGGATCAGAACCACTCAGGCAGTGGCCTCGCTCAGCGCCCAGTCGGTGGCGATGCGCACCGCGACCTTTCCCCGGCTATCCGATGGCGAACTGGCCAAAGCGGTCTACTGGGAGATTGACCAGCATCTGCCCATTGACAGAGAATCGGCCATCATCGATCACCTGGTGGATGAGACCAGTTCCAATTCGGAGACGGTGGAGGTCTTTCTCTGCGGCACCCAGCGGCGGGTGGTCGATCAGTACATTGAGGCCCTGGTGGGTGCCGGGCTAGACCCGGTCGCCCTGGAACCCGACTCCCTGGCCATTATCCGCGGCCTGGGGCACCTGGGGATGCTGGGTACCGACCAGCGGCCCGTGGCCGTGCTGGATTTGGGCTATTCCACCACCAAGCTCGGCATCTATGACCGCTACCTGCCTCAGGTCAGCCGAAGCATCAATATCGCCGGACGGACCTTGGAGGAGGCGCTCCGGGTCGAACTGACCCCGGACCAAGCGAAGGAGGCCTTGTATCAGCAGGGATTAAGCGGTCATAGCCCTATCCGGTCGCTGGTAGAGCCAGCCATAAACAGCCTTTTTGCCGAAGTGAGGCGGTCTCTCGAGTTCTACCTGGTCAAGAACGCTGATCAACAACTCGCCAAGGTCTTCCTCATAGGCGGCTATTCCGGTATCCCCGGACTAGCTTTTGCCCTGCGTGATCATCTCCGGCTGTATGTCGGGGAGCGGCTGCCCGATGACTTCACGGTCGCACCGGTTACTGTAAAAGGCAGCCCCATTTTTGTGCTGGCTCTGGGTCTAGCGCTGCGGGAGGAGGCTGATCCGTGGGACGCATAAACCTCCTGCCCAAAGAGTATCTCTCCCAACGCCACGGGGTACGGCACACGCTGGGTACTGTAGCCTTATTGACCTTCACCCTTGGGATATTACTGGGGATCGGATTCCAGTTGCAGCGCTACAGCGAGGCCCTGGAGGCTCGGTTAGCGGTAGTCCGGGCTGAATATGACCGCAACCGGGAGTTCATCGAGCTGCAGCGACGGTTGTTGGAGCTGCGGCAGGAGGTGGCCCGCCAGGAGGCATACCGACGGCCGCCATCGGGGATCCGCTACCGGGAGATCCTCTCGGAGATTGGCCAGCTGGTGCCGGCCGGGATCACCCTCAACCAGACTGAGATCGGCCCCGAGGAGCTGACCCTGACCGGCCAGGCCCCCAGCCTGACCAGCATTGCCCAGCTCATTGTCTCTCTGGACCACGGTGGAACCCTCTTTCACCAGGCCAAGCTGGTCAGCGCCACCGAGACCACCGGGGCGAATAACGCGCGCCTGGTTGCCTTTAAAGTCATCTGTCTCCTGAAGCCAGCAGGGGGTGAGGGCAGATGAAGCTGAAGCTCACCCGACGCGAGCGCACCTTGGTTACCCTCGCTCTGGCGCTGGCTGTTGCTGCGGGTTTCTACTTCCTCGGTCTTGAGCCGATCATCGGGCGCATCGGCGCCCTCAATCAGGAGATGGCTGCTCTCTCGGCCGACCTGAAACTGGCCGCTGGGTTTATCCGGCAGTCGGCTGCCATGCGTGAGGAGATTGCCCGGCTAGAAGGGGAACTGGTCAAGCAGGCTCAGGCCATCCCCGAGAGCATCGAGACTCCCTGGCTTCTCCTTTACCTGGCCCAGGCCGAGCAGTTCTCTGGTGCCCGGGTGACGGGGCTTAGCTATGGCACACCCGAGGCCTTCAAGGAGCTGTTTGATACCCCGATCCAGCTGGAGGTGCGCGGCGGTTACTGGCAGCAGATGGCCTTCGCTTCAAGGCTGGAAGCCATTGAGCGCGCAGCCTATATCCGCAGCGTCTCCCTGGTGGTGCTGGCCGATGGACAGCTGAGGGCGAGGATCGACTGGCATCTTCTGACCCGCACCGGAAAGGTGGGCGAAGCACCGCCGCCCGGTGGGTTAGGTCCAGTTCGCGGCAGCGAGAGCAATCCTTTCCGTATTCCATCCGGGGGAGCGACCCGGCCTTGAGTCAGCGCGGCTGGACCCTGGTTGAGCTGACGGTAGTCGTGGCCATTCTGGCCGTTCTAGCGGTAGTTGCAGTCCCCCTGGTCCGTACCGCCACCCTGGACTTTCGCCTGGCGGTAGGGGCCAGGCAGCTGGTTTCTGATGTGCGGACCGGCCGGCAGCAGGCGATGACCAGATCCGAGACCTGGCAGGTGAATCTGGATCTGGCCACCGGTAGCTACCAGGCAGTGGGGCCCGGCGGCAACCAGATATCCGGCACCCTCCCCCAGGGCATCTCCTTCGATGCCGGCGGAACTGATCTGGTCAGCTTCAGCATCCATCCCGACGGCAGCTTCTCAGCGGGCGGCACCATCCGGCTGGTTACCGACAGAGGCCAGGTGGCTGAGCTTCAGGTAGAGGCTTATACCGGATATATCGGGAGAAAAAGCGACTAACTCGATAGCCAGAAAAAGGAAAAAAGAGAGCGGGCGGCGAATCCCTTTGGTAAAACATGGGAGGAGGTTGTCCGCTTTGCGTATTCGCCTGGGATTACTACTGGTTGGTTTGACGCTCAGTGTTTACCTGGCCACCTGGTGGCTGGGGCTGACCTTCGGGATCTTACCCTGGCCCTGGCCGCCTGGCCGCATCCTGCTGCTGGAGGTGAGATTCACTGGCTCTGCACCACTAACGGCCAGCGAAGCAACCATCTCTGAGGCAACCTGGTCGGCCAGTGATGGCACCCTGTTGCTCTGGCCGCGCCCTGACCCTCTTCCCCGCCTGCTGGCGGCGGTCAGGGCCGATGACGGCCGGATGAGTCTGCGTACCACGGGCCGCCTGCCGGGACGTCTGGCCCCGGGAGCGTGGGTGGTAACTCCGTGGAGCGGTGGGCGGGTCTGGCTCTGGCTGGGTGGTAACCTGAGGCTCAGCCGGCCCGGGGATACGGTGGCCGCCCGTCTGGCCGGGGGCGGCATATCCCTCACCAACTTGGGCTGGTACCGCGTGGTGGCCACCGAGGGGGACGGGGAGGGATGAGCCGGCTGCTTGCTCCGGTTTTGCTGGTGGCGATCCTTGGCCTGGCGGCCCTGGGCGGGCTCTGGCCGGCCCGGCCGGCGCAGTTTCCCCTCATCTATCTCACCGAAGTCCATTCGGAGCCGCCCGGGTCGCCGCGCGCTCTGCCGGCGCGGCCCGACTGGGAGCGGGGACTGCTTGTCGTAAATGACCCGGCTGCCCTTCCCGGACGGGACACTAGCCTGCTATTGGTGCAGGAGCGCCGTTATCACTGGGAGGCCTGGGACGGCAGAGTGATGGTTGTGCGCGATTGGCCGGTCGCGATCGATCTTGAGGGAGGGCCGCCCCGGCTGGCCCCTGCCTCGCTCCAGGTTAGGGCAGTCGAAGCTGACGGTACTGTTGTCCTGGTTTGCGATGGAGCCACCCTGACCCTCGCCCCGGGGCAGTCCTGGCGGCAGGCCCGGGTGCGCCAGGGCGATGAGGTGCGGGTGATCAGCCAGGAGGAGAACTGGTCCGACCAGGTGGGCGCCGCCCTGGCCTACGGCCGGGAGCTGGTAGTGATCACTCTCTACAACGCCGGGCTCTGGACTGCTGAGCGCTGTCGATTGGAGGGCTTTGGGCCGTGAAAGCGAGGGTGCTGGGCATCGGCCTCCTCTCCCTTCTACTGCTCCTGGTGGGGCCGTCAGAGACGGCTGCGGCGAAGGAGCCTCTTCGCCCGGCCATCCTCATCCCCGGTCTGGGCGGCCTGCCGGCTACCGCCTTCGGCGCCCCGGCCGGTCCCCTGGGGCCGGCCCACTCCGACGGGCTACACCGCTTCCTCTGCCAGCGCGGTTACCGTCCGGGCAAGACTCTCTTCTACTTCGAATATGCTGACGACCGGGATGCCGACTGTGTGCACCTGGCTGGCCGCCTGGGCGAGTTCGTGGCCAGGGTGCGGGTCCAGACCGGTGCCGACCGCGTCGACCTGGTCGGCCACAGCTACGGCGGCCTGGTGGCCCGCTACTATGTGGACGGGCCCTTTTACGCCGGGGATGTGGCTAACCTGATCCAGGTAGCTCCCCCCAACCGTGGCTCCTACCTGGCCCACGTGCTCAAGGCGATGGTGCAGGTAGCCCAGGCCACCGGCGCCGCGCCCCGCCGGGATGACCCGGAGTACCGGTATATCCAGGAGCGGGCCCACAGTTATTACCTACCCCTGATGGCCGCCTACGACCGGCTCCAGTTCGTCGGCGCTGGCGCTGTGCCCGATGGCCCGCCGCCTGCCGGGAGCTTCCTCGACTGGTTCGCGCGGACCTACCCGTCAGAGTATGATCGCTGCCTGGTCCAGGGGCAGCACCCGCTGGAGCCAGCCGCCTACCTGACCGGCCCCCTGGCGGCCGAGCCGCCGGGGCCAGGGCAGGACCTGACGGCCAGTCTCTACGACCTCCTGGCCATCCAGGTGGCCCAGGCCCGCTATCTGCAGGAGAAGGACTCCAACCCGACCTTTCGCATTCCCTGGGAAATACTCGGTTTCAGATCGCTCGACTGGAAGAAGGCTCTCTACCTACTGGGCCGTGAACTGCTGCCTTTCGCCGCTGACTACCTGGATGACCACAAACACGAGCTGACTTTGGGATCCTTGGAACGGCTCTTCGGCATCGATCCGCGCAGCGCGGCCATTAACCGGCTCATCGTCCAGGAGCGGGTACTGGGGCACCACGAGAACGGGCGCCTGCTGGCCAATGCCTGGCTGGACCACTGGAACGCCCAGGGGTTAGCGGAGGAGGGGCTGCGCCGGGTGATTATCGCCGGGCGGGTGGCCAATTTGGCCGGGCGCTTCTGGACGGATATTGGCCCCAATGACCTCCTGGTGGAGGTGGCCTCGGCCTACTTACCCGGCGGTCGCGAGGACGCCTTCCGACTCTATTCGGGCTGGCTCAGCCAGCAGCACGGCTGGCTGACCTATAGCCGGGCGGTCCAGCAATACCTCTACTCCTACCTGGCTGCGCCGTATCGCATCGAGGTGCGCCATGCGCGCCCCTGCTACCGGACCGCCCGTCTCTGGGAGTGGCGCGACCAGGGGCAGGTGAAGGTCTCACCCTGGGAGCCGGTGTATGTCGAGATAGACTGCCGGGCTCTGGAAGATGCCCGGGCCAGCCGGGTAGAGGTCTGGATGACGCGCTCCCGGCCGGGCCAAGGATCCCCCGAGGTCTGGCTGCACTTGGCTGACGGTGAGGGGCGGGTCCTGACTTCCCTGGAGCTGGAGATAGACGAGGGCCACGGGCTGTTTCGCGGCCAGCTCGTCCTGGATTTGGGGGAAGTGCCCCCGGAGGCTCGGCGGCTGCTGCTCGGCGCCAGGCTGCCGTGGCGGTCGGCAGCCGAGGCCGCGGACCTCTTTGCGGCCAGCCAGGTGCCCATGGGTTACCGGTTCCTGGTGACCAGCCAACCGCCGGAGCCGGAGGAGAAGGTTGACCTTGGCCTGCCGTTACAGCCGGCGGGGCCTGGCTCCAGGCTGGCCGGTGGCGACGGGAAGGCGCCGGCAGGGCCACAACTCCTCACCCCAGTCCCCGGCAGCGGTGAGGCTGGGTCGGGAAAAACGCCTCCGGTTATCCAGGTAATTCGCCGCAGCAAGCAGACGACCCACCAGAAGGAGGACCGGACCTTCCACGCCCGGTGGGAATGGGATTTCGGCGACGGCCGGACGGCGGTGGACGCCGACCGGACTCACCTGGCCGGGACGCAGTCCTACTCTTACACCGCGCCCGGAACCTATCGGGCGACTGCCCGCTCGGTGGCCGGCAATGGTGCGGTGCTGCGGCAACTCAGCTGGACCGTGGAGGTGCCGCCCGGTACCGGGCCCCAGCAGCCCCACCAGGTGGCCATGGCCTATGAGACCATGCGCGAAGCCGTGCCCAGCGTGCGGCTGAACGGACCTAAGCGCTGGGTGACCGGGCGCCCGGCTGAGTTTACTGTTGAGGTATCCGTGCCAACCCAGCCCCACCAGGTCCGACAGGTGGTGACCATCGACCCCGGCTATCGGTTCCTGGTCCAGTGGGCCCGGCCCGGGACCTTCGAGGTCAGCTGCGCGGTGCGCGTTGAGACAACCTATGCACTGGCCGAAGGTGAACGGACAATTACTAACACCTATGTTACCACGGTATCTGTGGAGGTACTGACCATGGCGCTAACCGACTGAGACCGCATAGCAGTTATCCCCCGGGCGACTCCCGGGGGATTTTTTCATAGGAATTATCAATTAGCTCTAGACAATACGAATTCCGTAAGATATTATTTTATTGATAATAGCTATCAAGAAGGGAAGATGATCCAATGACCACGACCCTGGCCCGCCTGGAAAGAGGACAGCTGGCTCGCATTATGCGCATCGACGATCCCGGAGTCCGGGCTCAGGCACTGCGCTTCGGCATCGGTGAAGGGGCAGAGATCGCCTGTCAGGAGCGGGTGCCCTTCGGGCCGGTGATTATCCGCAAGGGTCGCCAGGAGATCGCCATCGGCCGTAACCTCGCCGGGCGCATCACTGTCGAGGTCTGAACGGGAGGAGGTAGCATCAGATGCAGCACCAGTATCGCCACAGGCGCGGCCGTCGTTTCCCCCGGTCGGCTTCCGGCCCCAGCGGCCACGGGCCCTTCCCCACCGGCGGGCGCCGCATTGTTCTGGCCGGCAACCCCAATGTAGGGAAGTCGGTAGTCTTCAACGCCCTGACCGGGCTCTATGTTGATGTCTCCAACTACCCCGGTACCACCGTCGACCTCTCCAGCGGCCGCTGGGGTTCGGATCTGGTGGTGGACACCCCGGGTATCTACGGTGTGTCTTCCTTCACTGATGAAGAGCGGGTCGCTCGCGAGATCATTGTCACCGCCGATATCATCATCAATGTAATCGATGGCGCCCATCTGGAGCGCGATCTTTTTCTCACCCTGCACCTGGCCGACCTGGGCCGGCCGATGGTCGTCGCCCTCAACATGCTGGACGAGGCACGCCGCTCGGGCTTGCGGATCGATACTGCCGCCCTCGAGGCGGCACTGGGCGTTCCGGTGGTTCCCACCGTGGCCGTCCGGGGTGAAGGCCTCGACCAGCTGAAGGCCGCGATAGAGCAGGCCCGGACCGCCAACTCCCTTCTGCCGCCGGAGCTTCAGGCAGAGGTCAACCGCCGGAGTGAGCAGCACCGGGACCGGGCTGAAGCGCTCCTCTCACTGGAGGATGATGCGGCGGCCCTGGCCCGGACCGGGACCGCACCCAGTCACCGCCGGGAAGAGATCTACCAGGCCCGGCGGACAGCCGTCGACCGGCTGGTGAAACAGGTAGTTCAGGAGACCAGCGAACAGGCTTCCTTCGGGACCATTCTGGGGCGGCTGGCGGTCCGTCCTCTGACCGGCCTACCGCTTCTGGCGCTGATCCTCTGGGGCCTGTATCAGCTGATCGGGGTCTTCGTGGCCCAGACCGTGGTGGGCTTCACCGAAGAGACGCTGCTCATCGGATACTGGGAGCCGTTGGTGCGGGGACTGGTAGGCCGCCTGGTCGACCTGGAGAGTGTGGTCGGGCAGCTTTTGGCCGGCGAGTTCGGGCTGCTCACCATGACTATCACCTACCTGCTCGGCCTCTTGCTCCCGCTGGTGGTCGGGTTCTACCTGTTCCTCTCCCTGTTGGAGGACTCGGGCTACCTGCCCCGCATCGCGGTGCTGGTCGACCGGGTGCTCACCGGAATTGGGCTTAACGGCCGCGCCATTATTCCCATTATCGTTGGTCTTGGGTGTGTGACCATGGCGACCATGACTACCCGGGCCCTCAGCACCACCCGGGAGCGGCGCATCGCCATTTTTCTGGTGACCCTGGCCGTTCCGTGCTCGGCCCAGTTGGGCGTGATCCTGGGGCTGCTGGCTCCACTGGGTCCGGTCTACTTCGCAGTTTACCTGGCCGTGATCACCCTGGTCTTCGGCCTCACCGGGAAGCTGCTCAACACCGTGCTCCCGGGGCGCTCCAGCGACCTGCTCATTGACCTGCCGCCCCTGCGCTGGCCGATCCTGGGCAATGTGGTGCGCAAGACCTGGGCGAAGTCCTATAGCTTCATCCGGGAGGCGGCTCCGCTCTTCGCCGTCGGGGCACTGCTCATCGGGATCCTGCAGCAGACCGGCACTCTGGCCGGGCTCGAGGGCTGGCTGGCCCCGCTGACGGTCGGCTGGTTGGGCCTGCCGGCAGCGGCGGCTCGGGCCTTTATCATGGGGTTCGTCCGTCGCGACTTCGGCGCGGCCGGGCTCTCCACGCTGGCCATGAGCCACCCGCAACAGCTGGCGGCACTGGTAACTATCACCCTGTTTGTACCCTGCATTGCCTCGGTACTGACCATCATTAAGGAGCGCGGCCGGGTCGAGGGGGCCCTGATGTGGGTCGGCTCCCTGACCATCGCCTTCCTAGTGGGTGGGGTGGTCTTCCGCCTGGCCCAGCTGCTGCCAGCTTAAGGAGAGGGTTACCATGCAGGAAACCCCCGATCGCCAGGAGACCATCAAGTGTCCGTCCTGTGGCTACCAGGCCCGGCCCGACCAGGGGCGCTGCCCGCGCTGCCACAGTCCTCTGGTAGTCTCCGGCGGCTGTACCTCCTGCGCCGGGTGCGGGCGGGCCGCCAGCTGCCCGACGAGGCCCGCCCGGTAGAACTGCAAAGTGTATGGGCATCGAGCCGTCTCGCGACGGCTCTCTTTGTTTTACCACCAGTTCGGATAGGCAGGGCGCCGTAAAGACACACTAGACCAAGAGTGACCTGGCCCAAATCGCAGTAATGAGGTGAGAATCCTGATGAAACACAAGTCGTGGCCCAGACTCCTCGCTCAAGTGGTGTTGCTGGCGGTGGCCCTCGCGGTCCTGACGACTATCAGTCCCCCCATCGAGGCTCGTACCCTCTATTGGGGAAGCCGGGGAGCAGATGTCCGGACAGTCCAGTGGAAGCTACAGAGCTGGGGCTATTACCGCGGCCCCATTGACGGTATCTATGGTGCTCAGACCTACCGGGCGGTTCGCTACTTCCAGGCTAAGAACGGGCTCCGGGTGGATGGGATAGTCGGTCCGCAGACCAGGGCGGCTCTGGGGCTGCCCACCGGTACGGTCAGTGCCGCTCCTACCAGGGGTGTCAGTAACAACACCGATGTCTACCTGTTGGCCCGGACGGTCAATGGCGAAGCCCTGGCCGAACCGTATGAAGGCAAGGTAGCAGTGGCGGCTGTCCTCCTGAACCGGGTCAAAAGCTCAAAATTCCCTAACACCCTGGCCGGCGTAGTCTACCAGCCGCTGGCATTTGAGTCGGTGGGCAAACCACTCTTTAACGCGCAGCCATCGGCCGAGTCACTGAAAGCGGCCCGGGCGGCCATCAACGGATGGGATCCGACCTACGGTTGCCTCTACTTCTGGAACCCTTCCAAGCCGGTTAACCCCTGGGTCTGGAGCCGCCAGATCGTCCGGCGCATCGGAAACCATATCTTTGCCAAGTAACCACCCAAGGAGTTGATTGCAGATGAGACGCACCACGGGCTGGGTCGTCGGCACTCTGGTGGCTGCCCTGGCCATCGCCGGGGTTGGCTACTGGGGTTACCGGCAGTACCGGGAGACCCAGGACTTCAAGTACTTCGTGACCATAAACAACCAGCGTTCCTTCTATAACCTGCTCGAACGCGTCCAGAAGCTCGAGGTGGGGCTGGCCAAGACCATGGCTACCAACACCCAGCAGGGAGAGGTTATGATGCTCTCCGATATCTGGCATCAGGCCGCCGTGGCCGTAGAGGACTTGGGCGCGATGCCGGTGCGCCACGCCACCCTGGACCGGACCCACAAGTTCCTGAACCAATTGGGCGACTTTGCCCTGGCCCTGCAGAAGAAGACTCTGCGCGGCCTGCCGCTGAGCGCCGAGGACTGGGCTAAACTGGCCGACCTGCATCAACAGGCAGGTAACCTTGCCGTCCAGCTGCAGAAGGTTAGCCAGGAGGTAGCCGGCGGGATCATCTCCTGGGGCGACATCCGGCGGGGAACCCGACGGGTGGAGGGGCAAGGGATCACCGCCACCGGCACTCTCGATACCATCGAGAAGGAGCTGGATGGGGTTCCAACCCTCCTCTATGACGGACCTTTCTCCGACCACTTGGAGGAGAGGTCACCCAAGCAGATGGTGGGAGTGGCCATCTCTGACGAGCAGGCCAAGCGCCTGGCCCAGGCCTTCGCGGCCCGGGGTACCGGCGACAACCTGCAGGCCACGGCGGTGGGCGAGGTCAATATGAAACTGGCTGCCTACAGTGTTACCCTGCAGCGAACCGGCGATAAGAGTGGAGCCAACATCAATGTCGACCTGACCAAACAGGGCGGCCATCCGCTCCAGATGATTGATAACCGGGCAGTGGGACAGCCAACCCTCTCGTTGGAGCAGGCGGTGGACCGGGCGCGCAAGTTCCTCGAGGATAACGGGTTCAGTGATATGATGGTAACTGACGCTGCCCAGAACGATGGTAGCGCTACCGTCACCTTCGTCTGGAAACAGGGTGAGGTTTTGGTCTATCCTGATATGATCAAAGTCACCGTGGGTCTCGATGACGGCCGGGTCACCGCCTTCGATGGCCGGGCCTACATCATGTCTCATATTACCCGGCCAGCCCAAATGCTCCAACCGGAGCTGAGCAAAGATGAGATCATCGCCCGTCTGCACCAGGGCTTCCAGGTCCAGCATGTGCGATTGGCCATCATCCCCACCGATGGCGGAGGCGAAGCCCTGGCCTGGGAAGTGCGGGGCACCATCGGTGAGAATACCTTCATCATCTACTATAATGCCAAGGACGCTTCGCTGGAGAGGATATTCCAGGTCATCACCACTGAGAGCGGCACACTGCAGAGCTAAGGGTTGACAGCGGGGCGGAAAGAATGGTAGGCTGGACGCGGATATACCTTACGGGGGTATAGTAATGAGAAGCCAGGCCGAAAAGGACGATCTGGCCAGCCGCCTCAGTAAAATCGAGGGACAGGTACGTGGCCTCGCTCGTATGATCGATGAAGACCGCTACTGTGTGGATATCCTCATACAGATCGCGGCGGTTCGTTCGGCACTGAACCGGGTAGCCATGCATCTCCTGGAGAGCCATACCCGCGGCTGCGTGGCCCGGGCGCTGGCTGCCAATGAGGGGGAGGCTGCCGTGGAAGAGCTTATCCAGGTAATGGAGAAGTTCACTAAATAGGAGGTACCGGGTTGAGCCATTGCTGTGGAAACAACGGGCATGAAGTCACTCTAGAGGTGGAAGGTATGTCCTGCCAGCACTGTGCCATGGCCATTAAGCAAGCAATCTCCCGGTTGGATGGGGTCTCCAATGTCCTGGTCAACCTGGAAGAGGGAGAGGTCAGCGTCACTTACGACGGAGGCCGGACCAAGGTAGAACAGATTAGGCAGGCAATCCAAGACTCCGGGTACCAAACTAAATAGTCCGGAACGCCCACCTTGACAGAGGGTGGGCGTTTTTCACAGATCCACCAGCGCGCCAGTGGGACAAGTTGTAGTATAATTGTCAGGGAAGGGAGGAGACCGATGAAGAAGGAGAGCAAAAGGGACAAGAGCCGCGCGTTCCAACCGTGGCAGATTATGGCCGGAATGGCCGTCCTCTTGGTAGTTATCCTGGTAGTAATCAACTACCAAAGTGGTGTGGTCGCCACAGTCAATGGCCAGAGGGTTTACCGCTCGGAATTTGACCGCAAGGTTATCGCTCGGGTTGGGAATCAGGTATTGGAAGAGATTATCACCAATATCCTCATTTTGCAGGAGGGTAAGAAGCAGGGAATTACCGTAGCCAACAGTGAAGTCGACGCAAAACTGGCTGAACTGAAGCAGCGCTTCGAGCGCCAGTACGGTTCGTCCACCATCCTGGACGAGTATATGGCCCAGAGCGGATGGACCCCGGACGACCTGCGCACCTTTCTCAAGGTTCAAATCATCACTGAAAAAATCTTGAAGCCGAAGATCCAGATTGCAGAAGACGATATTGTGGCTTACTGGGAAGAGCATTCCGGTGAATTCGACACACCGGAGATGATCAAGGCCAGTCACATTCTGGTGGCTACCGAGGCTGAGGCGAAGGATATCGTGGCCCGCCTGAAGGCTGGTGAGGATTTCGCCGCTTTGGCCAAGGAGAAATCCACCGACGCTTACAGCAAGGAAAATGGCGGTTCTCTCGGCTACTTCAGCCGGGGCGATATGACTGAAGCCTTTGAGGAGGCGGCCTTCCGGCTGGCGGTGGGCCAGATTAGCGAGCCGGTCCAGACCTTCTACGGATGGCATGTAATCAAATTGGATGACAGAAAGGCGGCTCAAAGGGCCACCATTGAGTCGGCCCGGGCCGAGATAGAGCAGATCCTGGTGGAGCGGGAGATCGACAAGCTCTACGGACCGTGGCTGGCAGAACTGCAGGAGAAGGCCCGAATCACCAAATCGGGGATCCTGGGCGGCCAATAACCCAGAAGAGAGTGGCCCGGCGCGGCAGCGCCGGGCTTTTTTATGCCTGCATCTCCAATTAGTTACTTGCAAAAACTAGATGAGGACGCAGTACCAAGGAGGCCACGAAATGGATAAAGAGTCGCTCAAGAGGGAAGCGGTAGCAGCCATCGACCGGCGGGCTGGGGAGATCATCGAGCTAGGTGAGACCATCTTCGCCGAGCCCGAACTGGGCTACAAGGAGACGAAGACCGCGGCCCGGGTTGAGGAGAAATTCGGCGAACTGGGGATCAAGTACCGATCAGGGCTGGCGGTGACCGGGATCAGGGGCGACCTGCCCGGCCGGCAGAGCGGCCTGCGGGTGGCGGTTATGGGCGAGCTGGATGCCGTGGTCTGCCACGACCACCCCAGCGCCGACCCGCAAACTGGCGCTGCCCACGCCTGTGGCCACAATGCCCAGATCGCGGCCATGGTCGGCGTGGCTATGGGGCTGGTTGATGCCGGCATCATGGAGCACCTGGACGGTGATGTGGCTCTCTTCGCCCTGCCGGCCGAGGAGTATGTGGAGATCGAGTTTCGCCAGAAGCTGCGCCGCGAGGGTACAATCGATTTCCTCGGCGGCAAACAGGAACTGATCAGGCTGGGCGAGTTTGACGACATTGACCTGGCCATGATGATCCACTCCGAACCCAACCTTCCCGAGCGCAAGGCCCGGGTCGGCGGCACCAGTAATGGTTTCATGGGTAAGGGGATCCAGTATGTCGGCAGAGAAGCTCACGCCGGCGGGGCGCCCCATGAGGGCATCAATGCTCTAAGCGCAGCGGTGCTGGGCCTGGTCGGTATAGCTCTCAACCGCGAGACCTTCCGGGACGAAGATTCCATCCGCATCCATCCGATTATCACCAAGGGTGGAGACCTGGTCAACATCATCCCGGCCGATGTGCGCATCGAGACCTATGTCCGGGGCCGGTCCATGGAAGCCATCATTGAGGCCAGCAAAAAGGCAAATAACGCTCTCCGGGGCGGGGCCATGGCTATCGGTGCTGAGGTAAAGATCGATGAGATTCCGGGCTACCTGCCGCTCCTCCAGAACGAGGAGCTGTCTAATCTCTTCGGGGAGAATATCGCCTCCCTCATTGGCCGGGGGAATGTCCTGCCAGGCGGGCATATGGCTGGCTCAACTGATATGGGAGATATCACTCACCTGATGCCCGGGATCCACCCCAGCATCGGCGGAATGGTGGGCCGGGCCCACGCCCGGGACTACAAGATGGTTGACCCGGAAATGGCCTATGTCATTCCGGCTAAAGCCATGGCTATGACCGTTATCGACCTGTTGTACGATAATGGCAAAGGGGGGAAGAATATCAAACAGAAGTACCCTGCCAAGATGAGCAAAGCCGATTACCTGAAAATGTGGGAGGATTTACTGAAATCATAGTCGTGCTTATCAAATCCTAGTAGTCATTGGAGGGAAACCTGTGTCAGACATCTTGAAGGACTGGAAAATTCACCTGTTGGTTTTGGCAATAGTGATCATCGCTGAGTTCATTGGCATCAGGAAAGTTGCCATTGGTCCCGGGACCGCACTATTCCTGCCGATGCTTTACGCTCTGGTCATCGGCATCTTGCTTGGCCCCCGCTTCCTGAAGATCGTCACCGACGAGGAGATGGAACGGGCTTCCCCTCTCATCGGTATCTCAGTGATGCTGCTCTCGGCCAAGTACGGCACCACTATTGGCCCGGCCATCCCGACCATTGTCAAGGCCGGAGCTGCCCTTATCTTCCAGGAGTTAGGCAACTTGGGCACTATCTTCCTGGGCCTCCCGGTAGCAGTAGCCCTGGGGCTCAAGAGGGAGGCAGTGGGTGCTACCTTCTCCATCGCCCGGGAGGGGAGCCTGGCCATTGTCGCTGATGTTTTCGGGCTAGACGGTCCGGAAGGGCGGGGCGTCATGGGAGTCTACATCTGTGGTACTCTGTTTGGCGCCATTTACTTCGGCCTGATGGCCGGGTTCTTTGCCAGCCTGGGCTGGTTCAGTGCCAAGGCGTTGGGCATGGCCTGCGGGGTAGGGAGCGCCAGTATGATGGCGGCTTCGTCGGGAGCGCTCGTGGCGGCCCTGCCCAACTTCAAGGATGATATCTTGGCCTTCGCGGCCGCCAGCAACCTGCTCACCGGGGCCACCGGTCTGTATGCCTCGCTCTTTCTTGGGCTGCCGCTGACTGAGTGGCTCTACCGGACCATCAGCGGCGACCGGAGCCGGCCGGGTCAGGCCAAGGCCGAGCCCAGAGTCGGAGAAGGAAAGGGCGGGAAAGGAGGAGGCAAGCAATGACCAAGTCTTACGGGGAAGTCTTCTGGATCCTGGTGGTGGCCGGTGCCATCACCTTGGTCGGCAATCTGGTGGGATTCAAGATCAACCCGGCCGACGCTCTGGTTGGCATGCTGCTGATTATTGCCATCGTTATGGTTGGTTTCACTCTGCAGCAGTTGCTCAGGAGGATTGGGGTACAGTTGCCCAGTATTGCCTATATATCGCTGGTCGGTATCCTGATTACTTATCCTGCTTTTCCGGGTTCCGACTGGTTCTTCGCTACCATCGGCAAGGTCCAGTTTCTGGCCCTGACCACACCGGTGCTGGCCTATGCCGGTATCGCCATTGGCCGGGACCTGGACGCTTTTGCCAGGCTGGGCTGGAAGATCATCGTCGTCGCTCTTCTGGTATTCACCGGTACCTTCATCGGGTCGGCGATCATTGCTGAGCTGCTGTTGCGCATGACCGGCCAGGTGTAGCAGGGCTAATCTTCTAGAGCCGGGGGGTGGTGCCTTCCGGCTTTGCTCTTTCTTTCACTAGCTCTCAGGGCAATGGTATAATACCCCTGGGAGGTGGAGTCGGTGCGGCTGATCCATACGGAGACTGTCACGGAGGCGGTGGCCCGCCTGTGTCGCGAGGTCAACCGCCGCCTATCCGATCCCGTGCGGCGCATCCTGGCCAGAGCCCGGGATGAAGAAAACTGGCCCCTGGCCCGGCATGTCCTGGAGACCATTCTCGAGAATGACCAGGTGGCCCGTCGAAGCGGGCGTCCCCTCTGTCAGGATACCGGGACGATACTGGTTCATATTGACCTCGGCCAGGAGGTACACCTTATCGGCGCCCCCCTCGCGGAGGTGGTGGACGCCGGAGTGCGCCAGGCCTACGAAGAAGGGACGCTGCGGGCCTCGATGGTTGCTTCTCCCCTCTGGCGGGAGAACACTGGTGATAACACGCCGGCCTTCCTTACCATCGATCTGATCCCCGGTGACCGGTTCAGCCTCAGCCTGATGGCCAAGGGTGGAGGCAGTGAGAATATGAGTTCCCTGGCCATGCTGAAACCAGCCGACGGGCTGGCCGGAGTAGTCCGTTTTGTGGTCGAGACGGTGGAACGGGCCGGCCCCAATGCCTGTCCGCCGGTGGTCGTCGGTGTCGGTGTGGGCGGCACCCTGGAGGTGGCGGCCCGTCTGGCCAAGAAGGCCCTCTTCCGTTCCCCCGGACAGCCCAATGGCCACCCCAATCTGGCGCTCCTCGAGAGGGAGCTACTGGAAGCTGTCAACGACCTGGGGATTGGTCCCCAGGGACTGGGGGGGCGAACAACTGTCCTCTGGGTGGCGGTGGAGAGTGCTCCCTGCCACATCGCATCTCTGCCGGTGGCGGTCAACCTGAATTGCCACTCGATACGGATCGGGAGGGCCGAGCTATGACCGCCATCCGATTGCAGACACCATTGGAGAGCCGTGAGCTGCTGGAGCTCAGGGCCGGGGACCGGGTCCTCCTCTCGGGGGTAGTCTACACCGCCCGCGATGCCGCCCACCAGCGGATGGTGGAAGCTCTGGATAACCAGCAGCCGCTGCCGTTCGATCCGATAGGACAAATCATCTACTACGTCGGCCCCACTCCAGGCAGAGAGGGGCAGGCCATCGGCGCTGCCGGCCCCACCACTGCCGGCCGGATGGATAGTTTCGCCCCCCGCCTGATCGAGGTCGGGTTGGCCGGGATGATTGGCAAGGGAACCCGGAGTCCGCGCGTAGTGGAGAGCATGGTGGAATACGGGGCCGTGTACTTCCTGGCCATTGGCGGCGCCGGTGCTCTGCTGGGCCAAACGGTGCGGCGCGCTGAGATCATCGCCTACCCCGAGCTTGGCCCAGAGGCGGTTCGCCTGCTGGTGGTGGAAGAGATGCCGCTGATCGTCGGGATCGATGCCCAGGGGAACGATCTCTACCGGCTGGGCCCCGAAGAATACCTGCGCAGTAGGAGGAGAGATAAGAGTGACGCTTAGAGACCGAGCCCTGGCCCTGCACGCCGAGAACTGTGGCAAGATTGAGGTATGTAGTAAGGTTTCCCTAGCCAACCGGGAGACACTGGCCCTGGCCTATACGCCGGGGGTGGCTGAAGCCTGCCGGGAAATTGCCAACGACCCTGGCCAGGTGTTCACCTATACCGCCAGGGGTAACCTGGTGGCAGTGATCTCCGACGGTTCAGCGGTGCTTGGCCTGGGAAACATTGGGCCTAAAGCCGCCCTTCCGGTAATGGAGGGTAAGGCCATCCTGTTCAAGAGCTTCGCCGGGGTAGATGCCTTCCCCGTCTGTGTTGCCACCCAGTCGACGGAAGAGATAGTCCGCCTGGTTAGGCAGTTGGAGCCGACCTTTGGCGGCATCAACCTGGAGGATATCTCGGCTCCCCGCTGCTTTGAGATAGAAGAGCAGTTGCGGAAAATCCTGGAGATCCCAGTCTTCCACGATGACCAGCACGGCACGGCGGTAGTCACCGCAGCCGCGGTTATCAATGCCCTAAAGGTGGTCAACAAACGGCTGGATGATACCACCGCGGTGATCAACGGGGCCGGGGCAGCCGGGATCGCCACGGCTGAGCTGCTTCTCTCGATGGGGATCGGCGACATTATCCTCTGTGACTCCCGGGGCGCCATCTTCCGTGGCCGGACCACCGGGATGAACCGCTACAAGGAGGAGATTGCTGTCCGCACCAACATGCGGCAGGTGTCCGGGTCGCTGGCTGATGCACTGGAGGGGGCCGATCTCTTCATCGGCGTAAGCGTAGCTAGAGCGATTACCCCCGAGATGGTGCAGCGCATGAACCGCCGTCCGGTCATCCTGGCCATGGCCAACCCGGTACCGGAGATTATGCCCGACCAAGCGGCCGCTGCCGGGGCGGCAGTCATCGGTACCGGCCGGTCCGACTTCCCCAACCAAGTCAACAATGTTCTGGCCTTCCCCGGGATCCTCCGGGGGGCCCTCGATACCCGGGCCAGGGAGATCAACGAGGAAATGAAGCTGGCGGCAGCCTGGGCCATTGCCGGGCTGATCAACGCCGAGGAACTCGGGCCAGACTACATTATCCCCGATGCCTACGACCGGCGGGTAGCCCCGGCCGTGGCAGCGGCGGTGGCTGAGGCAGCGGTCCGCACCGGAGTAGCCCGGGTGGCCATGAGTGGCGAAGAGGTAGCCCGACGCACCCGGCAGCTGGTGGAGAGAGCCAACTCCGGGAGCAGCGGCAGGATTTGAGCGCCAGGGGTAGAATGTGAAAGCCAGCCCTTGCGGGAGGTGAAGAGATGCGACCTTTCCGAGCACCGGAAGTAGTCATCCGTCGACTGGCTGTTTACCTTAGGATTATCTCGCGCCTGGACGAACTGGACAACCCCTACGTCTCCTCCAAGGAGTTGGCCGAGATGGCTGGGGTCAGCCCGGCCCAGGTCCGCAAAGATTTGGCCACCTTCGGTGAGTTCGGTAAGCAGGGAGTCGGATATGACATCAGGTTTCTCAAGGACGAGCTAAAGAGTATCCTCAACGCCAACTGCTGTGTGAATATGGCGCTGATCGGCGTCGGCGAACTGGGGATGGCTCTCGGCCGTTACAACCTGCGCCGGAGGGAGCAGGAGAAGAACTACCCGTTCAACTTGCTGGCGGCCTTTGATGTCGATCCCAGCAAGGTGGGTAAGCTCATCGACCAGAAGTTACGCATTTTCAGTATGGAGGAACTGGACGAAACCATCAGCCGGCTGGGGATTGTCCTGGCCATGATCACCGTGCCGGCCGGAGCCGCCCAGGAAGTGGTGGATCGTTGTACCGCGGCCGGGGTCAAAGGAATTCTCAACTTCGCCCCAGTTACCCTAAAGGTGCCGCCCGGGGTGCGCCTCCACCATGCTGACATGACCCTCGAACTCCAGCAGCTGGCATATTATCTGTGAGAGCAGGGGCGGGAGGAACCTCTTTTGAGCTATGATCCTCCGAAACTGGCTGAGGCGGTTGTCGCCGGCGAGCGGCGCGCCCTGGCCCGTCTGATAACACTGGTTGAGAACGACGCGGTAGCCGCCCGTCCGGCGCTCCGCCACCTGTTCCCCCGCACCGGCCGAGCCCGGGTGCTGGGGATTACCGGCGCGCCCGGGGTAGGCAAGAGCTCCCTGGTGGACCGCCTTATCGCCGCGCACCGGGCGGCCGGCCTGACGGTGGCGGTGGTGGCGGTCGACCCCACTAGTCCCTTTACAGGAGGCGCTATCCTCGGCGACCGTATCCGCATGCAGCGGCAGGCCACCGACCCCGGAGTCTTCATCCGCAGCCTGGCCACCCGGGGCTACCTGGGCGGCCTGTCGCGTTCTACCGCTGAGGTGGTTTCGGTGCTGGATGCCTTCGGGTTTGATATCATCATTGTGGAGACGGTCGGCACCGGCCAGGCTGAGGTGGATATAGTTCAGTTGGCCCACACCACCGTGGTGGTTACTGTACCCGGGTTGGGCGATGAGATCCAGGCCATAAAAGCCGGGGTTTTGGAGATAGCCGATGTCTTCGTGGTGAACAAGGGCGACCTGCCCGGGGCAGAGAGAACTGTCCGGGAGCTGGAGAGCATGCTCGATCTGGGCGGAGAGCGTCTCTGGCGTCCGCCGGTGGTCACCACCGTGGCCCGGGAGGATGAGGGGATCAGCAACCTGATGGCCGCCCTGGCCGAGCACCGCGGTTACCTGGAGAGTTCCGGCCAGCTCCAGCAGAAGCAGGAGAAAAGGATGCAACGGGTTATTACCGATCTGGTGATCGACCTGCGGGCCGAGCCGGTGTTGCGGCTGGCCCGGGAGACGGGGCAACTGGCAGTGGTAGCGGCCGAGGCCGCCCGGCGTCGGCTTGACCCCTATTCAGCAGCCACCCGGATCGTGGAAGAATATCGATCTAAGGAGGAAGACAGATGAGTCTGGAGAAACTGGCTCGCCCCGAGATCTTTACCCTCTCGCCCTATGTACCGGGGAAACCGGTGGATGAGGTCAAGCGCGAACTGGGGCTGACCGAAGTGATCAAACTCGCCTCCAATGAGAACCCCCTGGGCCCCTCGCCCCGGGCGATGGCCGCCATCGCCGGAATGGCCGAACAGGCCCACATCTACCCCGATGCCTCGGCTTTCCGGCTCAAGCAGGCCCTATCGGAGCGGTACGGTCTGCCCACTGACCACTTCATTATCGGCGACGGCTCTGATGAGATCATCAAGCTCATCTGCGAGGTCTTCGTCGGTCCCGGCGATGAAGCGGTCGTTCCCAGTCCCAGCTTCCCGGTTTACGACATGGCCACTAAGCTGATGTCAGGTACGCCGGTCTATGTCCCGCTCAAGGACGGCCGGCTCGATATCCCGGCTATGATCTCGGCCTTCTCTGACCGCACCAAGCTGGTCTTTATCTGCAACCCCAATAACCCCACTGGAACCATTGTTACCCGGGCCGAGGTGGACCAGCTCATGGGGCAGCTGCCGCCGGATGCCATTGTGGTGTTCGATGAGGCCTACTTCGAGTATGTGGAGGACGCCGACTACCCCGACGGGCTCGCCTATCTGAGAGCGGGCCAGCCGGTAATCGTCCTGCGGACCTTCTCCAAGATCTTCGGCCTGGCCGGGCTGCGGGTGGGCTACGGAATTACCTACCCGGATGCCGTAGGGCTGCTCAACCGGCCGCGCCTGGCCTTCAATGTCAACTCCATCGCCCAGGCGGCTGCCATCGCCGCCCTCGGTGATGACGAGCATGTGGCGGAGAGCCGGCGGGTCAACCGTCAGGGCCGCGATTACCTCTACCGGGAGTTCGCGGCGATGGGCCTTGAGTACCTTCCTAGCCAGGCCAACTTCGTCCTGGTCAATATCGGTCTCGACTCAGCCACTGTCTTTCAGGGGCTGCTAAGACGGGGCGTTATTGTCCGCCCGGCCCATATCTTCGGGCTCAATGGTTGGCAAAGGGTGACCATCGGCACCGCTGAGGAGAACCGAAAGTTCATCGAGGCACTGCGGGAAGTCATAACTGAGTTGAAAGAGTAACGCAGAGCGCCCCCGGCGGGGCGCTTTTCGTTACCCGGCCCGTTTCTGTTGATGAAGCCTTTCCTTGTCTCCAGAGGAAGGGTGGGGTAGAATGTAGGGGTAGAGGGAACAAGCTCCAGGGGGAGGAAGAACGAGTGGTAAGGCAGGAACTGATGCTGCCCAAGAAGATAATGGAGGCCATCGAAGTCTTCGCCTCGCTGGCCGATGTCCATCGCCAGCAGATTGTCGGCCTGGTTGGCCGGAACGGGCCAATGTGCGTCGGCGATATCGCCAGAAACTTCCTCATGTCCAGACCGGCAGTGAGCCACCATCTGAAGGTTCTCAAACGGGCGGGTCTGCTGACTGCCCACCGGCAGGGGAAAGAGATCCACTACGAGTTCAACCGGGAACGGACAGTGCAGGTACTCCGCTGGATGGCGGATGCAGTGGAACAACAGATGGAGGTTAGGCAGACACAGGCTAAGTAGCCAGAAGCCTGGACCGGCGGGTCCAGGCTTCTAAAATTGGGACGGTTGGGACTACACCTCCAGTTGCTGGTAGAGGGAGGGTGCCCTGGCCGAGAGCAGGCGGTAGGCGACCAGGTCGAGGCCGGCAAAGATCAGTGCCAGGGCCGCGGCGGCGCCCACAGCGCTGAAGCCGGCATTGGCCAGCCATCGGCCAATGACTACGCCCAACAGGACCATGGGGATCATGAGGGCCATCGGCCAGACGGCGTTGAAATTGCGCTTGACGGCGGCCACCGGGTCGGTCCAGCCCAGCATCGGACGGGAGATATCCACCATCAGGCCCAGGGTCTGGGGGAGCAGGCTGGCCACGACCCCCAGGACGCCGGCGGCGACAACCGGACCGATTCCCGGTCGGAGCAGCCAGGCGAAGACTACCAGGGTCGGGACGGAGCTGATGGTCGCGGCTACCACGCCGTGGAACAGCTTGGCCTGGGCTTGCACCTCCGGGGCAGCAGGGATAGAGCGCGAAATCCAGATACACTTGCCCTCCCGCGAGATGCTGGTCGCCGCAATGGCATTAACCGAGCCCAGGAAGGCGATGGCGGCGGCCACGCCCAGCGTTATAGCGAGCAGCCCGGCGGGGCTGGCCTTGGCCTGCTCGATGAGGTCGCCCAGGGCGTCTTGCTGCAAGGCGGCGAAAGCCATCATCACAGGAACGATCAAGGCCCCTACATAGCTGTTCATTACATACATGGGATTGCGGATGAAAAGCCTCCATTCGCGCCGGAAAAGCGACCAGAAGGCAGAAACCTGACGGATCGACCCCAGAACCCGTTGGGCACTCTGACGGCGGCGGGCTACCTCTTGCCCGCCGATGAGCCCCCGGTAGAAGAGGAGGTTGCCAACGGGGAAGAGGAGGAGCATGGCGGCCAGGTTGACGCCGACCACCAGGGCCAGGCTACCCAGACCGGCCAAGGTACCAGCCTCGGCGACAGCCTGGCTTGCCCAGATGCTGGGCGGGAAGACGCGTCCCGCGGCCCGGACCAGACCTAGCCGGCTGGTCATCAACCTTTCCATGAACTCGGGCATTTCGGTTTCGGGGATCGCAGTCAGCGAGAGCTGGAACCCCAGGATCACGACGAGTAGGAGCACACTGGCGATAATCATCAGGAGATCGCGGTGCCGCCGGTTGATGAAGCGCATGACCACCGTTGTTAGGAGACCGGCGATGGTCATGGGTAGGACCGGGTTGAGCAGGAAGACCGCGGCCAGGGTCAGCCAGTAGGCTAGACCACCGCCGAACCGGGGGGTGTAGGCCAGTATGGCCCCGGCAAAGAACACCACCTGGAAGAGGTACTGCTGGATGACCACAGCGATGAATTTGGCCGTCAGGACGCTGCCCGGCTTGACCGGGAGGGGCACCAGAATGGTCAAGTCGTTGGACAAGAAGAACGACGAGATCATAAGCAGGATGCCGGTGACCAAGAAGATCACCTGGCTGGAGGCGATGAGCGCGGTGAAGACCAGCTGGGGCTGGTTGAGGGCAGCTCCGGCGCTCACCAACGCCTTGGCCGGCTGAAACAGGACGAAGCTGAAAGAGCTGAGGGCGGCGATGATGGTCAACCCGATAAGTACCGGCTCCCAGATCTTCTCCCGTCGGATAAGGTAGCGGTGACGGGCGGCAGAGAGGCCGAAGACATTGTTGAGCGTTACTTTGAGGACAGGCCAAAAATCATTCATCTTCGGTCAGCTCCAGGAAGATCCTCTCCAGCGACTGCTGCTGCCGGGCGCCGGCCCGCAGTTCTTCCATGGTTCCGCAGGCGATGAGCCTACCGCGGCTGATGATCCCGATGCGGTCGCAGAGTTTCTCGGCCACCTCTAGGACATGGGTGGAGAAAAAGACGGTCCGCCCCTGGTCGCAGTGACGGCGCATCAGTTCTTTGAAGAGGTGGGCCGATTTGGGGTCCAGGCCCACCATGGGCTCATCCAGGATGAGGAGACTGGGGTCGTGGAGGAGCGCCCCGGTGAGGGCCAGCTTCTGCTTCATACCGTGGGAGAAGCTCTGAATCAGGTCGCCCACGGCCGAAGTGAGTTCAAACATGTCCAGCAGTTCGCCGATACGGCGCCGCCTCAGTTCAGTATCGACCCCGAAAACATCGGCCATGAAATTGAGGTACTCAGTGCCGGTCAACCGGTCGTAAAGGTCGGGGTTATCCGGCACATAGCCGATCTCCCGTTTGGCGACGAGGGGATGTTTTTCCACATCGAGGCCATTGACAGTGATGGTCCCGCTATCCGGGCGCAGCAGGCCGACCACCATCTTGATGGTAGTGGTTTTACCGGCCCCGTTGGGGCCGAGAAAGCCGAAGATCTCGCCAGGGTGTACCTGGAGGGTGAGGTCATCGACGGCCCGTACCTTGCCCTTTTGATAGCTCTTGGATATATTTTGGATGAAAAGCAACTGAGTAGCCTCCTCTTCTGGGCAGATAGTCCACCAATACATTAGACACACAGGGTGTGGCAGGTTTCGCCATCCCCATCATTGCAGTCGTGGCCAGGGTCTGACTAGTCGCCCGGAGCCTGCTTGCATCACTGGGAGAAAAACGGGATAATTGGCTTGATATCAGGGATGGAGGAGTCAGATGATCGTCAAATATGTCCTGTTTGACTTGGTCGGTACACTGGTCAGGTTCTCCGCCGGGACTACCGGTACCTTCCGGGCCGCCTGTCAGTCAGCCCAGGCCCGGGCAGACCGGACGGAGGCGACTTGCCCCGCCCCACAGGCTGGACTGCTAGGGTTGCTCCGGGAGCGCGGCTACAAGCTGGGTCTTGTCTCCGATACCGCCCTTGACCCGGAGACTGCCCGCCGCGCAGTGGAGCACCTCGGGCTGGCTGAGTGCTTTGATGCTCTGGTTTTCTCCAATCAAGTGGAGGCCGGCCAACCCCGGACCGGGCTCTTCCGGGCCGCCCTGGAGCAGCTGGGGGCCGACCCAGGCCAGGCGGCTTATATCGGCGACAGTCTGGAGGCCGACATACAAGGTGCGGCGGCCGTTGGGCTGAAGACCATTTGGCTGCGGCCCGAAGCCGGACGGGCCGGGGAGGTGGCCGACGGGGATATCGCTGACGCGTCGGTAGCCGCATTGGATGAGGTTCCGGCGATCCTCGAGGGCTGGCTGAGGCAAGAGTTCCAGAGAGCCGAGGACCTGCGGGACCACGGCTTGGCCCAACTGGAGCTGGCCTACCACGAAGGTTTCGTACACCTGGAGGCAGCCGAAAGTGCGCTGGCCGAGGCAGAGACCATCTACCGCCTGGCCGGGGCGACAACTCCCCTCATTGGCCTCCTATCGGGGCGGGCCGCAGTGGCCCGGGCCCGGGGCGGGGCCGAGGAGCTGGCCCGGGCCGCCGTCTGGCTCGCCGATGAAGTTAGCTTACTGTTGGCTGCGGGACGCGATGACGAAGCTCTGCTGGCCAGGGGCGAGCTCAGTGGCGTCTACTGGCAGTTAGCCGTGGCCGATCCCGCGCATTGTCTCGACTACCTGGAACTCGGGATTAAGCTGGCCTCCAGCAGCCTGGAGGCAGCCCGGAAGCGGGAGCTGCCGCAGGTGGCGGCCAAGTGCGCTATCAACCTGGCCCGGCTTCTGGCCGCCCTGGCCAATGCCGACCGTGCCGAGGCCCAGGAACACCGGCGGTCCGCCCGCGAGCTGGCCCGGCTCACCGTCGAGCTGGCCCGGGAGCGCGATCCGGAGGAAGCAGCGGCCGCCCGTTTGCTGGAGGCAGAACTTATCCTGGCCGGTACCGGGCCGGAGGCGGCGAATGAAGCTGAAGGGCTTCTGCAGCAGGCTGAGGAGCTGATCATGGGCGGGCAAACCGGTCGCTACTGGCTTGGGCAGCTGTACGCGACGCGGGCCAGACTGGCCGCGGTAAACGGTAACGTGCAAGAGGCCGAGGGCTTTGCTCTGCAGGCGCAGCGCATTTTAGACCGTTTCCAGGATAGCTAAGAGTGTCTTATTGTGCAAAGGAAGATGCTCTGGAGTTAACCAGGTTCTGCCGCCGGGGTTTCTGCATGTCAACGGACTGTGAAAATGTCACCCCTTTGGTGCCGAAATGGGACTGAGAAAATGTCCCCCGGTCAGTCGCTGGAATGGTAGAATAGATCAGCCGGATCTTTCCTGTGGAAGAACCTCTCAACG